>JBIPNK010000020.1:0-38554 GCA_044373365.1 Chitinophagaceae bacterium
ACATAGGCCTTCTCTTTTTTAAACCCCTCCTGGATGAAACGCTGGTTGTCTTTGAACAGTTTTAGTAAAATCACATGGATCAATGCGCTCATCGGAATGATGATGTTTGGATGGCAATGGTATGTCGGTTCAATCCCCGTTAAATTTCAGCTCTTTTATTTCGCGATCATAATTGGGGCTACGGGGATTCCGCATGGCGCTTTGGACCATATCATTGCAAAGGCAAGTGCCACCAGTAGCGGACAAAGTTTCAGCATTCAACAATTTCTTGGAAGATATGTCCTTGCCATTCTGCTGTATTCAGCTGCATGGATATTTTTTCCTGGCATCAGCCTCATCATTTTTCTGCTCATTTCAGCCTGGCATTTTGGAGAAACCGATCTTTCGAATGCAGATGATACAAGGTCCTGGAACCTGAGCCGTTTGCTCTGGGGAAGTCTTGTGCTCATGCTCATCCTTTTATCCCATTTTGAGGAAACTGCTTCGGTTGTTTTACGCATTACAAAAGGGTCTGAAATTGCACAAACAACCATGGTGCATCTAAAAACTTACAGCACCCATTATTTCAGCGGGGTGATAAGCCTGTTCTTCACTATGGCAACCATTGCCAATAGAAAAAATAAGATTCGCCTTTCATACCTGTACATCATTAACCTCGTTTCAATTCTCATACTCTGCTCACAACTTCCCTTGCTCCCTGCTTTTGCTTTATATTTTGGGGGATGGCATGCCATCAAATCCTTTGAAATCATTTTCAAGTTTTTGCATGAGGCAAAAGAAGAGATGGCCGCCAAGCCATTGACCATGTGGAAGAATGCGCTCCCCATGACCTTTCTCGCCGCATTCGGATTTATTTTCATGGCCTTCATCTGGAAGGGCACTGGAATAAAAATGGATCCACTCCCTGCCGTTTTCATTTTTCTCTCCATCATCACACTGCCACACCTTGATGTAATGGACAAGTTGATCAACCGTCAATCGAAAGGATGATATTTTGCTGAGACTCAATATAACTATCTTTGCAGTATGTCCAATTCAGTTAGCATTCGGCCAATAAGAATAGAAGACAATCCATTGATTGCCACCATCATCAGGTCTTGTCTTACTGAATTCGGAGCCAACAAACCAGGAACTGTTTATTACGATAAAACGACAGACCATCTTTTTGAACTTTTTCAAAAAAATGGGGCCGCTTATTTTATTGCTGAACAAGATGGCCATGTAGTGGGTGGCGGTGGAATCTTCCCCAGTCCGGGTTTACCTGTGGGTACCTGTGAACTCGTAAAAATGTATCTCCTTCCTGAGGCCAGGGGAACGGGTATAGGCGCAACCCTGATGAACAAATGCATGAGCAAAGCAAAAGAAATGGGATTTGTTTCCATGTACATTGAAACCCTTCCGGAGCTTAAAAAAGCGATATCGGTGTATGAGAAATTTGGGTTCAACTATCTTGACAAGCCCTTGGGAGACACTGGACATTTTGGATGTTCTGTTTGGATGCTGAAATCACTCTGATCAGGCATGCAGCTTCACTTCATAGACAGGACTGAACAAATAAACTTTCCCTGTTGACAGTTCCACAGCCTTGATGCGTTTTCTGACCTTCTCCTCTCTCCTGAATATCCTGTTGTTCTTAATCATAAAAAGTGAGCCAACAGGCAGTTCTTCAACCAGACAGTGTCCTTCTTTTACCGGATCATACTTTCTCAAAATCCGCATCAGTGCATCATCGGCACAGGAGCTGGCTGCAGGATTCCTTAATGAGATGGACAATTGATTGGAGATATCCTCAGGGAAAAGCCTGGACTGTAAAAACTGTTTCAGCAAATCAGCAAATTGACCCTTCCACTCTTGGCCATGTGATGCCACTTTGTGTCCAAAGCGCATAAAAGTGATGAGGTGGGCCAACTCATGCAGGAGGGTTATTAAAAACGCATAAGGATTGAGGTTTCCATTGACAGTGATCCTGTGTGCCTTATCAGCATGGGCATTCCGATAATCGCCCAATACAGATTGCCGGGACCGTGTAATCGTCAGGTGTACCTTGTAATGCAACAAGAAAGGTTCCACCAGGGGAAATGAGCCGGGTGGAAGAAAACTGGCCAATGAAACCAATGGTGCTTCATTTTTTGACATGATCAATCTTTTTTGACCAAGGCAAGAAGTCCTTTCACCTCCAAATAAGTATACACCAGATAGGTGAACATGCTGGAAAGGAGGGCTGGGGTATTCATGGCATTGCCCTTCCATTGTGCGTAGGCTACCACAACCAAGGCAGCCAGTACCAATTTGATGATGAATGAACCATAGACTGATGACATGAATCCTGCAGTAGACTTTGATTGAAGCCCATTGTGCATCATCCAAAATGATACAAGTGTAAGCATGCAAATGAAAAGATTACCAACCAAAAAAACGTCCGTATCAAGGCCCATGTTTTTTAGGGTTGAATAGAGAGAAGCAGCCAGAATATTCACGGCTGCAAAAAAAATCAAAATCGGTCTGAGGGCTTTTCTCAAGTTCATGTATCCTTTTTATTTGTTTCGACTATGATCTTCACCAGGTTAAAAACCACCGCCAAGAGCGGGAGGATCCAGATCAATACAGGAGAGGCAAAGCCTACCAACGGGTCCAGTTTCCACCCTATTCCCAGTGCGATGATGATGGATCCAAAAAACTGGGCACCAAGACCCATGTATTTCATCCAGGATCCGTCGGTTGATTTCTTTGTGGGGGGAACAGGATCCATATCAATCTTTTATCTCCTCCAATTCGGGAATGGCAATAACGGCGGTGTCCAAAATTAACTCAGCCTTTCCCGAAAGCACATTCCTTACATTTTCCCAATAGGCTTCTCTGTAAAGCATCTGCTTTTCCAATGAATCTGCACGCAACTTGAGTTTTGTCAGCTCTCTTCTTTCTGATTGGCTGCCATAACCGGGTACATAATATTTCAAAGGAGTAAAACTGATCAATGCAGTTGTAAGGGCAACCAACATCACAAAAACAAAGCACGAGGCGATGTATACACTCAGCCTGGTTAATTTAAACGTAACAACCTCCTCATAGGTATGGTCATTCATCACCACAAGCCTATACCTGTTGGTCAATCTTTTGAACCTGCTCTGGTTTGTGGTCTGGTCTGCCATTGGGAAAAATTGATGAAATCAGGCCATAAAGTTACTGTTAATTGGCAAAACAGGGCCTTTTAAAATGCAGGATTAAGCGTATTTTTACATCCCTTGAAGCACGCCCGACACCATACCGTTTTTCAGCTTGCGAGGCCATTCCTGGTTTTGGTGGGCCTGTTGATGGCAATGGGGGTTCTCGCACAAGTAAACATCACCTACGACCTTGTAAAGCCCAAGGCCTATGAAAATAGAAAGCTGGCATCTGAGCTTACCCCTGACAAAAAAATCAATCCAGTAAAGAGACTAAAAGAAAACATTGTCTCTCACTACAATTTCCATTTCAATGCCAACCTAAAGCTAACGAAGGTCATTGCCGCAGCCAAACAAGCCAACAAAGATACCTTCACCACGCTGATTCCATTTTTCAATTACAGCCTAGACCAAACGGCACAACAACAACAAGAACTGGACTCTGTTGTGATCAAGGTCAACAATGGCATCTTGCTGCATGACCTCAGGAATGATTGGGTAGATGACCTTTATTTGCTGATGGGCCAATCCTATTTCTACCAAAAGAAGTTTGACTCTGCTTACGAAGTATTCCAATACATCAACTACAATTTCCAACCCCGCAGCAAAGATGAAATAGGATTTGAAAAGTCAATCGGTTCCAACGTCAATGCAATCGGGAATATTTTCAATATCGCCTCAAAAGAAAATAAATTTTCAACCCACAGGTTAGTCAGGAATGATGCGCTGCTTTGGATCATCAGAACACAGCTGGAAATGGGGAATGAAGATGATGCAAGTGGCATGATTGAAACCCTTTATCACGACAACCTATTTCCCAAAAGATTAACCGACAAGTTAGCTGAGTTAAAAGCTTACCTGTTCTACAGGAAACAACAACCTGATTCTGCAGCGATTTACCTGGAAAAATCTTTAGGGGCCTGTGAGGACCATGCAGAAGAATCAAGAAGACTTTTTCTGATTGCCCAGTTGTATGCAAGATCCAATCAATATAAAAAAGCCGATGATTTTTTCGAGAAAGCTGTAGCCCTCACCACAGATCCTGTCATGGAAGCCTATGCACGCATTTATCAAATCGGATTGACGTTGAATGAAACAGATCAGGAAAAAAGAATTGACCAAAATGTAAAGGCTTTGGTCAACATGGCCAACAGGGAAAAATACGCAAACTACCGTTCCATCATTTATGCCGCTGCGGCAGAGATGGAAATGAAAAGAAAAAATATACCCAATGCAATTGGATTCCTGCTCAAAAGCAATGAATTCAACACAACGGACACTGATCTTAGAAACACAACAAATTTGAGTATTGCATCGCTGGCATTCAGCACAAAGCAATATGAACTGGCCAAAAAGTATTACGACAGCATCAACATTGGCAATCAGAAAGATCCTGAAGAAATCACCAGGAAAAAAAATATTGCGAATGCACTGTTCGATGAGCTAAAGATCGTGAATACAGAAGACAGCCTGCAGGCCCTTGCTTCCCTTCCAGAGAAAGAAAGAGAGGCTGAACTGAAAACTATTTTAAAAAAATTAAGAAAGGAACAGGGTTTGGCTGACGACAATGAGAAACAAACAGGCAGTACAGCTCCCAAAAATAACTTGCTGGATGACAATACGGCAAGCCTTTTCCCCACAGAACAAAAAAAAGGGGAATGGTATTTCAACAACCCCTCACTCAAAGCGCAGGGCAGCATCTCTTTCAAAAACAAATGGGGAAACAGGGCCAATGGAGACAATTGGAGAAGAGCGGCAGCCCTTAATGCGGCCATGCGGTCAAACCTTCCCAAACAAACTGGAGCTGACACAAAAGAAACTGATACGATTGCAGCCGCTGATCTTTCCATCGAGACATTAAGAGAAAAACTTCCCTTGACACCAGAGAAACTTTTAGCATCCAACGAAAAGAAATTTGAAGCCTATCAAAAATTAGGGAGCATTTACAAGGATAAGCTGGAAGACTGCAAGGAATCCATCGCCTGGAATGAAAAATTGATCAACCAAAAAAGCAATATTCCCACTTTAGAAAAACTGTTGTTTGATCTCGCCTATTGTTACCGTCAAACCGGAAGCAACTCCAAGGCCCTGTTTTATCAATCCCAATTGGCAGAAAAATTTCCAGCCAGTGACATGAACAAGATGTTGCGTGACCCATTGAGCATCAGCAAGGCAAAAAATGAAAAGTCCAAAGAAGTTACACAACTTTATGACAAAGTGTACGATCTTTTTCTTTCAGGAAAATTTGAATTGGCGCGTGCAGAAAAAAGAAAAGCAGATTCGCTTCATGGGGAAAACAATTGGTCGCCACAATTGCTGTACATCGAAGCTGTCTATTACATCAAAAACAAACAAGACAGCCTCGCCATTGATGCATTGAACAAGATTCCTTCCCTTTACCCAAACTCTCCTGTTGCCATGAAAGCAGGACAACTGGCGGATGCCCTGAACAGAAGAGAAATCATTGAAAACGAGCTCCGCTCCATTTCGGTATCAAGACAAACAGAAGACAGCATCAAATGGGCTGACGACAGCCCTCTTCCAAAGGCAAAAGAAACCAAGGTAAAGACGGAACCTTCGCAAAGACAGGTGGTACAAGCCCCAGTGGCAGCTAAAACAAAAACAGATACCACCGCTTTTAAAGCACCTGTAATAGAGAAAAAAGCAGATGGTTATGTGTACAATCCAACCGAGCAATATGGGGTTTTACTTTTGCTCAAGGATGTTGATGTTGTTTACATCAATGAAGCCAAGAGGGCGTTGACCAGGTACAATGCAGAACGGTATGCAGGGAGTCAATTAACCTTGCGCAATGATAAAATCGGGGAATCTCCATACATTCTTATCAGCGTATTTGCCAATGCAGCAGAGGCACTGAGCTATGTAGATAAAACAGCCCCGATTGCCTCGAAAGAGGTGTTCCCATGGTTGCCCGTTGAAAAATATACCTTTGTTATCATCTCTCCCAACAACCTGAAAAAGGTGCTGGAGGAAAAAGTTACCGGGCCCTATCTCCAGTTCATCAGGGCACAGATTCCTGGAAAATTTTAAGGTTTCGTTTTCCTTAAAGACAGGGCTTTTATTTAGCTTTACCCCATGAAGGATCATCTGAAAAAGAGCAGTGAGACATCCAAGCCCGTCAGGCTTTTTTGGAAATTTTTCCTCTATGCCTGGAGTGCGGTATTCTTGTTGATTCTTTTGATTTATGTTGGGCTGTTTGGAAAACTGCCGTCTATCGAAGAACTTGAAAATCCTTCTATGATGTCATCCTCCGAAATTTATGCGGATGACGGAACGATGATGGGAAAGTTTTACCTGAAGGACAGGATCAATGTCAAATACCAAGACATCTCACCCAATGTAATCAGGGCCCTTGTTTCTACAGAAGATGAGCGATTCTATGAGCATTCTGGAATCGACATCAAAAGTCTGCTGCGTGCAATTGTCTTTCTTGGCAGTGAGGGTGGCGCAAGTACAATTACCCAGCAAACTGCCAAAGCCTTGTTGGGCCAACAGAGCAGTAAAAGTGTTACCAGGATCATAGAGAAGCTCAAGGAATGGATAGTAGCCATTCGCCTTGAAAGCAACCTTACCAAAGAGGAAATCATCACCCTATACCTGAACATGGTGAATTACGGGGATGAGACCTATGGCATCAGGAATGCCGCAAAAACGTATTTCCAGAAGGAGCCCGGACAACTTGCAGTTGAAGAGGCCGCCGTATTGGTTGGATTGCTCAAGGGCAGCACAAGATACAATCCAAGGCGTAATCCAAAGGCTGCCATGGCCAGGCGCAATACTGTTATTGACCAAATGGTGAGAAACGAAGTATTGACCAAAGAAGAAGCAAGGGCGATGAAAATTGCCCCCATTCAATTGAAGTACCAGAAACTGGACGAAAATTCGGGTATAGCCCCCTATTTCCGGGAAATACTGAGAGAAGAATTGAAGAACTGGTGCAAGGAAAATGAAAACCCTGCAACAGGAGAACCCTACGATATCTACAAGGATGGATTGAAAATATTCACAACCATCAATCCAAGGATGCAGGAGTATGCAGAAATAGCAGTTTACAGGCATATGCAGAACTTGCAAAAGGTCTTCAGCAGCCAATACAATATCAAGGATGGATCGACCTGGAAAACCCCTGAGGGTAAAGCCGTGATGACAAATGCCATGAAGCAATCTGACCGGTGGAGGAACCTCAAGGATGATGGGCTGGATGAGGAAGAAATCAAAAAAAGCTTCATGGAACCTGTGAGGATGAAGATCTTCTCATGGAATGAAAAAAGAGAGACAGATACAATGATGTCTCCAATTGATTCCATCCGCTACCACAAGCAAATCATGCAGATTGGTCTGTTGTCCATGGACCCACAAACAGGCGAAGTCAAAGCCTGGGTTGGAGGAAGCAATTTCAGAAGGTTCAAGTTTGACCACGTAAACATCAAAACAAAAAGGCAAGTGGGATCAACATTCAAGCCCATCCTTTATACATTGGGTGTAATGAATGGATACAAACCTGAATCCATTTTCCCTGGTGGCCCCATCAACATGGGTGGAAAAATGATTGAAGGAGAGGGTGGCCCTATGGCTGTCTGCCTTGCTTTTTCAAAAAACCCTGGCGCGGTCCACCTGATCAATCAACTGGGCGTTCAGCGTACTGTTGAATTTGCCAAACAGTGTGGAATTGAAAGCAAGATCCCCCCCTATCCATCCATTGCACTCGGTTCTGCGGATCTATCCTTGTTTGAAATGGTACAAGCCTATAGCATGTTTCCTGGAAGGGGATTCAATGTTAAACCCTATTTTATAAGCCGTATTGAAGACAGGAATGGCAATGTGCTGGCCTCTTTCAGGTCAGAATCAAGGGAAGTGATCAGCGAGAGTGAAGCCTATATCATGACCAAGATGCTTCAGGGCGTAGTGGATTTTGGTACCGGAAGGGCTTTGAGGGGAGCATATGGCATCAGTGGACAAGTTGCAGGTAAAACAGGAACCACCAACGACAATGCTGATGGTTGGTTCATTGGGTTTAGCCCACAACTTTTATCTGGAGTATGGGTTGGATGTGACGACCCTTTCCTTAGAATGCTTTACACTTCAGGAGGTTCACAGATGGCCATGCCAGCATGGGCCTATTATTATCAGCAGGTCTTCAATGACAAAAGCCTGAATATAGACCCGGGGGCAGCATTCATCCCTCCAGCAAGCATGCAAAACGAGATTATATTTGACTATAACCAAGCCGTAGATGGGCAGGAGTTGCTACCTGTAGAAGGTGAAGATGGCAGCAAGTCTGGAGAATATATTGAAATTCCCATCAGCAGTGGCAAGGAGAAAGTTGTCACTGAATCACAGAAATTTGAAGACCCCTCTAGCCCAAAGGAGGCACCCAAACCAACTCCTGCACCGGTTAAAGAAAATGTCCAGCCTACCAAAGACAGTGTTGAACGAAAGCGTGGAGGATTGTTGAAAAGGGTATTTGGCAAAAAGCAATAAAAAAAGGCCTGGAAACATCCAGGCCTTTCAGTCTTTGTATTTTTTGTAGGCTTTTATTTATCAAGGACGGCAGACACACCAACGCTGAAAAACAAATTGTTGGCTGCATTTCCTGTTACAGGCATTCTGTATTGGCTTTGAACAATCAAAAATGTTTCATCAAAAACATTAAATTGTAGTCCAACACCTGCGGGGATATAAGCAGCATAATATCCTTTCCATACTGATCCACCAACTCCAAGTGAAAGGAAAGGTGATACGACATGGTCATCGGTCAATAACTTCATGAATAAGTTGGCGTCCAATTCGAAATAAGATTTGGAGCCTGTACTTGATGCATAAGGCTTATTGGAAAGTGTATAGCTCACATCAGACATTCCCAACCGTGCATTGAAATCAAACTTTTCGTTCAACCCCTCAGTGTAGGTAATGGCCATACCAACCCTTTTTCTGTCAAAACTGCTCCATTGTTTATCCGTCAAAACAAAAGACATTCCTTTTGATTTTAGATCAACCGGGGTCTCGAAATCATGTCCCGTAAACTGGATCCCCAATTGCCTGCCTTTTTTGTTCGCTGGCTTTGATTGAGAGAAACCTGCATGGAAAAATGCCATGGCAAAAACAAATAATAATATTCTTTTCATAAACAGTTGTGTTTTGAGTACAACAAAAATAGTCGGTGAGAGTTGAAACTTAAAATAATTATTGGGTTTTGGGCTAATTAATCTGAATTAACCTCATTTTAGCACCTCTACCCTTACTTTAATGACTCCACCATCCTTAAAATCCAATGTTTTAGCAGCGGCATTCGATAAATCTACAAGCCTGGGATTTCGATGATGAAGCCGATCGTTGACCCGTACAGTTACTGTTTTGTCATTTTTGAGGTTTGTCACCTTTAGGAGGGTTCCCATGGGCAAAGTATTGTGCGCGCAGGTCAATTTATCCTGCCGAAAAACCTCTCCACTCGCGGTTTTCCTGCCGATGAACTTATTGGAATAAAAACTGGCATAGCCCACCGCACTGTCTGACTGAGCAATCTTCCTGTAGTTGACTTTTCCCTGGGCTGCTGATACAATTGGTCCCATCATGATCATGATGATCATGAAATATGGAGCAATGGATTTATTGAAAAATATCGACATTATATTCAGCAGCATTCAATTGCAAAGGTAACCAATCGCTCCACCCAAAAATTACTTTAATACATATAATTGAAAATCAGTGCTATACACATCTTAATCCTGAATCATCACATTGACCATTAGAATTATCTCAACAAGCTGAGCAATAAAGAATTATACAATGGGTTCTCATTAACTTAGTAGTATCATCTTTCATTTAATCATTTCATTGTGATTCAAAAAAACATTGTAACGGCCCTTTTTATACTGCTTGTATCATTGACATGGGCACAAGACAAGCAGGTCCTTGGGGTT
Organism: Chitinophagaceae bacterium; assembly: GCA_044373365.1. Classification (GTDB taxonomy): domain Bacteria; phylum Bacteroidota; class Bacteroidia; order Chitinophagales; family Chitinophagaceae; genus Pollutibacter. Next base: position 10,103 of record JBIPNK010000020.1, read on the forward strand.
AAACCCGTCAATGGTAAAACTTCATTTTACAGCATGGTTGATCGCGACTCTCTTCTGGCCATGATTGAACTGAAAAGCCTTATTCCTGCTCTTCAATACGAACTCAGGTATGCAAGCAGCAATAATTTTACGGGTCAGCGGTTGTACCCCAAAAATACGCATACCACCTACCTGAGGCGCAAGCCCGCACTTGCCTTGGCAAAAGTGGCGGAGGATTTGAAAGAGAAAGGACTGGGCATTAAAATATGGGATGCCTACCGGCCATATCGCACAACGGTTCGATTTTGGAAATTGATCCATGATGAACGATTTGTGGCCAATCCATCAAAGGGGAGCGGACACAACCGGGGAACAGCGGTTGACCTTACCCTGGTAGATTTGAAAACTGGAAAGGAATTGGAAATGCCAACCCCCTTCGATGATTTCTCAGCAGCTGCTTTCCATGGAGCAAAAAATATTGATGAAAAAAGGATAATGAACCGGTTGTTGCTGAGAACCACCATGGAAAAATACGGCTTTCTACCACTGGAAACAGAATGGTGGCATTACTCCTGGCCGGGTTCATCGGCCTATGATGTACTTGACCTTTCTTTCAAGGCACTGGGTTCTAAGATTAATTGATCATCAAACACTAGCCAAATCAACCACTGCATCAGGATTGATGGGGCCATAAATATGGGGGAAAGTACTTTGTATAGAAGGCGACCATTCAAAAATAAGCTGGCTTGTCAGCTTTTCTGTATCAATGGTCAACAGCACAAGGTCTTGAACACCCGCATAAAACCTGGACTTGATGTCTTCAACCTGAGACAGTTCACTGCAATGAATGAAACCCTCTTCCTTAAGGGATGGGGTAACATAAGATCCTGTCTCGCATGCTTTTGTCCAAGCTTCCCTTGTGGTGATGTGATAAATTAGGCCCATTGAACTGAATTATTTTATGAATATACCCTTTTTATCATTTGCTCCCGCAACATGAGGTCAACCAAAACAATGGCGGCAGTTGCTTCCAATACCGGAGGTACCCGCAAGGCGATGCAAAGATCATGTCTTCCTCGCACAGCAAATGATTCCATCTGGTCCGTTTCCCAGTTATAGGTAAACTGGTCTTTAGGGGTTGAAGAAGTGGGCTTTATGGCAATCCTGAACACCAACTCATTGCCATTGGTAATCCCGCCAACAATCCCTCCCGCATGGTTGCTGGAAGTTTTCCCATCTGCATTCTCAATGGCATCATTGTGATCAATGCCGAACATTTCCGAAGCCTTGAATCCGGTGCCAAATTCAATCCCTCTCACCGCTGGAATAGCGAATACTGCATGAGCGATCAGGGATTCGACAGAATCAAAAAAAGGCTCGCCCAGTCCAAGCGGTAAACCATTGACCCTGCATTCCACAATTCCGCCTACTGAATCTTTGTTTTCGATGGCCTTTTGCAATCCTTTTTCTATTCCGGGTTCACCACCAATGGAAGTAATTTCTGCTACAACAGTAATATTCTTCAATATTTTTTTGGCCACTACACCTGCTGCAACCAGACAAAGGGTCAAACGCCCACTGAAATGACCACCGCCACGGAAATCCTCAAAACCACCATATTTCTTGTGGGCAACAAAATCAGCATGACCTGGCCTTGGCACAGCACGTTGCTTCTCATAATCACCAGACCTTGTGTTCTTGTTTTCAAACAAGAGGGTCAGGGGTGCGCCTGTTGTTCTGCCGTTGAAGACACCACTTTTGAACAAGGGGAGGTCTTCTTCCTGACGGGGGGTGGTGCCTTTTTGTGTTCCACCTTTTCGCCTTTCAGTATCGACAATAAAATCCTCCACAGCAAGTGGCATTCCTGCGGGGCAACCATCAATGACTACACCGACACTTTCTCCATGAGATTCTCCGAAAATATTGACTGAAAATAATTTACCGAAATGATTCATTGGATCAGTTTAAACCGTTTGCAATATAATGGAAGTGCCAAGGGCTTTCAAATGTTCATAAAAATCAGGATAGGATTTGTTGATGGCTTCTGCCTCTTCAATCAGGACCTCTCCATCCGCACCCAATGCAGCAACAGCTGCAGCCATGGCAATCCTGTGGTCATGGTGAGAATGCACTTTTGCGCCCTTAAGATGTCGATTTCCATGAACAATCATTAGATCTCCATCCAGCTCGATTTGCACACCCATTTTACCAAAAACATCCTGCAAGGTCAGTGCCCTGTTGCTTTCCTTGTGGGTCAGGCGTAGGGCTCCTTTGATGACTGTATCGCCTTTACAATAGGCTGCAAGGGCAACCAACGGAGGAAACAAGTCTGGGCATTCTGTAGCATCAAATTGAAATGCATGCAAATCAGCTGGACCTACATGAAAGATCCCATCTTCATACCTGAGTGATGCTCCAGCATCTTTGATGGCTTCCAAAATTTTCATGTCTGCCTGTACAGAATCTGCCTTCATTCCTTGAATACTGATTCCTCCTGCAATGGCACCGGCTACAAATAAAAATGCAGCGCCACTCCAATCTCCCTCAACACGATAGCTGATCTCTCCAACAGGCTGAACATGTTCAAGTGCACTGAAACTGAAGGTTTCGTAATCCTTTACCACTGGCACTTTCATACCAAATGATGCCAAGACGCCAAGTGTGAGATCAATGTATGGCTTGCTTTTCAGGTCCTTCACTGTTATGGTAACGTCCTTTGCTCCTGCAGCAGAATAGGCCATCAACAAACCCGTCAGAAACTGGGAACTCAAACTACCATCCACCTCAATTGAACTGGGATGCATGGGGCCCTTGATAACCAACGGCAGTTTTCCTTCATTTGATTGGATGGAGATGCCAAGCTGTGGAAAAATTGCATCAAAAAAATGCATGGGCCTGCTGAGCAATGAACCAATGCCACTGATGGTCAACTCCTTTGCGCTCAAAGCTGCAATGGGAGTAAACATCCTGATGCCCAATCCACTTTCACCACAGTTGATTTCGTCAAAAAACGGATGAACGCCTTTGCTTTTCACAACTACGGTATTGTCCTGCTCAGTAACTTCAGCACCTAATTTTGAAATGACATCCAATGCGGCCAAATCATCATTGCTTTTGCCGGGATCAACGATTTTGGTAATTCCCTGGTGAAGCAAAGCTGCAGCACAAGCCCTTTGCATATCGCTCTTAGAGCGAGGTGCACGCAAAGTTCCAGCGATGCTGGATGGACGAACAATTGCAATCATTTTTTCTTTTTGTTTGTTTCGTTGTAAGCCGCGAGATGCGTTTTGAGTGCATCGACATCAATATCATTGATTACCCCCTTGCCTATTCGTTTCAACAAAATATAGCTCATGGTTTTGCTGATTCTTTTTTTGTCCATTTTGAGAACATTGAATACTTTTTCAACATCGAATGCGGCCCGTGTCGGCAATCCAAAATTGATCAATGCCTGTTCAATGCGGGCTGCACCCTTGAACCCGAGCAGGCCTTCAGAAAGCCAGGCGGCAAAAACCATTCCGAGTGCAACAGCCTGTCCATGGGTCAGTTCGTATTGTGTTTCCAGTGCATGCCCAAGGGTATGTCCGAAATTCAACATTTTCCGCTCTCCTGCTTCAAACTCATCCCTTTTCACAACACCTGCTTTTAGCTTAACATTGCTGAGGATGATTTCCTGCATCAACTTTTTACTCTTCTTGACTTTATCCAAATTGGAAGACTCCAACAATTGAAAAGACTTGGCGTCCAAGATACAAGCATGCTTGATGATCTCGGCAAATCCATTCGACCACTCGGCATCAGGAAGGGTTTTCAAAAAGGATTGATCATAGTAAATGAAAGAAGGCTGGCGGATGATGCCCACCATATTTTTATACTGGCCAACATCAATCCCATTCTTGCCTCCAATAGATGCATCCACCATTGCGAGCAATGAAGTGGGAACAAAACCAAACTGGATGCCCCGCATGAAAATGGAGGCTACATACCCCGTAAGATCAGTCACCACGCCGCCTCCGACACCAACAAGGATGGACGTTCTGTCTGCCTGAAAAGCAATCAGCTGTTCAATGATTGCATCTGCAGTGGGTTGTACCTTGTACTCCTCACCGGGCTTCAATGTAATTACATTCCAGTTCCTGAACTTGGTTTGATGGGCTTCAAAAATATTGGCATCGGTGATGATGATCGCTTTTTTCCGGTCTACAACTGTATCCAGCCTGCTGAACAATGCATCAAAATAAAAGTCAACCGAAGCGCTTGAAAATGTAAATTTTTTCTTGTTCATGAAAATCAGTCATTCATGATTTTATTCTGCCTGTTGATGCTTTCCATGTGAATGGCATCCATGTAACGAGCAATAAATTCTTCACTCAGACCAACCTTGCCCGCTTTCAACAATGCCTTGTCCAGCACTTCATTCCAACGGGTTGCCTGAAGAATGGTAACATTGTTGTTTCGCTTGTATTCTCCAATTTTTTCTGCGATGGACATCCTTTGTGAAATCAATTGCATCAATTCATCATCAATGTGATTGATTTGCTCACGGAGTTTATCCAATGCTGCATGATAAGATTCAGATGGAACATCTTCTTTTCTCCAGCTGATGGCTGATAACATTTCTGCAAGACGTTCTGGTGTGATTTGCTGTTTGGCATCACTCCAGGCATTATCAGGATCAATATGGCTTTCAATCATCAAACCATCAAAGTCGAGGTCGATTGCTTTCTGGGAAGTTGCCTGCAAAATATCCCTGCGTCCGCAGATATGAGAAGGATCATTGATGATGGGCATTCCGGGCATCCGGCGCTTCATCTCAATGGCCAAATGCCACATGGGCGCGTTCCTGAATTCTGTATTTCCGTAGGAAGAAAATCCACGATGGATCAATCCGATTTGTTTGATGCCAGCCCTTGCCACACGCTCAACAGCGCCCTGCCAAAGCTCAAGATCTGGGTTGATGGGATTCTTGATCAATACAGGTACATCAACACCACGCAAGGCATCAGCCACTTCCTGAACACTAAAAGGGTTAACGGTGGTTCTTGCACCAATCCACAAAACATCAACATCAAAAGTCAGGGCATCTTCAACCTGCTTCCCGGTAGCCACTTCAACGGTCGTGGGCAAGCCAGTAAGTTTTTTTGCTTTTTGAAGCCATGGTAATCCTTTGGCACCAATGCCTTCAAACATGCCAGGCTTGGTGCGTGGTTTCCAGATTCCTGCGCGCAGCATGTCTACCTTGCCTGTCTTGGCAAGACGTTCTGCAGTTTCAATTACTTGCTCTTCGGTCTCTGCACTACAAGGACCTGAAATGATGAGGGGTCTTTTGTTCCAAGCGGCCTGAACTGCTGACTGTTGGGTTGTTTCAGTTGATTCCATTTTGTAAAATTAAGGATTAAATAAGGAAGGTTTATGTGTATTAGTGTATGATCCTGCGGATCTGGTTTGCTTTGCTCATCAATTCATTGAGGTATTCCCAGTTCTCTTTTTCAAGGCATGATTTGAATTTTCTCAGTTGGGTAATATGCTCATTGAGTACATCAAGAATATTCTCACGGTTTTGCATCAGGATGGGCGTCCACATTTCAGGACTGCTTTTTGCCAAACGCACAGTGCTCTCAAAACCTGCACTGGCCATTTCAAAAATGGCATCGTCTTCTTTCTCTTTTTCCAATACCGTATTGGCCAGCGCAAAGGATGTGATGTGAGAAATATGGCTTACATAGGCTGCATGCAGATCATGATCATTGGCATCCATTTCGATGATGCGCATCTTCAATGCATTGAAAATTTCAGTGGCTATCTCCAATGCATCAGGATCACTTTCACTGGCATCGCAAAGGATAACCGCCTTGTCTTCAAATGCATTTTCAACAGCCGCGGTAGGGCCACTATACTCTGTACCCCACATGGGATGAGAGGCAACGAACCTTCCCCTGTGGGGATGATTTTTCACAAGGTTGGCGAGCTGGCTTTTGGTTGAGCCCATGTCGATCACTACCTGATGCGATACCCTGTCCAACACGTAAGGAATCAAGGTAGACAAGACACCTACAGGAACAGCCAACACAATCACATCTGCCACTAAGATAGCCTCATCCAATGGCATCATCTCGTCAACAAGCCCCAGTTCGATGGCTTTCATGCCATGCTCCTGGTTGCTGTCAACACCAACAATCCTATTGGCCAACCCATTTTTTCTGCACTTGAGCGCCAGCGACCCTCCGATCAATCCCACACCTACAATGGCAAAATTTTTTTTCATGGTTGAATGGTATGATGAAAATTATTGTTTTGTGAATGTTTCTCTTACACGATCAATGGCTTCCTCCAGAATTTCCTTCTTGCTGCAAAGACTAACCCGCACATATTCATTTCCAGCATCGCCAAATATTCCACCAGGTGTAATGAAGACACGTGCTTTTTCAAGGACGGCATCGCTCAATGCATAACCTGATGCATAATGGCTGGGGATATGCGCCCAGACAAACATGCCCACTTGATTTTTTGAATAGCTGCATCCAAGCAAATCAAGCAAGACCAGGGCCTGCTCCTTTCGTTGCGCGTATATTTTATTTACATGATCAAACCAGTCCTGATCCAACTCCAATGCTTTTGCTGCAGCAACCTGTACAGGCAAAAACATGCCTGAATCCATGTTGCTCTTAAACCGCAATATGGCATTGATGTGTGCTGATGAGCCCACAATCATTCCCACTCGCCATCCAGCCATGTTATGGGATTTGCTCAGTGAATTGAGCTCCACAACAACTTCCTTGGTCTTGTCAAATGCAAATAGGCTTAATGGTTCGTCATTGAGGATAAAGCTATAGGGATTGTCATGAACAATCAAAATGTCATTGGTTTTGGCAAAATCAATGATCTCCTGCAACAATTGCTTGTCCGGCAACTGGCCAGTGGGCATATGAGGGTAATTCAGAAAAAGCAATTTCACTTTGCCCCTGGATTGGGAATTGTAAAGCTCAATCATTTGTTTCCAGGCATTGATATCAGGATGCCAATCATGTGCTTCATCCAACCGGTAAGCCAGCACTTCGCCACCCGCCAACTTCACTGCACTGGTATAGGTTGGATACCCAGGGTTGGGTACCAGGGCCGCATCTCCCTGATCCAGGTAAGTCATGCAGATGTGCATGATGCCCTCTTTGCTTCCAATAAGGGGAAGCACTTCCGTATTGGGATCCACCTCCACCTGATACCATTTCTTGTACCAGGCCGAAACGGCATTGCGCAGCACAGGAGACCCCTTATAAGACTGGTAGGCATGGGTATTGGGCTTGGCAGCTTCCTGGTGCAAGGCCTCCACAACCGATGGATGTGGCGGCAGGTCAGGGCTTCCAATACCCAGGTTGACAACCTGATGGCCGGCTTTATTGAGTTCTTCGATCTCCCTCAACTTTGATGAAAAATAATATTCACCAATCCCATTCAATCGTGATGAAACATTGATCATGATCCTACTTGTTGAATTTTCCTTTTTTATAAACACCTAAAACCCTGAGGAATGCTGTTTTCTTTTCCAATTTTCCTATGAGTTTTTTATATTGTCCGATGGCTTCAAATTCAAGATCCGCATGAAACCCATACTTGAACTTGCTTCCGGCAATCGGAAATGATTGAAGCTTGCTCAGGTTGATGCCTTCTTTTGCAATCAGCGTCAACACTTCAGACAACCTTCCTTTTGCATGATCTGTATGAAAATTGATCGATGCCTTATTGGCTCCCTCCACCTCAGAAGGACTTTGTTGGAGGATCAGAAATCGGGTATAATTGTTTTTGACATCATGAATCTTGGGTGCGATGATGTCCAAACCAAACAATTCTGCAGCCAGCTTTCCCGCAATCGCTGCAACATGCTTGCTTTTCCTCAAATGAACATGCTTGGCGCTGAGTGCCGTATCCTCGGTTTCAATCAATTTCCAGCCTTTCGGGTTCAGGAATCCAAGGCACTGCTGAAGTGCCATTGGATGAGAATGCACTTCTTTTATATCTGTTAGTTTTACCCCAGGATTGACCATCAGGTGCTGGTCAATCTGCAGGTAAACTTCTCCTGCAACAAAGAGGTCTGACTTTTGGAGAAGATTGTAGTTGGGCAAAATACTGCCGGCAATGGAATTTTCAATGGCCATGATGCCCCCCATGGTGGTTTTTTTATCTGATGCCTGGTTGATTACCTCAGTGAACGTTGCACAAGGTAGAATCTGGACATTCTTTCCATAAAAAGACCTTGCAGCCACCTGGTGAAAACTGCCTTCATACCCCTGTATGGCTACAGGCAATTTGGGCTGCGTTTTTTTGTCGCCCCCCTGCTTTGATGTCTTTTCCAATTTTTTTTCGCTCATTGGTTTTTGCTTAAAAAAAAATCCCGGGGGTTAGCCGGGATTCTTATGTTGATGTTGTGTTTAATATTTGATTTTCAACAAAAAATTCCCGTACCACCGGTAAAGTAGTAATAAAAATAAAAGAAGTAACGGGTTCTGTTCGATATCATCTATGCAAATATAAGAAACTTAAAACATTTTCAAAAATCAAATTAAAATCTCTTTCTTGGGCCTCCGCTGTCTGCATCGTTCATCCGGATCTGTCTGCCCTTGAATTTTTTACCGTCAATCATCTTGATCATTTGATTGGCAGCACCACTTTCGATCTCCACCCAGCTGTTCATTTCTTTCATGTCAATCTTACCCAGTACTTCCTTCTTCAGGTCACTGAGGTCAAGAATGAACTGCAGAAAACTTGCCTTGTAGAAACCATCCTTGGTTCCAAGATTGATGAAAAGCTTCTTATAGCCTGCTCCACCACGATCTGAGGATGAACGCTCCACTCTTCTTCCCCCTGGCTCACGCCTGTCGGACGAACGCTCATTAAACCTGTCGCTGGTTCTTTCAGCCCTGCGGTCATCCCTTACATTCAGATCAGCTGCATTCTCATAATACTGAAGGAATCTGTCAAATTCAAGCGCAGCAACCCTTGTGAGGATCTCTTCCTTCTCCATGTCCACAAATTTCTCGCGGAGCAAAGGAATATAGGTTTCATATTCTCCATGGCTGATGTCTGCTTTCAACATTTTATCGATAAAATGGAAGAACTGCTTTCTGCAAACGTCTTTGCCCGAAGGAATGTCCAACTTGTGGAAGCGGTTGTTCAGTAATTTCTCAATCTGGCGCAACCTATAGGCTTCGCGTTGACTGATAACAGAAATACAGATACCACTTTTTCCTGCACGACCTGTTCTACCACTCCTGTGCGTATAGACTTCCGGATCATCTGGAAGCTCATAATTGATTACATGGGTTATACCCTGCACATCAATGCCTCTGGCGGCTACATCGGTTGCGATCAACAACTGAAGGCTTTTCTCCCTGAACCTGGCCATCACCTTATCTCTTTGGGCCTGCGTAAGATCCCCGTGTAGGGCTTCAATATCATAGCCTTCCCTGATCAGTGATTCCGTAATGCTTTGTGCATCTGCCTTGGTACGGGTGAAAATAATGCCATAAATACCAGGATTGAAATCGATGATCCTTTTCAGGGTATGATAGCGATTAACCCCTGATGTGGTATAATACTGATGGTCAATGTTTACATTTGAGGAATTGGCCTTTCCAATCGTCACTTCAGCAGGCGTGGTCATAAAACGCTTGCTTACCTGCTTTACTTCTGAAGGCATGGTTGCGCTGAAAAGCCAGATGCTGTTTTTATTGGGCGTGTTGCCAAGGATAAACTCAATGTCTTCCCTGAAACCCATGTTCAACATCTCATCGGCCTCATCCAATACGATATAATTGATGTTCTCCAGGTTGATGGCCTTTCGCTCAATGAGGTCAATCAATCGACCGGGAGTGGCGACTACAATTTGTACACCTCTCTTAAGGTCCCTGATTTGGTCACCAATAGAAGCCCCGCCATAAACGGCTACAGACTTGATGGATTTCTTGTGAAGGGAAAATTTTGCAATGTCTTTGGTGATCTGCATGCACAGCTCACGGGTTGGACATACCACCAAAGCTTGGGGGTGGCGTGCTTCACTGTCGACCAACTGCAAAAGGGGGAGTCCAAAGGCGGCTGTCTTACCTGTACCCGTTTGGGCCAGTCCGACGAAGTCCTTTGTACCGCTCAATAGAATGGGAATAGCTTTTTCCTGAATGGGGGTGGGTTCGGTGAACCCAAGGGCATTAATACCTTGCAATAACGACTCTTCAATGCCTAACGCTTCAAAACTCATATTAAATACTTTTTACAAAGGTAAACTTATTCAGCGAGAAAGGGAAGCAAACAAGACAAAGAGCTGATAATCAATAAAATAAAAAAGTCATCCCGTAGAAACGGGACGACTTCAACGATTGCTTGCCATATGAAAAAAAGATTACTTGGCAGCAGCAGTAGTATCTACAGCAGCAGCAGCAGTATCAACAACAGCAGTTGTATCAACTACAGCAGTTGTGTCAACAGCAACAGCAGTTGTGTCAGCAGCTGGAGTTTCAGAAGAACCACCACATGATGCGAGAGCTACGATAGCCAAGATTGCGAAAAACTTTTTCATTCTTTTGGGTTTTTGAATGTTAAAATTGAATAACAGTGAATTAATACGCGAAGTAAAAGAAAGTAACCCGAAATTTAAAAGATTTTTTTTTGTTCTTTTGTGGGTTACAAAAAGGCCGTGGAGGTATTAAAAAAAGATAATTGTGGCTATTACAGAACAAGAATTGGGGTTATTCAAGGCCATTGGCAACAACGACAAGGGCGCGGTTGAGGCTGTGTACAAAGAAAACTACAGCCTGATCCAACATTTTGTCATCAGTAACAATGGTACAGAAGATGATGCCAGGGATATCTTTCAGGAAGCCATGATGGTGCTCTATGAAAAATCAAGGTTACCCGAATTTGAACTCACCTGTCAGATCCGCACCTATCTTTATTCTGTGTGTAGAAGACTGTGGCTCAAGAAGTTACAACATTCCAGGCGAATAGAGACCCCGGTGGAGAACTTTGACAGGATTGTGCAGGTGGAGGATGACATTGAGGAGCATGATAAGCTGACCCTCCAGTACCAGACCATGCGAACAGCCATGGGGAAGATTGGAGAGCCATGTAAAAGCCTTATTGAAGCTTTTTACGTGCACCGGAAAAACATGCTTGAAATAGCAAGCTTTTTTGGATATACCAATGCAGACAATGCAAAGAACCAGAAATATAAATGCCTGGTCAGGCTAAAAAAGCTCTTCTTTGCCCAATATAAAAACGCTTAATTGTATATATAATGGAACAATTTGAATTGGCGGAAGTGGTTGAAAGATATCTCACTGGAGAGATGGGTCCTGAGGAGCAGCATGCCTTTGAGGAAATGAGGAAGAACAACCCTGAATTGGATCAAACTGTAGTAGAATACCATTATTTCCTTGAACAAATGGGCCATTATGGCGAAATCAGAAGGTTCAAGTCCAACCTCTATGACACCCATCATACCATGCAAGAGTCTGGAGAAATAAAAGAACTTCAGTTGACAACAGGTACCCGTATCATCAACATGTGGAACAAATACCGCAGGGTTGTTGCTGTAGCAGCATCAATTGCAGGTATCACAGCACTTTTTATCAGTGGGATGATGACCATCTTCACTCCCAAAACCCCTTTCAGGGATATTGAGGAATTAAGAAGGAAAGTAAGCAACCTTGAAAAACAATCCAGCAACCAACGGGCTGAGTTCAACAAATTCAGGACGAAAATTGCCCCAGGTTCAGACGTTAAGTTTGGCGGCACCAGTTTCATGATCGACCCCAAGGGTTATCTTGTTACCAGTGCACACGTGCTAAAGGGTGCAAAAAAGATTTATGTACAAAGCATTCAGGGTGAAGACTTCCTGGCTGAAATCGTTCACCAGGATGCCAACTCCGATATTGCGGTCATCAAGATCAATGACCAGGACTTTGAGTCTCCCAAACAGTTGCCCTATGGCTTTACCCGCCTTCAAACCGATTTGTCAGAAGCAGTTTACACCCTTGGATACCCCAAGGACGAAATTGTTTACAATGAAGGTTACTTGAGTGCGAGGACGGGTCTGGAGGGCGACACCATGTCTTGCCAAATCACCATCACTGCCAATCCTGGAAACAGCGGAGGCCCCGTATTCAACAAAAACGGAGAAGTGATTGGTATCTTGAACGCCCGTCAGGCTTCAGCGAATGGGGTTGTTTTTGCGACCAAATCGAAGAATATTTTCCAGCTTGTTGAAACATTGAAAGAGGCTGATAAGGATATCAACATCAAACTCCGCAATACTTCATCCATCAAAGGAATCAACAGGACCCAACAGGTCAAGAAAGTCCAAGACCATGTTTACATGGTAAAAGTTGTCCTGGGGTAACCATTAACGGATCAGCGCCAAAGGCCACTGGGATATTCTCCTGTTACCAGCAATTTATCAATGCCCGCCTTTACTGCAGGGGCATCATTTTTATAGGTTACGCCAAACCAAATGGCACTGGTTGGAATAACTTCTACCCTGCCTTCCCCATCGCGGATGAATTGGTCAGCAACAATGGGAATAAAAAATTCTGACTTTTCCTCCTGCCCTCTCTCCGAAAGAAACTGTTGAAACAACTTTGAAGAGTATTGAAACACAGAAGGATCAAAGCACCAGAAATTCATTGAAACAATGGTGTCCTCAGACAGTTCAACTGGTTCAAGGCCGTCATCGCAACCCACACCACCATCTTTTCTTGCAATATTCAACCGCTCTGTCACCCCGATAAGATCGCCCATTTCATTAACGGTACAAACCCCTCTGTTGACAGTGCCATAATCGGACAGTGTTTGCTTCAATTGATATCCAATGATGGAGTAATGTTTCTCATTGCAAGCACCTGTAAGGAATGCATAGGCCTTCACAAATGCATCCTGCCCATAAAAATCATCTGCATTGATTACTGCAAAAGGTTCGTTGATCACATCAGCGGCACACAATACGGCATGAGCCGTTCCCCAGGGCTTGGCCCGGTCTTCTCTCCTTTGGTATCCGTCTAGATGGGCATCCAGGTGTTGGTATACGTATTCCGTCTGGATCTTTCCTTTCAATTTCGGCTCAAATATGGCTTTGAATTGTTCCGCAAAATCTTCCCTGATCACAAAGACTACTTTCCCAAACCCTGCCCTGATGGCATCGTAGATGGAATAATCCATGATGGTTTCGCCTTCAGGACCAAACGCTTCAATCTGTTTCATTCCTCCGTACCTGGAGGCCATGCCGGCTGCTAATATCAACAACGATGGTTTCATGAGAGATGATTTATGGTGCGAAATTAGTCCGAATTTTCAAAGCACCAAAATACGACCTTTGCAGGGATCATGTTAGCAAAAAACATCATACAGCCAATCAATGACGAACATGTTCAATTCCATGGCATCAGTGCTGCTATCTTAAGGCTTGACCTGCTCCATCCTATTGTTTCTGGAAACAAGATTTTTAAACTCAATCATTACCTTGCTGCTGCAAAGAAGGGCGCAAAAAAAGGTATCCTGACCTTTGGAGGCGCCTTTTCGAATCATCTTGTTGCTGCAGCCTATGCAGCAAAACTAAACAACCTGGAATCCATTGGATATGTGAGAGGGGAAAAGCCAAAAAAACTATCCCACAGTTTATTGGATTGCATGTCCTACGGCATGCAACTTGAGTTTACGCCGAGGGAATCATTCGATTCAATTGATCCTGTCCAATATTCAAAATCCTATCCCGGCCATGCCATCATTCCTCACGGGGGATATGGCAGATTGGGAATGTTGGGGGCAAAAGATATCATGGAGATTCCTGGCGTTGAAGGATTTGACAGGGTCATTGCAGCCTGTGGAACAGGAACAATGGCCGCTGGATTGATTGCAGGTTTGCAGTCTCACCAACAGTTGACCCTGGTTTCAGTGCTTAAAAATAATTTTAGTGTGATGGATGAAATTAAACAGTTGTTGATTAATGAAGAGATCCAAAACAAGCGGTTTGATATGCGTTTCGATTTTCATTTGGGCGGATACGCCAAAACAAATGCGCTGTTGTTTCAGTCCATGAATGATTTTTTCAATACCCACCATATTCCTACCGATTTTGTCTACACAGGAAAGCTTGTACACGCTTTCTACCGCATGATGGAAGCAGGAGCATTCGCGAGAGATTCAAAAATATTGTTAATTCACAGTGGTGGCCTGCAGGGAAACAGGTCACTTGTCAACAATGAACTTATTTTTTAACTGAAGGAGATTACCTTTGTGACCAATGTCCCTGAAAAAACAATTCTTTTTAATTTGTTTCATCCCAATCTTGCTTTCACTTGAAACAGTAAATGCACAGGACAGCCTGCCTCGTTTTACGGTGAAAGAAAGAAATGGAATGGTGATCATTGGATGGCTCAACCCACATCCAGAGCTGTCACAATTGATCATACAGCGATCTGTTGATTCACTGACTGGATTCAGGTCTATTGTATCCATGCCAGATCCCACATCAGTTTCCAATGGCTATGTAGATAAAAAGCCAGGCGTAGCCAATAGTTATTACAGGATTTACTATGTTAAGCCTGGAGGAAGATATCTCTTTACAGCAGCCCAAAAAGCTGTCAAAGATTCTCCATTGCATTCCCTCAGTGTACCCATGACAACACCGTCAAATGAATTGATTGATGACACCAGTCATGCTAAGGGTATGCATGGACTAAAGCCCGACAAAGCCCTGAAAATAAAAAGAGAAACAGCTACAGGCATTAACCTTTCTGGTAAAATAGAGAACAACATCAACGAAAATATTTTCAACCCTTCAGGACTTATTTTTACCAATAATGAAGGGAACCTTATCATCGCTCTTCCAGATGCCAAAAAAAAGAAATTTACGCTTCGGGTCTTCAAGGAAGACGGCACCCCCATGTTTCACATGAGAAATATAAAGGAGCCTCAGCTGCTTATAGACCGCTCCAATTTTCTGCACAGCGGGTGGTTCAGGTATGATCTTTATGAAGATGAAAGACTAAGGGAACAAAACAAGTTTTTCATCCCTCCTGCGGGAAGATGATTATACACTGAAATACCTGTTCGAAGTTTTTCATGATCAGATCCTTTACCTCCTCCATGGGTATTTCTCTACCCAGCTCTTTTTGCAGAGAGGTTACTTGCTTGTCGGGAATGCCGCAAGGAACAATTGAGCTGAAATAATTGAGATCAGTATTAACGTTCAGCGCAAATCCATGCATGGTAACCCATCTGCTGCAGCGGACACCCATGGCACATATCTTTCTTGCCATCATTTTATTGGACGGGTCTAACCAGACCCCTGTTTCTCCCGGACTCCGGTCTCCCTTCAATCCATAATGGGCCAATGTGAGGATGATGACATCTTCCAGGCACCTGAGGTACCTGCCAATATCGGTGAAAAATTTTTCAAGATCGATGATCGGATAGCCTACTACCTGACCTGGACCATGAAAAGTGATGTCTCCTCCCCTGTTGGTCGGGTAATAGCCAATATTCCTTTGGGCCAATTCCTCCTTGCTGATCAATACATGTTCTTCCTTCCCGCTTTTTCCCAGGGTATACACGGGAGGATGCTCACAAAAAAGCAGGTGGTGAATGGTTTCACCGGCATCCTCTCCCTTGGCAAGCTTTATTTTCTTGTTGGTATTCTCCAGCAACAGCGAATCCTGGAAACTCCAGGCTTCGCCATACTCCATGTTCCCAAGGTCCTTAACATATACCGCTTGCTGCATGTTTCTTCAATTGGTGTACAAAGACGTTAACTTTGCAAAAATACGCATTATGCCGCAGGAGAACAGCAATGAAATGATGGTTGAGGATATCGTTGAGCAAGGGTCAGAAGAATTGTATGAAAGACTGGCGATTGAAGTGGACAAAGGACAGGAACCCCTGAGGATTGATAAATTCCTGTTGAACAGAGTAGTCAATACCTCCAGGAACAAGATCCAGCGGGCCATTGACAATGGCATGGTCTTGGTCAACAACCAATCCATCAAGGCCAATTACAAGGTAAAACCTGCAGACCAGATCATCTTTTACTCTGATACTGACCCGGTCACCTACGAAATCATCCCAGAACAATTGCCATTGAACATCGTCTACGAAGACGACCATATCCTGCTGATCAACAAGCCCGCTGGCATGGTGGTTCACCCTGGTTCAGGCAACTTTAGCGGAACACTGATCAATGGCGTTGCCTGGCATTTGCGTGAACAACAACCAGACCTTGATGAGACCAAACTACCCCGGTTTGGCATGGTGCACCGGATTGATAAAAACACAACCGGGTTGATTGTCTTGGCGAAATCTGAGCTGGCTGCTGTAAAGCTTGCCAGGCAATTCTTTGAGCATACAGTAAAAAGAAGGTACATGGCCCTGGTATGGGGAAATTTTGATGAGGTGGAAGGAACCATTGAGGGCAATATTGGAAGACATCCCAGGTTCAGAAAATTGATGGATGTATTTCCTGATGGTGATCATGGGAAGCATGCTATTACCCATTATACAGTTTTGGAAGACCTCAAATATGTGAGCCTCGTTGAATGCAGGCTAGAAACTGGAAGAACCCACCAGATCAGGGTGCACATGCAACACCGCGGGCATCCATTGTTCAACGATGATGTATATGGTGGTGACAGGGTTGTAAAAGGAACGGTTTTTACAAAATACAAGCAATTCGTTGACAATTGTTTTGACCTCTGCAAACGACAGGCCCTGCATGCAAAAACACTTGGATTCATTCACCCTGCTACTGGCGAGGAAATGCTTTTTGAAAGTGAGTTGGCTGATGACATGAAGGCAGTCATCCAAAAATGGAGGGGCTATTCCAACAATGCTCAGTTGACGTCAAGGTCATAAATGGTAGCGGTAAACAACCCGCGCTCCTTGCCCTTGATCAACACGCCCCAGTTGCCGTCGTACCGGATGATTTTGGGGTAAAGGTATTTCCCCATCTTTCCTATCTCCACTTGCATGGAGACATTGAATTTGTATACCCCTGCATTGTAGCTCATGCTGTAATTGCGGGCCATCACTTCGAAAGTGTCATAGTTGAACCAGGTCGTCATTTCATCAATGACCACATCATCTTTTTTGTAAAAAGCCAGGTCCTCCTTGATTTTCAATACAAAAAGATAGGCTGGCTTTCCCTTGTATTCCTGGATATCAATGCTGAAGTCATACAAATCGGAATGCGCCTTGTCAAAAACCTTGACCTTGTCTCCCATCAGGGGGATGCCAGGAATATCCTTTCCTGGATTGAAAAACAACATCTTCAATTGCTCCTTGTGCTTGTCCAAACCCTTCTTGCCCCTGAGGGTCAGGTTAAGGTCTTTGATAACATTCGACTGGCCACAGACAGTATCCTTTGAGAAGAAAAGGGAAGCATAGAGCTCGGCGGTATAGTAATTGTAATCGCCCCCAGCCTTGTAAAAATCGCCGGTGGTTTTTTCCTCAATTACCTTGGTTACCCTACAGGACCTGGAAGCCCATTGCCGGGTTTTGCTGAACAGGCTGGCTTCGACCTTGCCCTTTCGGTCAAACATCCGCACATCATTGAGGGAAGAATAATTCAGTACCCTTAGGTTTTTGAATGCCTTGTAAAAAGTGGTATCGTTTTCAACGCGTTTGATGAACCCTGGCACATTGGTGCCACTCCTGATCACAACCGGCGAAAGGGTTACCTGACGGCCTTGGTCATTGATGGTGGTGTCTTTCAACTGGGCAAACAGGCCAAAGGGCAGCCAACCCAACAGCAGCATTGAGACCCATATCTTCATGTTGTTCATCACTGCAAAAATACAACCTGATCAGGGAACATTATTTTTTGTTTCCTGTCTGCTGGATTTCCCTGTTCATTTCCATGATGTCGACCGGTTGAGAAAAATCACCCAACAACCACTTGCTGAAATAATCACCCATCTGCCAGAAAAAATACTCCGTCATGTCGCCATAGCCATGCCTTTGCCCTGGCAACAAAACCAGGTCAAACCGTTTGTTGGCCTTGATCAAAGCATTGGCCATGCGAATGGTATTGCCTGGATGAACATTGTTGTCAATATCCCCATGAGACAGCATCAAATGACCTTTGAGGTTTTTGGCCAGTTCTGAATTTTTTTCAATCGCATACAGAAAACTGGTGTCCCCTTTATCAGAGACCTGCTCTCTCACGCCATGGTGCTTCTCGCTCCACCACCTGTTGTAAATATTGTTCTCGTGATTGCCTGCGGAAGAAACGGCAACTTTGAAGAAATCAGGATAGACCAACATTGCAGCAGTAGACATGAACCCTCCACCGGAATGCCCATGAATGCCCACGCGGCTCACGTCCATGTAGTTGAACCTTTGCCCGAGTTGTTCAATGACTGTTTTCTTGTCAGCCAATCCATAGTCGCGGAGGTTGCCATAGCCATAATTGTGGTACCATTTGGACCTTGAAGGATGACCGCCCCTGTTGCCCAAAGTCACCACGATAAAACCAAACTGCGCGAGCCTGTCTACGCGGTCCATTCCTCTTCCAAAAGCTTTGTTCACTGCTTCTGTCTGAGGTCCGGGGTAGACGTAAGCGATAACCGGATATTTCTTGGTGGAATCAAAATCAAAAGGCTTGTAAACCACCCCATACAGGTCAGTAATGCCATCATCTGCCTTGGCGATAAAGGGCTCAGGAAATTTGTAACCGGCATGCATCAGCGATGAAAGATCTGCTTTCTCCAGGTCCATGATTTTCTTTCCTGTTGCATCAAACAAAGCAGAAACGGGCGCAGTATTGACCCTGGAATAATTATCAACAAAGAAACGCCTGGTATCATCAAGGTTTGCGCTGTGGTCATGGTCTCCGGGGTTGAGGAGTTTCAAACCACTGCCATCCAACGCTGTTTTGTACAAATGCAGGTAGTAGGGATCTTCTCCAGCCTCCTTGCCATTGGCGGTAAAATAAACTGTTCTTGTCTTGTCATCAATGTCCTCCATTTCCTCTACATGCCATGGCCCTGAAGTGATCTGTGATTTCATTTTACCAGAAGAATCATAGAGGTAGAGATGCCCCCATCCATCGCGTTCGCTCCAATGGATGAATTCCTTTCCATTGTTAAAAAACAATGGCTTGCGGACTTCAAGATAGGTATTCATTCTCTCTTCCACCAGCACCTTGACTTGTTTGGATGCAAGATCAAACGCACAAACATCAATTCTTTTTAGATCACGGCTTGTTCTGCTGAAATAAAACTTGGTATCATCCCCCATCCAAATCATTGGGCGGCGCTCATCATCGCGGGCTCTTTTTTCAACATTGGCAGACCATATCCCCAACTCCTGGTCTTTGAACTGGGAAGCATCAATCTTTTGCATTGTTTTAGTGGCCATGTCAAACACCATCATTTCCCTGATGGGAGCCTCTTTTTCTCCAGGCATATGGTATTTATAGGTTTCCAGGGTCGGACGTGGCTCCGCGATGCTATTGATAACCCAGAGATCTTTTACATTACGGCTGTCGGTTCTTGTGATCACAAAATGTTTTGAATTCGGAGACCACATCAGGCCTGCAAATTTTCTTTTTTTGCGGTTGGCAGCCTTTTCAAGATTGGTCTCACCAAATGATTCGCCAAATCCATGATTTTCAATGCCATCTGTGGTCAATTTTTCCTCCACAATGGTACTGTCATCTTCTTTAGCAATAGCCTTGCGCAGGTTGGCGGAATCCATCCTGTACAAGTTAAAATCCCTTGCAAATACCACCCATTGCTGATCGGGTGAAACATTGGCCCATGAAGGCTTTGGCGTTGGCTTCTTGTGATCCTTCAATTCGACAAGTGAATCAAGGGTGATGTTGTATTGAAAATGAAAAACCTTTTTTTCTTTGGTGGATGTTCCTTTTTTGGTGGAGTCTTTTTTCTCAACATCTTGGGTACTTTTCACTTCGAACTGGATCCAGTTCTCATCCTTTACAAATTTGAGGTTATCGATGGAAAGATGTTTGCCATCAAAAGGATCCTTGACAATTCTTGTGATGGATGCAGCCAACTTATCATTATCGAACATGGGAACCTTGGACATTTTTACCGGATCCACCACATACCATTTTTTACCAGCGGTTGTTTCAAAGGTGTACCAGAACTTGACGCCGCCTTTCATCCAATGAGGATCTACGGCAGTAGAGAACAACATTTTTTCCAATTTTTTGGGAGAGAACCTGGCGGCCAGCTCATAGTTGGCTTTGGCCACAGGCAGTTGTTGTGCAAAAGAAATCGTGCAGCTTGCTAATACGAGCATCAAGAAAAAAATCCGTTTCATGCAGTTGGTTTTCGGTTGTGGATAAAGATAATCCCATTTTGTCTAAATTCGGGCTCATATGAACCGCCTGAAACAGCTTTTTATCACCCTACCATTTCTGATGACCATGGCATTGAACAGTACTGCACAAAAGCAAAGGAGTTTCCTGGCCCTCGGTGATTCCTATACCATTGGTGAATCTGTTCCCATTTATGAATCTTTCCCCTACCAGACAGTGCAACTGCTGAGGAACAAAGGCATGAGCGTACATGCAGCAGAAATCATTGCCAAAACCGGTTGGACGACGGATGAATTGATGGCTGGAATAGAGAAAACAACCTTTGCGCAACCCTACGACATTGTCACCCTGCTGATTGGCGTCAACAACCAATACCGGGGAAAAGATCCCTCAATGTATGAACAGGAATTTGAAAAATTATTGAAAAAAGCCATTGCCTTTGCTGGAGGAAACCAACAACATGTTTTTGTGCTGAGCATCCCTGATTGGGGAGCAACGCCTTTTGCAGCCAGCAGGGACAGGGTGAAAATCGGAAAAGAAATAGACCTGTTCAATACCATCAACAAGAAGATCACTGATGCTGCTGGCATTTCTTATGTTTCTATCACAGCGGGCAGCAGGGAAGCAACCTCCAACGCTTTGCTGGTAGCCAAAGATGGACTTCATCCTTCAGGAATTGAGTATGGAAGATGGGCAAAGAAACTTACTGAAGCCATTCTGCAATCAATCAGGCCATAACCGATCAAGAAGGTCTTTCACAATCTTGAAAGCAAAAAGTCCTGCAAATACAGCGATGCCTACCCTGATTTCAGGCTTGTATTTTTGATAGATTTTTTTCAATTGCTCCATACCGGTTGAGTTAAAGATAGAGAGACATTTCAGCAGCATAGGCCTTTGCCTTCTCTCCTGCCACTGATGCGAAATCATTGCCTGAAGATGCAAAGATGATGTCGCGGCTTACATTGACCAACAAGCCCACATCCTTGTTCATGGCCTTCTCTGAAATTTCTGCCAGACTACCTCCCTGCGCTCCAACACCTGGCACCAAAAAGAAATGATTGGGTGATATTTTTCTGAGGTTGAGGAATTCATCAGACCTGGTGGCGCCTACCACAAACATCAGGTTGTCAGTGGATCCCCAGCCAGCAACAGTTTGGATAACTTTTTCGTACAAGCGGCCATGTTCTTTCAAGTCTTTCAATTCAAAATCAGCCGCACCAGGGTTGGAAGTAAGTCCGAGTACGATGGCCCATTTCCCTTCAAACTGAAGGAATGGCTTCACGCTGTCCTCGCCCATGTAGGGAGCAATGGTGATGGCATCAAAGGGAAGATTTTGAAGAAACGCAATGGCATACTGGGTGGACGTATTGCCAATATCTCCACGCTTTGCATCGGCAATCCTGAAATGTGATTCAGGAATATAATTCACGGTCTTTTCCATGGAAGCCCATCCGCGCAGGCCTTGTGCCTCATAAAAAGCAGTATTGATTTTGTAGGAAACACAGTAAGGCAAGGTTGCATCGATGATGGCCTTGTTGAAAGCAAAAACAGGATCCTCTTCCGCCAACATGCATTCAGGCAACTTGCTGGGATCTGTATCCAACCCTACACAGAGATAAGATTTTTTTGCTCTTATATGATCGATCAGTGCTTGTTTGGTCATGGTAAAAACTTGAAAATTAAAGCGATTGTTTTCCTTTATTTCTATGCTTGAATGGGCTTGTCTGTTGCATATACCTCAAAGATAATGGCTTTCAATGCGCTATAAAAATGCCATACTTCAGTGAATGTATTATACAACGGAACTGGTGCCAAGCGAATCACATTGGGCTCCCGCCAATCCACCATGAACCCTTTCTCAAAAAGCAGGTCATAAACCTCCCTTCCTTTTTCTTTGAACAACAGGGAAACCTGGCATCCTCTTGCATCAGGTGTAAGGCATTCAAAATGTTCAGATCCAAGGTCATTGATCAGTGAGGAAAGCCAGTCCATCATTTTTTCCTGCTTGGCCAAAATAGTTGTCCATCCGGCTTGGGTAAAAATATCAAGGGAGGATTTAAGGCAGGCATAGAGCAAGATGGATGGTGTACTCAACTGCCACCCTGTTGCGTCGGGTTCTGGCACAAAGCGATTCTTCATGGCAAACCTTTCCGCTTTGTCATACCCCCACCAACCGGTAAGTCTTTTCAATGTTTTGTCTGCGTGATGCCTCTCGTGCACAAATACAGCAGCTACTGCGCCAGGGCCACCATTCAGGTATTTATAGGAACACCAGCAGGCAAAATCAATTTCCCATTCGTGTAGGCTCAATTTCACATTGCCCATGGCATGGGCCAGGTCAAAGCCAACCATTGCACCGGCGTCGCGAGAGGCGTTGCTGATTTGCTCCATGTCCAACAACTGACCCGTATAGTAATTGATGCCCCCAAGGAAAACCAAAGCCAGTTCATCAGCGTGGCTTTCGATAGCATGTACAATGTCTTCATTGCGCATGGCAAGATTTTCACTTCCTGCATTGACTTCTACCAGAATTTCCAAAGGGTCAAGCCCCAGATGTTGAAGAAATGAATGGATGGCATATTGATCACTGGGGAATGCTTTGGATTCTACCAGTATTTTTTTCCTTTTACCAATTGGGCGGTAGAAACTGACCAGCATCAAATGTATATTGACCGTCAGCTGGTTCATCACGCTGAGTTCGGATGGCTTGGCGCCTGCAATAACAGACAATGGCTCAAGCAAGGCATTGTGCAAATCCAACCATGGTGATTCTCCGGCAAAAAAAGATTCTACACCCTCATCAGCCCAATGCTGAAGGATCGTATTGATGGACGTTGCAGTTGATTTGGGCTGAAGACCCAGTGAATTCCCCAAAAAATACATGCGCTGCTTTCCGTTTTTTTCAGGCACCAAGAACTGCTTCCTGAACCCTTGTAAAGGATCAGCTGCATCAAGCGACACTGCAAAAGCTTCATTGAATTCGAATCTGTTCATTGTCAAATGCTTCCGGTTCTGCCACCATCTACAGGTATACAGATTCCATTGAGGTAAGAGGCTGCGGGAGACGCCACAAAAGCAGCAACAGCAGCAATTTCAGCAGGTGTTCCAAAGCGCTTGGCAGGAACGGAGGCTCTCATTTGAGCCTGCATGGCAGCCTTTTCAATGTTCGCTCTTGCGGCAAAATTTTCAGCAACAGCCTCCAGTCTTGCCGTGGAAATGAATCCTGGCAGCAGGCTGTTCACTGTAATGCCATGCACAGCCAATTCGTTTGACATGGTTTTTGACCATGAGGCAACAGCTGCACGGATGGTATTGGAAACGCCAAGGTTATCCAGTGGAATACGCACAGAAGTTGAAATGACATTGATGATCCTTCCCCAGCCATTTTGTTTCATCGCAGGAATAACTGCCTGTGTGAGGATGTGGTTGCAAACAAGGTGTTGACTGAAGGCTTCCTGGAAGGCCAGCGGATCTGCCGTTTCTATTGGCCCGGCTGAGGGGCCACCTGTATTGTTGATCAGGATGTCAATGGTATGCGCTTCTGTAATGATGGCTAAAAGCTTCTTGAGGGCATCGACATCCTTGAAATCAATTGCATGGCATGAATGGAATTGACCTTCGGTAACGGGCAGTTCTTTGAGGGTCTGTTGAAGAGTGGTCAAATTCCTTGAGAGCAAAATACAAGAGGCTCCGAGCATGGCGAGTTCTGTGGCAATGGCTTTTCCAATTCCTTGTGATCCGCCACAAACCAATGCCGTTTTATGTTGAAGAGAGAGCTCCATATTACTTATTGTTCTTCTTCCATTTCACTGCGGATCTGGTCTGATAATTTCACCAACACCTTGTCGATGCGATGACCATCCATGTCCATGATTTCAATACCAAATCCTTTCCATTCAAAATGTTCACCGGTTTCTGGTATGCGCTCAAGAGAGTGCAAGATGAATCCTGCGAGTGTATCAAATTCCTGCTCCCCTTCATTCATCCAATCTGCCTTTTCAAACCTGGTGAGGAAATCATAAAACGGAATCTGTGCATCAACAAGAAAACTTCCATCTTCCCTTTCAATGATTTCATAATCCTGCAAATCATGTTGAGGTAGGTCTCCCACGATCGCTTCCAGCAAATCATTCAACGTTACCAAACCAAGAAGGGTTCCATACTCGTCCACCACAAAGCTGGTATGGATTTTGGAGACTTTAAACTTTTCCAGCAGTTGATAAGGACTGATATTTTCCGGAACAAAAAGAGGATTTTTCATGGTATGCTTGAAAGAAACCTCATCGGGTGTAACATACATATCCTTGATGGATACAATCCCCTTGATCTGGTCGATTGATTTGTCGCATACCGGATAAACGGAATGTGGCTCTTTCATGATTTTTTCTCTGATGCTCTGCTCATTGTCATTGACATCAAACCAGATTACATCACTGCGGTGGGTCATCAAAGAGGTAATATTTCTGTCGCCGAGATGGAAAACCCGCTGGATGATTTCCTGCTCGGTTGCTTCAATGGCACCATGTTCGGTTCCTTCATTGATGATGGCTTTGATCTCTTCCTCCGTTACTTGTGAATCATCCGTCTTTACCCTAAATATTTTCATGATCAGTGTGGTGGTGGTCACCAATAGCCACACAAATGGATAGGCAATTCTTGAAATCAGCCGCATGGGTGCTGCAACAGTTTTAGCAATCTTCTCAGGGTTGGACAATCCAAGCCGTTTGGGAACAAGCTCACCAAAAACGAGGGAGAAAAAGGTGATGATGATAACTACCGCTGCTGTTGCTATCCCTCTGCTGTAGGCAGCAAAGGCAGGGAGTCCTTCCAGAAAGACAGCTACATCATCAACAATCTTATCGCCTGAAAATATACCTGTAAGAATTCCGATGGTCGTAATGCCAATTTGAACCGTGGACAAAAAAGAATCTGGCTTTTGTGCAAGTGCCAGTGCATGTTTGGCTCTTGTGTCTCCTTTGTTTGCCTGCCCCTCGAGTCTGGCCTTTCTGGCAGAAACCAAGGCGATCTCTGCCATGGAAAAGAATCCATTGATCAGGATCAGAAAGAAGAGAATGAGCAACTCGTTCATATGCTATATTGCTGTAAAGATAGGGCCTGCCTGCTGATTTGTGCACCCGCCAGTCCAAAAACTATCCCCAAACTAGCCCCAACCAGCACATCGGAAGGATAATGGACTCCTACATATACCTGGGCATATGCAATGGCAAAGGCCCAAATGAACAATAGATTGAACCATTTTGAAATACTTCTCATGGTAGACACAACATAGGTGGCAAATGCAAAATGATTGACCGCATGAGAGGAGGTGAAACTGCCATTGGCGCCACAATACCGGGCAAGAAACCTGATTTGACCCGCCATGAAGGGATCCCTGCAAGGCCTTGGCCTGTCAAAATAGGATTTGATGAAGTGGCTGCTTATCAGGTCACAACATGCAATCAGGGCTATTGCACCCAATACCCACCCAATGGCTTTTTTACCAAAAACCTGAAAAGAGTAGAAAACAATAAAAACATACAAGGGGACATGAAAAATAGATTCCCGCAAGAAAAGAAAAAGACCATCCAAAACAGGGTGAATCAATTGGCGATTCAGCATTAGCATTAACTGATAATCAAGGTGTAACACCTGCTGAATAAAAGACATTTGATCAGAATGCAACATAAACATACTGTAAAATTAAGCAGTATTTCCAGGAAATGGAATATCAGGGAAGTTAACAAAAAGCATTAAGTCTATAAAAACCAGTTTGCAATCATATTTAGTTGATGGAACAGGCTTTATTTTGTAATTTTGCATCCTTAAAATTTTGAATTTGGCATTGATTAAAAGCATTTCTGGAATCAGGGGAACCATTGGCGGGAAACCGGGTGAATCGCTTACCCCATTGGATGTGGTAAAGTACACAGCTGCGTTTGGAGAATGGGCAATGGCAGAGGGTAATAAAAAAATTATCATTGGAAGAGATGGAAGAATGAGTGGCCCGATGATAGCAGGTCTTGTAGCTCAAACGCTTGTTGCAATGGGTGCAGAAGTCATTGATCTGGGACTTTCAACAACGCCAACCGTCGAGTTTGAAGTAGCTGCAGAAAATGCTGCGGGGGGAATCATTATCACAGCCAGCCATAACCCCAAAGAATGGAATGCGCTCAAATTGCTGAACGATAAAGGCGAATTCATCAGTGCTGAAGTAGGTGCGCAAATCCTTAACAACGCAGAGCTGGGCAATATCAATTTTTCTCTGGTTGAAAAAGCGGGAAACATTACAACAAAATTTGATCATGCAGACAGGCATCTTGATGCGATAGTATCTCATGCACTTGTCAATAAAAATTTAATTGAAAAGCAAAACCTCAAAATTGTCGTTGATGCCATCAACAGCAGCGGCGCAGTTTTTGTGCCTATCCTCCTTAAAAAACTGGGTATTCAAGAACAGAACATCATTGTTTTGAATGGAGAGGTCAATGGTAAATTTGCCCACAATCCTGAACCATTGCCTCAACACCTGTCTCAACTTTCTGCTGCAGTACTTTCCAACAAGGCAGATCTTGGCATTTCAGTTGATCCTGATGTTGACAGGCTTGTATTGGTTTGTGAAGATGGATCCATGTTTGGCGAAGAATACACATTGGTTGCAGTTGCAGACTATGTACTTGGTAAAACCAAAGGAGATACGGTAAGCAACCTTTCATCAACAAGAGCACTGAAAGACATCACTGAAAAGCATGGAGGTAAATACCATCCTGCAGCTGTTGGTGAAGTCAACGTTGTGGCTAAAATGAAGGAAGTTAATGCGGTTATTGGTGGCGAAGGCAACGGTGGCATCATTGTTCCAGATTTCCATTATGGAAGGGATGCGCTTATTGGCATTGCACTTTTCCTGACGCATCTTTCACAATCAAGCAAAACCGTCAAACAGCTTCGCAGCAGCTATCCAGACTATTTCATCAGCAAAAACAAGATCGAAATGGATGGCAAAACCAACCTATCCGTTGTTTTTGAGAAGCTGAAAGAAAAATACAAATCAAACCCTTTGAATACCATCGACGGATTAAGGATTGAGTTTGACAATGACTGGGTTCATTTGAGGTCCAGCAACACTGAGCCCATCATTCGGATCATTGCAGAGAGCAATTTCGAAACTACCGCCAACAATATCGCATCAAAACTCATCCGCGACATACAGGAGTCATTGTAAACCCTGTTTCGTATATTTGAAAAAACAGGTTAGGACATGGCCGCCAGAATATACTTTGACAATGCTGCTACCACACCCATAGACCCCATGGTGTTCGAGGCGATGAAGCCCTATTTCACTGAACATTTCGGTAATCCATCCTCGATTTATTCATACGGAAGGGAAAACAGGCTGGCCATTGAAAAAGCCCGTAAATCAGTAGCCGCAGCGCTTCATGCCCACCCATCTGAAATATTTTTCACCAGTGGAGGTACCGAAAGCAGCAATACCGCCATTTTTGCGGCAATAAAAGAATTGGGCTGTACCAGAATCATCAGTTCCCCGATTGAACATCATGCAACACTTCATACCTGCCATTTTATTGCAGGCAAGGGTGATGCAAGTCTAGAATTTGTCAACATCCTTCCCAATGGTCATGTAGACCTCAATGACCTTGAGCTAAAACTGTCTTCATCATCAGAGAAAACATTGATTACCCTGATGCATGCCAACAATGAAATTGGCAATATCTCCAACATCAAGCGAATTGGAGAACTGGCCCAGCAATACAATGCAGTTTTTCATGCGGATACGGTTCAGACTGTGGGCCATTTCCCCATCAACCTGGCTGAAATAAATGTTGACTTCATCACAGGGGCGAGCCATAAATTTCATGGCCCAAAGGGAGTGGGACTTTTGTATATCAATGCGAACAACAAGGTGAATCCATTCATTCATGGAGGGGGGCAGGAAAGAAACATGAGGGCAGGAACAGAAAACATTTATGGGATTGTTGGGTTTGCAAAGGCGCTTGAGATTGCCATGCAAAACCATGAAGCGGAACATACTGAGATTGCTGCATTAAAATCATACCTCAAAACATCGCTCGAAGAAAATATCAAAGGGGTTGTTTTCAATGGCGACCCAGAAGGAGAAAGCCTCTATACGGTATTGAGTG
>JBIPNK010000023.1:0-37968 GCA_044373365.1 Chitinophagaceae bacterium
GAGGGCAAGGACTCAGTGTAGGCATAGGCGCTGCCCTTGCCAAAAAGCTCAATGGTGATGACAGGCTGGTCTACACCCTTCATGGAGATGGCGAGTTGCAGGAAGGCCAGATTTGGGAAGCGGTGATGTTTGCTGCCCACCACAAGGTTGACAACCTGATTGCAACAATTGACTGGAATGGACAACAGATTGATGGCCCAACAGAACAAGTCATATCGCTGGGTAACATCAGCGAAAAATTTGAGGCCTTCGGTTGGACCACCCTCAGCATGCAAGGCAATGACATGAATGATGTAGTCAGGGTGCTTGAAGAAGCCAAATCATTGACTGGCCAGGGTAAACCCATTGCCATCATGATGCATACCCTGATGGGCAAAGGCGTTGACTTCATGGAAAATGACCATGGTTGGCATGGTATCGCGCCCAATGACGATCAACTGGCAAAAGCCCTGGCACAACTTCCAGAAACAATGGGAGATTATTGATATCAGCCCCTTAAATCAACCACAGCCAATGCGGCCCTTCTTGCCGGCATCCAAGATGCCAGTGTGCCAATCAACAGCACCGTAGAAGCAACAAGAAGAAAATCTGTCATGACCAGTTTTACAGGATAATAATCAATCAAAAAGGTTGCCCCTTCGAGCGGAACCAACTTGAACCTTGTTTGTAAAAAATAGAGCCCCAATGCGATGGCCATTCCACCGGCCATACCAATAAACGAAAGCAGCACACCTTCTGCTAAAAATATTTTTTGCAGCAACCCCTGGTCAGCACCCATGGCCTTCAATACCTGGATATCTTTTTTCTTTTCTAAGACCAGCATGCTCAATGCCCCAACCATGTTAAAGGCAGCAACAATGAGGATCAATGAGAAGATGCCATAAATCGCAAGCTTCTCAAGGCGAATGGTGGTATACAACATCCTGTTCTGCTCAAACCTGTTTTCTATTTTGTAATCCTTCCCCAACAGGGATTTCATGGTAGATGAAATAGTTTCCAATCCTACACTACTGTCCGTGCTGATTTCTACCCCACTGAATTCATTTACGCCCAATCCTGTATATGATTTTACAAAATCAAGATTGGTAATCACATACTTGTTGTCAAATTCGGTTTGAATGGCAAAGCTGCCCTGCGGATATCCCATCGCAAGGCCCAATGCAGCAGAAGGGTCAGCGGATGATATATTTTTCCTGGGCAAATAAATCGATACTGGATAGATGCTCCTGTCGGATGCCAGCCCAAGCATTTGTTCGACACCAACTCCCATCACCAGGCCTGGTTTCTGATCATCTCCTGTATTGAAATTGCCCCTGTAGATATTGTTGGGCAATCCGGAAACCAGTGCATATTGCTTGTCTACGCCTTTGATGTTTACAATCGTTTGTAAAGATCCATTTTGCAACAAGGCCCTCTCCTCTGCTACCAGGGCAAGGTTTGTAACACCATGAATTCCCCTGAGCTGGTTCAGTTGTTGCTGTGTAAGCTGAATGGTTTTCCCCTTCACTGGCCCTATCCGAAGCTCCGGATAAAAAGAGGAATAGAGTGATTTTACCAGTGATTCAAATCCATTGAAAGCACTGAGGATAATGATAAGGGATGCTGTACCAAACATGATGGCAACCACACTCACCCAGGAGATGATGTTGATTGCGTTGGTTGATTTTTTGGCCCTGAAATAACGCCATGAAAATTTCAGGATCATCGAAAGGTTCATTTGTTGCGTTCTTCGTTGATCTTTTTGAAGATTTCCTCCATTTTGAACACATGATCAAGGGTGTCATCCTTGAAAAACCTCAGCTCAGGTACCCTTCTCAATTGCTGCTTAACCCTCTCGCCCAACTGTCTTCTCAACTCTCCTTTCCGCTCTTCAATTTTTTCAAGCACGGCCTCTGGATCCTTTACCTGAAACAAACTAAGGTAAAACCTTGCCTCGAGCAGATCTGGAGTAACCTTGACAGCAGCGATGGATACCATTCCGCCATTGATCATGTTCAATCCCATCCGGAGAAAAATATCGTTCATTTCCTCCTGAATTACACCGGCCACCTGTTTCTGTCTTTTGCTTTCCTCCATAACTGATCACTTGATGGATGTAAAATTAGTTACTTTTGGTGCTAATTCTGAAAAAACGTAGAGAACGCAAATGAAAAGCCTCCGAATCATCTTTTCCTATATAAAAAAGTATCCAAAATTGGTGATTGGATATTTTTCACTCAACATCCTTTCCGCCCTGTTTTCCCTGATTTCACTCGCCATGCTGGCCCCCTTCCTCACCCTGATTTTTGGATTGCAGGGAAATGGTGGAATACAAACTTCAAGGTTCAAACTTGGAAACCTTTCAGACCTATTGTACAACCAGTTGACCATATTGACCGCATCAGACCAGGGAAAAATCAAGGCACTCGGCATCATATGCATTGTGCTGGTAACAGCCATCATGCTCAAAAACCTGTTCCTTTATTTTTCACTGTACCTCTTGACACCCATCAGGAACAGCATCATCAACGACATGCGAACAGATATGTTCCGCAAAATTCTTGATTTGCCAGTTGGCTTTTTCAATGAGCAAAGAAAGGGTGACATCATGAGCCGCCTCACCAACGACCTCCAGGACGTAGAATTTTCCACCATCAGTTTTCTGGAAAGCTTTTTCAGGGAACCCATCCTCATTGCTTTTTACCTGTTTGCCATGGTAAGCCTCAGCCCTGAACTGTCAGTATTCCTGCTGCTTTTTCTTCCCATTGCAGGCTTGGTGATTGGAAGGATTGGCCGGTCATTGAAAAAAGTATCGACAGGTGTGCAGGAAAAGCTGGGAGAGATCCTCAGCACCATAGAAGAGACCCTTGGCGGCATCCGGGTTGTGAAGGCATTCAATGCAGAAGGACAACAGCTGAGGCGTTTCAAAAAAGAGAACCATGACCTTTTTGAAATCAAGAACAGGGCCAATCGAAGAAGGGACCTTGCCTCTCCGGTTTCAGAAACATTGGGCATCATCGCGGTTTCCTGCGTATTGTACTACGGCGGAAGCTTGGTATTGAACCATGATTTTTCATTGAACGGACCTGATTTCCTAACATTCATCGCCATCTTTACCCAAATCATCAACCCGCTGAAAGCTTTCAGCACAGCTTCCTATAATATCCAAAAAGGGGCCGCCAGCATTGAGCGCATTCAAAAACTGATCATGGAGGAGCAGGCCGTAATGGAAGACCCGAATCCTTTGTCCATAGCAGGCTTCAATGAAACAATCGAACTCAGGGATGTTGTGTTTGCCTATCCCGACAAAAGCATACTAAACAAAATCAACCTGACCATCAAAAAAGGCCAGACCATCGCCCTTGTTGGATCATCGGGGGCAGGAAAATCCACCTTGGCCGACCTCATTCCCCGATTTCATGATGCAACATCCGGGGAAGTGCTGATTGATGGCATCAACATCAAAAAATACAAGATCAAAGACCTCCGCAACCTCATGGGGATTGTAACCCAGGAGCCTATCCTGTTCAATGATAGCATCAGGGCCAATATTTCTCTGGGCAATGAAAAGGCTACAATTGATGAAATAATGGCTGCTGCCACCATTGCAAACGCACACCTGTTCATTGAAAATAAAGAGGAAGGATATGAAAGTCTGGTCGGCGACCGGGGATCAAAATTGAGTGGTGGAGAAAGACAAAGGCTTACCATTGCAAGGGCAGTATTGAAAAATCCACCGATTTTAATCCTGGATGAAGCAACATCTTCTTTGGATACCGAGAGCGAAAAATGGGTTCAGGATGCCATCAACAAACTGATGAAAGACCGCACCAGCATCATTATCGCGCACAGGCTTTCAACCATCAGGCATGCAGATGAGATCATTGTATTGCACGAGGGAATGATTGCCGAAAGGGGCAAACACGATGAACTGATCCAATCAAAGGGAATCTACAGCAAGCTGGTTTCCATGCAACAAATGCATTGATTCATTCACCAGATCTTTACTGATGGGAAGAATTTCCGGGTTTGTTCATGTTGGTCTTGGCTTCCATGCTGAGGGTTGCATGAGGAACTGCTCTTAACCTGGCCCTGTCGATCAACTTTCCAGTAACCCTGCAAATGCCATAGGTTTTGTTTTGAATCCTCATCATTGCTTTTTCTAGCTTTTCAATGAAGTCAATTTGCCTGCTGGCCATCTGGCTGAGCTGCTCACGTTCCATGCTGAGGCTTCCGTCTTCCATGGTCATGTAACGGTTGTCTGAATCTCCGCCGCTCATCGAATCCTTTCTTGTGATCAAACCGTTCAGGTAATTGAGTTCTTGTTTTGCGGCATTGAGCTTGTTTTGTACCAGCTCACGAAATTCACCAAGTTCAGCATCAGAGTAACGCTGTGTGGGAGCCATTGGGGCTACCACTTCTTTTGCATCAAGCACAGACTTGGTAAACTCTGGCTCATATTTTAGGGAAGATTTCGAATTGATTTTGGGCATGGCAACAGCCTTTGTGTCCTTTTTTGCTTCCTTGGCCCTGAGTGCCTTGCGCAGTTCGGCAGGGCTGACAGGTGCTTTGCTTGTTTCAGCAAACCTGACTTCTGGAGAAATGGTAGGGACTTTTTTTCCGGGGGCTTTTGCTGCAGGTTTTGCAGGAGCTGCTTTTGCAGGTGCCGCCTTGGCGGGAGCTGCTTTTGCAGGAGCTGCTTTTGCAGGAGCCGCCTTGGCTGGAGCTGCTTTTGCAGGAGCTGCCTTGGCAGGAGCTGCTTTTGCAGGAGCCGCCTTGGCTGGAGCTGCTTTTGCAGGAGCTGCCTTGGCTGGAGCTGCTTTTGCAGGAGCTGCTTTTGCAGGGGCTGCCTTGGCTGGGGCTGCTTTTGCAGAAGCTGCCTTGGCTGGAGCTGCTTTTGCAGGAGCTGCCTTGGCAGGAGCTGCTTTTGCAGGAGCCGCTTTTGCAGGAGCCGCCTTGGCAGGGGCTGCTTTTGCAGGAGCTGCTTTTGCAGGAGCCGCCTTTGCAGGAGCTGCTTTTGCAGGAGCCGCCTTGGCTGGGGCTGCTTTTGCAGGAGCTGCCTTGGCAGGAACAGATTTTTTAGGGGCTGGCGCAGCAACCTTGTTTACAGGGGCCTTGGGAGCAGCTGTTTTTTTTGCTGGTGCTGATTTCTGAACTGGTTTCGCAGTTTTTGCTGGTGCTGGTTTCTTTGTTGCCATAGTACTTACCCTTTTTTTATAACATTGATCTTCAGCGTTTTACCATTAATCTCGGTATCAAGCCCTTCAGATAATCCCGTTTTAAGCAAGACATGGTCAGCCAAAATTTCCGCGCAAATATATGCATTAAATTGTGTAAACGCGTCGTCCAGCCCCGGATCAGACTGAATTTCAACAATTATTCTGTCCGTCAACTCCAGATCAAGGTCCTTTCTGATCTTTTGAACCCTGTTCACCAGCTCTCTGGCATTTCCCTCCTGCTCAAGGGCAGGGCTCACCACTACATCCAGCGCTACCGTGAGGGCATTCCTGGAAGCCACCATCCAACCTTCAACATCTTCGCTTTGGATGTCGACTTCTTCTTTAAGGAGATGAATCGATTCTCCCTCCACCATGAGCGAATAAGCTCCAGTTGACTCCAGTTCCCTGATCTCTTCCTGGGACATGGCAGCAATGGCCGCAGCAGCAAGCTTCATTTTTCCACCCAACCGCTTGCCCAATATTACAAAATTGGCTTTTATCTTTTTGCGGATAAAATCATTATCAGCAGGCAGGTATTCCATTTCTTTAACATTCACCTCGGCCAGGATCAGGTCTTCAACCTTTTCCAATTGACCTTTCATGGCTTCACCATTGACAGGGATCAGCATTTTCTGAAGGGGTTGGCGCACCCGGATATTTACTTTTTTCCTGATGGACAGTACAAGAGAGGAGATTTCCTTTGCCATGCTCATTCTCTCCTCCAATGCAAGATCAATCCAGGCATCATTGGCCACCGGAAAATCAGCATGGTGTACGGAGCTGAAAGGCTCTTTACCGGTGACGGCGTTCAGGTTTCGGTAAATCGAATCGGTGAAGAACGGCGAAATTGGCGCAGCCAATTTCGCAACAGTCACCAGACAATGATAGAGTGTTTGATATGCACTGATTTTATCCGTTCCATATTCGCCCTTCCAGAACCGCCTTCTGGAAAGCCTTACATACCAATTGCTGAGCAACTCGTCAACGAACTCATCAATGGCCCTTCCTGCAAGGGTTGGCTCATAGTCCTCCATGTATTGGGAAACCTGTTTGATCAGGCTCTGCAGGCTTGACAAAATCCAACGGTCTATTTCAGGCCTTTCATTGAACGGAACATCTGCTTCACTGTAATTAAACCCATCAACATTTGAATAGAGAGAAAAGAATTGATAAGTATTGTATAAAGTACCGAAGAATTTTCGCTGCACTTCCTTGATGCCTTCGATATCAAATTTAAGGTTATCCCAAGGAGAGGCATTGGTGATCAGGTACCAGCGGGTGGCATCAGCGCCATAGGTTTCAATGGTACTGAAAGGATCAACAACATTGCCAAGGCGCTTGCTCATCTTGTTGCCATTCTTGTCCAACACAAGACCATTGGACACAACAGTCTTGTAGGCAACACTGTCAAACAAAAGGGCCCCCAGTGCGTGCAAGGTGTAAAACCAGCCGCGGGTCTGGTCCACCCCTTCAGCAATAAAATCAGCAGGAAAAGCATTGCCGCTTTCTACCAATTCTCGGTTCTCAAATGGATAATGCCACTGGGCATAGGGCATGGCCCCACTGTCAAACCAAACATCCACCAAATCCGGCACACGTTTCATTGCCTTGCCGGAGGCGCTCACCAAAACTACATCATCAACAAATGGCTTGTGCAGGTCTGCCAATCCATTTTCAACAAACTGCTTGTTTGTATCTCCACCCAGCACTGAAGCCGCTTTTCTGATTTCGGTATTCAGCTCTGCTACAGAACCAATGCAAATTTGTTCAGCACCATCTTCAGTCCTCCAAATGGGCAATGGTGTTCCCCAGAACCTGCTGCGGCTGAGGTTCCAGTCTACCATGTTTTCCAGCCAATTCCCGAACCTGCCTTCGCCAGTTGATTTCGGTTTCCATTGGATGGTCTTGTTGAGTTCCACCATCCGGTCCTTGATTGCAGTTGTTTTGATGAACCATGCATCCAATGGGTAATAAAGGATTGGTTTATCAGTTCTCCAGCAATGGGGATAGTTGTGCTCGTATTTTTCTACTTTGAATGCCTTACCGTCTTTTTTGAGTTGGACGCAGATATCAATGTTGACATCCACAAAATTATCTTCGTTCTTGTAATTTTTTACGAAACGGTGGCTGAATTCACCCAGGCCATCCACAAACTTTCCTTCCCGGTCTACAAGGGTGAGGATTCCAAGTCCATATTTCTTTCCCACCTTGTAGTCATCCGCACCAAAAGCAGGCGCAGTATGCACTATACCCGTTCCATCTTCAGTAGTTACGAAATCACCAACAACCACCTTGAAGGGGTCTGCACCAGGCGTGATTTCTTGTATAACGCTCAATGCATTGGCTGGTGAGGGCATCAATTGCTCGTAGTAAAGGCCTTCAAGTGCTTTGCCTTTGATGGTTCCCAAAACTTTCCATGGAATCAATTTGTCTCCGGCCTTGAATTCCTCAAATGATACATCCGCTGCATCTGCTTTGAAGTACTTGGAAAGTAGGGCTGTCGCGCAAACAACAGTCAATGGTTCCCCGGTGTACGGATTGAAACTTGATACCAATGAATATTCAATGGAAGGCCCTACGGTCAGGCCCAGGTTGGAGGGCAGGGTCCATGGTGTGGTGGTCCAGGCCATGAAATAAACCGGACCAGCTCCAGTATTCATCTCCTTCAATACTGAAAACGATGGGTGATTGTCATTGCCATTTTCTGAAAGCCTGAAAAGGGCAACAGCAGAAGTATCTTTTACATCTTTGTAGGTTCCTGGCTGGTTGAGTTCATGTGAACTCAGCCCGGTGCCAGCAGCAGGAGAATACGGCTGAATGCTAACACTCTCGTATAAATAGCCTTTCTCATACAACCGCTTCAAACACCACCAAAGAGACTCGATATAATCATTCTCGAAGGTTACATAAGGGTGCTGCAGATCAACCCAATAGCCCATCTTGGTTGTAATCTCATCCCATTTGTCTTTGTAACGCAACACTGCCTCACGGCATTTTTGGTTGTATGCTTCAACACTGATTGTTTTACCGATATCCTCTTTGGTGATGCCAAGCTCTTTTTCCACGCCAAGCTCAACGGGAAGACCATGGGTATCCCAGCCACCTTTTCTCTTCACCTGAAAGCCCTTCATGGTCTTGTACCGGCAAACAAGGTCTTTGAGGGTACGGGAAATCACATGGTGAATCCCCGGCATGCCATTGGCACTGGGCGGTCCTTCGTAGAAAACAAAGGGTTTGGCCCCTTCCCTGTTGCGGATGCTTCCACCAAATGCATCTTCCTGTTCCCAGCTTGCCAGGATTTCCTTTTCAAACGCGGGGAGGTTGAGTTGCTCGTATTCTTTATAAGTCTTTCCCATACTTTTTCCTAAGGTGGCAAAGGTAGAAAAAAGTTTAAGGGTTTTACTTGAAATTCATGGTTCCGTCGGCCTGGTAGGCAAAGCGAAAGCTATAATAACGTTGGTTCTTTAATTTTTCAGCATCAGTAGCAGTTGCTGCAGGCGTTACCCCACCCTTGTAGTAGTTCAGGATTTCAACCTTGGCGTACCTGCCCTTGGCGGTTTTGAACACCAGTACCCTTCCTGGAATGGGGGTGATGAGCATAGTAACCGGGCTGTACACATACCATCCTCGGTTGCTGGTGTTGGGCACTGCATACGAGGTGGGTGCATTGTCTTGCCTGAAAACCGAATCCTTGGGCACAGTCTTCAGATCATCAAATGTTCCTACATAAACAAAGGCACCACCTACACCAGGTCCGCTGTTGCCGCCATTGGTGATGATGGTCGTTCCTCTTACTGCCACATCCCACTTCACTGAATTGGAGTCAGTGCTGGGCACAACCGCATTTGTTTCGAAACTGAAAAAAGTATATTTGCCAGCACCCACAGGTTGGCCATTGACCAGTCCTACGATGGTGTCAGCAGGGATGCCTGAAACTGTTTTTTCAGTGAGTGTGGAGACAACAGCTGGAGTCTCTTTCTTTTCACAAGCCTGAAATACAACTAACGCTAACATTGCACTTCCGATGATCCTTGAACTTCTCATTGCTTCTTGTTTATTGGAAATTAAAAAATGAATTGAATGTCTAGATATGCCGTCCTTCCTGGATTTCCTGGGAGGAACTGAATGTCTTTGTAATTGAACAGGTTGTCTATGCCAGCCATGCATTTCCAATGGGAGTTCAATGGAAGCCCGATGCTTGTATTGACCTGCACATTTCCTTTTGCATATTCATCAGCACGGTTGATCAGCCCATTACCATCCAGGTCGGAAGTACCCCACCTGCTCCTGTAAATGATCCGGATGGTAGAAAAATATCCCTTGGCATTTTCTGCATTGAACTTGAGGTTTGCCGTATGCCTGGACCTGTTGGGCAATCCTCCATAGTCTGAGCGGTTCATCCGATACGCTTGACCGCTGGTCAGCGATCGTTGAAAGACCTCTCCTTTTTTGATGGATTGCAGCACATCCTTGTCTGCAGTGTACAGGAATTGATAGCCTGCATTGAGTTGGATCCATTCCCCAATTTTTTTCTGGGCACCCAGTTCAACCCCCTGGGTGAGTGCACGGCTGAGGTTGAAATAGCTGAAAATCTGGCCTCCGTTTTTCTTGAAAGCAATGATATCGGTAACAATCATGTTTTTCAAATCATTCCTGAAGATGTTGGCGGTG
Source organism: Chitinophagaceae bacterium (assembly GCA_044373365.1). Lineage (GTDB taxonomy): Bacteria > Bacteroidota > Bacteroidia > Chitinophagales > Chitinophagaceae > Pollutibacter. The sequence continues at coordinate 9,870 of JBIPNK010000023.1, forward strand.
AACTGCGAGGATGCATCCAGGTTGTAAACAATACCTGCATTCAATCCACCAGAAACCTCGGGCTTCAGTGCAGACAAACTCCCCGCGAGTGCAGTGGTCTGGTTCAACAATTGAGCTGCAGAAAGCCTTTTTAATTCGCTAACAGCCACTTCAGACCCAAAGACAGAATAGGCACCAGCAGCAACATTGGTGAAATTGAGGTACAATTGCCTGAAATCAGGCGCCTTGAAACCACGTCCGTAAGAAACATTCAGCTTCACCTTATCGGAAGGCTTGTATTGGAAAGCAATTTTAGGACTCCATACAGAGGCATAGGCCTGGTTGGCATCAAACCTCAAGCCTCCAATCCATGTGAGTTTGGAAGAAATTTTTTGTTCGTGCTGTGCAAAAAAATAGGCAATGGTATTGGTCCTCAGGGTTGAAGCAGTGTCGTAGCGGTTTGAACGGACCGTTTCACGCACAATACCTGCCCCAGCAGTGAATGCGGCATGCTCGTTAATTTGCCAGTCTGTCTGGTTTTCAACCCTTGCAAACAACTGCCTGAACCGGTCATCATAGCCGCCTGTTGCATTTTTTACATCCAGCTGTTGTAGCGCATTGAACCCGGTGATGTACCCACGCAGGATTGATTTTATTTTCTGCTCCTTGTTGAACTGAAGGTATGGGGTGATATTATATTCTTCGTTCTTCTCAAAACCCTTTGAAGCGATGGTGGTGCCAAGGTTCTGCACAAAGATGGTGTTGTCGATATGGCTTGAATTGGCCCTGAAGGAAGCACCGGCTTTCCATTGTTTGCCCAATTGCTGGTGTATGCTCAGGTTTTGCGTTGACCGCCTGAAGGGTTCAACTGTTTTTTGCACTGCATTGGGCTTAAGGCTGTACCCTTTGGATTGGTTGTAATTCAACGATGCAGCAAGATCAGTTTTGTTAATCCTTTTTGAAAAGTTGAGGTTTCCATCCACCGTATTGAACCTTCCATAGCGCAATCCCAGGTCCGTCTTGGTCTGACCGGCACGATCTGTGATGATATTGATGACCCCACCCATGGCTTCTGACCCATAAAGGCTGGAAGATGGCCCTTTGACAATTTCAATTTTCCTGATATTCTTTACGGTAATTTTTGAAAGGTCAAGCACACCTGCCGTTCTACCGATCAATGGTTCTCCATCGATGAGAATAAGGGTGTATTCTGATGAAAGACCCTGCACCTGTATTCCTTTTCCAAAATTATCAATCACCTGGATACCGGTTTGTTCAGCCAGGATATCGTTCAACCGAAGTGATCCGCTCTGGTAAAGGGTTTTGGAAGAAACCACAGAAACAGGAATAGCGATATTTCCCATCGACCTTGGGGTCCTTGTAGCCGTCACCACCACTTCATCCAGGTTTATTTTGGATGAATCAGTTCCCCGCTGTGCAAAGGACACAGTGGTCATCAACAAAAACAATGTTTGGAAAAAAATCCTCATGCAGCTGGAATGAGGTGCAAAACTGATTCAGTTGGTGCCAAGATTTCTCATGGAAGTGTCAGATGAGAACGCTGTCTTGAATTATGACAATTCAGTGACGAGGATTGAACCAAATGAAAATTTTAGGGTCAAAGCCTAAACAAAAACTAAGGCTTGGAATAGGTTGTTTTGTTCAACATTTCACAAGGCTTGAGCCCCGTATGTTTTTTGAAGGCGGTAGAAAAATGAGAAATGGAGGAATAACCGAGCTGGGCAGAGACCTCAGATACAGTAAAGCCTTTCTCATAGAGCAGGTACCTGGCATGCTCCATCCGCTGGTCTTGGTAAAAATCAAAAATGGTGGCGCCGAACATCACCTTGAATCCTTTTTTGAGATAGCATTCATTGATGGCCGCTTTCCTGCTCAGTTCCCTTATGGTGATGGGATCGCAGATATGCGCAAGCAGGATTTCCCTTGCTTTGATGATCTTCTCTCTTTCGTCTTGATGGGCAAGAAATTTACAAGCAGGAACCTCATCTTCCCTGATGGTACTCATAGACTCTAGCGTATAGAGCAGGAGGATTTGGGTTTGGGCATTGATGAAAATATTTTCAACGGCATCGGCATAGCGATGGTTGAGGATGGAAGAAAGGGTATGCCTGATTCTTCCAGAAATTGAAATAGGCTTGCTAAACGTATGGTTGAACCGAAAGTTAAGGATGGCGTCGGCTTCAGGATTGGTTCCTTCTGATTTGATGAGGTTGCTGAGATGAAGGGGTTCAAACCTGAACTGAAGCAGATCCATTGTGCCGGTTTGCTCAACACACTGTGCATTCCGGTTCAGTTTGCATTCCTCACAATTGGCATTGGGTTCTTTGCAAAAGGTCTGGCCATTCACGCAGAACCGGAGCTCGAGGTAGCGGTTTTCCACCACCTCGTCATAATGGTAGACCAGGGTTCCATGATCATCCACCCCGAGAGAACTGCCCTGTGGATGGCGCCTGATGGCATATTGCCAGGAGCCTGGGATCTTCTTTTCTCTTGAAAACAAGACCGGAAGTCCTTCAAAATGGTTCCATTCTGACATCATCCTGAGCGGTATGGTGAGGTTATCTGGCATCGAAGGGCAAAGATAGGCCTTCTGGCCGACCTCGGGCCCAATGCTTTGTCAAAAAATGGTAATGAATATGTGGAAATCATCTTAAAAAAGAAAGGCTGTTTTACGGCTGAAAATGAGGTAAGCCCCCTGAATTTCAGTAGATTTGTAGACCGGGGAATCAAAATACAAAACCAGAGGTAGAAGTTAACTATGAGCACTGAAATTGATGAAAATTTAGAACAACCCAACAACAGTTATGGCGCAGACAGCATTCAGGTGCTGGAAGGTTTGGAGGCGGTCAGAAAAAGACCCGCCATGTATATTGGCGATATTGGTGTAAAAGGTCTTCACCACCTTGTTTATGAGGTGGTTGACAACTCGATTGATGAGGCCTTGGCAGGCCATTGCGACAATATCCTCGTCAATATTCATGAGGACAACTCCATTTCCGTAGAGGACAATGGAAGGGGTATTCCAACGGGAATGCACCACAAAGAACAACGCAGTGCCCTTGAAGTAGTCATGACCGTATTGCATGCAGGTGGTAAATTTGATAAGAACACCTACAAGGTTTCAGGAGGCTTGCATGGCGTGGGTGTCAGTTGCGTAAATGCACTGAGCACTACATTGCAGGTAACGGTGAACCGTGATGGAAAAACCTTTGAACAAGAGTACGAGCGCGGTGTTCCCAAATATGCGGTAAGGGAAATCGGAAGCAGTACCACTACTGGCACCAAGGTTCATTTCTGGCCAGATACCACAATTTTTACTGCCAACGTATACAACAAGGATATCCTGGAAGGAAGGCTTCGCGAATTGTCTTACCTGAACAAACGCATCCGCATCACCCTGAATGACCTTCGTGAACTGGATGAAGCCGGCAATCATTACCAACAGGTATTTTACAGTGAAGGTGGAATCATTGAGTTTGTTGAGATGCTGGACAGGAACGGAAAGCGCAGCTCCCTCATCCCGAACATCATCTACATGGAAGGGCATGATGCAGACTCCAATGTAGCTGTTGAAGTGGCCATCAACTACAACGACTCTTACAACGAACATATTTTCTCTTACGTCAACAACATCAATACCATTGAAGGCGGTACCCATGTGGCTGGCTTCAGGAGAGCGATTACCAGGGTATTCCAGCAGTACGGCAAGAAACTGGGGCTGTTTGAAAAATCCAAAGTGGAAGTGGAAGGTGATGATTTCAGGGAAGGACTCTCTGCCATCATTTCCGTGAAAGTTCCTGAGCCACAGTTCGAAGGCCAGACAAAAACGAAACTCGGTAACTCTGAGGTGATTGGTATCGTTGACGTAACTGTCTCCCGCACGCTTGAAGCATACCTGGAAGAAAATCCAAGGGATGCCAAAAATATCATCAGCAAGGTTATTCTGGCTGCACAGGCCAGGGCTGCCGCAAGAAAGGCCAGGGAACTGGTCCAAAGGAAAACCGTTTTGTCTGGAGGCGGACTTCCAGGAAAACTCTCTGACTGCTCTGAGCGTGACCCAACGAAAAGTGAATTGTTCCTTGTTGAGGGTGACTCAGCAGGAGGAACCGCCAAACAAGGCCGCGACAGGAACTTCCAGGCCATTCTGCCACTCAGGGGAAAGATCCTCAACGTTGAAAAAGCGATGGAACACAGGATCTACGACAATGAGGAGATCAGGAACATGTTCACTGCCCTTGGCGTAAAAATTGGTACGGTAGAAGATCCCAAAGCCCTTGACCTTTCCAAACTCCGTTACCACAAGCTCATCATCATGACCGATGCCGATGTGGATGGTAGCCATATCGCCACCCTTATCCTTACTTTCCTTTTCCGCTACATGAAGGAAATGGTTGAACAGGGATATGTTTACATTGCACAACCACCCCTTTATTTGGTGAAAAAAGGCAAGGAGCAATTCTATGCATGGAATGAGGAACAAAGAAAGGGTTATGTGGAGCGCCTTGGTGCAGGAAAAGAAGACAGTGTAAACGTACAGCGCTACAAGGGTCTTGGAGAAATGAATGCAAGCCAACTTTGGGACACCACCATGAATCCTGGTTCAAGAACGCTCAAAAGGGTAAGCATTGAAAGTGCAGCAGAGGCCGACAGGGTATTCAGTATGCTCATGGGAGATGAAGTAGGCCCCAGAAGGGAATTCATTGAATCACACGCCAAATACGCAAAACTCGATATTTAATTTTCTTTACTAACAATTAAAACAATCAACATGGCAAACGAAAACATGCTCACAGCCTACAATGTCAAAACAAAGGAAAAAAATGTTCCTATCCTTGATGCAGTTGTCAGCAAAACTGCAAAAGGTGGATACATCGCCAAAGGAAATGACGGCAAAGGCAACAAGCTTACAGCCCTTCTTGGTGAAGCAAAAGCACTTGCTGCCATCAAAGCAGGAACAGCAAAGCAGGATTGGTAGTAGTTAACTGCACATATTCTTCAAGACAGGCCCCTGGCCTGTCTTTTTTTATTTTGTCTTGTACTGGTTTTTTTGCAACCATCCCCTCACCTTTTCCCTGTGGTCTCCCTGCAAGATGATTTCTCCATCCTTGGCAGATCCACCCGTCCCACACTGGTTTTTCAACTGCTTTCCCAAGATGGCCATGTCTTCTTCTGTACCTACAAACCCGGTGATGAGGGTAACCGTTTTCCCGGCACGGTGTTTGGTTTCCAGGGTAATCCTCAACAGCTGTTGTTGCGGGGGCAAGGTTTGAACCGGCACATCATCATCCTCCATCTTAAAATCAGGATTGGTGCTGTACACCATAAAAGATCCATTGTCTTTTTTCTTGCTCATGTTCATGCATTTAATGGCTTAACCGGAATGGGCTAGCGCAATCATGCTTTTCGGCAATTTTGCAAGGCCATATCCTGGATGAAGATAAAATGAAATGAAGTAATTTTGCAGGATGGAAAATAAAAAATGTATCCTCGTGATCATGGACGGTTGGGGCCATGGAGCGGTTGAAAAAAGTGATGTCATCCAACATGCCCATGTGCCATTTGTATCCTCCCTATATGCCCAGTACCCGAATTCAACACTGGTTACCTGTGGCGAACCCGTTGGTTTGCCCGATGGTCAAATGGGAAACAGTGAGGTTGGCCACCTGAACCTGGGAGCAGGGAGGATTGTTTACCAGGAGTTGCAACGGATCAATGTGGCCATTCGCACAGGTGAATTTCAACAAAATTCAGCCTTACTCAATGCCATACAATATGTAAAAAAGAACAATAAAAAGTTGCACCTGATAGGACTGGTCAGTGATGGTGGGGTTCACTCCCATACATCACACCTTAGGGCCATCACAGACCTTTGCAAGGCAGAAGGATTGTCGTCTGTGTATATTCATGCATTCACTGATGGCAGGGATACAGACCCCAAGAGCGGTCTTGGTTTTGTTGCTTCCCTCGAAGAGCATCTGAAAGGCTCCGCAGGTAAAATTGCCACTGTGGTCGGAAGATATTATGCGATGGACCGAGACAAGCGCTGGGAAAGGGTAAAGCTGGCCTATGATGCCATGGTCAATGGATTGGGTACAATGGCCCGTTCCGCAACTGATGCCATCAAAAATGCCTATGCAGAAAACACCACAGATGAGTTCATCAAACCCGTCATCATCAGCGGTGAAGACAATCACCCCCTTGCCACCATTGCGGCAGATGACGCGGTGATATCCTTCAATTTCAGGACGGACAGGTGCCGGGAGATTACAGAAGTTTTGACGCAAAAAGACTTCCCTGAATTCGGCATGCATAAACTTCCACTGGAGTATACCACCATGACTGAGTATGACAGCACCTTTAAGCATGTGCATGTCATCTTCAGGAATGATAACCTCACCCATACCCTAGGGGAAGTATTGGCGTTTCATGGAAAGACCCAGATCAGGATAGCCGAAACGGAAAAATATCCGCATGTTACTTTCTTTTTCAGCGGTGGCAGGGAACTTCCTTTTGAAGGGGAAAGAAGAATCATGGCTTCCTCTCCAAAAGTAGCCACCTATGACCTTCAACCTGAAATGAGTGCGCATGAGTTGACCGAGAAAATTGTTGCTGAGATAAACGCGAAAACGGCAGACTTCATCTGCCTCAATTATGCCAATGCAGACATGGTTGGACATACCGGTGTATGGGAAGCAGCGGTCAAGGCTGTAGAAACTGTAGATGCCTGTGTCAAACAGGTGGTGGAAACAGCACTTGAAAATGATTATACCGTATTTCTGACAGCAGACCATGGCAATGCCGACTTCATGAAAAATGAAGATGGCAGCCCCAACACTGCCCATACCCTGAACCCTGTTCCGCTTTTTATCATCGACAAAGAATGGAAAGGAGTAGTAAGGCCCGGTAAACTCGGCGATATTGCCCCCACCATTCTTCATTTCATGGGATTGCCCATTCCTGCGGAAATGACAGGAGATGTATTGGTGGACTGATGAAAGTCAACAACCCAATACAAAATGGAATGATCAAGTCGGCCATGGTGTTGATTTGTATGGGACTAACCGCCCTTGTGCATGCGCAACAAATGAGGGATAGTAGTGTACAAAAAGAGCTGATCGAAATAGTGGTTTCCGGAAACAAGTTTGCAGAAAAGAAAAAAAACATTGTTCAGAAAATAGACATCATTTCTTCATCTTATATCAAGAAGGCCAATGCACAAAACATGGGCGACCTCTTGATGTCAACGGGCAATGTCTTTGTTCAGAAAAGCCAGCAAGGCGGAAGCAGCCCTGTGATCAGGGGTTTCGAAGCCAGTCGTGTATTGTTTGTTGTTGATGGGGTGCGCATGAACAACCTGATCTATCGGTCTGGGCATCTGCAAAATATCATCACTGTTGACCAAAACATATTGGAAAGTGTAGAACTCCTGCAGGGCCCTTCTTCAACCCTGTTTGGCAGTGATGCATTGGGCGGTGCTGTTCACATGATCAGCAAACAACCTGTTTTATCCAAAGAGAACGAGAAAACAAAAATCAGTTCCCATTTTTTCAGCCGTTATTCATCAGCAAACGCAGAGAAAACAAACCATGCTGATGTAAGCATTGGCTGGAAAAAATTCGGACTGCTCACCAGCATTACCCGCAGCGATTTTGGTGATTCAAAAATAGGAAAGCGTGACATGAAAGGATTTGAAGGATTTGGAACCAGGCCATACTATATCCAACCCTTCAATGGAACAACAGGAGACACCATTGTGAAAAACATCAATGACCGCATACAACGTTTTTCCGGTTATACACAAACCGACTTTACACAAAAAATATTGTACAAGCCCAATGCCAACACTTCCCATGGATTGAACATCCAATATTCAAACAGTTCAGATGTACCGAGGTATGATCGCCTTCAAGATACCAGGGCTGGCGTATTAAGGTTTGCCTCCTGGTATTATGGTCCACAAAAAAGATCCCTGTTCGCCTATAATTTTTCAGCCAACAACAGGACAGGCTTTTTCAATGAATACAAAGCAACACTCAGTTATCAATCCATCGAAGAAAGCAGAATAACAAGGGAGTACAAACGATATGACCGCTTTGACAAAAGAATTGAGCAAGTGGGCGTTGTCGGACTCACGATAGATGCCAGAAAAAAATTAAAACAAGACGAAATCACTGCTGGCATTGATCTACAGCTGAATGATCTGCATTCCACAGCGAGCAGAACGAATTTGTTGACGAATGCCATCGCTCCGCTTGATAGCAGGTATCCAGATGGGAAAAACAGGATGAATAATTTTGCCGTTTACACCCAACACATTCACAAGTTCAAGGGACAAAAATGGATCCTGAATGAGGGCCTGCGGATTCAATACATTGCATTGAAGTCGAATATCATCAACAATTCATTTTTCTCTCTGCCTATTACAGATATTGCACAAAAAAACACCGCCATCACCGGAAACATTGGAATGGTCTACATGCCATCGACAAGCACCAGAATCAAATTTGGTTATGCCTCTGGCTTCAGGGCGCCGAACATAGATGACCTTGCTAAAATTTTTGAGTCAAGCACTGTAGCCAGACAAGTGATTATACCCAATGCAAACCTGAAACCTGAATTCACCCATGGTTTTGATGCAGCGTTGGAAAAGACCCTCGGAAAAGCAGTTGAATTTGAGGTTGGGGCATTTTATACCAATTTCACCAATGCCATCATCAAGGCGCCATTCAGGTTGAATGGAAAAGATTCTATCAATTACTATGGTGTGCAATCGCAGGTGTTGGCCAGCCAGAATATCAACCAAGCCTATATCCTTGGAGGCAATGTCCGGCTTTCTGTAAAAGCGGGGAAAAATTGGAAGTTCAATTCAACCTTTAATTTCACCAAGGGCAGGTTCAGGACTGATGCCACCAAATCTACGCTGGTGTATCAATTGCAATCCAATGGAAACTATGCACTGGTTCAATCCAAAGTTCGCTCCAAGCCCCTTGATCATATCCCACCTTCATTTGGAAAAATGAGCATGGGATATGACAACCAGAAATTTTACGCAGAATTGACCTTGCTGTTCAATGGTTGGAAAAAACTTGACCAATACAATGCTGATGGGGAAGACAATGCCCAATATGCTACTGCCAAAGGAACGCCTGCTTGGCAAACCCTCAACTTGAAAACAGGTCTGCAGGTGAACAAAGGATTGGGCATCCATGCAGGGGTAGAAAACATCTTTGATCTCAATTACCGGTATTTTGCATCCGGCTTTTCAGCACCAGGCAGGAATTGGATCATCACCCTGCGGTTAAATCTGTAAATCAATCATTTAGCAATTTCAGCAAAAGAATTCTCAGAAGCAGCACCTCCAATTGGAAAATTATCTTACTTTCAGAGGACATTTATTGATTCTCATGACAGAAGAGGTGCTGCTTCAAGGTTGTATTGATAATGATGCTTCGGCACAGCAAGAACTGTATCAACGCTACAGTCCTAAAATGCTTTCCGTATGCTATCGTTATGCTAAAAACCGTGAAGATGCAGAGGATATGTTGCAGGAGGGATTCATCAAGGTATTCAGCCAGATCACCAAGTTTGAAAACCGCGGATCGCTGGAAGGATGGATACTTCGCATCGTTGTTCATACCTGCATCAACCACCTCAAGAAAAACAAGAAATTCAACGACAATGTTGATCTTGCTTATGCTGGAAATATCGTCATCAGAGAGGATTATATTCCAAGCATCATTCAGGCCAAACAAATTGTTGAGACGATACGAACATTGCCCATTGGATACAGAACGGTTTTGAATCTCTATGCCATTGAAGGTTACTCCCACAAGGAGATCGGACAATTGCTGGACATCGAGGAAAGCACAAGCCGTTCACAATATACCAGGGCAAAAAACATGTTGGAAGAAATCCTTGTGAACAAGAGAATCATCCAGCAACCCAAGGAAAAGAAAAAATGGTTTTCTCCCGTCAGGATCGTTTGACAGGAATAGGCCAGCAGATACCGGTGAACATGAGACAAGAACCAACAGATGAATTGGAAGACCTGCTGAAGGAAAGATCAGATCAATACCTGCTCTATCCCTCAGACCGTGTGTGGAACAATATCCAAAAGGAATTGCATCCCAACAGGACGCTCAGGTATACCTTGCTGGTTTTGTTTCTATTGTTGGGTACCACCACAGCCATTGTGGTCAACAAGGAGAAGGCTTCTTATGCAAGTTACCCACTGGGCCAGGTTGCGGCAAAATTTATTGAAAGGGATTTGATAGCAACAATTGCGGATGCATACCCTGAAACAAATGCATACAGCACTGCAAATAACAAATACAATGCTTTTCAAAACAACCAGGGTCAAAAAGACATGAGCATGTTTGCAGAGCTTGCTTCTCCTGAACAAAAAGACCTGACTGTTCAACTGCCCGAAAGCCTGGAGATACCAACACTTCTACAAAAAACATTGATCAATAACAGTCAGGAGAACATTGTACCCAAAGACGAAAAGAAACATTCAATTGGTGCTGCAATTGAAACGGTCATTGAACAAGCCAAAAAAATAAAGAAAAATGCAAGCTGGCAGATCTATGCAAGCCCAACCATGGGTTACAGGAGACTGAAAGGTGAGGCTTCGGGATCCATCTATCAATACAGTGTTTTTTCACTGAGCACGAATGCCGTTTTTGCAAGGAATGTTAAAGACGCCGTTTCCCACAAACCAGGGATGGGCTTTGAAATTGGTACGGCCATGTTCTATCCCCTTTCCAAAAAACTGAACTTCAAAGCAGGTCTTCAGGCCAATTACAACCATTATCAAATTGAGGCATTCAGTTCTGTTCCTGAAATTGCCAATTATGGCATGAACAACTATGCATTTGGCAGCTACCCGATCAGTGCTGTTTCGTTTTACAGCAACAACAGCGGCTATTCTCCTGCCACCCTTCGCAATGAGCATTACATGATATCCATGCCCATTGGAATCGACTATGAGATTGCAGGAACGAGAAAACTGAATTTTTCAGTTGCTTCTACCCTCCAACCCACTTATGTTTTTGCCAATTACGCTTATCTCCTCTCTACAGATTTGAAGCATTATGCCAAAGAGCCTACGCTCAACAGAAGATGGAACATGAACGCTGCGATTGAGGCCAATATCAACATGGAAAAAGGCGGCTTCAAATGGAGCATAGCCCCACAATTCCGTTACCAGATGCTTTCCAGTTTCAAATCAAAATATCCCATCAAGGAAAATCTGACGGATTTTGGCATCAAGGTTGGCGTCATCAAAACAATAAAATAGTTCAATCTTCAACAGCTTCGTAATTTTGTCTGATGAAGCTGATTAAAAGATTCATATACGCATTGTTGTCGCTTTTTTTTATCGCTTGCAATAAGTCAAGTGAAGAAAAAAATCATTTCCCTATCCATGCATTTTTAGAAGAGGAACTTGCGCAAATTGATTCTCTTCCCATTGCCATCATCCTCACCCGGGAAACAATTGGAAAGGCTGATACGGCCGTGGTAGATAAAAAAGAATTCAGGACCTTGTCCATGCAGTTGATAGGCATTGATTTTCAGGAGAAAAAATATAAAAATAATTATAAGGAGCTTGTGTTGGAAGATGTAGCCCTCGGCAATATTTCAATTGGGTATACCACTGAAGAACCAGACCTACCCATCAGAAAAATTGAGCTCAACATTGATGCCGGCACCAATAAAATTAAAAGCATTTTTGCTGAAAGACAAGACAAGCAGGGAGAACAACTGCTGATCAGAAAAATCCTTTGGACAGCTGACACTGAACTGATGGTAAATACAAGTGTTTACAAGGAAGGTCAATTGTTGAACAACCTAACTGAACGATACAACTGGGCCATAGGCAACTGAGGATGGAACAATTTGATTTTACAACAATCCAGAAAACACTGCCGAATGCCCCCGGCATCTATAAATACTATGGCGCCCAACAGAACCTCCTCTATATTGGAAAGGCAAAAAACATAAGGAAACGCGTCAGTTCGTATTTCACCAAAAGCAACCATTCTTTCAAGACACATGAACTCGTCAAGCAAATACGGCAAATTGATTTTACGATCGTACAATCAGAACACGATGCATTGTTGCTGGAGAACGCCCTGATCAAGGAGTTCAAACCGAGGTATAATATTGAGCTCAAAGATGACAAGACCTATCCATTCATTGTCATCAAAAAAGAGGATTTTCCCAGGGTGTTTTTGACCAGAAGAAAAATCAATGATGGGTCTGAGTATATTGGTCCCTTTACTACTGCTGCCAAGGTGCGGGACCTGTTGGAGTTTATCAAACAACATATACCACTCAGGACTTGCAGTTTGAATCTTTCAGACAACAACATCAAGAAAGGGAAATACAAAGTATGCCTGGAGTACCATTTGGGCAATTGCAAGGGCCCCTGTGTTGGATTGCAGCAGGCTGATCAATATGCCATGGGCGTAGAACAAATCCGGCATGTCATGAAAGGAAATCTCAGTGGAATCATTGCACAATACAAAAAAGAACAACAGCAGTATGTTGCTGATCTGGCCTTTGAGAAGGCAGACATGATGCAACAGAAGATCAATTCCCTCAGAAATTACCGGTCTTCATCAGTTGTGGTGAGTCCGCGCCTGGGAGACCTTGATGTATTTGCCATGGCCACCGCCGACGATCAAATCATTGTAAGCTTTCTTGCAGTAAGGAATGGCACCATCACCAATTCAGGCACGAATGCATTCAGGCTCAAGATTGAAGAGGAAGAAGCAGAAATTCTATCACAAGCCATCATTTATTTTCAAGCCCTTTACAGCAGTGATGCAAAAGAGCTGGTGGTTCCTGTCAGCATTGAATTTGGTTTTGAAGACTATCAATTGACCATCCCAAAATCCGGCGACAAGAAAAAGCTCCTTGAGATGGCACAAACCAATGCAGACTATCTTGTTACAGAAATCAACAGGAAGAAAAGACTGCACCTGGCAGAAAATGAATATGTAAACGAAGCGTTACTACCCAAGGTAATGGAAGCACTTTCGCTCAATCAACTGCCTGCCCACATAGAATGTTTTGACAACTCCAATTTCCAGGGGTCCTACCCTGTTTCTGCAATGGTTTGTTTTAAACACGGCCTGCCGAGCAAAAATGATTACAGGCATTTTAAGGTAGAAACCGTTGAAGGCATCAATGATTTTGCCACCATGAAAGAAGCTGTTGGCAGTCGGTATAAGCGCCTTATCGAAGAGAAAGCACCACTGCCACAACTGGTTATCATAGACGGGGGTAAAGGGCAACTGGGATCAGCCATGGCAGCCATCCAGGAATTGGGATTGTCAGGTAAAATGACCCTGGTAGGATTGGCCAAGAATGTTGAAGAGATTTTTTTTCCAGGTGATCAGGAATCGTTGAAACTGGAATTCAACAGTGATGTTCTGAAATTTATCCGAAGCATCAGAGATGAGGTACACAGATTTGGAATCACCTTCCACAGGCAAATAAGAAGCAAGGGAACCTTTAAAAATGAGTTGGAGGGGATCAACGGGATTGGTAAAAAAACTGCTTTCGAGCTTCTGAACCATTTCAGGTCTGTCAAGAAGATTCAATCCGCCTCATTGCAGGAGCTAACTGAACTTGTTGGCAGCAAAAAAGCAACCCTGATTGCCAGGCATTTCAGTAAATAAAAATGGGGATGAAAAATCCCCATACATTTTCGAAAACCGGGAGAAAATTCGACAGGTATTCCCATAAATAAAAATGGGCTGGAAATCCAGCCCATTTTTAAAATAATGTGAGTCAATTAGAAAGACCAGAGGTCTTGCTCAAAATTGAAGATCTTGTTTTTGATGTTTTCGCCTTCAAGCAATTTCATGATATCATCCTTGATATACTGCTTGATGAACATGTCGTAAGGATTCTCGATAGTAGACTTTACGATATAGCTCGTAAAGTAACGGCTCTCGAAAAGTTCTTCCCAACTCATTCTGGCACCAAAATTCTTTCCATTGTATACTTCGTAAATAGCAAGCACTGGGCGGAGGTCTGGGTAGTATACCCAAAAAATCGGAGATTCACCCAATACATTGCCCTGATCATCTGTATAGGTCTTTATGGGAGCGATACCTAAGATTCTGGTAACCATCCTTGATGATTCCTTGTCAAAAACCCACTCTTCTTTTACACGGAATTTCATGATGTCATCAGGATTGAACTCCTTGCAAACCAAAGAATCTTTCATGATTCCCTTTGAACCGGTTGGATCCTTTGCCCAATCAATTACCTGAACAGAATCACATCTTCCTGAAATCACTTCACCTACTTTTGCAACAGTCATCGGCGTTGTAAAGCGATCGTCAACATTGGGATCAAAAGCAGTTACATCTCCCTTTTTAAGGGCGCGAAGCAGTATGCTGATAAAACGCTGATTACCATTGTCATCTTCTGCCTTGTAGCGAAAGGCAAGGTTCATTTTTTCTCTGATATCAATTTCCCTCCACACACGCTCGCGGTACCAGGCATCATCCTCACGGATATGCTCGTAGGCCAATGGTGTGCGGCTTTTAACCAGGTTCCTGTCAATTGCAGCATCAGATCGTAGTGACATCCTCACAGAATCAAATGCAAATGGATCCTTGGGCGGTGGCGGTGGCGCAGGCTTTACAGTGTCTACCGGCATGGGGGTAACACTGGCGTCGAGCACCTGTGTATTGGCAACCGGCTTTTTTGCTGCAGGCTTTGCAGCAGTCTTTTTTGGAGGGGTGGTTGTCTTCTTTTTTGCTTGTGCTTCTACACCCTGACATACAATGAGTGTGGACATACAAAACAAGAACAACCCTTTTAATGAAGATATTTTCATCGTAGACTTTTTTAATGCTTTATTTAAGAATATAGGTAATGCTGGTAGGCAATACCCTTGTTTTCCCTCCAGGATCTTTAACTACAATATCAGTAATGGCCACCAATGAACCGGGTTTCAAACGTCCTACCAACCCGGCGGCATCTCCAGTCCACCTGGACCCCCGGTTATCAATTTGAACGAAATCACCGCCAGTTCCGGCTGCCCCAAGTTTATAGCTTACCACTTCGAAAGGTGCATCAAATTCAGCATCCTGAAGCTTAGCAATTACACCACCCATGGCCTTGAAAGAGGCGGATGGAACATTGCCTGGTTTGAGGTTTCCAACATAGGCCACAGGATCGGGAAGCTGCTTCACACGAAATGTAACCTTGCCTGCAGATTTTCCTTCTACCAAAACGGTTATGGTATGTTCACCAAACATTCCTGAACCAGGCTTTACAACGTATTTGTTTCCGCTAACTCTTGAAATGCTACCACCGCTGAACTGCGCTGAAACCTTTTCACTTCCTGCTCCGGCAGTGATAGTAACGGGATTGTCAACACCAATGTAGAGCACATTCATTTTATCGGGAGATACGGCAATACCTGAAGGAGAACCAACAGTGTAATCAATTTTCTTTGAGATTGTTTTGCTTTCCCCGGTATTGGGATCAACAAAAGTTACACTAACATTCATGCTCCTGGAACCAGATCCACCAACATTGAATTTTTTCTCAGCCACGCCATTGGCATTGACCTGAATGCTGGCTCCGTCGATATTAACAACAGGCTTTACATTGGAGTTGAAAGCGCCAAGGCCAGCAGTTACTACCATTTCCTCACCGGGCATCAGATAAGTAGAACTTGTTCCAACCAATGGCTCGAACTTGTCCATGATCAACTTTACAGCACCCACCTGGTTGATACAAAAAGTAGCTGCCAGGTTTTCTGAATTTTTAATATCATTTTGAAACTTGCTGAGGATGGTCAACGACGCAATGGTTGGCGTCATGTGAAAATAGTTGTTGACCCAATCCTTGACCTTGTCTCCAGTAGAAACATTTCCTGCAGCAGATTTGGGAATTTCAAGACTCAATGGAAGCTTTGATCCAATCTGAGATGCCATCTCAGGATCTACGGCAAGGAGTTTTTTCTTGAAATTTTCAAGAGATTCATACAAGGGTTTACCATTTCCTTTGGTATCAAAATACCTTGTTGAAGCATCAATGTTGTCTTCCCTGAAAGAGCCATTGGTGGGGTCGAGGTCTGACTCTTCTTTCAATGCTTGTTTGTACTTTTCCAACATGCCATAGGCTTCATCTGCAATGGTCTTTACTTGATCGGCCTTGGGCTTCCATATTCCAGCTTTTTCAGCTGATTTTGGATCCTTGAGCATTTCGCCAAGGCTTGCATAAATACCACTTGTAGAGGTAGACAAAACATTGTTCGACTCCCTCAGGCTGTTGTCTACCACCTTAAAAGCATTAAGGATTTCTGCAGACACATTCAAAGCGAGCAGCGCAGTCAACACCAAATACATGATGTTGATCATTTTCTGCCTCGGTTCTTTAGGTAGTGACATATAGATAAAAGAATTTAAAGATTAGAATTCAGGTGAACTGGCAATTAACCACGGCCTTGCATGGCTGCAAGCATATTTCCATAAACACTGTTCAGGCTGCCGAGATTTTTTGCAAGCAAAGCAATCTGCTCCTGTGTTTTCATGGCATCATTCACACTACCCTGCATGGCCTGGCTGGCCTTGATCAGGTTGTCGTAGAATGTATTCATGGCCTTGATGTGGTTGCCTGAATCCTGCAACTCCAACTCATACATTTTATTCAATGAACCGAGGTTCTTTGTCAGTGACTGCACTTGCTCATGGAAAGCTTTTGAACCTTCTGCCGCAGTATTGAAATGTTGAACAGATCCGGCTGCATTGGCATAAGCGTCTTTCATGATGGTAAGGGCAGCAGTTGCTTCTTTTGTTTTTCCTGCAAACTCAGATGTTGCAGCAGCCACATCACCCATAGAAGCCATGCCCTGCACGGTTGAATTGAATTTAGAAAAATTGCCATTCAACTTGGTGAGTTGATCGGTATCCAAATATTTTTCGATGGTCTCTTTCAGCAAATCAGCACCTGGGGTTGCATTGGCGCCACCGCTGGCAACAGCTACCTCAGGAGTAACCGGTTTTTTCATCTCGAGCCAAGCGTAAACAAGGAAGATAACAGCCTCTGTCAACAAACCAACAGTAAGCATGATATCAGCGAATGATTTATGAAGGATTTTAGCCCAGGCACCGAAGATTACGACAGCGGCACCTACGCTTACAAAAATGTTTACATATTTCTCGAAAGTAGAGGATGAGTTGGATGATGACATAAAATGTTTTTTTGTTGAAGTAAGTTTGGGAATAAGAAGTTTAGCGCTTGGTCTGCATGGGAGGAAGATCGATTACACAGCGAAAGCCCAAATAAGACTTGGTTGTATCTTGGTATTCATAACTCCTGGTAGAGTTTTGGAGGAAAAATCCAATGTCTTTCCAGCTTCCACCACGTGTCACTTTTCTCTTCATTCTTGGTGGATCATTGTCTTTTGCATTCCACCTGATATCTGGGTTCATGTCATGCTGAAAATTGTAAGCACCTTCATAATAAAGGGAAGATGTCCACTCAGCTACATTTCCTGCCATGTTGTATAGACCAAAATCATTCGGCCAATAAGCATCTGCCCTTACGGTGTACATTCCACCATCTTCTGGATAGTTGCCACGTCCTGGTTTGAAGTTAGCCAACAAACAGCCTTTCTTGTTGCGGAGGTATGGACCACCCCATGGGAAAGGAACTTGTGAGCGACCACCACGGGCAGCATATTCCCACTCCGCTTCTGTAGGAAGCCTGAAGTCTGATTCAGTCATGCGCTTTGACCTTTCCAGGAATGAGTTGAGGTAATGTGTTCTCCATTCTGTGAAGGCTGTTGCCTGCTTCCAGCTTACACCAACCACTGGATAAGCACCATAAGCTGGATGGGAGAAATATTTTTTAGCATGCGGCTCATTGTATGAGTAAGAAAAATCACGGATCCATACCAATGTATCGGGATAGATGGGGGTATCTTTTTTTACCACAAATGTTGACCTTGGCTTGTCTGCATTTTCTCTTTGTGCTGCTTCTTTATAGTCCAGCCACTCAGAGTGGTAGATGATTTTCTTGGCGTCAATTTCTTTTCTGCCATTGATCCTGTTGTCTGGTGTTACAATCAATGCACTCAATTGCTCCTGGATTTTAGGATCTGCCCACTTGATGGTTCTCACTTTGGCCCAATCAATTGCACTCGATCCATCAGGCGCATTTTTCTTGAAATTCAAAATACTTCCTGCGATGGAATCCCTTACCCAAAATACAAACTGGCGGTATTCATCATTGGTGATCTCGGTTGCATCCATCCAGAATCCATTGATGGATACCTGCTTGTTCCTTGCAGTAAATGCATAGCTGATGTCTTCATCAGAGGGGCCCATGTGAAAGGTTCCTGAAGGGACATAAATCATGCCAGGAGGCTTTGGCATTATATACTTTCCTCCCAAGGAAACGCCGCGCAACTGACCATCCCCAACGGGTCCGGATGACTTGCTTGATTTTCCGCACCCGGTCATGATGAGTCCGAGTGACAACAATCCCATTACATACAGAAAATTGCCTTTCATTTTTATTGCTTGTTTTGTGAGCATATCAACAAATATATATTAAAAAAAGGTACTAATTTTTAACCTAACCCCTTAATAATCTAAATTTTAACAAGCCGGAAACATCCAGCCATAATCGTCAAAAACGGATAATTACCGGTCATATTGCCTTTCAAAGCCTATCTTTTTGTTAAGACAAGTGCCATGGCCTCTTCAAGGCTTGCCAAAGGCAGGCTGCAAGCGTAGTTACGACAGATGAAAATACGGGTCTCAGGGACTGAAAGCCGGCCTTCCATCAAAGGATAGCCCATTGTAGCCTCAGCAGCAGCCATGAATACCTTGTTGGGAATAAAATAAGATAAAACTGCTTTGCCCATTGGCAAGGCCTCTGGACCAAGAACAAGGATTTCGTGGGTGCCCTGCGTAAATTCAAGGAGCAAATTGGACCAAATGCCATAGGATGTGGGATATTTCACCGCAGCATCCTTGACCGTTTCCAACATCATTGCTGCCCTTTTCCGCCATTCCTGTTGATTATACAGCAAGCCCAACCGGTGAAGATTCCAGGCCATGATTGAATTTCCACTGGGGATGGCCCCGTCGTAAAGGTCTTTTTTTCTGACCAGGATATCTGTCTGAAAACTGGGGGTATAGTAGAAAAACAGTTGATCTTCATCGCTGAAATGCTCGATGGCATAGTGCATCAGTGTTCTGGCCTTTTCAAGATATTCCAGCGTTCCTGTTGGTTCATAGAGATACAACAGTGCCTGAATCATATAGGCAACATCATCCAAAAATGCAGGATACTTTGATATGCCAGCTTTGTGTGTGTGCAAGAGCTGACCATTGCTCTTGTCCTCAAAACTGCTCAATAAAAAAGCCATGTTTTGGGCTGCCAATGCGATCCATTCCTCTTCTCCAAACGCTTGTCCAGCCTTGGAAAGCGCCAGATTGAAAAGGGCATTCCATCCCAAAATAATCTTGTCATCTGTAGCCGGTCTCACCCTTTTGCTGCGGCAAGCCATTAGCTTTGCTTTGGCTTCAGACAGCAAGACCAATGCCTCGTCTTCAGTAAGTCCAATATCCTTGCCCCATTCCTGAACGCCTTTTTGCATGTGCAGGATATTCACCTCTTCCCAGTTGCCGTGTTCTGTTACACCATACAATGCAGCCATAGCTGCGGCATCCTCCCCCAGCATTTGCTCAAACTCCTGTTTGCTCCAGGTATAAAACTTCCCCTCTACCCCTTCGCTGTCTGCATCCAAAGCGGCGTAAAACCCTCCATTGGCAGCCTGCAATTCCCTTTGCATAAAACCAATGGTTTCCACCGCAACCCTCTTGTACTCCTGGTCTGCAGTGATTTGAAATGCTTCAGCCAAAACCAAGAGCAGCAGGGCATTGTCGTATGTCATTTTTTCAAAATGGGGCGCAAGCCATTGGGCATCGGTAGAATACCTGCAAAATCCTCCACCCAATTGGTCATAGATACCACCCCTCATCATTTTTTTCAGGCTCAGTGTTGCTTGGTTCAACGCTTCCCTGCTGCCAGTGAAATGGTGATACCGCAAGAGGTATTGAATGGTATAGGTTTGTGGAAACTTTGGAGCATTGCCAAATCCACCCTCCACCTGATCGGCTGCTCCCATGATGTTGTTGAATATTTTCTGGGTTTGCTGTGGAGTAAACATTTCCTCCTGGGTAACCTGAAAGCCTTTGTTGGATTTGAGCTGATTCGATTTTTGGAGATGCTCAATCAGGTTGTTTGCCTGCTCCTCAATGTCGGCCCTTCTTTTTTGGTACGCCCCGTGAATCTGGACCAGCAACTCCTTCCATGAAATCCTGTTGTGCATATTTTGAGGAGGGAAATAGGTGCCCCCATAAAATGGCCTTCCATCACTGGTGAGGAACATGTTCAAGGGCCATCCGCCATTGCCACTCGTAGCTTGCAGGGCATCCATGAAAAAATGATCAAGGTCTGGCCTTTCCTCCCTGTCTATCTTGATGCAAATGAAATACTGGTTCATCAAGGCGGCCGTCTGGAGGTCTTCAAAGCTCTCCCGCTCCATGACATGGCACCAATGGCAGGCGGCATAGCCAATGCTCACAAGAATTGGCCTGTCCTCTTGTTTGGCCCGCAGCAACGCCTCCTCGCCCCAGGCATACCAATCAACAGGATTATGGGCATGCTGGAGCAAATAAGGGCTGGTTTCGTTGATGAGGCGGTTGGTATTGTTCATAAAAAAGAACCCCGGAATTCCGGGGCAGTATTAATTTATTGAAAAGATCATTTGGCTTTCTTCCGTTCGGTAAGGAACTTCTCGAGGGCTGCTACCATTGATGGCACCTGAGGGTCTGGCGCTTTGATTTGCAGGTTGAGTCCGGCTTCTTCGATGGCCTTTGAGGTATTGCTTCCAAATGCCCCAATGAAAGTTCCGTTTTGGGTAAAGCCGGGGAAGTTCTCGAAAAGACTTTTTACACCACTGGGCGTAAAGAAACAGATCACATCAAACTCATGTGCAGAAATCCTGGATTTGATGTCACAACTGATAGTTCTGTACATGTAGGGATTCACAAACTCGCATTGGTGATTTTTCAACCAGCCAACAATTTCATTGTCCTGCTGGTTTTCGGAGCAGGGATAAATGAATTTTTCATTTTCCTTGTGCTTGTTGATGGCATCAAAAAGCCCCTTGTTGGTTCCATCGGCGCTGAAGAAAACCTTGCGTTTTCTGTAGAGGATGAACTTCTGAAGGTAAAGGGCAACAGACTCACTGATGCAAAAATATTTGGTATCAGGAGAAACAGCAACCTTCATTTCCTCACAAATGCGAAAGAAATGATCAATGGCATTTTTACTGGTGAGAATAACTGCAGAATATCCGGCAATATCAATCTTCTGTTTCCTGAAATCTTTGGATAGGATGGCCTCCAGCTGAATAAAAGGCATGAATTCCATTTCCACGCTGTACTTGGCAGCCAATTCAAAATAGGGTGATTTGATGGATTCGGGCTTGGGTTGGGTGATAAGAATCCTTTTGACAGCCTTCTTTTCACCTGCTTCCGTTTTCTTTCCGTTTTTAACCATGGCTTGCGCTGATATTATGCAAAATTATAAAAATTTGGTGTATTTACAGTTTAGCATTTGAATTTACAAGTAGCCGCCCATTAAAACCTCGAAAGTTCTTGAGGTGAATTTCAGCACTACTGCAGATGGGAGTATTTCAAGCGAGATGACAGCAAGAAGAAAATTAAAAACACCCAATCTGGCCTGCTTGGAAAAAACCTGGAACCCCCTGATGAATCGAATCAAAAAAATAATACCCAATAAAAAGAGGGAGAGCTTAAAAATGAAAAAACTTGAACCAGGTTCAGCAAAAGCCATCAAAAATGAAGCAAACAACATCAATATGCCGGATATCTTGTTGTTGAGAAACACGATGAAAACATACCCCTCAAAGGGTTCTCTCAAATTGAATATCCATCCCATAAACTGAAGGAATAGATACTTGGATGCATAAACAATTACCAGAAAAACGAGTATTAATCCCATTGACTGCCAACGTTCTATACCTGTAAAAAGCCGATTACCCCCCAACCCAAAAAAAACAAAAATGGTTCCAGAGAGGATAAACAAAAGATTCATCAGAAATGCGGCAAGGGGCGCTTGGGTCATTTGGTCTTTTGCCTGTCGGTATACAAACCCTTCATTGGCAAATACCCGAAATACTTTTTGAAGATAGCTACTGAAAATTGCATTGATCAAGGAGAGAAACAAAAAAAGCACAGCAAAACTGTAAAACATCCACTCCAGGCGGGGGGGATTTCTCTTGGAATTAAACAGCCTGGAGGCCTGGGCATTGGCCTTGTAAAATTCAAGTTTTGCGATGTATTGGGACACATATTTGCCATAAAATCCCTTTGCCTGACCAAGCTCAATCCTGTTGAGCTCAGCTGAATCTATGGGCCTGTGGTTGAGGATGAAGGCTTTTGTTACAGCGTCGGCAATCAAACTATCGATATTGTCAGAAACCAGTTCCGGAACAGCAAAATTAGACTCCTGGGCAGATGCAGGTGACATGCCCAAGAGGAAAAGGATAACCATGAGGTGTTTGAACCAGTACATATTGCATGGCAAAATTAGTTCATTGGATCAACTAAAACAGACTAACAAATCCAAAATGAATTTTTGACTCCCGAAAATTGAAAGGAAGGTCCTTGTTTTTCCCAGCCGCATAGGCCAAACTAAAGAGACCAGACTTGGTTTCCAAAGCAAGCCCAACCCCTACTCCTGCATATTTTCCTTGCATGTTGCCCTGAACGGATTTGCGGCCAAGATGGGCCGCATCAAGAAAAGAGAACAAATAGGAAGCGCTCCCAATAAGATACCGGTACTCAACGGTTGCAATGGCATATTCACTGGCATAAAAACTTTCCTCATCAAAACCCCTCAATGTTTTTATCCCCCCCAGCTGGAAAAGTTCATTGAGAAAGAGTTTTCTCCCATTGATCCAGCCCGCCTGTAAACCAGAACGAATGGTGGCATTTCGCCCCATCTGGATGAATTGATCAACCTTCAGGTTCATCCTGAACTGAGCCGTAGAGAGGGTCGTGGTATCGTAAAGTCCGTCAAAATCAAATGCATTGTTCAGCTGATCCTTTTTCAAGCTGGTGATGAAATTGTTTTTCAGCAGCTTTCTGATGCCGCCGGACAAAGTCAGGTTGAGGTCCATTCCTTTGCGGGGATTGAACCGGTAATCGGTTCCATTGAATTGCAGTTCTGCACCAATATTTGTGGTGCGCAGGTCTAAAAATACAGGCAGTTTTTTGGTGCGTTTGATGAAGTTGGTATCGACCTCAATCAGGTTGCTCGCATACTGCTGAAAAAAAAGTTTTGCCACCTGCTTTTTGTTGACCTCATATTGTAGCCCAAGCCTTGTATTGATGTTGATGAAAGAGGAATCTTTTTTCAGCAAATTGAACCGAAAATCAACGCCGGCATTGCTTTTGAACATATAAGGTTTTTGAAATCCGATCTGCAATCTGGGAGACTTTACCTGCAGTTGTTGCCAGTTGAGCATGAAGTTTTCTCCAGCACCAAAGGTATTTTTGAGGTCCAGATCTGCCTCCCCCGTGAGCAACATTTTACCGCCCAATTGTTGGTTGGAAGGCATCAGGCCAGCCAGCAGGTTAAAGCGGCTGCTGCGCTGGGGCTCCAAGTAAAGGTTGACAGAGGCTCCTGTACCCAGAAGGCTGAGGTCCCAGGGCCTTGATTCCTTTACAAATCCCAGCGCCGATAAACGGCCAGACAAGGCATCCAAATTGCTTTTCCTGTAGATTCCTCCTCCTTCGAGCGAAAGGTATTGCTGTAAAAATCCTTTTTTGATGAATCGTTTCCCTTCAACATGGAGGCTGTCTATCCGGTACAATGGTCCTTTGATGGCCCTTAGCCTAGCACAGAGTTCATTCCCCCTGAAATAACTGCTGTCAAGCTGAATAGTGGCGAAGGGATATCCATTCTCTTCAAAATTCCGGAGCATGGTTTCTTTGAGCAGGGCGATAGAAGCCATGGTCAACAGCTCACCAGGCATGGGTTGGATGGCATTGCTTTTCATGCTTTCAACAACAAGAATGGAACTGTCTACCAGCAATTCTCCCCACTTGTATTGGTCTCCCAAAAATATCCAGGCCTTTGTAACATATTGTTCAACAGCCATGCTATCCACAGAAATGGCCAGATAGCCCTTGCGTTGCAGGCTTTCAACAAGGTTGGTTTTCAAAAAAAGCGCCATGGCTTCTTTTGTTGAGAAATCAGCAGGAATGCTGACCAGTTCGGCCAAAGCTGCATTACCTTTGTCTCTACAGTTCAATTCAAGCCGATGCTTTTCCTGGGCCATTGTTGAAACAGGGCAGCTGAAGAGCATGAGGATGAAAAATAAAATTGAGCGTTGCACGTTCACAAATCTACACTGCTTCTTCTAATCAAGATCAAATGGCCGGCATATACATCCATATCCCTTTTTGCAGAAAAGCCTGTCATTACTGCAATTTCCATTTTTCAACCTCATTGGGAATGGCCGAGGCTGTGCAAGCATCCATCATCAAAGAAATCTCCCTGCGGTCATCCGAATTAAACGAAGAAGTCCAGACCATTTATTTTGGCGGAGGCACACCATCCATCCTGGATCCTGAAGCAATAGACAAGATGCTGCAGGCCATCAAGGCCCACTATGCCATCAGCAGCAATCCTGAAATCACCCTGGAAGCCAATCCTGACGACATCACAACAGAGAAAGCCAGGGCCTGGAAGCAGATGGGCATCAACCGCTTCAGCATTGGCGTGCAGTCCTTTGCTGATGAAAACCTGCATTGGATGAACAGGGCACATGATGCCAGCCAGTCCATTCAATGCATCCAAACCATCAGGGAGACAGGGTTTGACAATTTCAGCATCGACCTGATCTATGGAACGCCAGGACAGACCCAGGAAGGGTGGATCAAAGACCTTGAAAAGGCCATTGAATTGAAAATCCCCCACCTTTCCTGTTATGCGCTTACAGTGGAAGAGGGAACGGCATTGCACCACATGATCGGCAGTGGTAAAAAAGAAAAAATCAGTGCCGATGAACAGGCCGAAAGATTTGAGGCCCTGGTTCAACTGAGTTCGCATGCCGGATATTGCCATTATGAAATCTCCAATCTTGCATTGCCGGGAAAAGAAAGCAAACACAACAGTGCCTATTGGGAAGGCAAGCCCTATCTGGGTTTCGGGCCTTCTGCACATTCTTTTACCGGAACAAAAAGAAGCTGGAACATTGCTGATAACCTGAAATATATTCAATCCATCGAAGCAGAAATCCTGCCTTCTGAGGAAGAAACACTCCGGGAAATTGATCAGCTCAACGAGTACATCATGACTTCCTTGCGGTCGATAAAAGGGATGCAAAAAGACATCATCTCAACAAGATGGGGTAATGATAAACTGCAAATCATTTCAATAGAAATCGATCAGTTCATTCAATCGGGAAAAATAATGGCAACAGAAAACGCCTGGGTATTGTCCGGCGAAGGGAGGTTTTTTGCAGACGGAATTGCCTCATCCCTTTTCTTCCTGGAAGATTGATCAAACCAATATTGCTTCAATTTTTTCAAAGGCCCTTATCGGATCTTCTTCCTCCCAGAGTATCTTGTAGATACCAGCGGCAATGGGCATCTCTGCCCCAGCCTTCCCGTTCAATGCTGCAATGCATTTTGAGGCAGGATAGCCTTCTGCAACCATTTGCATGGCGAGCTTTGTGGCTTCAACACTGTAGCCCTTGCCAATCATGTTTCCGAAAGATCGGTTTCTGCTGAACAATGAATAACAGGTAACCAATAAATCTCCCAAATAAACAGAGGATGAATAATTGACACAGGAAGAAACCTCGCCGGAAATCGCTCTCAAAAAACGCGACATTTCGCCAGCGGCATTGGCCACCAAGACACTCTGAAAATTATCCCCATACCCCAATCCATGGGCTATGCCTGCACCCATGGCATAGATGTTCTTGAGCACAGCAGCATACTGAACACCTGTAACATCATGGCTCAGCACAGTATTGATGTAGGAGGTCTTGAAACAAGCTGCAATGGTTTCTGTAACCTGAGCATTGATGCCTGCAAAAGTGAGATAAGAAAGCTTTTCAGCAGCCACCTCCTCAGCATGACAGGGGCCCATGATGGTAACATAGTTGTTCAAATCAACACCCGGAAACATGGCGAGCCGTTCATTGAGGAGCATGTTCTTTGAAGGAAGTATTCCTTTGACTGCAGAAACAATCTTCACTCCTTTGGCTATCTGTTGAAGATAGGGTTCAATGTAGTCTTCTGCAAAGGCAGAGGGTACTGCTATCACCACTGCTTCTGCTTGCGCATATACTGCTTCAGGATCAGTGGTGATGGACAATGCTTTGTTATCGAAATAAACGGAACTGAGGTATTTGGGATTATGGTGCCGCGTACGGATATGCTCCGCCAACTTTTCAGAACGCACACACCAGATGACCTGGTGCTCATTGTCTGTAAGGATTTTTACCAAAGCTGATCCCCAGCTGCCACTGCCGATTACGCCGATTGTCATTTGAAGGGTTTAGAGGTGGAGAGGTTTAATGGTTTAGGGGTTTAGGGGTGTAGGAGTGTAAGGGTTTAAAGGTTTAGAGGTCTAGAGGTTTAGGGGTGTAAGAGTTTAGGGGATGGCAAAGATAATGCCTTATACCTGAACGAGTAAACACTTATCTCAATAGCACTAAACCATTAAACCCCTAAACCTCTACACCTCTAAACCCTAAACCTCTACACCCCTCAACCCTCAACTCACTTCTTCACTTCAAACAACTCTTCCTTCTTGACCACGGTAACTTTCATTCCTGTACGGAGTGTTTTGCTGACAACTGTATAGGGTCCTACGATGACTTCATCTCCTTCTTTGATGCCATCAATAATTTCAATGTTGTTGATGTCTTGGATGGCAGTTTTGACCTTTACTCTTTTCACTGTTCCATCTTTCTGCAACACAAATACCACTTCATCAAGCGCATCAAGATCTTTCACCGTCACCTCAGGACCAGCAGTTTCTTCCGGAGGACCTGATTTCTTTTCTTTCTTCTCTTCTTTTCCAACTGCAGCGGTATCAGACCTGTCGCGGGTGGTTACGGCATTGATGGGAACAGAAATGACATTGGCATGGGTATTGGTCTGGATATCAGCATTGGCGCTCATCCCCGGCCGAAACGGAAAACTCTTGGGCTTCGTTGGATCAATCAGGTCGGCATAAGAAGCAGGAATCAACCTGATCCTGACCTCATAGTTCGTTACATCTGAGGATGAAGTAGAAACTGCCCCACCTGTACCGCGGCTGGTACTGGAGATTTGTGTAACCACTCCTTTGAATTTTCTTTTGTTGTATGCATCCACTTCAACCAGGGCCGTATCACCAATGGTTACCTTAGGGATATCATTCTCTCCCACGTCTACCCTTACTTCAATCACACGCATGTCTGCAATGCGCATCATTTCCGTACCCGCCATCATCGAGTTGCCCACGACACGCTCTCCTTTTTTTACATTCAACAGCGAAACGATTCCATCCATCGGTGCAAATACACTGGTTCTGCCAAGGTCCTTGTTGGCACGCTGCAAACTGGCCCTGGCACTGGCTACACCGGCCTGACCGCTTTTGATGGATTGTGATGCGGCACTGTAATCCGCCTTTGAAGTAAGGAAAGCATTTTCTGCCTGCTCAAACTCCAGCTTAGAGATCACTTTTTCCTGAAACAACTGTTTCTGGCGGTTGTACTGGCGCTCTGCCTGTTCCAACCTGGCCTTGAAGGAGCCCAGGGAAGCACTTGCATTTTCAACCTGTGCCATTTGTTGTGCAACACCAGCTGCCGCTTGATCACGCTGTGTAGCATAAATATCAGCATACACCATGGCCAGCAATTGTCCTTTGCTAACACTGTCGCCCTCTTGAACAGTGAGCTGCATGATTTCACCAGATATATCCGGACTGATTTTCAACTCAATTTCAGGATATA
>JBIPNK010000007.1:0-84365 GCA_044373365.1 Chitinophagaceae bacterium
ACCACAAAACCATCATTGGCCTGACACTTACCTATCGTTGCCAAAACCGAATAACGGGTGGTCTGTGTAGGACGAACCCAAGTATTCTTTGCTGAAGGACTTGAAACAGTGGCGGACGGAGACCATTGGTAGTTGACCCCATCAGAAAAAGGACGGAGTAAAATACTATCACCCAAACAAATCGTTGTATCCATCCCCGCCTTCAACGAAACAAAGGTCTTCACATCCACAAAAACAGAAGCACTGTTGATGCAGCCAGGAGACTGCGTTAAGGTAACCGTATACCGCGTGGGAACATCCGGACTCACCAAAGGATTCGAAATGCCCGTATTGCTGATGTTGTAGTTCGGAGACCAGCTGAAACTGCCCGTCCCTCCTGCATTGAGCTGTACCTTGTCGCCACTGCAGACAATGGTATCGGATGTTAAATAAATGGAAGGCTTGTCTCCAACGGTGATCGATTTTTTTAAGGTATCGGTGCAGCCAAGGTCATTGGAAACCACCAGCGTAACCGTATAATTGCCGTACTGTGGATAGGTATAGACAACTGCTTTGGCATTGGAGGTATCGTCCGTTGCCAAAGGGTTGCCAAAATCCCACTGCCATTTGTTGACAATGCCATAGGTGGATTGTGTTTGGTCTGTAAACGTATAGGGTGCGCCTTTGCAGGATTCCAGTATCGAAAAATCACCGGTAAAACCCGGATAAACCTTGGCAATGGTATAGGCAGTGTCTGTGCAAGTCTGTCCTTTGTTGGTGATGAGACGAACAGTATAATCTCCTGGGGCAGGAAACGTAAAGGATGGTGCAGGCAATGATGACACATCCGTTGAGGATGCAGCAATCCCAAAATCCCACTCAAATGTCTTGTTCAGTGGACTGGTTGAATTGTTTTTAAAGTTTATGGTGTACACATCACATGAAATGGTTGCAGGAGGAAGATCTGCACCGGCCACACTGCAATCGGCCACTTTCAAGTGAAGGTCTTTCCGGTGAACATTGATGAGCTGTCCATTGCGCGTTTCTGCAACAGCCACGGTAATTACATAGATACCGACATCGGGTGCAGTTCCTGTTATTCTCCCGGTTGCCTGGTCAATGGAAACATTTTTTCCCAGGGGCTGCTGAGGAGAAAAGCCAAACCCATAATCCAATGGTATATAAGGCGGTGCAGTGGCATCTATTGGAACACCCCCTTTTGTACCTCCAAGAAATGCTGCTGCAAAGGCATAACTGAGTTGGTCTTTGTCGGCATCTGTTGCACCAAAATCATAATTAAAATAATTGTTGGCGCAGATGATGATGGTATCGCTGGTATTGAATTGGGGTGTGCTGTTGGCATAGCCATCGGTTACCAAACCTGTGCCTGGTATCCTCGTAGTATAGGTAACGCCCACTTCTCCAGCGGTGAACACATTGAAAAGATCGAGGATTCTACAACAGCGCTGAAAAGCAATGGTGTAGCCATCTGCCGTAATAGGCAGTTCAACCTCTTCTGTATAGTAACCAATGTTATAACAAATGGCGGGGGGATTGGAGATGCAAGGATCAGGCTTTGCCAGTGAAATGGTTTCAAGCCTCGACTGATTGACCTTCAGGCTTTTTACAACAGGGCCACCTACTGATGCTGCATAAATCGACAGGATAACATAGGGCTCAATTTCCGTTGGATTGGTTTCACATTCACGGTAAAGCTTTAGTGTAACGCGATACCTTGCTGTGTTGGCAGCTGTCCCCTTTCCCAGGTAAACATAACTCACTTCTCCCCCGGCAATATGCTTAGCATATACAGGGGCGCTGAGCACCCAAAAAAACAATATGATGAATAACCTATTTATACAAGTAGAAGCTGTTGGCTTGTGAGGTACAGGTCATCACAACACTGTTGATACAAACATGTTCAGGAAGGTTTGCACAATAATGAACAGTATCTGCGATGTCTTCAGCTTGCAATGGCTTGTACCCTTCATAGACAGATTTGGCGGTTTGCGCATCCCCTTTGAACCTCACCATTGAAAATTCTGTTTCTGCTGCACCGGGGTGAATAACCGTTACTTTTATCCTGTGTTTCAACAGGTCGATGCGCATGGACTGGCTGATGGCATCCACTGCAGTTTTGGTCGCACAATACACATTGCCTTTTTCATACGCTTCCTTTCCTGCAGTAGAACCAATATTGATGATATGTCCCTTTCCATTGCTGATCAGGCCAGGAAGTACTGCCCTTGTAACATAAAGCAGGCCTTTGAGGTTGGTATCAATCATGGTATCCCAATCATCGATATTTCCCTGATCAAAATGATCACGACCCAGTGCCAACCCCGCATTGTTTACCAGCAGATCGAGGTTTTCCAGAGCCGGATCTCCGTGCAATGCGGCAAAGACTTGTTCGCGGTTTTGTACATCAAATACCTTTACCAGCACATCAATGCCAAAACTTTCCCTCAGTTCTGCAGCCAGTGTTTCAAGCCTATCTGCCCTTCTGCCTGTGATGATGAGGTCGTTGCCTGCTGCTGCAAACTTTCTTGCAATGGCATTTCCAAATCCTGAACTGGCACCCGTAACAAGTATTTTTTTACGCATTGTTTATCTGATTAAAGTTGATTGACCTTTCCTGAACACCGGACCACCAAGATAATCCACACCCAGCGCATGCCAGACAAAGGATTCATTGCCCTGGTCGCGACCCTTGTAGACACCATTCCATCCCCTGCCGATTTCTTCTGTGCTGAACACCAGCTCGCCATATCTATTGTAAACCTTGAAATACACAATCTTTGCAATCCCCACAGGAATCGGTATCAGCCTGTCGTTCAGGCCATCGTCATTCGGTGTAAAAGCTGTAGGAACAAAGATCTCAGGAGGGGTCTTGTACACCTTCACTTTCACCGTATCAAAAGCAAAACAACCTTCTTTGGTTGATACCCTAACAGCATAGCTGATGTCATCGTTCAAGCGCGCAACAGGATTCGGAATCAATCCATTGTTTAGAAAAGAAGTTGGGCTCCAACTGTAATTCAATCCTCCCGTAGCCAGCAATTGCAAGGGTTGGCCAATCACCGCCACGGTATCATTGCCCGCAAAGGCCTTTACCTTGGGCACAACGCTGACCCTGACTGTATCGTAGACAGGACGGGGACATCCCTTGTCATCATAAACCCCTACAACATAATTGGTGGTATCCCAAGGGCTTGCAATCGGGTCTTGCCTTGTCTGGTCATCCAGGGTATTGCCTGGATACCATAGGTACCTGACGCCGCCAGTAGCCCGCAACCTCACCTGTGAACCATAGCAAATGGATGTATCCAATCCGGCATTCGCTATAGGATAAGGAACTGTGCTCACCACAAAACCATCATTGGCCTGACACTTACCTATCGTTGCCAAAACCGAATAACGGGTGGTCTGTGTAGGACGAACCCAAGTATTCTTTGCTGAAGGACTTGAAACAGTGGCGGCTGGCGACCATTGGTAGTTGACCCCATCAGAAAAAGGGCGGAGTAAAATACTATCACCCAAACAAATCGTTGTATCCATCCCCGCCTTCAACGAAACAAAAGTCTTCACATCCACAAAAACAGAAGCACTGTTGATGCAGCCAGGAGACTGTGTTAAGGTAACCGTATACCGCGTAGGAACATCCGGACTCACCAAAGGATTCGAAATGCCCGTATTGCTGATGTTGTAGTTCGGAGACCAGGAATGAACACCAATGCCAGAAGCGGTGAGTTGTAAAGTATCAATGTTGCAGATCAAGGTATCTTTGGGAACAATCAGGGTTGGTTTATCGGCCACTGTGATTTGTTTCAAGACCGTATCTACGCATCCATTGCTGTTGGAAACAATCAGAGAGACAGTGAATACACCTGTCTGAGGATAAATATAGGATGAAGACGCATTGATAGAAGTATCATCATTGGCATTGACATTGCCAAAATCCCATTTCCATTTGTTGACGGTGCCGTAGATGGTTTTTGAGTCGTCTTTAAAAAAATAGGGGACTCCTTTGCAGGTTTCCTGGACAGTAAAATCTGTAGTAAAGCCTGGATATACTTTTGCCACTGTATATCCGGTGTCTGAGCACTGATCATTCTTGTTGGTGATCAGGCGGACGGTATAATCTCCCGCAGCGGGAAATGTAAATGAAGGCGATGGAGTTGTAGATACATCGGTTGTCGAAGATACGATTCCAAAGTCCCAATCAAATGTCTTGATCAGTGGGCTTGTAGAATTGTTTTTAAAATTGACGGTAAAGCCATCGCATGAAATGCTTATGGGATCAAGGTCTGCACCGGCGATACTGCAATCGGCAATTTTCAGGTGAAGATCTTTTCTGTGAACATTGATAACCTGTCCATTTCTTTTTTCTACCACCGCCACAGTAATGACATAAATACCTGCCACCGGAGCGGTTCCAGTGATCATTCCTGTAACCCCATTGATTTGAACCAATGGCCCCAGTGGGTTTTGCGCACTGAATCCAAAATTATAATTCAAGGAATTGTAGGGTGGTGCGCTGGCAACAGTTGGTGCAGGTCCCATCGAAGTTCCACCCAGATAAGCTTCTTCAAACTGGTAGGTCAATTCATCCTTATCCGCATCGGTAGCGGCAAAATCATAATTGAAATAATTGTTTGCACAAATGACAACAGTATCGCTGGTTTTGAAAACAGGAGAACTGTTTACAGGAGCATTTGCACCGCTGCTTGTACCGGGAATATTTGCGGTATAGGTTACACCGGCATTTTGAGAGTTGACAACATTAAAAATTCCGTCAATCCTGCAGCAACGCTGGTAAGAAATAGCATAACCCGATGCATTAAAAGGCAGGTCAATTTCAAAGGTATAATACCCGACTTCATAACAGATCACGGGAGGATTGCTGATGCATGGGTCGGGCTTAACAAGGGCAATCGTTTCCTTGAATGTCAGTGGTATACTTCTGTTGGCAAAAAAGTTAGAACTCCCGCCAGGATAAATGGTAATGGTAGCATTGGCATCGAGCTGGGCCCCATCCGTATTGCAATCACGGTACAACTTGAGCGTAACGCTGTATCTTCCGGAATTCGATGCGCTCCCGGATGGTCCGAGATAGATATAACTCATCTCTCCCCCTGCGATGTGTTTTGCGAAAGAGGGAAGCGAAATGAAAAATAAGGCAATCAGTACAGACAGGACTCGTTTCTCCACCAATTTGAGTTAATCGTATTGTTAGCGTGCTTTGCGATAAAATTAACCTTTTGTTTTTTCAAATGACAACTTCTCCAAAGATGTATCCATGGGCTTCAATGCTTTAACATTTTTTTTCATCCCTGCCCAGCATCCAAGACCTAAAGGAAAGCACCAGGATGAGGGGGAATAAACCAGTATTGATGATACCAGGCTGCAACAACACGGGGATCATCAAGAGCAAAAGCAGGAAGCTGTAGTACCGGAGGTATATTTTCAGCCATTTCCGAGTTCTGTTGAGGCTGAATGCAACCAGCAGGTTGATCGGCATCGCCCAAACCAGGTTGAGGTTGTTGTCAAAACTCTGGTGATCGGTTCCGAACCACATGAATAGCAACAGCAGGCCAAGCAGACCAGATAAAACAAAAATGATCCTGTCCATGACTGACAGAAATGAAGCCAATACATTCGACTTGAAAAAGGAAGGAAGGACAACCAAAAATGCAAGGAATGAAAAGAAAAACAAAGGTGTCTGCCAGAAAGGTAGTTTTATGGGAAGGTCTTGTGCATTCGGCAAATGTTCCTGATTCCTTTCTACCAACTTTGACGCTCCTTTAACGGCAAGGGAAACCCCTTGGGCAAGGTAATCTGGCAAGAACATACACTCAGCTGTCGTCATGGTTTTATCAGCGCCAATACCCAACAACAGGTCAATGCCAAGGGTTGTCCATTGCATCTCGGCCCTCGATAGATAATTGTGCAGGTAATCCCGGAACGTTGTTCCTTTTTCAGCAAAGGCACTGGGCTCAAAGGCATTTTCTTTGTTGGTCTTGAAAATGATATCCCTCAACCTTGTGGCACAGTTGTCGTATAAAAAATCGTACTTATAATACCTATTCTCTTCCCTTACATTCTCAAAAAGACTGAGCTGTATTTCCTTTTTTTCAATTGGGCTCAACTGCAAAACCTGCTCAGTCACCCCTCTTTTGAAGTACGCATATTCATAAAGAAAATCAGGGAAGCTTTGCTGGCTGAGAAAATACATCAGCTTGCCGCGAACAAATTTTGAATAGAAATCAGGATCATCAAAATTGAATGTGCCATAGTTGTAGATGATGTCTGTATTGGCTGCTGAGTCAACAATCCTCAATGCGGTATGACCAAACACTGAATACAGTTCCGCGCCTGGGGCACAGGTAATCAGGCTGACCTGCAGGCGACTGCTGTCTGTTGCAGCATGGCTTGATCCAGCAGCCAGCAGCATTACCCAAACGATAAAATAGGTCTTCAGGATTCTCATGCGCATGGCTTAGCGGCTGTAGTTAGGCGCTTCTTTGGTAATGGCAACATCGTGCGCATGGCTTTCCCTGATGCCAGCATGGGTGATCCTGATGAACTGTGCTTTCTGGAGTTCCTGCACATTTTTTGCACCACAGTAGCCCATACCAGCCCTTAAACCACCAACATATTGGGTAATCACTTCACTGAGATGCCCTTTGAAAGGAACCCTTCCTTCAATACCTTCAGGTACCAATTTCTTGATCCCTTCTTCGACGTCCTGAAAATACCTGTCGCTGCTGCCTTGCTGCATGGCGCCAATCGAACCCATCCCACGGTATTGTTTGAATTTTCTTCCTTCGTAAATAATGGTCTCTCCTGGGCTTTCCTCAACACCTGCAAATACACTGCCCATCATAACGGTGGATGCCCCTGCCGCAATGGCCTTGACAAAATCTCCAGTATACCTGATGCCTCCATCGGCGATGATGGGAACATTCATTTTTTTCAATGCGGAAGACGCTTCGAGAATAGCGGTGATTTGAGGTACCCCGGCACCAGCAACAATGCGGGTTGTGCAGATAGAACCCGGTCCAATGCCCACTTTCACACAATCAGCTCCAGCATCTGCAAGCGCTTTTGCACCTGCAGCCGTTGCCACATTCCCTGCAATGATGCGAAGATTCTTGAAATTCTTTTTCAACAACTTGAGTGAATCCACCACTCCCTTGGTATGGCCATGGGCACTGTCAAGACAGACCACGTCTACACCAATCTGCTGAAGGGCCGCTGTCCTGTCAAGCATGTCTTTGGTGATGCCCAAGGCTGCACCTACCCTCAACCTGCCGAATTCATCCTTCACCGCATTGGGGAAGCTTTGCAATTGCAAAATATCGCGGTAGGTAATCAGGCCTTTGAGTTGGCCATTCCTGGCCACTACTGGCAGTTTCTCAATCTTATAGTTCTGGAGAATTTTCTCAGCCTTCCTGAGGTCGGTTCCCTCGGGTGCTGTAACCAGGTTTTCACTGGTCATCACCTCACTTACTTTCTTCTTTTTATTGGTTTCAAACCTGAGGTCGCGGTTGGTAAGAATGCCCACCAGTTTGTTGGTTGCGCTCACAATGGGAATACCGCCGATCTTGTTTTCTTTCATCAACCTGAGGGCATCTGCAATGGTTGCATCCTCCTGCAATACAACAGGATCAATGATCATGCCGCTCTCACTTCTTTTCACCCGACGAACCTGT
The DNA here is from genome assembly GCA_044373365.1 of Chitinophagaceae bacterium. Lineage (GTDB taxonomy): Bacteria > Bacteroidota > Bacteroidia > Chitinophagales > Chitinophagaceae > Pollutibacter. The sequence continues at coordinate 7,695 of JBIPNK010000007.1, forward strand.
TCAGCCTGTTGTTCAATGCCCATGTTCTTGTGCAGGATGCCTATTCCGCCTTCTCTTGCCAAGGCGATGGCCAGTGTGGCTTCAGTTACGGTATCCATTGCTGCAGAGAGCAGTGGTATGTTCAAAACGATGTCTTTGGTAAGATGCGTAGCGATGTTGACCTCCCTGGGCAATACGTCTGAATATGCCGGAACGAGCAATACATCATCGAAGGTCAGGCCTTCTCCAAAAAATTTGGGGGATTGTTGAGTTCTTGTTGCCATATGCGAAGATAAGAAAAATTTAAAAAATCCCTAGGGGTGACGAATTCCGTATAATTTTCCCGGCAGACTTGTGATCAGTCCAGCCATTTCCAAAGACAACAGATGCGCAACAAGCAGGCCTGGATTGAGCCCAGACATACTTGTCAGCAGATCTACCGGACAGGGATCATGGTGGCTGATGATGGATAAAATAACATTTTCTTCATCTGAAAGAGATGCATGCATTGCAGGCTGAGCCTTGGATGATTTGGGCAAATCTTCGACCCAGTTCATGAATTCAACCAGGTCTTGGCCGCAAGTGATCAGGTTGGCCTTGTGGTTGCGGATCAATTGGTTGCAACCTTTGCTGCTGGGGTCGGTTGCCCTTCCCGGATAAGCCAATACATCTTTGTTGTAGCTGTTGGCAATGTCTGCAGTAATCAAGCTGCCCCCTTTTGATCCACTTTCCACCACCACAACCGCATCTGCCATTCCAGAGACAATCCTGTTTCTCTTGGGAAAATTTTGTTTTTCGGGTTTGATGCCCTGCATAAATTCTGAGAGCAGTCCACCCTGCTCCAACATTTCAGCCGCGAGCTCCCTGTTGGCATGTGGGTAAACCTGATCAAGCCCATGACCCAATACACCAATGGTTGCCAGCTTGTTTTTCAATGCCTCTTTATGTGCCATGGTATCAATGCCATAGGCCAGGCCACTGACCACCAGTACATCATATTGACCCAGAACAGCCATCAACTCCACCACCCGGTCTTTTCCATATTGGCTGGGAGACCTTGTTCCCACAACACTGACAACCCGTTTGTTCAACAGGTTTGATGAGCCCTTACAATACAATACATGCGGAGCATCAATGCAATGCTCCAGTTTGGGAGGATAGCCTTGGAGCCCTTTTACCAAAACCTTGATGTGGTTTTTTTGAATGAACTGCCATTCTGCTTCAACACGCTGTTGAACATGACAATTCCTGATGGATGCAGCACGAACAGCGCCGATGCCAGGGACTTCTTCCAATGCTTTTGAGCTTGCGCATAACACTGCTGCAGGCGATCCAAAATGTTTCAGGAGAATGCCAATGTGGATGTCCCCTACCTGAGGAATCATGGTCAAACTGAGGTGTTGTAAAAACTGAACTTCATTCATTGCAAGCAAAACTAATCACCTGCAGGCCTGCACAAAAGAGATTTAAACGAAATCAAAACGTATTAAAACTTCCCAATAAAGTGAAAACATCAGTTGTTTGAAATGACCGTCATTTCTGTTCTTCGGTTCAAAGATCGGCCCTGTTCTGTTGCGTTGTCTGCTACCGGCTGAGCAGCGCCAAATCCTTTGTGGGTAAGTCTTGCAGCAAGAATTCCCTTTGTGATGATATACTCCACTACTGCCTTGGCCCTGGATGCAGACAAAACAAGGTTGTCCGCATCTTTGCCAACATTATCGGTGTGGCCACTGATCTGAACCTTGAGTGCTGGATTCTCCTTGAGTATGGAGACGATTTTATCCAGCTCTGCAATGGATTCTGGAAGCAATACAAATTTTCCAGTTTCAAATAGAATATTGCGCAACACAATATTGGCCCCTTTTGCAAATGGTTGTAAGGGAATATTGACTTCAAAATGATCACCAGAAACCACCTCCTTGAGCATGAACCTGTTGGAATAAAACAGGTACCCTTTTTTGTTAACGCTGAACGCATAATTACGGCCCAGTGGAAGCGTTGAAAGATAGTTGCCATCAGCATCCGTCTGCAATTCTGTTACCACCCGTTTGCTACTGAGATCAATCAACTCTACAATCGCGCTCAAACCCTTTCCTGTAGCACTGTCATAGACTTTTCCCTGTACCCAAGTGGTGTTGAGGGGGCGAAGATCTTCCCTCAATTCAAAGGTGTAGATGTCCTGACCACCGCGGCTATCAGCCCTGTCGCTTGAATAAAATGCATTGACACCATTGGCGGCTACAATCAGCCCACCTTCGTTATCAATCGTGTTGATGGGATAACCAAGGTTCACTGCTGTGTCAAAACCACTGATTCTTTTCTTTGAAAAAAATATATCCTTGCCTCCATATCCCTGTAATCCTGAAGAAGTAAAATATAAGCTCTCATTGTCTGCATGCATGAAAGGTGCACTTTCGTCTCCGGCAGTATTGACAAGTGGTCCCAGGTTTTGAGGCGAGGACCAACGCCCGTTCGGGCGAAGCCTGGAAACATAGATATCCGATCCACCAAATCCTCCTGGTCTGTTGGAAGAGAAATAAAGTTCCTGCTTGTCTGGTGAAAGACAAGGGGTTGATTCCCATGCTTCCGAATTGATGGCCTCTCCAAGGTTTTCTCGTTTGCTCCATCCAGCGGTTGTGAGAAAAGATATGTAGATATCACAACTGCCATAGCCATCAGGAAAATTACATCCCGCATAAACCAACCACTTGCCATCCTGGGAAATATGCTGCGCCCCTTCATTGAATGGTGTATTGACAGTTCCCTGCAACGGTGTTGCCTGCGCCCATTTGTTGTCGGCTGCATTCGCCTCATAAAAGTCTTCATTGCTGCCATTGACCCTGCGCGTAAAAACAAGGGTCTTTTCATCGATGGTCAGTGAAGGGAAATATTCCGGGAAAACTGAATTGATGGCATCGCCGGCATTCCGAAAACCGGAACTGGAAAGCTGACTGTGTTTCCTGGATTGTTCAACGGCAAATGCATAATTATTTTTCCTGAACGTACCTGCCTTGACGGAGTTTTCATTGAGTTTGGGGATCAACAAAAAAAGACCTGCTGCTTTCAAGGCTTCCTCAAAATTTCCCATCCCGGCCAGGTTGATGCTATAAGGAAGCAGGTACTCCCGGGCATAAGCAGAATCCATCGCAAATGCCTTGCTGTATGCTTTTACAGCCTCAGCATAGCGCTTTAATTCTCCCAGGATGCCTGCCTTGGAAAGTTGTGCATCCAGATAGCCAGGATCATTCTCTAATGCCAGGTTGATCAAGCCCAGTGCATCCTGGTAAAGATCCTGATCGGCATATTCCAATGCCTTGGAATAAAGGGCCTTGCTCTTCTTAGCAATCTTTAAAGGATCATATTGCTGGGCAAACCCGATCTGAAAAAAAGAGACCAACAAAATAATGATCAATATGCGCATCCATAAAATTACTTGATTTGCCAAAATAGATGGTGCTATGATTTGTTAATGTATTGCGCCGGGGGAAATGATGGTTGATCAAATGATGGAATCCAACGGTTGACAATCAGGGAATATCCAGGAATTTATGCGTTTGAAGTGAGAGGATCCATTGAGGATTTGCCTTCACATAGTCAATGATCAAGGGGTTCATTTCAGCAGACTTGCTCCATTCAGGTTGAAGATAGAGCAAACAATCTGTAGAAACCTTTGCCGCATATTGTTCGGCCCAGGCAAAATCAGTCTTGTTATAAATGACGGTTTTCAATTCATGGGCTGCCGCAATCATTTCATCCAGCGGTGCCTTGAATTTTTTGGGGGAAAGGCAGATCCAATCCCAGGTGCCTGACAATGGATGGGCTCCGGATGTTTCTACATGCGTTCGTATGCCTTGTTCCCTTAGCATTTCAGTAATTGTATCCAGGTTGTGCATCATGGGCTCCCCACCTGTGATGACCGCAATCTTTGTGCCTGATGCAACTACAGCTGCAACGATTTCGGTGATGGGAACCAGCGGATGTTTGGACGCATCCCAGCTGTCTTTGACATCACACCAAACACATCCCACATCACATCCACCCAAGCGGACAAAATAAGAAGCATGACCTGTAAAACGGCCTTCTCCCTGAAGGGTATAAAAATGTTCCATCAAGGGAAGCGCTGCAATAGGATTAAATTCCATTGATCAGTCTTTTGCGGCGCAAGCCTTGAAAGTATTCATCATCAATGCTGCAATGGTCATGGGGCCAACACCGCCTGGCACTGGCGTGATATAACTGCAGAGCGGTGCAACGTTTTCAAAATCAACATCACCCTTGATGGCGAAACCAGATTTTTTGGATTCGTCTGCAACCCTTGTGATGCCTACGTCTACTACTACGGCACCATGCTTCACCATGTCTGCTTTCAAAAATTCAGGGCGGCCCAGGGCTGCAATGATGATATCCCCTTGGAGACAAATTTCCTTGAGGTTGGGTGTATGGGAATGACAAACGGTGACCGTGCAATTGCCCGGATATTCATTCTTGTTGAGCATGATGCTGATGGGGCGGCCAACAATATTGCTCCTGCCAATCACAACGGCATGCTTTCCTTTTGTTTCAATACCATAATGTTCCAGCAACAACAAAATACCATAGGGTGTTGCAGGATAAAAGGCAGGCAATCCCTGTACCATTCTTCCAACGCTTTCCGGATGAAATCCATCAACATCTTTGGAAGGAAAAATTGTTTCAATGATCTTCTGCTCAGAAATGCCTTGGGGAAGCGGCAACTGAACAAGGATTCCATCTACATCAAAATCTTCATTGAGTTCATTGAGCTTGAAAAGCAATTCCTGTTGTGTAACACCAGCATCAAGCCTGATCAGCGTGGATTTGTATCCGATTTCTGAACAGGATTTTACTTTTGAAGCAACATAGGTTTCACTGGCTCCGTTGTTGCCAATTAGAATGGCCGCCAAATGGGGCACCTTCTTACCTTGCAGTATCCTTTCCTCCGTTTGGGTCTTTAACCGGTCTTTTACTGCCTGCGAAACAAGCTTACCATCGAGCAATTTCATGGCGCAAAGGTACAGACGGGGAAAATGACACCCAAATATGATGTTTTTCCCCTTTCTCATCACCTGCGGAAACGCATCTTTACACCATGAAGTGGATGATGATGTGGATGATGATGCCTATGATGGCCAATGCGCAAACAATTTCCGGAACCGATGCCTTCCTCCCATTTGGATTGCTGGCATATAAAAAATCAGGACAACAAGCAGAATCCTCAGTTGGATTGGCGGCTGCCAGTGCCTTTCAAACCATTCCTCAGGTTGGATTGCATGCAGGCAACAGGTTCATGATCAAGGAAATGAACCATGCAGGCATTTCATTTATTTCTCCTCAAAAAAATGGTGCCCTGGGGTTTTCTGGCAGGTACCGCGGTGCTGGTATTTTTGCAGGCTTTTCAGGCAGCGCATCAAAGGGGCTGAAAATCCATGAACAGCTGGGCATTGGACTATCGATGGAACTGACAGGATTCAAGTGGTTGGGACAATCTGCAAGCCTGGGCATGCAAGCGAAAGGTGGCATGCTCTATTGGCTTAATCCAACAACAGGATTGGGATTTCAAGTGAACCAATGGTTTCCATTGGGGATAAAGATGGAAAAATCAAAAAGCATAACGCGTGAGCTGATCACAGGCATTGGAACTGCAGTCAATGCACAGCTTTACCTCTCGATGGAAATACGAAAAAGAACCCATGAACTGACAGAAATATCTGGCCTTGTGGAATGGCAAGCAGCAGCATCTATCAGCCTGCTGGCCGCAATCAATTCGACAAGCCACTCCTTTATGATGGGCATCACAAAAAGCAAAGACAAGAACAAATGGGGAATCATTTTCAGCAATCACCCACAATTGGGGCTTTCAGGAAGCTTAACCATGAACCATGGGCTTGCAAAATAAGTATACCATATTGGTTGTGGCATTGATGATCATGAGCAACTCATCCATTGCGCAACAGGAAGAGATGGAAGACATTGCAGAAAGCGCCATCAGCCATGAGCAGGAATCACAACAAGATATCAATGAAATGCATGGTACAGGTTTTATAAAAAAATACAACATCAACAGCATCACCGAAACCATGCTTGAAAACCTATTTTTTTTGAAACCCAATCAAGTTAAGCAGTTCATCCTGTATAGGAAAAACTTTGGCGATTTCATCAGCCTGATGGAATTGCAGGCAGTTCCGGATTGGGATCCATTCACCATCAGGAAAATATTGCCCTTGCTAACCCTTGAAACTGAACTGCCACTGGTTCCAGCAATCAAACAAAGAATCAAAGAAGGGGGACACAGGCTCTTGTACAGGACTGGAGGTCAATCAATAAAAACCAACGAAAACCAAGACACATTAAGTCACCAATACAAGCAACTGGTCAGTTACCGCTTTAATTTTAGGGACCTGTTGCGATGGGGCATCACGGTTGAAAAAGATGCTGGAGAAAAAAGTGTTGCAGACCATTACAGTTTGTTTGCCTCTATCAGCAAAAAAGGCATCCTGAAAAACATGGTATTGGGGGACTATACCGTTAACATGGGCCAAGGCCTGATTCATTGGCAGGGTTATGCCCTGGGAAGAAGCAGCAACATGATGAGTGCTTTCAGACAGGGAGAGCTTTTCAGACCGCATACTGGAACGGATGAAAACCGCTTCTGCAGAGGGATTGCGGTACAGTTACAAAAAAATGCACTTGAATTGGCCGCATTTGTGAGCAACAAAAAAATCGATGCCAACATCATCACCGATACTGCAACCAACAAGGCCTGGGCAAGTTCCTTGCTTTTGTCTGGATTGCACCGAACGAAAAATGAACTGATGGATAAAAAGGCATTGCAAGAGTTCATTGTGGGGGCAAGCATGAAAGTGAACAGCAAGATTGGCAGGACCAGCTTGAACATCATTCAGACGGTGTTTGATCATCCCATCAAAAAAAGAGAGGCGGCCTACAACCGTTTTGCCATCAGTGGAAGACAGTGGCAAAACGCCAGCATAGACCATGCTGTTTCAACAAGAATCGGTTTTTTATTTGGAGAAATGGCAATGGACAAAAAAGGGAACAGGGCCATGATTGCGGGCTTGATCAAAAGTCTTGCCCCATCCCTTGATATGGCATTGCTGTATAGAAACATGGGCGTTAAATTCCGCTCGCTTGCATCCAATGCTTTTTCAGAGCGCCAGGAGTCTGGCAATGAAAAGGGATTTTTTTTCAACATCAACTATATGCCCAATCCCAGGCACAGGTTTGAAATATTTGCCGACCAATACCAACAAGATTGGCCCACCTTCAGCACACCTGGAAAAAAAATGGGGAATATCTATTCATTTCAATACACCTATCGCCCCAATAAAAAAACCGAGATGTATGGAAGAATCCAATCGGACAACAACAGCCTAAAACTCAGGATTCATGCTTCATTCATGCCCCTACCTACCCTGACCTGCAGGTTGAGAAATGAAATGATCAAGATTCAATCGTTTACAGGAAAAATAGAAAGAGGACAGTTTGCCTATCTGGAACTGATCTATAAGCCGCCATTATCGCCATTTTCAGCCAGTATCCGTTGCAGTTTTTTTGATACAGATGGATATGCAACAAGAATCTACGCTTATGAGCGGGACCTGCCAGCTTACTATGCTGTTCCTCCTCATTATGGAGAAGGAACAAGAGCCTACCTTGTTGTGCAATACAAACTGGGCAAATCGTTGCAATGCGCCGGAAAATGGAGCATGGACAAGAAAAAGAATGAATGGAGGGTTCAGGTTATCTGGCAATGGGGATCATGATTCCTGCAAAAAAATGAAGCCGTATATTTGTGTCCTCAAACAAATCAAATGAGCGAACAACCAGAGAACCAACTCAACATCGAAATATCTGAAGAAGTGGCTGAAGGCCAATATGCCAACCTGGCCATCATTACCCATAGCCATGCAGAATTTGTGGTGGATTTTGTAAGTGTGATGCCCGGAACACCCAAAAGCAAGGTAAAGTCAAGGATTATCCTTACGCCACAACATGCCAAGCGTTTGTTGAATGCACTGGCAGATAACCTCAATAAATTTGAGGATGCGCACGGCAAGATCAAGGACTTTGAAGAAATACAGATACCATTCCAATTTGGAGGACCTGCAGCACAAGCCTGATCATCAATCCACAGACTAATTCAGTGATTCAACAGGGATGGTCTTGTTGATCTTCGAAATCAATCCCTGCAAAACTTTCCCAGGCCCAACCTCTGTAAAACTGGTGGCCCCATCCAAGATCATTGCTTCAATGGTTTGTGTCCAGCGGACAGGACCAGTCAACTGATCAATCAGGTTTTGTTTGATTTCTTCGGGTTCTGTTACCGCTTTTGCGACAACATTCTGGTATACCGGACAGACGGGGCGATGAAAAGATGTGGATAGAATGGCCTGCGCAAGCTCTTCTTTTGCAGGTGCCATCAAAGGAGAATGGAATGCCCCACCCACTGGCAGTTTTATGGCTCTTTTTGCTCCAGCTGCCTTCATTCTTTCACAAGCAAGATCAATTCCTGCATTAGATCCACTGATCACCAACTGACCAGGGCAATTGTAATTGGCTGGAACGACGATTTCCCCAGTTTCCTGTTGAATCTCCTTACAGACCCTTTCAGCTACATCATCGGCCAATGCCAAGACGGCTGCCATGGAGGAAGGATTGGCTTCACAGGCTTTTTGCATGGCCAAAGCCCTGATGCTGACTAACTTTAATGCATCTTCAAAAGGCAAAGTACCATTGACCACCAAAGCTGTAAACTCTCCGAGTGAATGCCCTGCAACCATGTGGGGGGTTGCAGATTCGATCATTTTATATGCGATGACGGAATGAAGAAATATGGCTGGCTGTGTAACTTTCGTCTGCCTGAGGTCTTCCTCTGTACCATTGAACATGACGTCAGAAAGGCGGAATCCCAAAATCTCGTTTGCCTGTTCAAAAAATCTTCTGGCAAATGCATTACCCTCATAATGGTCTTTCCCCATTCCCGGAAACTGCGAACCCTGCCCTGGAAAAACGTATGCGTGTATCATAGATAGTATTGAATATGCGAAGGTAAATAAACTATTGAAAAAAAGGACGCCAGGTAAATACCTGGCGCCTCAATACCTATCAATATGGAATATTATCAATGCAATTTTGACCCAATCAGCCGGATGAATTCACTCCTGGTCTCATTTTTCTCAAATTCTCCACAAAATGCAGAAGTGGTGGTCACTGAGTTTTGTTTTTGAACACCCCTCATCATCATGCAAAGGTGAGATGCCTCAATGACTACAGCGACGCCAAGGGGGTTCAGGGTTTCCTGAATGACATCAAGGATCTGGGTAGTCAGCCTTTCCTGCACCTGCAATCTTCTGCTGTAGGTATCAACCACCCTTGCAATCTTGCTCAGGCCAGTGATCCATCCATTGGGGATATAGGCGATATGGGCCTTGCCAAAGAAAGGCAACATGTGGTGCTCGCACAAACTGTACAACTCGATGTCTTTCACTATGATCATTTCGCTGACATCCTCATGAAATTTTGCCGAGTTCAAGATCATCTTTGCGTCAATCTGGTACCCTTGGGTAAGCACTTGCATGGACTTTGCCACGCGCTCAGGGGTCTTGAGAAGGCCCTCCCTTTCAGGATCCTCACCAAGCAGTGCAATGGATTCCTTATAATGACCAATCAGTGATGATGTGATGTGCTCATCATACTGTTCTATTTTTGTATACGCCATAAACTTAATTTAATTGATAGGGATACTCCACGAAATTTCGGGGTGTCTCATATAAACGCACCTGGAGGTCCAAATGTTCATTGATCAGCGGCCTCAATATCCCAAAAGTGACAATAGCAATATTTTCAGCTGAGGGATTCAGGTTTGCAAAGGCTGGCACATCCAGGTTCAGGTTCTTGTGATCGAATTTGTCCAGGATATTTTCAGCAATCAGGTCTGACAGTACTTTCATGTCAATAACATACCCTGTTTCAGGATCTACTTCACCCACCACTTTAACAATCAGCACATAATTGTGACCATGGTAATTGGGCAGGTTGCATTTACCAAAAACAAGTTTGTTTTGCTCAGGACTCCAGGCAGGATTGTTCAGTCGATGTGCTGCATTAAAATGTTCTTCCCTGTAAACTGCCACTTTTTCGCCCATATGCCCTAAGAATTAAAGATGAATAATGAATAACACAACGGATGAGGCATTGTTTGATCTGGGGAGCTTAGTCACCAAAATACTCCACATAAATGCGGGGCGTTTCAACCAATTTGATGCAGTGGAGTTGGACGCCTTTGGGCATATGGGGTGCCAGTTGACCCCAAATTTCAAAGACCAGGTTCTCTATCGAACAGATCTTCCCTCGCATGAAAGGGATATCCAGGTTGAGGTTGCGGTGATCCAGCACATCAACAACAAACTCCTTGATGATTTTGCTGAGCAGTTTGGCATCAACAATGAACCCTGTATCTGGATCAGGTGCACCTTTGACGGTCACAAACAGTTCAAAATTATGCCCATGCCAGTTTTCATTGGCGCATTTTCCAAAAACTTCATCGTTCTGCTCGCTTGTCCATTGAGGATTGTACAGCTTGTGTGCTGCGTTAAAATGTTCCCGTCTGGTCAAATAAAATGTTGGCATATGTTTGTTAGGGGAGCAAAGTTAAGAAGCAATATTAAAAATTCCTCTTCAAATCTGAAACCAGGACCAATAATGAATGCGATTCGATAGAATTGATGAACTTTACCGCATGAATGTCTTGGTTATTGCAGCAACAGAGAGAGAGCTTACCGGCATAAAGGAAATCTCCTTTAGCCATCCATCCATGAAGGTCCAAACAGCAGTCACTGGTGTAGGGCTCTTGCCTTCTGCGTATGCCATCATGCAGTTGATTGCCAAATCAAAGCCAGACATGATCATCCAAGTGGGTATTGCCGGAAGCTTCAACCCATCACTTGAATTGGGAACAGCAGTAACCGTCAGGAAAGAGATATTGGCGGATATGGGAGTTTATGAAACTGATGGCTATCGCGATGTATTCGAATTGGGGCTGGCAGAAAAAAACATGCCTCCTCTTGAGCAGGGGGCCATTGTGAACCATCATGACAACCTGATGGAGGCTTCATCCCTCCCTACAGTTTCAGCGGTATCCGTCAATGAAATCAGCACCTCATTAGAAAAAATAAATTTGTTTGCAGAAAAATACAAAGCAGCCATTGAATCCATGGAAGGCGCATCCCTTCATTATGTTTGTACGATGCAACAGATTCCATTTATCCAGATAAGGGGGATTTCCAACTTGGTTGGTGAGCGAGATAAAACAAAATGGAAAATTCCTGAAGCATTGCTTGCCGCAACAAATGCCTGCATCAACCTCATCAACAAGATCCAAATACCATGAAACTGAGTTTGGGAATTTCACCCTGCCCCAATGACACCTATATTTTTGATGCCATGCTCCATGGCAAAATTGATACCGAGGGATTGGAATTCATCCCCCGCCTGGAGGATGTAGAGACCCTGAACCAACTGGCCTTAGAAGGATCCCTGGACATCAGCAAGGTGAGCTATGGGGTTGTTTTTCAATTGCTGCGCCAGTACAGGATCCTTGAAGCAGGCAGTGCCCTTGGAAAAGGAGTGGGCCCTCTTTTTGTTTCAAAAAACATTGTCCATGACGGAGAAATTGATTTCTCGAAAATACGTGTTGCCCTCCCTGGCATCAATACAACCGCTCATTTGTTGTTCTCCCTGGCTTATCCGGAGATAAACAATAAAACCTTCGTCCCCTTTCACTTGATTGAAGACATGGTGATCAATGGCGAGGTTGATGCGGGTGTCATCATCCATGAAAACAGGTTCACCTACCAGCTAAAAGGGCTCAACAAGCTTTCAGACCTGGGAGATGTTTGGGAAAAAAGGACAGGTGCTCCCATTCCACTCGGTGGGATCTTGGTGAGGAGATCATTCGACCTTGCGCTTGCCAGCAAAATCAACAGGGTGATCAACAGGAGTTTGGCCTTTGCCAATAACCATGCCGATGCGTTGCCTTCTTTTGTAACAGAAAATGCAAAAGAGATGAATGAGGAAGTGATGCGCAACCATATCAGCCTTTATGTCAACGAATTTTCCCTTGCACTCGGCGAAGATGGCAGGTTGGCGGTACTGGAATTGATCAAAGCATCTGCAGCCTTGAACCAAGAAAATCTCGCTGAAGGATTGAGCCTATTTTTGGACGAAAACTAGAAAAGCCCGTAGAGCTCAGCATCAATCTTTGCGATGATTTCGCCAAGGTGCTCTTCATTTTCAACAAATTTGGTCTTGTCTACATTGATGACCAGCAAAGGACCTTCCTTGTAGCCTTCAATCCATTTGTTGTAATATTCATTCAATCGCTTGAGGTAATCAAGGCGAATATTTTCTTCATACTCCCTTCCCCGCTTCTGGATCTGGCCCACCAATGTAGGCACAGAAGCCTGTAGGTAGATCATCAGGTCTGGCGGCTTCACCATTTGGCGAAGGTTTTGAAAGAAATCAAAATAATTATCAAAATCACGCTTGCTCATAAGGCCCATCTCATGCAGGTTGGGCGCAAAGATGTAGGCATCCTCATAAATGGTCCTGTCCTGGATAACCGTTTCAGTACCCCTGCTGATCTCAATCAGCTGGTTTAGTCGGCTGTTGAGGAAATAGATCTGAAGATTGAAGCTCCAGCGGGGCATGTCTTCGTAAAAATCAAACAGATAAGGATTTTGGTCCACGTCTTCGAACTGTGGAATCCACTTATAGTGCTTGCTGAGCATTTCGGTGAGGGTGGTTTTACCAGCACCGATGTTTCCTGCTATAGCAACATGTTTTGGTTTTCTAGCTTTGGCCATAATATTCTGGTTCTATCCGCCTTTTAACGGGCAGACAAAGTACATATTCATTTTCAATAAACCAAACCCATTGCGTTTCGCACCAGGTCCATGGTAGCAGCAGCACTTTTCCTGGCCTTTTCGGCACCCAGCTGCATGATACCTTCCAGGTATATTGAATCATTCCTGATGGATTCTGCTCTTTCCCTGATGGGTGCTATAAAAGCAACCATGTCCTCAGCCAATTGCTTTTTCATGTCGCCATAACGAATGCTGCAGTTATCATAAGAACCCTCAAAGGAGGAAACAACATCTGCTGCACTGACCAGGCGCATCAACTGGAATATGTTTTCAATATAGTCTGGCTTGGGTATGTTAGGACTGGTTGGCCCACCATCGGTCTTGGCCTTCATCACTTTTTTCCTGATCACATCATCCGCATCGGCAAGGTATAGGGTGGCCAACTGGTTTTCGCTTTTGCTCATTTTTCCTGTTCCGTCGAGGCTCGGCACTTTTACCAGGTCTTCCCCAAAGTTATAGGCCAATGGTTCAGGAAACACTTCCCCATAGCGGTGGTTGAAGCGCTTGACAAAATTCCTTGCCATTTCCAGGTGTTGCTCCTGGTCTTTGCCAACCGGCACCCAGGTGGCACGGTGAAGAATGATATCGGCGGCCTGTAGCACTGGATAGGTCAACAAACCTGCATTGATGTTGTCTGGCTGTAACCTTGCCTTGTCTTTGAAGGTGGTTGTTTTTTCTAGTTCCCCCAAATAGGCCAGCATGTTCAGGTAAAGATAGAGTTCGGAGGTTTCCCTGACATGGCTTTGGCAATACAAAGCTGCCTTTTCAGGGTCGATGCCGCAGGCTATGTTCTCTGCCAGTACACGGTGTACATTTTCCTTCAGTTCTTTGGTGTCCGGGTGTGTTGTAAGGGCATGCAAGTCTGCCACCATAAAATAACAGGTATACTCCTCCTGCAATTTTACATAGTTGCGCATGGCCCCAAAATAGTTCCCCAGGTGCAGGAAGCCTGTTGGCCTGATCCCGCTCATAACGATCGCATTACCGTTTTTCATCCGACAAAGATAATAAATGTAAAGGAGGGGATGAAGACCCAGCACCAGGCATTCCATTCATCAATAAAATCCATGCAATGGCCCGAAATGGATTAATTTTACATCGAAATCGCGCAAATGGAACTCAACAGGGAAACCACCCAAAAACTCGCCGAACTCTCTAAGCTGGAATTCAATGACCAGGAACTGGCAGAAATTCAGGAAGACCTTGCCAAAATGATTGGCTTTGTTGAGAAACTCAATGAAATCGATACCACAGGCGTGCAACCACTGACCCATATGGGAACAGAGGGCAACAGGCTTCGTGAAGATGAGATCAAAGGTTCCATTGACAATGCAACCGCACTCAAGAATGCACCATCAACAGAAGGGCCATTTTTCACCGTGCCCAAAGTGATCAAAAAATAATACCATGTCTGACTCAGTCATCCACCTCGAAGAGATCAAGAAAAACTATATCATGGGCAGGCAAGAGCTTCAGGTGCTGAAAGGCATTTCCCTGGACATCCTGCGCAATGAATATGTGGCCTTAATGGGGCCTTCTGGCTCAGGAAAAAGTACCCTAATGAACATCCTTGGATGCCTTGACTCTCCCTCTTCCGGCAAATACATTTTGAACGGGCATGATGTGAGTACCATGCTGGATAATAACCTGGCAGACATACGCAACAAGGAAATTGGATTCGTATTTCAACAGTTCAACCTTCTTCCCCGATTGAGCGCACTGGAAAATGTTGCGCTACCCCTGGTCTATGCCGGCATCAACAAAAAGACAAGGTTGGAAATGGCCCAGGAAGTATTGAGAAAGGTGGATTTGATGGACAGAAGCCACCATAAACCCAACGAACTTTCGGGTGGTCAATGCCAAAGGGTTGCCATTGCCAGGGCGTTGGTCAACAATCCCTCGATTATTCTTGCCGATGAACCCACTGGTAACCTGGATACCAAAACATCATATGAAATCATGAATATTTTTGCCCAGATCCATGATGAGGGCAATACCGTAGTGCTGGTTACACATGAGGAAGATATTTCCAACTATGCCAAAAGGGTGATCAGGCTCAGGGATGGTGTGCTGGAAAGCGACAAAAGAAAAGACGCCGCCAGCGTTGTGTAAAAAAAAACTTCTCTGCGGTGAACAAAAGCCGCATTGCCACATTATCCTTGAAACCAATTGTGAACATGGCATTCAAGATTTATACAAAAACGGGGGATAAAGGAACAACTTCGCTGATTGGTGGGACCAAGGTATCCAAAGCCCACGACAGGATTGAGGCTTATGGAACGGTAGATGAACTCAATTCCTATATCGGCCTCTGCAGGGACCTGATCCAAGATGAACATACCAAAAACATACTGAAAGAACTTCAAGACAGGCTTTTCACCATCGGTTCTGCATTGGCCTGCGACCCAGCCAAGGAAACCAAAATGAAAATCCCTGACCTGACTCTTGAAGATGTGCTGTTGTTGGAAAATGAAATGGACAGGATGGATGCCACCCTGCCACCATTGCAATTCTTTATATTGCCGGGAGGCCATCCTACGGTATCCCATATCCATATTGCCCGTTGTGTTTGCAGAAGAACCGAAAGGCTGGTGGTAGCCCTGTTGGTCTCAGGCGAACCACATGACAATTTGATTGTCCAGTACGTGAACAGGCTCAGCGATTATCTTTTCATGCTGGGACGATACATTGCACTCCAGCTTAACGCTGAAGAAATTCCCTGGAAACCAAGGGTCTGATCATCAGTTGCCCCATCTTCCATCTCTTAGGTGAACCGTCCTGTTGCTCATGGCAGCCAGTTCCTCATTGTGCGTTACGATGACAAAGGTCTGGTTCAATTCATCTCTTAATTGCTGAAAAAGTTGGTGTAGTGAGGTGGCATTGGCAGAATCAAGGTTGCCCGTTGGCTCATCTGCAAAAACAATCCCAGGGTCATTGATCAAGGCTCTGGCAACAGCCACCCGTTGTTGCTCTCCTCCGGAAAGTGCAGAGGGCTTATGGCTGGATCTTTCTGCAATACCCAACCTGTCCATCAAGGCCAGGGCCTTTTTTTCCAACACACTGCTCTTTTTTCCGGCAATCCATCCCGGTATACAGATATTTTCTAAAGCGGAAAACTCCGGCAGCAAATGATGGAATTGAAATACAAATCCAATGTTCTCATTCCTGAAGGCCGCCAATGCTTTTCCTTTGAGCTGGTCGGTTCTCTTGCCCTCAAAATACAACTCACCTTTATCGGGGCTGTCTAAAGTACCCAAAATATGCAAAAGGGTTGTTTTGCCTGCGCCAGAAGACCCTACAATGCTCACTATTTCTCCTTTTTGAATGGAAATATCTACGCCCTTGAGCACTTCAAGGCTGCCATAATATTTGATTATTCCTTTCGCTTCGAGCATAATAGGGAAATTTCAATTGAAGTTAATCAAACAACTGTTTACTATCCCGTAAATCTGTTGATATCTTGGGATTGGGATATATCAAATTAACCATTACATTTGCCGAAATTCTAAAACATAACCCTATGTTCTGGACACTCGAATTAGCATCATATTTAGAAGACGCACCTTGGCCAGCTACCAAGGATGAACTGATTGATTATTCCATCAGGAGCGGCGCCCCTATTGAGGTTATTGAAAACCTTCAGGAGCTCGAAGACGAAGGAGACATCTTTGAAGGGATAGATGACATTTGGCCTGATTATCCAAGCCAGGATGACTTCTTCTTCAATGAAGATGAATACTAAAATATTTCAATACGCGAAAAGCCACCCTCCGGGTGGCTTTTCGCGTATCAAGAAGATCTCGCTAAATCGTCTTGCTAAAAAGTCAGTTTGAAATACAACATCAACAGTGAGAGCACCAGGATGATTGAATTCGCCAAAATCATGGCCTTATCTTTCCCAGTGATCCCGTAAATAAGCCAGATCACCACATTGGTAAGCAGGATCAGGAGCATCCAAATAGACAAATCACCAACAGACCTGGTTTTCCAGGCCATCCAGACCTGGGGAACAAAGGTCAAAGAACCTGTAACGACTCCGATGTATCCCAAATAATCTCTCCACTTCATACAATTCAAATTTTATTTTTCCATTTGTTCAATGACGGCCTGTGTAACACCGGTGAATGAAAATCCTCCATCATGGAAAAGGTTTTGCATGGTCACCATCTTGGTCATGTCTGAGAAAAGGGTCACGCAATAGTTGGCACAATCTTCGCCAGAGGCATTGCCCAAAGGACTCATCTTTTCTGCATAGTTCACAAAACCATCAAAACCCTTTACCCCGCTACCAGCTGTTGTTCTGGTGGGTGATTGTGATATGGTATTGATCCTTACTTTCTTTTTTACACCATAATGGTAGCCAAAACTGCGGGTCACACTTTCCAGCAATGCCTTGGCATCAGCCATTTCATTGTAATCCGGAAAAACCCTTTGGGCCGCAATATAACTGAGGGCAACCACGCTTCCCCACTCATTAAGGGCATCCATGTCCCAGGCGGTGCGCAATACACGGTGCAAAGACATGGCAGAGATGTCAAATGTTTTTTGGTTGAACCCATAATCAAGTTCGGTATAACTCTTTCCCTTTCTCAGGTTAAGGCTCATGCCAATGGAGTGAAGAATAAAATCGATTCCACCACCAAAATGCTTCATGCTCTCTGTAAAGAGATTTTTGAGATCGTCCATGTTGGTTACATCGGCACCAATAACTGGGGCATTGATCTGCTCCGACAATTTATTGATCTCCCCCATTCTCAATGCGATGGGTGCGTTGGACAATACAATTTCCGCACCTTGTGCATGGCAGGCCAGCGCTGTTTTCCAGGCGATGGACTTCTCATCGAGCGCACCAAATATGATTCCTTTTTTTCCTTTGAGCAGTTGATTGGACATAGCTGATAGATTTGGGGGCAAATATAGGGAAAATGTTTAGGGGTGGAAGGGTTTAGAGGTTTAGAGGTGGAGGGGTTTAGAGGTTTAGGGGGTTAGACTAAACCATTAAACCTTTAAACCATTAAACCCTTAAACCCCTACACCACTAACCCCTTCATCATTTCCCTCGCCGAAGCCAACACCGCTTCACTTGGGTTTTCGCCAGCCAGCATTTTGGCAATGGTTTGGATGCGTTCTTGTTCATCGAGGACCCGGATGCTTGTGGTAATGCTGCCATTTTCGGATTGCTTGTACACATAGAGATGCTGATTCGCTCGGGCTGCTATCTGGGGCTGGTGGGTAATGGCAATGAGCTGATGGGCATAGGCCAGTTCTTCCATCAGGACACCTACCTGTTTGGCGGCTTCACCACTGATGCCGCTATCAATTTCATCAAATATCAAAGTAGGCATCTCCAAAGATCCTGCCACCAAAGATTTGAGTACCAGCATCAACCTGCTTAGTTCTCCGCCACTGGCCACTTTGTGCAAGGGCTCATAGCGGCCACTCTTGTTGGCATCAAAAAGAAATGAAACCTCGTCTGTACCTGAGGCTGAAAGCGCAACAGGCTTAAGGTCTATTTTCAATGAAGCATTGGGCATGCCCACTCGCTTCAACAATTCATTTGAAGCCCCTTCAAGGATGGGCACCTGCGCTATGCGTTTCTTGTGCAGCACTGCTGCCAGTGCTGTTGCTTGGGTCTGCAGGGTTTCCCATTGTTTTTGCAAAGCGGTCAATTCATCCTGAGATGTTTCAAAAACCGCAAGATCATTGGACAGCTCAATTCTTTTCTCTACCAGACCGTCTATGGCAGGAAGAGCATGCTTTTTTGACAAGCGCTGGGCGTTGGCCAGTCGCTCGTTCAACTGTTCCATTTTTTTATCATCGACAGAAATCCCATCCAGCAAAGATTCCAGGTCATTGCTGATGTCCTTGATCTCTACATAGGAGGACTCCAGCCTTGCAACCAATGCGGGGAGAGAAGGATGATGACTTGCCAAAGATTGGAGCTGCGAAACCATTGTCCGAATTTGCGGAATCAAGGGCTGCTCACCTTCGTTCATCACAAACCCAATTTTTCCAATGCCCAGCCTGATCTGGTCTGCATGAGAGAGCAGGTCAAGCTCTTCCTCAATCAGCCTGGCTTCACCATCGGTCCAATTCAGTTCCTCCAATTCATTCAACAGGAAAATCTTGTAATCCCTTTCCTGTTGCGCCTTATGGAGCAGGGCTTCAAGTGATGCAATCTTTTTCTGAATGGCTGTGGATTGTACAAAAAGATCTGAATAGGCCGTCATTTCCTGGATGCATCCAGACCGGGCATCCAGCAGAACACGCTGGAAATGCTTATTCCCTAACTCCAGTGTATCAAACTGCTGGTGAAGGTCAACAAGGATTGTTGCCAGTTGCTGGAGCTGTGCAAGGCTTACCGGCGTATCATTGATGAAGGCCCTTGACTTTCCTGAAGATTGAATTTCTCTCCGAAGAATAATTTCTTCTTCTGCCTCCATATCTGCCTCACTGAAAAATTGCACAATTGAAGCAGTCCGCATGGTTTTGAACACCGCCTCAATGACTGTCTTCTTGTCCTTGTCTCTCAACTGGGCACTGTCTGCCCTTTCGCCAAGCGCCAACCCCAGTGCACCCATCAGGATGCTCTTGCCCGCGCCGGTTTCTCCGGTAATAATCACCAATCCCCTGGAAAATGAAATTTCCAATTGCGCGATGATCGCATAATTCTGGATGAACAGCCTCTCTAACATTCACCAAAAATAGATATTTTTAAATGCATTACCTTGCTGACTTAAACGGAAAATCATGTCTTCTTTACTGCTTTTTTCTTTCGTTTTAGGGTATTTTACCCTTTTGCTGGGTGTGGCCATGTACACTGCAAGAAATGCCACCAATGAATCCTTCTTCATTGGCAACAGAAATTCTAACTGGATGCTGGTGGCGTTTGGCATGATTGGCACGTCTCTTTCTGGGGTGACCTTTGTTTCAGTACCAGGCACCGTGGGAAACATCTCCCCAACAGGATTCAATGGATTCGCCTATTTCCAGGTAATCATTGGATATGTTTTCGGATACCTTGCCATTGCCTACGTATTGATTCCCTTGTATTACAAACTGAACCTCACTTCCATCTACCATTATCTTGACCAGCGTTTTGGAAAAGAAAGTTATAAAACCGGTGCCTTGTTCTTCATCATCTCAAGAACTTTCGGTGCAACAGCCAGGTTATTCCTTGTGATCAATGTGTTGCAGATTTTCATTCTTGACAAGATGCATGTGCCCTTTGTTTTTACAGCAGCATTGATCTTGCTGATGATCCTGCTCTATACCTGGAAAGGGGGCGTCAAGACCATCGTTTATACAGATACCTTACAGACAAGCTTTATGTTGATAGGACTGGTCATCTGCCTTGTCTACATCCTTTCCAACCTTGACCTTTCCCTCGGGCAGGCAATGGGCATGATGACGGAAAAGGGTTACACGAAAATCTTTGAAACCGATATCAACAGCAAGGCTTTCTTTTTGAAAAACATCATTGGTGGTGCCGTAATTGCCATCGCCATGACAGGGCTTGACCAGGAGATGATGCAGAAAAACATCAGTGTAAGAACCATGAAAGATTCCCAAAAAAACGTTTTCACCTTCACCGCAATCATGGTGTTGGTGAACCTGCTATTTTTGGTTCTGGGCGGGCTGCTCTATCTCTACCTTTCTGACAAGGGTGCCACCTATGAAGGAAAACAATTCTTGTTTGAAGGGAAAAATGTGATCGGCGATGACCTGTTTCCCACCATTGCACTTTTTCACCTCCCCCCGGCCATTGGCATCATCTTTATCATTGCATTGATCTCTGCCTTGTTCCCCAGCGCTGACGGAGCCCTTACCGCATTGACATCCTCCTTTTGTATTGATATCCTGGGCATCAGAAGAAAAGAAGGCCTTTCTGAGGCGTCCCAGAAAAAAACAAGGATTGTGGTGCACCTGAGCTTTGCCGTCATCTTTCTTTTCTGCATCATGCTCTTCAAATGGATTGACAACAAATCCATCATTGGCATCATCCTGGATCTGGCAGGCTATACCTATGGGCCATTGCTGGGCTTGTTCGCCTTCGGCATCCTGACAAAAAGAAAATTGGGGGCTGGATATGGCGTAACCGCCGTTTGCCTGATTGCCCCTGCGGCCTGTTATGCCCTGGGAAAGAATGCCGCCGTTTGGTTCAATGGGTATCAGATTGGATTTGAAATGCTCCTGATCAACGGCATGCTCACTTTTCTCGGATTGATGCTGATTTCCAAAAAGGGCTGATAAAAATTTTCGCTTTTCTTCAACAGTTGTCCCTTGTATCTGCAGGGTGAAGGGTGTAAATTTGCAATAATGGATTTCATCCTTCCTTTGGCCAATGAATATGCAGAAGCGAACAGTTCTGCCACAGACGCACTGTTGCGTGAGATCCATGGGTTTACCCAAAACAACCATGTTGAGCCCCACATGATCAGCGGACCGCTTCAGGGAAACCTGCTTTCAATGCTCAGCAAGATGATCAAACCAAAGCGGATTTTGGAGATCGGCACCTTCACAGGTTACAGCGCCCTTTGCCTGGCCAAGGGGCTTTCTTCTGACGGGGTTTTGCATACCATTGAGCTGCGAAAAGAAGATGCTGTCATTGCGCAAGCCCACTTCGACAGGAGTGAACATGCCCATCAAATCAAACAGCATGTGGGAAATGCCATAGAATTGTTGCCAGTGCTGGATGAAGACTGGGACCTTGTTTTCATTGATGCAGACAAGACCGGATACCTCAACTATTATGGCCTATTGATTGAAAAAGTAAAACCCGGTACTTTTTTTATCGTAGACAATGTGCTTTTCCACGGGGAAGTGCTGAAAGAAAAAATCAGTGGCAAGAGTGCAAAAGCTGTAGCGGCGTTCAATGCATTTATTCGGGAAGACGATCGGGTGGAAAAAGTAATGTTGACCGTAAGGGATGGATTAAGCATCCTGCTTAAAAAATGAAAAATATGAAATCAAAAAATACAATCTTTTTACTCCTTGCTTTTTTGTTATCAAGGACTTGTCCGGCCCTTTCACAAGAAGCCCCCAATGAAAACATCGTCAAATACATAGAACAATATGCAGCGCTTGCCGTGAAGGAAATGGAAAGAACAGGTGTGCCTGCTTCTATCAAAATTGCGCAGGGCATCCATGAAACAAATGCGGGAAAAAGTGACCTTGTATTGCAATCAAACAATCATTTTGGCATCAAATGCAAGAGCAGCTGGACAGGTGAAAAAGTATACCACAACGATGATGCAGAAGGAGAATGTTTCAGGAAATATGAGGATGCAAAAGCTTCCTACCTTGACCATTCCGATTATCTCAAATCCCAGCCGCGCTATGCATTCCTGTTTGACTATGATGCCAATGATTATGCAGCATGGGCCTGGGGACTAAAAAAGGCTGGATATGCCACCAATCCAATTTATGCCCAGACCCTGATCAAATACATAGAGGCCTACCAACTCAATGAACTGAACAAGTTTGCAGAAAATGAAGAAGAAGGAGCACTTGAGACATTTCTTGATAAAATCAGGACCCGCCCCCTGGGAATGGTTGCGAACAATGGTAAGCTGATCGAACCTGAAGAGCGATCCAATACACCGAGCAAACCAGCAAAAGAAAAACCTGGCAAGCCCATCAAGGTCAAGAAAACGCATGTGGTAAAAAAAGGCGACTCTTTATATAGCCTATCCAAAAAATATGGCACAACAGTGGATGTCCTTAAAAAAATCAACCACCTGAAAAAAGAGGCCTTGCAAGTTGGCCAAAAAATCAAGATCCCAAAAAAATAACATGGAAAAACAGGTATTGGATAAATTGTTTGTGCCTTACTTGAGCAAGGCAGACATCAACACGGCCATTGAAAAAATGGCAGTAAAAATCAATGCTGATTACGAAGGCAGAGACCCACTCTTCATTGCAATTCTGAACGGATCGTTCATGTTCGCCTCAGATCTGTTCAAGAAAATAGACATCCCCGCTGAAATCAGTTTCATCAAACTGGCATCCTACAAAGGAACCAAATCTTCAGGATCAGTGGTTACCGCCATCGGTCTTGAGGCTGATGTATTTGAGAGGGATGTCATCATTATTGAAGACATCGTCGATACAGGAAAAACGCTTTGGGAGTTTCTTCCACAGTTGATGCACCAGCAACCCCGATCGTTGAAAATCTGTGCTTTGCTGCACAAAAAAGAGGCTACAAAATTCCCTATTCAAATTGATTATATGGGATTTGAAATCCCGAATCTTTTTGTGGTTGGTTACGGCCTGGATTACAATGGATATGGCAGAAACATTGATCAGATCATGCAAATCGCAGAATGATCCTTGCGCAACCTATGATCCAAACATTTCCTTGACCTTGGAGAAAAAGCTTTTCTCACTCTTATCGGGTTGGGGCTGAAAGTTTTTGGCTTCCCTCATCTTCTCCACCATTTCTTTTTCTTCAGCGGAAAGCTCCTGGGGTATCCAGACATTGACATGGATCAACTGGTCTCCTTTTTCATATGAATTGATGGAAGGGAAACCCTTTCCTTTCAACCTAAAAATTTTTCCTCCTTGTGTGCCCGGTGGAATCTTGATTTTGGCTCTTCCGTCAATGGTAGGCACTTCAAGATTAGCGCCAAAAACAGCATCAGGGAAACTGATGTGCATGTCATAAATCACATTGAGGTTGTCGCGCTGCAGTTCTGCATGCGGCTCCTCTTCAATAAGTACAATCAAATCACCTGCTGCGCCACCACGCTCACCCGCATTACCCTTTCCACTCAAGCTAAGCTGCATACCATCCTGCACACCGGCTGGTATGTCAATATTGATGGTTTCTTCAGTGTACACCCGGCCCTCGCCTTTACAGGAGGTACATTTGCTGGTAATCGTTGATCCTTCTCCATTACAAGTGGTACAAGTGCCCACTGTTTGCATCTGCCCCAAAAAAGTATTGGTAACCTTTCTCACCTGACCACTTCCTCCACAGGTTCCACAGGTCTGGACTGCATTTTTATCCTTTGCGCCTGAACCACCACAGCTGGTGCATCCGGTATATTTTTTAACCTTGACAGTTTTGTTGGCGCCCTTGGCAATCTCCTCATAATTCATCTTCAACTTGATGCGAAGATTGCTACCACGGGTTCCCCTGGCCCTGCCACCGCCTCCACGTTGACGTCCACCGCCACCGCCAAAAAAGCTTCCAAAAATATCATCTCCGAAAATATCCCCAAAATTGCTGAAGATATCATCCATGTTCATGCCCTGTCCGCCACCGAAACCGCCGCCACGGCTGTTCATACCAGCATGGCCATACCTGTCATACTGGGCACGTTTTTCCTGGTCGCTCAGTACCTCATAGGCCTCAGCAGCTTCCTTGAATTTCTCCTCGGCAGCCTTGTCGCCAGGATTCCTGTCAGGATGGAATTGCATGGCCACCTTGCGGTAGGCTTTCTTGATCTCATCTGCTGAAGAGGATTTGGTTACCCCCAGTATCTCGTAATAATCGCGTTTGGACATATCTGCTGTTTAGTTGGACAAAGCCATTTATTTTCCTACCACCACTTTTGAATACCTGATGATTTTCTCGTTGAGGGTATAGCCCTTCTCCACTTCATCAACCACTTTACCCACCATTGCTGGGTCATTGACCGGAATCTCAGTGATGGCTTCGTGAATATCTGGGTTGAATTCTTCTCCAATGCTTTTCATTTCCTTGACACCCTTTGCCTGCATGGTGTTCCTGAGCTTGGCAAAAACAAGTTGGATCCCCTGCCTGATTTGTTGCAGGTCTTCGCTGGTCTGAAGCTGTTTTTCTGCCCTGTCGCAGTCATCCATCACTTCCAACATCGACTGGATCACATCCCTTCCGGCAGTCTGGATCAGCTCAACCCGCTCCTTTGCGTTCCTGCGCTTGAAATTATCAAACTCAGCATAAAGGCGGATAAATTTCTGCTTCTGTTCTTCAACGTCCAATTTCAGCTGATCAACTTCACTGATGGTCTCCTCCTTGACTTCATTTTCAATGTTTTCAGCAGGAACCTGTTCTTCATTTTGCATCATTTCTTTTTCTTCCATGGTATTTGAATTTGCAATGTATACTGCTCAAATGGCTTGCCATCTTCTGTTGACAAGCCAAATTGTCGCGTTTTATACCTGAGAAATGCAAATTTCTGCCTTTTCCACGAAAGTTTACCTTTGCAGCATGAAGAAAGTGGTTTTAAACAGAAAAATCAGCAACAGGGTAGTGAGCGGACATCCATGGATATTCTCCAATGAGATTGATTTGATGGATGATGCGCTGGAGGCTGGGGACATTGCTGACGTATATACCTATGACCACAAATTCGTAGGAAGGGGGTATTTCAACCCTGTTTCAAGGATTCCGATCAGGCTCCTTACCAGAAACAAGGCGGAGGAAATCAATGCTGCTTTCTTTCACAGGAGAATCCTGGAGGCATGGGAGTACCGTAAAAAAATTGGCTACACAGAAAACTGTAGGTTGATTTTTGGTGAAGCAGATGGATTGCCACAATTGATTATCGACAAGTTCAACGACTATTTTGTATTGCAAACCATTGCATTGGGGATTGACAAGTGGAAAAATGAGATCGTTGCAGCATTGGAAAAAATATTTTCCCCCAAAGGCATTTATGAGCGAAATGATGTTGGGGTCAGGGAAATGGAAGGAATGGAGCAGAAAAAAGGATTTCTTTCCAAACCTTTTGACACCAAGATTCCCATCGTTGAAAATGGCCTGAAATTCCTGGTGGATGTAGAGAAAGGACAGAAAACCGGATATTTTCTTGACCAAAGGGATAACCGCAGGGCCATTGAACATATTGTAAAAGGGGCTGATGTGTTGGGTGCGTTTTGCTATACCGGAACCTTTGAAATCCATGCGGCCAGCTATGGCGCAAAACATGTGCTTGGCTTGGACATCTCTGAAAATGCTGTAGAACAGGCCAGGGAAAATGCAGCCCTGAACCAGCTTGACAACATCAGTTTTCAGGCCATAAACGCCTTTGATGCATTGAAACAGTGGAGCAAGGAAGAAAAGAAATGGGATGTTGTGATGCTCGACCCTCCTTCGTTTACCAAAAGCCGTGAGAATGTGCAGAATGCCATTGGGGGATACAAAGAAATCAACCTCAGGGGAATGAAGCTATTGAAGCCAGGAGGTTTCCTGGTGACATCTTCTTGTACGAACCTGGTACAGCCAGATGTATTTTATCAAACCATTGAAATGGCTGCCAAGGACGCAAAAAGAAACTTGAGACAGGTGGTATATCAATCACAATCTGCCGACCATCCGATCATCAGGGGATTAGAAAACACCAATTATCTCAAGTTCCTTATTGTACAGGTCCTTTAGGATCAGTTCAGGCCAGAAAGGGTTTCTTTGATGGCATCGAAGTTGGGAAGATCACCTGCGCTTTCAAGGACTTCAGCATATTGTACCACGCCATCCTTGTCAACCACAAAGGCAGCCCTGCGGGATACCCCTTTCATGTCGAGCACAAACTCATCATAGAAAGCACCGTATGCCTGGGATGTTTCCTTGTTAAAATCAGATAGCAGGGGGAAATTGTACTGTTGTTCATCCTTGAACTTGCCGAGACTGAAAAGTGAGTCTACAGAAATGCCAACAACATCAGCATTGAGTGATGTATAAACATTCAGGTTGTCCCTTACTGAACAGAGTTCAGTGGTACAAACACCAGTAAAAGCCAGTGGGAAGAAAAGGATTACCAGGTTTTTACCTTTGTAATCTGCGAGACTCACCTTGTTCTTTTCTGTATTGAAAAGACTGAAATCGGGAGCCATTTGTCCTTGTTGAATAGCCATTGTTTCTTGTTGTTTTAATGAATTTAATTTACGCTGCTAATTTACAACAGAGAAACAGTATTTTTTGTTTCCGGGAAAAAAGAATAAACCTGTGCAAAAAACCAGCACCATTGATCAAAACTTGGGGCAGAGAATGATTTCAGCATGTTTGGGCTTGATCGCCAGGTAACCAAGTGATATTTCAAAGCCTCCCCTGTTGAGGCTGGCCGGGGCCAGGGTAGAAATATTGATATCATAGCTGATGCCGATGGAAAGCTGGTTGACATCAAACTTCAACACCGGAACAATGGCGTCATTGTACCTGTAATACATCCCTGCATGAACCGTAGTTGTTGAAGCATACTCATCCCCCATCCGTTTTGAAAAGGTACCACCCGCCATCATCTCCCTGAAGGGTTGTTGATCGGTTATATCGCCATGGAAAGTGATGTAGGTGATGTCATCAAGATTGAGTTTTAATCCTCCGGAAGCCACCCATTTGGGCAGGTGTGCAATGTTCCCATAAAATGAATTCATTGGCTTGTTGAAATGGTGATAGGCCAATCCCCCAAAGACATAGTGCTGGTCATTGCTTCCCAGGGTGGTATTGAAGCTCATGCCTACCGACATGTCTGCATAGGAGTAAGCACCGGTAAAGGTCTCTCCATCGGGGATGGACCCATTGAAATAAAAACCATCGTACTGGCTGTTGGTGGTTACCCTTGATCGGTCAAGCCTACGGTTGACCAAACCACCCATGAACCCAAGGGATAAATAGGAAACCTTGTTGGTGCTGAGCGATTTGTGAAAATTCACCATGGGAAGCATATGCACTGTCTGCAGTTGAACGGTGCCGGCTTTGTCATACAATACCTGACCACCAACTGTCAAAAAATCTTCCCCCCTGCCCACTGGAAACTTATATTCTGCATTGATAGAACCTGTTTGGTATGGGAATGCTACACTGTTCCACTGGTTTCGGTATACCCCTTGAACACGTACATCACCTTCATATAGCCCTGCCAGTGCAGGGTTGCGCAAGAGCGGCGCTTCATAGAATTGTGAAAAATGAAGGTCCTGACCCTTGACCATATTGCACAACATCATGAAGAAGAGAAAATGAAAAAGACGGCGATATTTATGAATACGGGGGCTTTTTATCATCTGATCAATGTTACATCTCCTTTCAGTGTGATGATATTGCCATTTTCGCAAACCAGGTCAATCATGTATACATAAACATCTGGGGTTACAAATTGCCCCTGGCGCTTTCCATTCCAGGCAGCATTCTGATCGTTGGCGAGGAAGTTTTCTTTGAGGTAGATCAATTGTCCCCACCTGCTGAAAATCTTCATCGACCTGATCTTTTCTATACCCCTTCCCCGTGGATAAAATACCTCATTGATCCCATCCCCATTGGGAGAAAATGTATTGGGAATAAAAAGATTATCACCCGTACATGTAGCAAAAACGTTGACCACATCCTTAGACATGCAACCTTCTGGCGTATAGGCAAACAAGGTATACGTTGCAGAATAAGATGGAGTTGTAACAGGGGTCTTGCAATCGCTGCAATTCAGGAACAAAGCAGGAACCCATTGTACGCGGCTCACGTCAGGGGAGTAAACAGGCTTTAGTTGGAGCGGATAACCGGCCATGATGGTGGTGTCTCTGCCGGCATTGACTGTTGGCAATGGGATCACCCTCACCACTACATCATCCTTGGTAACAAAACAATTGTATGGATCCTTACCGGTAACGGTATAGGTTGTGGTTTCTGTGGGTTTTACTGTTGGGCCTGCGATATCCGTGTGGCTCATGCCGTTGACCGGCGTCCAGGAATAAAGCAGTGTACCCTTTGCCTGCAATCGCATGGCATCCCCAAAGCAAACCAAGGTATCTGCGGGAGCTACTACAGTAGAGGGTTGAATCACATTGATGTTGACTGAATCGATGGTAGAACAACCAATGGCAGAGGTTCCTTTTACAAAATAAATGGCATCTGAAACGGGGTTGATAAAGGGCTGTTCACAATTGGTGCAACTGAGGGTTGGGCCAGATAACCACTCGTAGGTTGCTGCACCGCTGGGCTTGAGCTGAATGGGTGTACCAAGACAAAGGATGGAGTCCGTACCGGCATCCAATGAAGGAATCGGATGGACCACCATGTTTTGAACAAGGGTATCACTACACCCTTTTTGGTTGGTGGCATAGATGCGCAACGGATAATTTCCTGCCTTGCGGAACAACTGCTTTTCCGGGATTTTAACATCTGCACTGTTGCCATTGGTAAAATCCCAGAACCAGGATACAATAGGAGAATTATTGGGACGCACCTCAACGCCACTCAATTGAATAAGATCCTCCTCACAGACAGGAACTTTTGAAATATCTATTCCAATATCAGGCCTGGCCTGGATTTCTATATATTCCTTACGGGTCACCGTATCAACACAGCCAAGGGATGAGGTAACTATCATCTTAACATTGTAAAGACCTGGTGATCCGTAGAAATGATAGGGTCTGTTTCCACGTCCGCTATCCAGGTCACCAAAGTCCCAGGACCAGCTTGTTAACTGGTCATTGGAGAGACTTAGATCTGTAAAATTGACCCCGCCCCTATCACAATAAAACAATACATCACCTTTAAAAACAGGAAGAATGGAAACAGCTTTGATGGGTTCCCCTTGTGGCAAAAGCACGGTACATCCAACACCATTGGACACGAAAATATTGGGAGTATACATGCCTGTATCACCATACCGGTAATTGAACTGGCCAGACCCAAAAAATATATCCTCGGCTAAATAGCCATCGCCATAGTCTATGGTAACAAATTTCGCATTTTTCGATGTCACATTAAATACCATATCAAATGGTTCGCAGGCCACATTTGGGTAATCAACTGAACCGGTAGGGCCCTCAACATAGATGATGATTGGCACTGAATTGGATTCACATCCGCCAGGGCTGATCACTTTGAGCTTTGCGATATAAGTACCAGGATCTGAATATGTATGCAATGGGCTTGGGTTGGAAGAGCTTGAACCATCCCCAAAATCCCACTCGTAGGTTTCTGCAAATTTACCCCCGAACAGAAACTGGACTGGAAATGGGGGACAACTTGAAGAATCCTCAACAACACTGATATCTGCAGATGGCATATCAATTTCAATCAATTGTGGCTTTCTTGCGGTTGATTCGCAACCAAAGCCATCAACTACAGTCAGGCTGATGTCTTTTCTACCCGTTTGGGTGTAAGAAACCCTTGGATTCGGAATGAATGAAGCTTTACCGTCGCCAAGATCCCATTTGAGGCTGATATAATTGGTGGGAGAAACCACCTGCAGCTGTACAATTTTGTTTAGACAGCTGGCATTTTGCAAAGGATAAAAATCAACACCGGATTGTGACACTTTCACCACCGTTTTAGCAGCGACAGCGGAACACCCGATTGAATCAGCAAGCACAAGCTTAACATTGAATGTGCCAGGCTTCGTAAAGATGTGTTGAACTGGTCCAGATAAAATATTTTGGACAGGACTTCCATCTCCAAAATCCCAAAGCCGAGACAGAACCCTGATATTGCCATCACCACTTGACCTGTCCTGGAAAGAAACAGGCAGGTTTTCGCAACCGGATATGGCAGACAAACTAATGTAATCTGCAATGGGGCCACCAACCAGGAGCTGGCTTTGAGGGCTGGTGTATACACAACCATTCAAGTCGATAATCCTGAGTTGCATGGTGTACAACCCCCGCTTGGCATTTCCTGGATACTTGCAGAGATCAGCAATATTGACTTTCGGGTTGGCTGTTGATGTTTGACCAGTGAAGCCACAACCAAAATCCCAATCATATGATTTGATCATGTTGGGGTTTTCGGCCAGTGAATTCAACACAAGAAAAGTATCTGCAATACAAATAGGTTTACGCAGCGATTCAATATTGATTCCATTTTCATTGGTAGCATAAACCACAGTAGAATCAATGTATGTACAACCGGCACCGGAAACCTTCAAGGTTACCGTATATGGCCCAGATTGTGCATAACGATGCTGGAGTGTATCTTTTTTGACAGCATAATTTCGGGAATTCCCATCGCCAAACTGCCATTCCCATTGATCAACCAGTCCTAATGAACCATCTGAAACTACTTTATCCAAAGGATTCTTACAATCAGTCAATACAGAAAACAATGCAACCACCCCACGTACATTCACATACTTTGGCTTTTCTATGGTCTTGGCACAACCATTTTGGTATACGGTTAGCTTAACATCAAGTGTTTCAATTTTTTTGAAATTCTTTGAAAAATCCCGTTGGTCAACGGAGTCTCCATTAGAAAACTTCCACTTAAACCCTGTAACATCAGGACCAAGGTATTTGAATTTAAATGGGACACTGGCACAGGTATCAACGGGTGTTGCAGAAAAATCAAAATCTTTTGGAAGCTCCCCCACTTTTACTGCCCATGTATAGGACTTGTTGCAACCTGAAGAACTCACAATATCAACACTGATATCATATTTCCCACTGTCTGTAAGTACAATATTACCTGGATCCCTCAACACTGAAGTAAATATGATTTTACCGTTTTTGTCTTTTACCGACCATTTCCAGGAGGTAATCAATGCATCAATATTGAATCTGACGCTCGGACGAACAGTGAGTGGAGCACATCCACTATCCGGCAGGTTGGTTTTTAAAATGACAGGTGGCTGTATAGAAATGAGGTTGTTTTTAACCATGTTAACGAAGCATCCTTTTGCTGTTATGGCAGTAAGCACAACCGTAAAAACACCCGCACTGTTGTACAAATGTTTTACAGTGTCTGCAAATGGAGGCTGCTCGGTCAATGTGGTTCCGTCGCCAAAATTCCATACCAGCTTGGTGCTGTTTCCAGAGGATTTGTTGTTGAATTTTACATTGAGCGGAAAATCACAACTGGCCACCTGGTCTTCAATAAAATCTGCAACTGGCAGGGGGTCAATTCTGATGCTTTTTTCAAACGATGTGTTACAGGTTCCAAAGTTGGACTCAAGCTTCACCATGTATGTTCCTGGTGCAGGAAAAAGGTAACTCAAGTCTTTGGTCGTTGCTTGTTGGACTCCATTGATGTACCAAGCCTGTGTAATGGGGTCGGGGTTGGACTGGTTGATGAAATTGACTGTCGACTTGTCACAGGCAGAATCAGGTGCAGCAAATATATTGATCACCTGGCTGGGAGGTAACACGTAATCATAGTTCAATACATCGCTGCAGCCAGTGGCCGTTGAAACGGTCAACGTTACCCGGTAACTGCCGGCTTGAAGAAAGGTAATGAATGGCGCAAAATCCGTACTATTGGTAAGCACTGCCGGCCCTGTTCCAGTAACCTCCCACTTGTAGGAAAGACCAGCGGGAGAAAAACTTGCTGCTTGTACAGTAATGGGGTATTTACAGGAATTGGCAGGAGGAATATAGAAATCTGCCACCACATTATCGATAACCTTGATAAAATCACCAGGAGACTCAGCATTTGATTTACAACCAAATTCAGTCCCCAAGGTAAGAATCACTCTCCTGTTCCCCGCCAAGGTATAGGTATGGCTGGTTGAAGGGATTCCAGTTACCCTGTTGTTTCCATCTCCAAATTCCCATTGCCAGCTTGCAATTCTGTCTTTGTATATCACTCCTGTTGTTGGATCCCTGATTTCTGGGGTAGCTGTTTTGTCAGTTAAATTAACTTTTAACGGACTACAACCTGAAGTGACATCTGTGGTAAAAACTACATCAGGAGCAGGGTAAATGATGATTTGCTTGGTAGTTGCGGAAACATCATTGGATGGATTCTTTGTTGTAAGATTGACATAATAAACACCAGGGGAAGTATAGGTCTTTACCGGGTTTACGGCTTTAGAGGTTGTTCCATCTCCAAAACTCCAATCATTGGTATGGGCCCCGCCAATTGTTTCATCAGTAAATTTAACGACCAGACCCTCACCTGGTTTTAAGCAATTGGATTGCATATTTACAGAAAAAGATGCAGAGAGTTGCGCTTGTATGTGTGAGGATAAAAAAAACAAAAAAACACAGAGCCATAGCAGTTTCAATTTGCCAAGGCTGTAATCAAATCTATTATTTGTTTTTCTGCTCAAAATGAATACATGTTAGGAAATCACCAAATGATTCAGTTGCTAGGCTACCCCTATTCTCTAGGTTTTATTTTTTTATGAGCCTCATCGTTGAAATTGCACCATTCTGCTCACTCCTGGCCTCTACAAGAGTGGCACCTGTTTTTGTAATGAACCAGGTATAATTCAGCCGCTGCAAGCTGCTGTTTCCTGTAGGGAAGTTAGCTTGGATGGTCAGTGCAGTCTTGTCACTCTTCCAGGTTCCCTTCACGGTGGTGGTTGACTTAATGGCTTCTACAGAACCATCTTTGAGGAACTGGAATTCATATCCATTGAACTCCTGTTTCACATCAACAGCAGCTACAGTGAAAACATCTACTACCCACCTCCCACTTGTCATGATGGTAACAATAAGGTCTTCAGCAACTGTTTCCTGCACTTGTTGCTTCACCTTCTCACATGATCCAAATGTGAGTAGAATTAATGCAAGGAACAAGCATAGAAAAGACTTATTGTGATGATTCATATCTCTTGGCAGTTTATCCAAATAACATACAACGATTGTCCTGCCATTATATTGCACGAAGACTCGACAAAAAACAAATATTAAATTATTTGAGTACCCTCTGCCATCCCACAAAAACACCGCTATTTTTTGCAGCAGTGGTATACAATGGAACCAAATGGCTTTCAATCCAGGGATAATCAGGCTCTTCTTTATTTCTCAAGATCAACGCATACGTTTGCTGAGCGGCAGCGGGCTTGTTGGGCAGGGAAAAGATTTCAAAACCTGTCAACTCGGGAGAAGAGAGAAATCGTTTCATTGACTCAAGCTCATGAAAATCAAAAAAGTACTCCACCAGCATGGGGCCCTGCCTTATCAGGCCAGCCCTTGACAAATCAGCCAGGTTTCTCCGGCTCTCAATCCTGAATTTATCCAACTTTCCGGGGTACAATACGCTGAAATAATTCTCCCATTTGGGGTCTTTCTTGGCCTGGCTCAGCCATTCATGGCCTGAAAAAGGTTGCATGGATTGGTTTACCCCCTTGCGAAACCCTAGGGTATCAGGAGCATAAAAATAAAACTCCCGAATGCCGCGTTGCGTGAACCGCCCGGCCAGGGTAGCGCCAGATTGTCTGGCCAACATCGTAACAAGAGCCTCTTCCATCTTCAGCAATTCTTCAGCTTCTGCATCGGTAGGCATTCCCCTGGCATCCAGCTGGTTCATTTTTACCCTGAGGATGATGACAAAAGAATCTTCCAGCACTGGTGCAATCGAGGCCAGCCCAAGATCTACATTGATGGATACCGGCTTGCCATTTAAGGAAACCACGTAATTCTCCCAGTCGTGCACAATTTTCTGGGAGAAAACAGGGCCAGAAAGAAAAATCGCCAAAAAGTATAAAAATCTATGTTTCAATGGTTTGCTCTTCAGAAAGTAAAGTAATTTCAATTCCTGAACAAATGGAAATAAATGCACCCTATTGCTGACATAATTAACTTTTTAGAAACACTGGCCCCCCTTCACCTGCAGGAGGAGTATGACAATTCCGGATTGGTTTGTGGAGATTCCAGTGCTGCTGCTCAGGGGGCAATTGTCGCCCTTGACCTCACGGAAGAAGTGGTTGACGAAGCCATTGGCCATGGATTCAACCTGATTGTTGTGCACCATCCCCCCATATTCAAGGGACTCAAAAAAATCGACGCCAAAGATCCGGTCACCAGGATGCTCTTGCGCTGTATCCAGCATGAAATTGCCATCTACGCCATTCATACCAACCTAGACAATGTGATTTGGGGCGTGAATGGAGAAATTGCAGCCAGAATGGGACTCAAGCATCTGCAGGTGCTCGCCCCAAAGGCTGGCACGCACCTTCAACTGAATACCTATGTGCCTTCATCCCATGCAGAAATGGTAAAAAATGCCATTTTTGAAGCGGGCGCAGGTGCAATAGGGCTATACAATGAATGCAGTTTCAGTAGTCAGGGAGAGGGTACTTTCAAAGCATTGGAAGGAGCTAACCCCTTCATTGGAGAGAAAGGCCTGAGGCATCTTGAACAAGAACAAAAGCTTGAATTCATTTTTCCAGTTCACCTGCAAAGCCAGGTGCTGATGGCACTGAATGCCGCACATCCGTACGAAACTGTTGCATACAATATTGTCCCTTTGGAAAATCAGTTCCATGAATTGGGTGCAGGGGCTATAGGCACACTTCCTGAACCTGTTGCAGAAAAAGATGTTTTGTCCATGCTCAAATCCATCTTCAAGACGGGCACCATCCGGCACAGCCCTTTCACAGGAAAAACCATCAAAACCATTGCCCTCTGCGGCGGATCTGGCAAATCATTGATATACAATGCATTAGGAATGAAGGCCGATCTGTATTTTACCGGAGACCTGGGCTACCATGATTTTTTTCTGCCGGCAGGTCGGATGCTTTTGGCAGATATTGGGCATTTTGAGAGTGAACAATACACATCAGATCTTCTGGAAAGGGTGATAAAAGAAAAATTCCCTACCTTTGCCGTCCTAAAAACCGGTAGATATACCAATCCTGTCAACTATTTTTTATAACTCATTATGGCAACTTTAAAAGAATATTCAGTAGAAGAAAAGCTCGCTTCCCTGCTCAATCTTCAAAAGGTTGAAAGCAAACTGGATGAAATTGCAATCCTGAAAGGTGAACTTCCGATTGAGGTACGTGACCTTGAAGATGAAATCCAGGGATTGCATGCCAGGGAAACAAGAATTGAAGAAGAGATCAATGGCATCAATGAGTTCATCGAGCAAAAGAAAGAATTGATTGCTACATCACAGGAGCTCCTCAAAAAATATGAGAAGCAAAGTGATAATGTAAAAAACAACCGCGAATACGAAGCCATCAACAAAGAAATCGAGAACCAAACACTCGATATGAAATTGGCAGAGCGTCATATCAAGGATGCAAACGAGGAAATTACTGACAAGGCAAGAATCCTTGATGCAGCCAAGAAGAATATTGCAACAAAAGAAGGAAACCTTAAGGTAAAAAAGGGTGAGTTGGATAAAATCATTGCTGAAACAGAGAAAGAGGAAAAAGAATGCAGGGCCATCTCTGAAAAGGCCCGTGCAGCTGTAGACCCACGCCTCCTCACCTCATTTGACAGGATCAGAAAAAATTTCCGCAACGGACTTGCAGTCGTTCCCGTGGTGCGTGATGCCTGTGGCGGTTGCTTCAACGCCATTCCTCCTCAACGCCAGAGCGAGATCCGCCAGCACAAAAAAATCATTGTTTGTGAAAACTGTGGAAGGGTTTTGGTTGACGAAGAAATGAATGTAACTAAATAAAGTTTTTAAGAAAATACAGGAAGCGGTTCATCACAATGAATCGCTTTTCTTTTTTAATGCCAAGCCACGCACATCCTCCAACATTCTTTTGCATTCATTTTCATGGATTTTAGGAATCCCAATATCATACAGACAGAACAGCTGCATCTCCTGTCTGAGGATGCTACAATTGAATCTCCGCAGCGCCTTTAACACATCATTGGTTACCGTATAATCAAATTGGATTTCATAGGGTATTTCAACGGATTTTCTGATCAGTGGCGTCAACTGCAATGCCATGGAAGCTGCACTCTTGTATGCATTGATCAGACCTGGTACACCCAGCAAGGTTCCGCCAAAATAACGCACCACGATCACGCAGGTATTGGTCAATCCTTTGCTGTCAATCTGACCCAAAATAGGCCTTCCCGCTGTTCCTGAAGGTTCTCCTGCATCGGTTACCCGATAGGTCATGCCATCAGCACCAATCCTATAGGCAAAGCAATGGTGAGAGGCTTTGGGATGATCTTTTTTAACATCATTCAATACCGTTTTGAATTCCTCAATGGATGAAACAGGATAAGCCAGTCCAACAAACTTGCTCCCCCTGTCAGAAAATTCTGCTGAAGCATGTTGTTCTATGGTTTGGTAATAATTGGGATCGAGTTCCATTGCATGGTTTAAGGCGTGACAAGAACAGTCCAAAAAAAGGATTTATCACTTTTCAGCTGATAGAATCCAACAGGATTGCATCAGCAAAGTTAATTGTTTTACTTTTGGAACGTGCGCATTAAAGAAGCATACCATCTATTGCAGCAATCCATTCAGCCCCTTTATGAAAACAGGGAGGCCTCCAATATTGCCGACCTTATCATGGAAGACATCACTGGATGGGACAGGTCTCGACGGATCATACACCATGATGCGATGCTCAGCGAACCACAACTGGAAAGGTATACCCACTGCAAGGAAGAGCTCTTGCATGGCAGGCCAACACAATATGTACTCGGCCATGCATGGTTCTGTGACATGCGGTTTAAGGTAGACGAACATGTTTTGATACCAAGGCCAGAAACGGAAGAGTTGGTGATGGAAGTCAAAAAAATGTATGCAGAGGTTCCCTCCGAAAAGGACCATCTGTTTAAAATGGTTGATATTGGAACGGGCAGCGGGTGCATCGCCATTGCGCTGAAAAAATATTTTCCCGATTGGGACGTGTGGGCTGTAGACAAAAGCAATGGAGCCCTTGCCATAGCAAAAACGAATGCGGTACTGCTTGACACTGAGATCCATTTTGTTGCGTCAGACATCCTAAAAGAAGCCAAAACTGATCATCTGCCTGCTTTTGACCTCATCATCAGCAATCCTCCCTATATTCCCGTTGAGGATAAACGGGATATGGATGATCGTGTACTTGATCATGAACCCCATGAGGCGCTTTTTGTAACGGATCAGGACCCGCTCCAGTTCTACAAGGCAATCATTGCATTTTCTGATCACCATTTGCTCAGGGGTGGCATGTTATTTTTTGAAACCCATGAATTGTATGCGCAGGAAGTAGCAGCCCTGCTGGAGGAAAATGGATTTGAACATATTGCAGTAAAAAAAGATTTTCAGGAAAAAGAAAGAATTGTTTTGGGAAGACGACCAGGTGCTTCGCTTTGATTTATTGTTTTTCAGTAGAGAGCACCGTTTTTGCCCCCATCTCTTTTGCAACACGCATTACACTCACCACAAGGTCAATCTCAACCGTCTTGTCAGCATTGATTACTATTGTTGGCACTTCCGTCTTTTCTTTTGATATGATGGGCAACAATGCGGCCTTCAGGGAATCCAAACTTACGGGTGTTGTGCCCACATAAAACTGCTTGTTGGCATCAATGGAAACCACCACGGTTTGTTTTGCTTTGGTGTCACCCTGTGATTTGGGCTGGGAAAGCTTGATTACATTGGGGTTGGCCAGGGTTGCCACAATCAAAAAGAACATCAGCAGAATGAAGAGAATATCATTCAATGCTTCTGTAAAAACCTCTGCTTCGCCACGGTATGTTTTTCTGATTTGCATAACCGGTTGAATTATTTTGTTGGCTCCTGGAGAATATCAAGAAAATCAGCAGCCGCCACTTCCATCCTGTTGGCTGTTTTATCGATTTGGGTATGCAGAAAACTGAAACCCAAAAAAGAAATCAAACCAATGATCAAGCCGGAGATCGATGTAACCAGCTTAACATACAAGCCACCTGCAATCGTATTCAATACAAACTCACCTGTGGTATTGATATCAAAAAACAATTGCATCAAACCCGCCAGGGTTCCCACAAATCCAAAGATGGGGGCCGTCCTGGAGATTACACCCAACACACTGAGGTTTCGCTCCAGGTTATACATTTCAAGCCTTGCAATGCTCTCCATGCTTCTTTCAATCGCATCAATCGGCTTGCCGATGCGTTGTATTCCTTTATCA
Source organism: Chitinophagaceae bacterium (assembly GCA_044373365.1). GTDB lineage: Bacteria > Bacteroidota > Bacteroidia > Chitinophagales > Chitinophagaceae > Pollutibacter. Next base: position 46,339 of record JBIPNK010000007.1, read on the forward strand.
ATGATGCGCGCAACAGGATTGTTGGTATTTTTTGTCATCGCCCTTGCGGCAACAATATTTCCGTTGACAATATGATCACGGATGATGCGCATAAAATTCTCATCAATCTTTCCCGCTTTCCTGATGGCGATATACCTTTCGAAGAAAAAGAATACAGCAAGAACAAAAAGAAATGCCAATGGGATCATGATGGCACCGCCGGATTGCAAAACATCCCAAAGGTGCATGGGGCTGGATGCTTTTACCGTGGCAGCAGGATCAACCGGAGCTCCTGTAGTGATCTGAAGAAAGTTGATTGACATAAATGCTGTTTGAACAAAATTATTGAAAATCAGAATGCCAGATGGCGTCATGAAGATGCAACTTTATTTATTAAGAAGTTGGTAAAATTGGCCTGCCCGCAGAAAGTTCCCAGCGCTGCACCAGCTTTACCAGCACTTCAATTGCTTTTTCCATGTCTTGCACACTTACATATTCCTGTTTGGAATGTAGTGCCATTTCACCAGTAAAAATATTTGGACAGGGCAGCCCCATGAAAGAAAGCCTTGACCCATCAGTACCCCCACGCACAGGGTGAGACAGTGGTGTTAATCCACATTCCCTGATGGCATCGGCTGCATGCCGAACAACATCAGGATGCAGATCAAGGATCTCACGCATGTTGCGGTACTGTTCCTTTACTTTAAACTGATAGCTGGCACCAGGGTACAAGGCCATCACGCGCTTGAGAATCTCTTCCAGCAAGGCTTCATGTTCGGCAAGCCTGGCTGTTTCAAAATCGCGGATGATGAATTTTATTGTGGCGGATTCTGCACCTCCCTTGATATCCGTTGGATGAAAAAAGCCCTGCCTTCCTTCTGTAACCTCTGGTGCCATGGTATCTTTTGGCAATGCATCAACAAAATCTGCAGCAATCTTAATGGCATTCACCATCTTCCCCTTTGCACTACCAGGATGTGCGATGATGCCGTTGATGATGATTTCGACGCCATCGGCAGAAAAAGTTTCAAATTCCAATGAGCCCAATTCACTGCCATCCAGGGTATAACCGAAATCGGCCCCGAGCTTTTGCATGTCTACATGTTCTACGCCCCTGCCCACTTCTTCGTCTGGTGTAAACAATATTTTGATCATGCCGTGTTGGATGGATGGATCATTGACCAACCGATGAACAAATTCCATGATGATGGCAACACCGGCCTTGTCATCAGCACCAAGCAGTGTAAGACCGCTTGCAGTAATGATATCATCTCCTATCTTCTGAAGCAGATAAGGATGCTCTTTGGTGGTGATGACCTGGGCAGGGTCATCTGGCAGAATAATATCCTGCCCGGCATATTGCTGGTGCAAAATGGGTTTAACGTTGGTGCCACTGCAATCGGGTGCCGTGTCGACATGGGAGCAGAAACAAATGACAGGAACATCTTTCTCGGAATTCGAAGGAATGGTTGCATAAACATAGCCCCACTCATCCATGTGGGCATCTGCAACACCGATTTGAACCAGCTCTGCTGCCAGCAAGGATGATAAGTCTTTCTGCTTTTCAGTGGAAGGAAAGGAGCTGCTCTCAGGGTCGCTTTGGGTATCTATTGTGACATAGCGCATAAAACGCTCAACGATTGGCTTCATATGGTTCAATTCATTGCAAATTGCTTAAATTTATTAAAACAACCACCATGAAAAAGTCTCTCATTGCCTCCATTGTTGGGGGCATCATTATTTTTTTCTGGCAGTTCCTTTCCAATGCTGCGCTGGACCTTCATCGACCAGCCAGCCAATATACCCCTGAGCAGGACACCATTATGGCTTTTCTTTCAAACCACCTGAAGGAAGGAAAATATTTCCTTCCCAATACTCCAGACAATGCTACTTCGTCAGAAAAACAAAAGCTGATGGAAGATTCAGGTGGAAGGCCCTGGGCCATTATCGACTATAAAAAACAAATGAACACCAACATGGGAATGAATATGCTGAGGGGCTTATTGACCGATATCATCATGGTTTGGCTGCTGTGCTGGATCCTTTTAAAAGGGAGGTTCGAAAGTTTTAATGCGATATTGACAACATCTGTAATTATTGGATTCATGTCCTTTCTTTACTTCCCATATGCAAATTTTGTTTGGTATGAAAGTCCTGGAATCTATGCCGATCTGTTAGACTCCATTGCAGGATGGGCGTTGTGCGGAATTTGGCTGGGATATTACCTGAAGGGTAAAAAAACTTCAGTTACTGAATCGGTGACCTCTTAGAAAGGAAGCAATATCCATCCGCTTCTTTCCTTCAAGCTGCATTTCAGTGATGAACACCCATCCATCTGCTGCAGCAAATTGGAGAAATGATTTTCCATCAGTGTTGTATGTGCCTGCTGCGCGCGCTTTATCAGCAATTTCATACGAGGCTTTGTAAATTTTCAACAGCTTGCCATCCAGGTGTGTAAATGCCGCGGGGTAAGGGGATAAACCCCTGATCAGATCGTATATCTTTTTGGCAGGCATATTCCAGTCGATCCTCGATGTTTCTGTATGCAGCTTGGGTGCGGCAGGGATTTCATCCAAAGCGGTTTGACTGATTTGCTCCTGAGGCTTGGGCATCAATGTATTTGAACAATAGTGATCAAGGGTTTGATAAATCAGGTTGGCGCCAATTTCTTTCATGGTGTCATGCAACTCACCGGCAGTCATGGTTTCGGAGATTGGGATTATTTCCTGCATCAACACATCTCCCGTATCGATTTCATGTTTTAGCTTGAATGTGGTAACACCGGTTTCTTTTTCACCATTGATGATGGCCCAGTTGATCGGTGCTGCACCACGGTATTGGGGCAACAAGGAGCCATGCAGGTTGATGGTGCCCATGGGTGGCATGTTCCAAACCAATTCGGGGAGCATCCTGAACGCGACAACAACCTGAACATCAGCTTTCAGTTCCTTTAGTTCATCAATGAAGGATGGGTCTTTTAACTTGAGGGGTTGAAGGACATTTAGTCCTTTTTCGATAGCAAATTTTTTGACTGCACTCTGAGACAACTGCATGCCCCTTCCTGCCGGCTTGTCTGGGGCGGTGACAACACCCACAACCTGACAACCCTCATTTACCAGTTTCTCCAGCACGGTAACTGCAAAATCTGGTGTACCCAGGAAAACAATCCTACAAGCCTTCACATCCATAGTAATACAAAGGTAATTGATAAGTTGAGGGATTGAAGACAGTCGGCTTAAAATCCCCTAAAATCATGCTCACCGGTAGATCAAATACTTCGCCCTGATTTTTTTGAAAGCCTTCAAACCAGGGGCCCAGCTTTTCCTGATTTCATCCTCAGCAATTCCCTTTTTGATCTGCTCCATCAATGATGCATTTCCTGCAAGTTTGTTAAAGAAAGAGGCCCGGGCATCACCCGACTTAGGAAGAATAAAGAATTTTTCTTTTTCTGGAAACAAACGGTAAGACTCGATGAGATAAGAAAGATTCAACTGGTTGTTAAGTGTTGTCCTGATGGAGGCTGGCTCACCAGAAACATTCCATCCATAACAAAGCTGATCCTTTAACTTGGGTGCATTGGCGCCAGGCATGGCTTTTGGGGTAAATGCATACATATTTGAGGGCAATGTTGGATGACCGAATATTTGGAAAGGTGCTGCTGTTCCCCTGCCCTCACTCAATACAGTGCCTTCAAAAAAACAGGTGGACGGGTACCAGTAAATGGAAGAAAGGTTCGGGAGGTTTGGAGAGGGCTTGATGGGAAGGTCATAAACACTTGTCCTTGAATAATTCTTACAAGGCACAATTTTCATGGGCGGCTTGCCATCCCCTTTCATTTGGTTATACGCTTTTATGGCAGCGGGTTTCAACCATTTTTCACCAACCAGCATTTGTGCATACTCCCCAATAGACATGCCATAAACAACAGGCACGGGCTGCATGCCAATAAAAGAACGAAAAGCCGTGTCCAAAACAGGCCCATCCATATAATGGATATTGGGATTGGGACGATCGAGCACAATCAGGGGCTTCTGGTTGATGAATGCTGCTTCCATGTAGGCCTCAAGGGATGAGATAAATGTGTAGAAACGAACACCTACATCCTGGATATCAAACAACAAGAGGTCAATGTTTTCAAGGTCTTCTTTTGAGGGACCGCGCTTCGGGCCATAAAGAGAGACCACGGGGATTCCTGTTTTTTCATCCACATAATTGCCCACTTTTTCACCTGCATCAGCAGTGCCCCGAAACCCGTGCTCAGGGCCAAAGATGAGCTGCACTTTAATCCCCTTCCCCATCAACAGATCGACCAGGTGTTCATCGCCAACCATGGATGTCTGGTTGGCAAACAGCCCCACCCGCTTTCCTTTCAACAAGGGAAGGTATTGATCCAGGTTGGCTGCGCCGGGCTGAATCAAACCAGGGGCAGTTTGCGCGGTTGAAACAAGTATGGTGAAACTCAGCAACATCAAAAGGATAAACTTTCTCATTGTTTTAGGGCTTTATTTCAATAAAAATAAAAGAATAAAGGTAGTTTTGCCGAATTATTTCTGCTGAAACATCCAGCGCCCAATGATGAATTTTGTCATTTGTAGGCAGGTTCCCCAGTTGAAATGGAACATTTAAAAAACAAATTATGCAAGTTAAAAGCGGAGACGTAGTAAGAGTACATTACACTGGCACACTGGAAGACGGATCACAGTTCGACAGTTCTGTAGGGCGTGCCCCATTGGAATTTACCGTTGGTGCAGGCCAAATGATTGCAGGCTTTGATGCCGGCGTTGTTGGCATGGCCGTTGGAGAAAAGAAAACCATTTTGATTGATCCAGACCATGGCTACGGGCAAACAGATCCGACCGCCATCATTGAATTTCCATCCTCCAATATTCCAGAAGGAATGACTGTTGAAGTGGGCATGAAACTGAACCTTCAAAACCAATATGGACAGCCGGTTCCTGTAGTTGTGATGGAAGTGAAAGAAGAAGTGATCATCATGGATGCCAACCATTTCCTTGCAGGAAAAGACCTCACTTTTGAAGTGGAGATTGTTGAGATTGTCAGCTAGTCTTCTTTTGTAATCATATAGCACCACCGCAACAACTTCCCTTTGAAATCAAATGGAGTGGTTGCGGTGGTGATGTTTTTGACCGTTCCTTTGATGCCGGCCTTATCCAGTTCAAACTTCCTGGCATTGGTACTGAAATAAAGTACACCGCCTGGCGAAAGTACCCTCAGGCATTCATTGACCAGTTCAACATGCATCGGCTGGATATCAAGTACATCCTTCATTGATTTGCTGTTGCTGAATGTAGGAGGATCCAACACAATCAAATCAAAACTTTCCTTATCAAGTGTGGGTAAATATTGCAGCACATCTACCCTTTCGTAGCTGTATTGTTGGCCTGAAAATCCATTCAGTTCCATGTTTTGCTGTGCCCAGTCCAGGTAGGTATTGGACAGATCTGCAGAGACAATGGTTTTTGCATCGCCCGCCGCCGCATAGACGGAGAAAGATCCGGTATAACAAAAAAGGTTCAAGACCCGCTTGCCAGCGGCTGCCTTCCTGACCATGTCCCTGGTTATGCGGTGATCAATGAAAAGCCCTGTATCCAGATAATCGGTGAGGTTAACCAGGAACTTTAACCCTCCCTCTTCAACTTCGATAAATTCTTTCCTGTCGTCTGTTTTTTGGTATTGGTCTTGTCGGCTTTCCTTTCTTTTCCGCTCTTTGAGGTAAAGCTGGTCTTCCGTTTTGGCAAGCACATGCCTGACTACCTCTAGACTGTCTTCCAGCCAACGGTCATAATCTTCCTCAGAAAGCCGGTGGTTGCTCCTGTATTCCGTTACCAAAATATTCTCCCCATAGACATCAATGATCAGGGGAAACTCAGGCAAATCACGGTCATACAAGCGATAGCAAGATACTTGTTGTTGCTTTGCCTGCTTTCCCAGGATCCTGTAGACCTTTTTTAGGCGGTTATCGAACATGATGAGTTTGGCATCAGACATGCAGGCAAGTTAAAGCAATTCTCTACTTTTGTAAAAATACTGACATGAAATACTTTCTCTCTGCTTTTCTGTTTATGATCACTGCCTGTTCACTCAATGGGCAACAAGCAAATGCCATCAATCCTGACGCTTTTTTAAAAGCCATCAGTGCAGGGAAGATCCAGGTGCTAGATGTCAGGACAGCGGATGAATACAAAAGCGGTCATATCAACAATGCATTGCAAGCCAACTGGCTGGATAAAAATGAATTCAATGACCGGACCTCCCACCTCGACAAAAACAAAACCGTTTACATTTATTGCTTGAGTGGTGGAAGAAGCGGGGCCGCAGCTGAAGTCTTGCGTACCAAAGGCTACAATGTGATCAATCTTGAAGGCGGCATCAATGCATGGAAAAGAGAAGGCAAACCTTTGGTAGGGGTTGACCCCAATGCCAAGCAAACCAGCATGGCCGCCTACGAAGGACAGGTCAGGAGCACCAATATCGTGCTGGTGGATTTTGGCGCAGAGTGGTGTCCTCCCTGTAAAAAAATGGAGCCTGTTTTAGATGCTTTCATGAAGCAGAACAACAAAAAACTAACGCTGGTAAAAATGAACGGCGGCATTGAAACAGCCCTCATGAAATCCCTAAAAGTAGAGGCCTTGCCAACTTTCATCCTCTACAAAAATGGTAAAGAGGTTAAAAGAAAACAAGGCCTCGTGACGCAGGAGGAATTCAATTCCTGGTTGAAATAAACTATTTTTTTGCTTTCTGCATGGCATTGGTTGATGGACCACCACCCCTTGGTGCGCCCAAACCGCTGATGGCAGAAGCACCTTTGAACAGCTGGAACCGGCTGGGCATCTCTCTTACAGGCCACATGCCATTGGACTCATTGATGTCTGCCGTTTCGCGCATGGGATCCAATTTGATGCCCACAACTTCCTTGTTCTTGACAAACAACTTGGTCACTTTTTGCTCATTCAATTTCCAGATGCTGACAGGAATCCTGTCCACTTCCTTGCTACCGTCATTGAACGTCCATTCAACAATGATGGGCATCACCATTCCGCCTTTGTTGCTGAATTGAAGTTCATAGAAATGCTTGTCTTCCCAGGCGGCGTAGTTGGCATTGTCTTTTTGTGCATCAAGCTGTTGCTGTGCCATGTCTTGAAACATTTTTGCATCAGCACTCCTGTTGTAATAATAGTAATCGCGAAGGGTTGTATCGGTATTGGTATAATAAACCAGATTTTTGTCGTCACGGTTCCTGACCTTGCTGATGGTTTCAAATTCAGGAGACTTCATGGAAGCCATGTTTTTATTGGCATCCAATCTGAACCATTTCACCGAATCAATGGCAATATCCACAGGCTCGGTACCAAAATACCATCCCCTCCAGAACCAATCCAGGTCTACAGCACTTGCATCTTCCAGTGTCCTGAAAAGGTCATTGGGTGTTGGGTGTTTGAAAGCCCATCTTCTTGCATATTCCTTGAAAGCATAGTCAAACAGCTCTCTTCCCATGATGGTTTCACGCAGAATGTTCAAACCGGTTGCTGCCTTTGCATAGGCATTTGATCCAACGCTGGCAACATTATCACCCTTGGTCATGATGGGCTCCAACATGTCTTTGGGAAGCTTCATGTAGTCTGCAATCAGGTGTGCAGGACCACGGCGGGATGGGTAATTGTTGTCAAACTCCTGCTCTGTGAGGAACTGAACAAAAGTGTTCAGGCCTTCATCCATCCACCAGTATTGCCTTTCATCAGAGTTGATGATCATGGGGAAGAAATTGTGTCCTACCTCATGAATGATGACACCAATCGCTCCATATTTTGTGGCCTCACTATAGGTGCCATCTTTTTCAGCCCGTCCATAGTTCATCGCGATCATGGGGTATTCCATGCCAATAGAAGCCTCCACTGAAATGGCCACAGGATAAGGATAGGCAATGGTAAATTTAGAATAGGTCTTGATGGTATGGTATACAGCCTTGGTTGAGTATTTTTTATAGATCGGATAAGCTTCCTTTCCATAATAGCTCATGCACATCACTTTCTTTCCTTCAACATCCGCGGCCATGGCATCCCAAACAAGGCGGCGGGAGGAGTTGAACGCAAAGTCGCGCACATTGATGGCTTCATAAGACCAGGTCTTCTTGCCCTTTGATTTATCCTTTGCATTGTCGATGGCTTCTGCCAATGTTACCACTTCAACAGGCTCAGTTGCGGTTTGGGCTTGTTGCCAGCGTGCCATCTGTACAGGAGTCAAGACAGTGGCGAGATTTTTACACTCTCCAGTAGCCGCAACAATATGATCCTCAGGAACAGTAATGTTCACCTTGTAGTTTCCAAAAGTAAGCGCAAACTCCGCACCACCACTGAATTGCATGTTCTGCCAGCCCTGAAAATCACTGTAAACAGCCAGGCGGGGAAACCACTGTGCTATAGAATAAAGATTGTTGTCGTCTTCAGCAAAATACTCATACCCTCCCCTTCCATAACGGGTAAGCTTATCAGGAATTTTATAATTCCAATTGCATTTGAAAACAAATTTCTGACCTGGCTTCAAAGGAATGGGCATTTCAACCCTCATCATGGTTTGATTAACCGTGTAGCTGAGGGGCCGGCCGGTGGCATCTGTCAGTGCAGTGATGTTGACCCCATAGCCATTCAGGTATTCTTTGGGGTTCATCTGCAACAACTGCTGGTGCGTAAGCCTTGTACTCATGCTTGACGACTTGTCGTAATTGTTGTCGCTGTTGGGGTGATGAAAATTTTCGTCAACCTGCAACCAGATATAAGTCAGGATATCCGGAGAATTGTTGAAATAAGTAACTGTTTCAGCACCTGTTAAGAGATTGGCTTCCTCATTGATATCCACATTGATATCATAGTCAGCACGCTGCTGCCAGTACTTTGGTCCTGGGGCACCGCTGGCAGTCCTGTACTCGTTAGGATCCTGCAACAAATAATCAAGTTGTTCAAACCTGTTTCCATGGTTTGAACCTGCATTGCGCAAGGGTTGTGCCTGGGCTGAAACCAGGGATACGGTCAGCAACAAGGCAATAAAAATGGATTTACTCATGATTGTGAATTTACATTTTACCAATTATCATCATTTAAAAATAATACACAGTTTAATAAGCCTCTTGGTGTCGAAATCATATTTCTGGCATAGGATTTAAAATAGGTTTGAATCCATGCGATGGCATTTTATCACCTTAAATCAATTCCAATGACTATTGTAACCAAAAGAGCAGCGTTTTATCTTTTTCTTCTGCAATATATACTTTTAATCACTGTTTTTTTGACGGCGGGATGCAAAAAAACAGCGGTTGATGCAACACCAAACCGGGTTCCAAAACCAGAGGGTACCATTGTATATTCCACTGCAATCCTGGACTCCGTTTCGCCGATCAATAAATCAACCTCATGGCACAACACCAACAAGTCATTTTCCAGCCTGTTTAACATGCAATTCTCCCTTTACAGTGGATTTGAATTGACCAATGCACAGGAATTCATCCCCTTCAACTATACCAACCAAAATACCTGGAACGCCAACAAGACATACTATTGGCAAAGCCCGGGGGCCTATGTCTACACCGATTTAACGGGGGATGGCAAGAAAGACCTCTGGGCATTTTTCTATAGAAATCCATGGCCCACCAACGCAAAGGGGCTGAACCTGTTTACGGAATACGAAGCTGATTCTACCAGGTATAACGTGCAATTGGGATTGACCGAAGTGAGGAAAATTGTTTTGTCGGATCTTGATAATGACGGAAGCAAGGAAGTCGTACTCTTTTCAACTGGTTTTGACGGCGATCCCTTTCCCGGAGATTCCATCAGCATCTTCTACCCCAAAGAAAAAACTTACCAAAATCTCCGTTTAGACCTCGGTTATTTTCAGGGAGGTTCCACTGGCGATATCAATGGAGATGGGCTGATTGATATCATCGCTTACTCAGGAGGAAGCAAGGCTGTGCCCATCCACCCTACCGCATACATCAACCTGGGAAACAGAAAATTCAAATTGAGCAACCAAATTTTCAAGGGCTTTACCATCACAAATGATGACAACTACTATGCTGTTGAGCTCTTTGACATGAACAATGATGGGTTGCTCGATCTCTTGCTGGGTGGTAGGGAAAAACTCAGGTTGATCCCCAATAACGCTGGTACATTCAACAGAGCTGCAGCCATCAATATCCCCATAGAACCCGGCTTGGGCATGTTAGACCTGGCATTCATGGATTTTGATGGAGATGGAAAAACAGATATCCTCACAATGAACCACAAGGACGTGTATCAGGGGTATGCGCTAAGGCTCTATTTAAACAGGGGCAAATCTTTCGTGAATGCGACAAAAGATTATTTCAACAACAGTGAAGAAAAAGGATTGAACACCTGGATAAAATGGGTTCGCCTTTTTGACCTGGACAAGGATGGAGACGTTGATATTGTTGCCGACGGGCTTTATGGTGCATTGTTTGACAACAGAAGCAAAATTCACTGGCAGAACAACAGCGGCTATTTTACAATGGTAAAGCAATAACCGGCCTTTTGCTAAAAAGGAAACCTTTCTATGGCCAACTTCAGGGCAAAAAACAACACAAAAGCTGATACCATGCTTACCCAACGCATGTGGGCTTTTGCATGAATCCTTGATGATACCCAAATGGTTAATAACACAAGGCAAACCACCACAATTTGGCCAGCTTCAAGCCCGAGATTGAAACTGAAAAGTCCCCAGATCAATTGCTGATCGGCAGACAAGATCATGCGGATATAATTGGCATAACCAAGACCATGTATCAGTCCAAATCCCAGGGCAATGCCATATTGGATGGCATGACTGGTAACCTGTTGCTTTTGAAAGAGTAAATTCATCATTGCTGTAACCAGGATTGTGCAGGGAATCAAAAATTCAACCCAGTCAATATCCAAGCTGATGAGTTCAAGAACACTCAAGAATAAGGTGATGGCATGTCCGATGGTAAAAGCTGTAATCAGGATCAGGACCTTCTTCCAGTCTGCAAAACTGTAGATGATGGCCAAAACGGCTATAAAAAAAAGGTGGTCTGTAGCAGCCATGCTCATGATGTGAAACCAGCCAATCTTAAAATAAAATATAAAATCCTTCATGTGTTGTATGGACTGAAATTAATCAGACTTTTGTAGTCCATGAAAAGATTGGCCTATTTTTTATTCTTGCTGGCATTCCCATTGTTGATGGGAAGCGCACATCCCTTTTTTGTATCGATTACTGAACTCGAATACAGCAGCAAAACAAAAGAGCTGGGCATTGCCACCAAATTTTTCCCGGATGACCTCGAAGAGGCTTTGAGAAAATTTTCCGGAAAAAAATATGATATAGTTGCCGGAGAGAAAAAATCTACCGGAGATGCCATCAACAGCTATTTCAACAAACATGTGCAGTTGCTCATCAATGGAAAGCCAAGACAAATCAATTTCCTGGGCTATGAAATTGAGAAAGAAGTGGTCTGGGTGTATTACAATGCCACAAAGATTGCTGGAGTCAAATCCATTGAAGTGATTTCTACCCTGATGTACGACTATAAGGCAGAACAGACCAATATCATCCACATCAAAATGGATGAAAAAAGACAGAGTTTTAAACTCAATGCCCCTGATCAGTCTGCAAAACTCTCAAGATAGGCCAACAACATAGCATTCACCTTCAAATCATCATTTGGCATTGGCCACAGCAATGGCCCTGATGGTTTCAGCAGCAAATGCCGAAAACGCTTCCTGGGTTTGGGCATCCCCTCCCAGCATGGCTGGTGCGCCTTTATCGCCACCTTCCCTGATGCTTTGCACCAGTGGTATTTGTCCCAGAAAATTCATGTCCAGCTGATCAGCCAGGTTTTTGCCACCATCCTTTCCAAAAATATAATACTTGCTGTCGGGCAACTCGGCTGGCGTAAACCAGGCCATGTTTTCCACCAGTCCAATGATGGGAACCTTTGTTTGGGCCTGCGAGAACATGGATATAGCCTTCTTGGCATCTGAGAGGGCCACTTCCTGCGGCGTGGTAACTACCACCGCCCCTGTAACAGGAATGGTCTGCACCAATGTCAGGTGAATATCTCCGGTGCCGGGGGGCATGTCGATCACCAGGTAATCCAGTTCTCCCCAATGCACATCGGTAACAAACTGCCGAATTGCACTGCTGGCCATGGGGCCACGCCAGACCACTGCACTTTTTTCATCCACCAGGAGCCCTATACTGATCAATTTGATGCCATGCTGCTCGAGGGGAACAATCTTGTCCTTTCCTTCAATATTTTCCATCAGAGGCCTTTGGCCACGCACACCAAACATGATGGGAACACTTGGACCATAAATATCAGCATCCATCAAGCCCACTTTGGCGCCCTGTTGCGACAAGGCAAGGGCAAGGTTCGCCGCCACGGTAGACTTGCCTACACCGCCTTTCCCACTCACTACAGCGATGATATTCTTTACTCCAGGCAATACAGACGTTAGATCAACCCTGATAGAGCTTGTATTGGCTGTAAAATTAACGATGACCTCAAGGCCTTCGTCGATATGGTTGTGGATAGCCTTTTCACAATCCCGCCTGATCAACTCTTTCATCGGACAGGCCGGCGTTGTCAGCACAACGGTAAACTCAACTGAATTTTCACTGATGATAATGTCTCTTACCATGTTTAGGGTAACCAGGTCCTTCTTCAGATCCGGTTCCTGAACATTGCCCAAAGCCTTCAATACCTCTTCTGTGCCCATAAATATAAATTGTTAAAAATAACAGGAACTGCAAAAATAACCAATCATATGCTACTTTGTTTATCGAAAAGATGCACTTAATTTGTGAAAGAATGAATTGGATGAAAAAACTACTCAGGCAATCCCTGTTGATCATGGCTTTTATGCCCTTTGCGGCAAAGGCACAGTTTGAAACTTTTAGGGATTCTGTAGTACAGCTTTATGGCGTGGTGATGACAGCAGACAGCTTACGGGGCCTTCCAGCGGTAAGTATACTGGTAAAAGGTACCGGAAGGGGCACCCTCACCAACGGCCAGGGCGTTTTCTCGATTGTGGTATTGAAGGGTGACGAAATTGAGTTCAGTTGCATTGGTTTCAAAAATAAAATCACAAAGATTCCCACCAATATGGAGGGCAACCAATTCAGCATCATCCAATTGATGGTCAATGATACCTCTTTCCTTCCTGCCGCCATCATCAAGCCAAGGCCCTCAAGAGAGCAATTTGAAAGGGACTTTGTGGGTACCGACGTACCAGACGACAACATTGAGATTGCCCGAAGGAATACCGACATGGCAACCAGAAGAATGCTCATGCGAACCCTTCCCAATGATGGAAAGGAATCAGTGAACATGAACCTTGCCAGGAGTGCCCAAAAATACTATTATACCGGCCAGGCACCTCCCATGAACATCTTTAACCCCTTCGCGTGGGGAGAATTCATCCGCTCTTGGAAAAGGGGTGATTACAAGAAGAAATAAAACCAATGACCATCCCAATTCGCCAAGCGGTAGCTGTCTTCTGTGGCTCCAAGCATGGATCAAATCCAATTTATGCTTCAGATGCTGCAACATTGGCCAAGGAATTAGCCCTTATGGGTCTTGACATTGTATATGGTGGTTCGAAGAAGGGCATCATGGGAGATCTTGCCAACAGTGCTCTTGCCAATGGAGCCCATGTTACCGGTGTCATTCCTGAGATGTTGCTCGCTTGGGAACACGAACATGAAAGCCTCACCCAACTGATCATCACCAAAGACATGCATGAAAGAAAAAGAACCATGTATGAGATGGGTATTGCTGGTATTGTTTTACCAGGAGGCTTTGGAACCCTTGATGAAATGTTTGAGATGCTGACCTGGAACCAGCTGAGCATTCATGACAAAAAAATATACATCCTCAACTCTGGCGGTTTTTATGACCACCTGATCAAACACATGGAGTTGCTTGCCGCAAATGGCTTTCTCTACGATCCAATCTGGAAAAGGATCAACACATTCGACACCCCTTCAGCACTGGTAGCGGCGCTCTTGGAAGACCTGAAAATCAAAAGCCCGTTGTAAAAGTAGGGCACATGCTTTGTCTTCCACCGCCGTACATGGTGGAATAGATGCCATCATATTGCATGTACATTTCTGATGCACCCCTGCTGTTGTTGAAGTATTTCAATGGAGAGTTGGATACATCATAGCTGAACATAAACTTGAAACTTTTCCATTGGTAACCAATCATGGGAATATAAGCGTCTCCCGGGCGAAAAAACATGGCGCCGATGAGCTGCTGATCTCCGGCACCAACCACATTGTAATTCATTTGCAGTCCACCAACAAATTCAGCGGCGTTTGCCTGTTGGCTGTAATAAATGCTGGGTGTAATGATTACCCGGTTGTTCAATTTCACCACTGCATCTGCAAAAAATATAGACCGCGGTGTGATGGTATTGTCATAATTGGCTGTAGAAGCAAAAAAGGTTTCCTGAGGCTTATTCAGATGATGCATGCTAAACCCTGCATGGAGGTATACATGATCACTGGGGAAATAAGCGTAGTTCAACCCGGCCTGTAGATCAAAATACCCAATAGAATTGCTCTGTAAAATTTCTCCGCTCGGGGTAGCTCCATCAAAAAACCTTCCATTCCACTGGTTGTCAAACGTCAACTTGTCTGCACTGATTTGCTTGCCCGCATAGCCAAGATTGAATCCTGCAGACAACAAGCCAGTAGCCCCCAACATCTGGTGATAGGCGACGGATGCATAGGCTTTGGTCGATTTTAAGTTCCCAGTTCCTGCTACATCCTGCAAGATCATTCCCCCAAGCCCCATCCAGCCACTCCTGAACCTGTCACGCATGAACTGGAAATCACCAAATATGCTGATTGTCTTGTATGGAACTGGAATGGATGTCCACTGGTCCCTGTAATGCGCCCCCAGGCGATAATCAGCAGCAGGAATGAACCCTGTGTTGGCAGGATTGGTTGTAAGTGGTGAATTGAAAAACTGAGAAAAATGAAGATCCTGGGCAAATGTCTGTGCATGCAAAAGCATGACAATCACTACCAAGGCCATCCATCTCATTTTTTTCAATCCCATATTCATCATTTCAACTGCTTATATAGTATGCTCTACCTTATTAATGTAATATCGCCTTTTTTGTTGACGATGGTCCCATCACCAAACTGCACAATCAGCGTATATGCATAAGCATCCATTGGTTGCAATGCCCCTTTGAATTTTCCATCCCACCCATAAGATGGAGAACCTGATTCGAAGACAACCTGCCCCAACCTGTTATAGATCCTGAAATTCATCTGGGCAATGCCAAATCCCCGCACAAAAACCTTATCATTTTTTCCATCTCCGTTGGGTGTAAATGCTGAAGGAACATCCACCACGGGTTTGATGAGCGTAACCACCTTGGTGCATACCGTATCGGTACAGCCAAATTCATTGTATGCAACCATACACGCACTAAATGTATCAGATCTTTCATAAAGATGAAGCGGACTGGTAAGTCGGGAAGTATCTCCATCCCCAAATTCCCAATAATAAGATTTTGCTCCGAAAGAGAGATTGGTGAATTGGGTTGGCACATTTTCTTTGGGAGGATTAGGTGCAAAGCTGAATGAGGCAACTGGCTTAGGTTTTACTGAAATAACGAAACGGGTTGTATCGCTAAGGTTGCAGGTAGCAGGATCAGTTACAATCAACGTTACCGTGTAATCACCAAGTCTGTTGTAGAGGCGAACAGGAGGATTGGGGCCTGTGAAGGAAGAGCCATCCCCAAAGTCCCATCGGAAGGTTTGCCCAGCCAGGCTGGTATTCTTGAATGTTGCCCTATGGGGTAAACAACCCAATGCAGGGGTGGTAAAGCTTGCCTTGACCAAAGGGGAAATAGAAACGGTAAATTCCTGTACATCGTTTGCATTGCAATAGGCCGTATCATTCAGATAAAGCCTCACCTTGTAAGTGCCTACAGCAGGAAAAGTATGGTCCACATTGACTTTGCCAGTTTTTACTTTTGGAGAGTTGTCACCAAAATCCCAAATGAATGAGGTATCGGTGAATGGCCTCGACGCTGGAGCAATTGAGGTATTGGTAAAACGATATGCCAGGCTTTGGCAAGGCGGCAGTTTTCCTCCAACAGCACTCAGTATAGCTTTGTCCGTTCTTACCCGGATGGTGATATAGGAAGTATCCCTTGGGATGCATCTATCATTGTCGGTGGAGACCAGTCTCACCCTGTAATTACCAGCAACTGTATAGGTATGGCTTCGCTCAGGATCAGTGCCTGATACCACTGGGGATCCATCTCCAAAACTCCACTCATAGCTTTTACCAACGGCAATGCTGTCGGTGAAATCGACTGTCAATGGCAGGCAACCAGCGGTATCGTTGGCAACTCCCTCAATAATAGAAAGGGCTCCGGCCTTTACTCCATCAAATTCAAAATTGATCTTGAAAGCAGCCAGGTTGCATTCGCCTGCACCTCCGGAACCCAGGGCGCCATTGGTGGGTGCTACAACGCCAGGAGTAACAATCATTGGACGCCTGATGGGATCACGCGCACAAATATTGGTGCCGCCACAATTGGCACAAACTGCCTGGTAAATGGCTCCTTTGTTATCGAACCTTGCTGTACCACCATCCACATGATCACCTTCTCCACCTTGTTGTCCAAAAAATGATCCATACAATTGTTTGGTAGCATCTTTTTCCAAAACAAAGAAATAAAAATCCTTGTTGTCTGTATAGCTCTGAATGGGGTTCCCGGCCAATGGCATGCCGCCTGTACCAATGGTACGGGTATCAAATGCTCCATTGTAACAAAGGTTGAGTTTACCACCCCATCCTGAAACATAGACGTTTTCACATCGGTCAACCAGAAATGCCACAGGTGAAATATTGGGCACAATGGCAGCAGTACCATATACAGTTGAGTAAACATATCCAGTGAGGTCGGGCGTCAGCTTTGAAATGAACTGCCTGGCGCCGGGATTGCTGTATGCAGCATTACGCACAGGCCAACTGCCCAATGAGATGCCCATGACATAGGGAAACCCTTTCTGGTCAAACTGAATTCCATATACAATATCGGTTGCATCAGTGCCAAGAAAACTGCATATTCCCCTTGCACCTGCATTGCTAAAAACGGTCACAAAACCATCCACACCACCCAGCAATGAAGGGCCAATTGTACCTGTTTTTATGCCAGGCAGGTTGCTACTTTTTGTTGCACCGGCCACGTATATAGAATTGTTCAATGGATTGAGGGCCAAAACAAATGCTGCATCATCATCACTTCCACCAAGATAAGTACTGAAAAAAATCGTCGAAAGGTCTGGGCTGAATTTCATCAATACCCCATCCTGACCACCGCCGAATGTGGCCTGGCTCGCATTCCTCATTGGAAAATCATTGGAGGAGGTGCTGGATGCCACATATACATTGTTCGCCTTGTCCAGGATTACTTCGCTCCTGGCATTGTCTCCGTAATTGTACAAAAGCGATTTGGGACCCGGGCTGATGGCGGCATCCATGTTGGCTCCATCAAGGCCATTACCCCCGATCAACACACCGCCCAATAAAATGGTGCCATCTGAGGAAAGCTTGGTTACAAAAATATCAGTACCCCCCAAGGGACCCACCCGATTGTTATTTCTTGTTGGAAAATTAGCAGAGGTGGTTCTTCCAAGGATTACAGGATTCCCTTGTGGATCAACGAAAATGCTGTGCGGAAACTCATCCCCGCTTCCACCCAAATAAGTAGAAAAAACCCTTGTTCGTCCATCCGGACTAAAACGGGTAATGCCTATATCGACACCACTGATGTTTCCCTGCCCGGTTCCCCCGCCAAAACTGGTTTGAAAGGCTCCGGTAGACAGGGGATATCCAGCGCCAAATACAATACCTCCGGCATACAGGCTTCCATCAGGGCCTGGTGCTGCAGTAAAACCCCAGTTGCTGCTTCTGCTCCCCGTGTAGGTAGAAAAAACAAGTACTGGATCAATGGTCAGGGCCGCGCTTTTGTCATATTCCTTGACTGAAAAGCTGACCTGGTTTCCCTTCAGCGTATATGTACAGGCAACTTCTTTTTTTTGTCCCCCGATGATTTGATATGCATAGGGTGGAAGTTCCTTTGATTCCCCCACAGAAGTGGAAACAACAAGCTGACCGTTTTTGATGCTGAGCTTGTCAACCCCATCATAGGTCATGAGGATGTTGGCTGGATTTGCTCCGGGGGCAAGCAACAAATCATATTTCATCTTGTCGCCACTGGAGTAATAGCGGATATCAACACCAGGATAAAGCCCCTTTCCAAGAATGCTGGCATAACTGCCTACTCCCATTTTCCAATGGGCCGGGTTTTCTCCCAAAAAATAATTGGATTTCTCCCCAGTGGGTTTTTCAGCAACAAACTGAATACCCTGATTGCTGCCGGTAAATCTAACATGGTAAGCATGCGACCTTATGGCTATTGCAGATTCAGTTTCACCATCCTTTACATTGGGCGTTATCTTTACTGGTGCTGTTTTTTCATCTTGATGTCCATGGATGTATTCCATGACAGCAGAGAAATCTTCGGGACTATTCTTCAAAACGGTATATCCCTGATTGCTGATAAAAAGGGTCCCATTTCCTGCAACTGTTTTGAACCTGAAATCCCCCTTCCACTGCCCTTTGTTTTCAATGAAATCCAACGCATAAAAGGATTGAGACTGAACAGGTTGCCTGCACAGGAACACAACAAATACCAATATTGCAGGCACAAAACTTTTCATATGCTTATGACAATACTTAAAAGTAAAAGTTTAATACCTTAAAAGATGTTAATAATTGATAATTAAGCGACGGAATATGCGTTTTTAAATAAAATTACTGCGCTCCGTATACTATTTTGCAATGCCAAACGTTGTCTAACCATTATCAATCCAATTGAAGTTGATGCACAATAAAATACGATTAGTTTACTGCAGCTTCATGGCGATCCTCTTTTTGGCAACTACAGTCACAAAAGTTGAGGCACAACAAAAATTCGAATACGGTATTTCCATCGGTGGAATGAAATACGAAGGTGATCTTGGTGGTCGGTATGGCAGCGGGTTGGGCGCGCTCAACAACAGTACTTCAAAGTCAACCTTCAATACATCGCTTTATCTGGGCTACAGGATTGCTAAATTCTTGACTATTCGCGTTGCAGCGACTTATGGAGGCATCCAGGCAGCAGACAGCCTGCTTTCCGGGGGTAGCCCGGCAATTTTAGCCAAAAAAACAAGGAACGCACATTTTAAGTCCATCATTGCTGAGGGTTCATTGTTGGCAGAGATTTATCCAACTGTTTTATTTGAAGCAGATCCTTATTCAGTTACAGGAAAATTTCGTCCTTACTTTTTGGCAGGAATTGGGGTTTTTCATTTTGATCCAAAAGGTCTTTACCAAGCACCCGATGGCACAGAAGCTTGGGTAAATTTGCAGCCTTTAAGAACAGAGGGGCAAGGAATGCCTAACCATCCAACGCGCAAAGAATATGCATTGACACAGCAAAACATTCAAATGGGATTCGGAATTAAATACCATATTTCACAAAGGGTGGGTGTCTCCTTCGAAGTGATTGGAAGAAAAACCCCTACAGACTACCTCGATGATGTAAGCACCAAGTACATTGACAACAAAGACTTTTATACTTTTTTTGGACAGACTTCTCCGATAGCAAGAATTGCTGAGCAAATGGCCAACAACCCAGTATACAAAAATGGTGGAGCACCACTGCTTGGTTGGGGAGCAGGTGGCCTAAGGGGATCACCACAATACAAGGATTACTATTATTCATCCAATATCAGGTTGAGTTACCGGTTTGGATTCAACAGAAAAGCAGAAGGGATGAACAGGATCAGGAGTGGATCACTTGATTGTCCCAAACCAGTATTTTAAGTGTTGCTTTTATTCAGGAAATTTTCCCCCAGAGGGTGCCCCCCTTTTCAGCCTTTAAAAATTGTCTTAACGGGGCATTTTCCTCGAGATGAAGATCAGGATCTACTCCCAGGAGCTCCTCGGCGTAAACCTTGGCTTTTTCAAGAATTGCCCTGTCTGCAACAAGGTCTGCAATCCTGAAGCTAAGTGCACCGCTTTGCCTTGTTCCCTGAATATCGCCAGGGCCACGAAGGTCGAGGTCTTTTTCAGCAATTTTGAAACCATCGTTGGTGGCACACATCACCCCCAGCCTGTCTTTTGCATCCTTACCCACTTGGCTGCCGGACAAGAGAATGCAATAGCTTTTTTCACTTCCCCTACCAACCCTTCCCCGCAATTGGTGCAACTGGCTGAGACCGAATTTTTCCGCGCTTTCAATGACCATCACACTGGCATTGGGAACATTCACACCAACCTCAATCACTGTTGTTCCTACCATGATCTGGGTTTCGCGGTTAACAAAGCGCCGCATGTTCATCTCCTTTTGATCCGCCGTCATCCTGCCATGGACCATGCTGATCCAGTATTGTGGCTCGGGAAACCAGGCCTTCACATTTTCATATCCCTGCATCAGGTCTTCATATTGCATTTTCTCACTTGCTTCAATCAACGGGAAAATAAAATAAATCTGACGACCCAATTTTATTTCAGACTTGATGAAATCCATGACCTGTGGCCTTGCATCATCCAGGCGGTGTACCGTCAAAATGGGCGTTCTTCCTGGTGGCAACTCGTCTATCACACTGTAATCAAGATCGCCATAGGCCGTCATGGCAAGGGTTCTGGGGATGGGTGTTGCCGTCATGACCAGCATATGCGGTGGTATGGCATGCTTGCCCCAAAGCTTTGCTCTTTGTGCAACGCCAAACTTGTGTTGTTCGTCGATCA
This sequence comes from Chitinophagaceae bacterium, assembly GCA_044373365.1. GTDB lineage: Bacteria > Bacteroidota > Bacteroidia > Chitinophagales > Chitinophagaceae > Pollutibacter. Next base: position 67,199 of record JBIPNK010000007.1, read on the forward strand.
CGGCGAGGCCAAGGTTACTGAACTGCACTACATCTTCAATAAGCGCATGTGTTCCAATGATGATTTTCAACGATCCATCCTGAATGCCCGCCAGTGTTTTTTTACGCTCAGCTGATTTTGTGGAACCGGTCAAGATGCCAACAGTGAGCTCCAGTGGCGCCAACATGGAAGAGAAATTGTCAAAATGCTGTCTTGCCAGAATTTCGGTTGGCGCCATGATGCAGGCCTGAAAACCGTTGTCAATGGCTATGAGCATGGCCATCAGGGCCACAATCGTTTTTCCGCTTCCCACATCGCCCTGCAGGAGCCTGTTCATTTGCCGGCCTGTGCCTGTATCCTGCCGGATCTCTTTCAATACCCTTTTCTGAGCGCCTGTCAGCGGAAAGGGTAAATGTTGATGGAAGAAATCATTGAAACAATCGCCCACTTTCGAAAATACCACCCCACGCGAAAACCTGTGCCTGGCAGAACGCAACATGCCAAGGCGCAGTTGTGCAGTAAAAAGTTCCTCGAATTTTAAGCGGTATACCGATTGCTGGTACGTATCAGCAGATGAAGGAAAATGGATTTGCTTGAAAGCCTGCCAGCGTGAAATGAGATTTTCCTTTTCGAGAAAAAATCTTGGCAAGACTTCTGGAATTTGTTTTTCGTCCAGTAATAAAAACAGTTGTTCAGTCAGTTTTCCAATGGCCCTTCCATTCAGTCCTCTTGCCTTGAGCTTTTCCGTTACTGGATAGACCGGCTCCATTGACGGCTTGGCGGAAGCATTGGCATCCTTGACAGATTCCAGTTCAGGATGTGTCATTTGAGCTTTCCCTAAAAAGAAACCCAATTTGCCAAATGCAAGATACTCTCCACCAACTGCAAGTGTTTTCTGTACCCAAGTGATTCCCTGGAACCAGGTCAATTCAAGGATACCCGTTCGGTCACGAAACTGTGCAACCAAACGCCGGGCCCTTCTCTCCCCAATAATTTCCATCGAAACAATGAATCCCCTGACCTGAACATATTCCATAGAAGGGCTGATCTGTCCAATTGGCTGAACACTTGTCTTGTCCAGGTGCTTGTAAGGAAAATGACTCAAGAGGTCTTCAAACGTAAAAATCTGCAGTTCCTTTTTGAGCATGTCGGCCCTCAACGGACCCACACCCTTGAGGTATTCGATGGGATTTTGTAATATGGTAGATCTTGTAGTGATGGTATGTTTGGTCTTACAAAATTAATTGTTTTCAAATGGAGTGGAAAACTATATAGAGGATTGCTTCATGCTTTTGTTTGATGTAATTTTGTTTCATAACAGTCGAATGCATGTCAACAATAGAATGGACCATCAAACCCTTCATGGAATTAACACCCGCAGAACTTTATGATATTCTAAAGCTGAGAAGCGAGGTGTTTGTTGTTGAACAACAATGCATCTTCCTGGACATGGATGACAAAGACCAGGAATCACGCCATTTGCAGGGCCGACTGAATGATGAGCTGGTTGCGGCTTGCAGGATTCTCCCTCCTGGCCTCGCTTACGAGGAGCCATCCATTGGAAGGGTGGTTGGATCTCCGCGGTATCGTGGAAAAGGCGCAGGAATAGCCCTGATGGAAAATGCCATCCAAGAAACCATGCGTTTGTATGGAACTTTACCCATCAAAATTGGGGCACAACTATATCTTAAACGTTTTTACGAAAGTCTTGGTTTTGTGCAGTGCAGCGAAACCTATATGGAAGACGACATCCCACACATCAAGATGATGAGAAAGGCGTAGAAATACGTATTCAACCCCCTACTATTTCCTCATTTTTTTTTGTTAAAGAAGCTTTAACATAATATTTCTATAAAGCTTCCGTTTCAATAATGTCCCAAAGACCCTAATCCTAAAATCCGTACCCATGAAAGCTATTCTGCACAGCCTGTGTAGGACTTTATGTCTCATTGCCTTGATTGTCGTTATCGACACAGGCAGCACAAAGGCTCAACAATCCAGGTTCGAATACGGCTTCACTTATGGTCCTTCCAATTTTCTTGGTGATCTTGGTGGCAACAGTGGCAAAGGCGCAACCTTTCTCAAAGACAACATGATTTCCCTCACCAAATTCATGACAGGATTCCATCTTGGTTACCGTCCTGCTGAGTTCATCAACTTCAGGCTTTCCGTTAACATGGGCAAAGTGCAAGGGGCAGACAGCCTGATTACAGGCAAAGGTGGAATGGAGGAAGCCAGAAAAGCAAGAAACCAGCATTTCAGGTCTGATATACAAGAAGGATTCATTGCCGCTGAACTTTACCCTACAGCATTGTTTGAATACGATCCAGCGGATGTGCTTCACCGGATCAGGCCCTATGCCTTGTTGGGTATTGGTGTATTCCATTTCAATCCCCAAGGACAATATGAAGCTGCTGATGGTAGTAAAGTCTGGGTAGACCTGAAACCCTTGAGAACAGAGGGTCAGGGGATGCCGGCCTTCCCAGACAAAAAAGAATACAGCCTTACACAAGTAAATGTTCCCTATGGTGTTGGTGTTAAATATTTTTTGAACCAAAACATAGCCCTCTCTTTTGAGATCATCAACAGGAAAACCTTTACTGATTATATTGATGATGTCAGCACCAATTACATCAGCAATGAAGATTTTTACGCCTACTTCGGAGATGGAACAGAGAAGGCCAAACAGGCAGTTCAGATGGCCAATAAATCTGCGTTTGCCAATGGCGGAAATTACAGGCCCGGTTTCGGCATCGGAGCAAAAAGAGGAACCCCCACAAACAATGATGCATACTATGCATCTTCCGTGAAAATCAGCATCAGGCTTGGAAGAAACGAGCAATATGGGGATTACGGAAGAGGCAGCGATGTTAAATGTCCTATCATACGGTTTTAGTTCGACAGGTTGGATACTGTACCCAGTGAAAATGTGAGAGGATCCTGTTTCTTTTCATTCACAATGCAAGGCATGACGCAGGAGCGCTCATGCCTTTTGCTATTGATCAGGTATCCAATTCAATTTTCAAAAATTTCGCGGTATGACTGCCCTTGACCTTCAGCAATCCAATAGGATCTCCTTCGTATAAAATGGTACCGCCACCATCCCCACCTTCAGGGCCAAGGTCAATGATATGATCTGCCACTTTGATCACATCCAGGTTGTGTTCAATCACCAAAACAGTGTTGCCCCGGTTGACCAGTTTGTTCAACACATTCAACAACAGGTTGATGTCCTGAAAATGAAGGCCTGTAGTGGGTTCATCCAAAATATAAAATGTCTTACCAGTATCTTTTTTGGATAGTTCAGTAGAGAGCTTGACACGCTGCGCCTCTCCACCACTAAGGGTTACAGCAGATTGACCAAGGGTGATGTAGCCCAATCCAACTTCCTGCAGCACCTTCACTTTTCTATACAAGTAAGGAATTTGCTGAAAGAATTCAACCGCCTCATCCACTGTCATGTCGAGCACATCACTGATTGATTTTCCTTTATAACGAATTTCCAACGTTTCACGGTTGTAGCGCTTCCCATTGCATTTTTCGCAATGCACATAAACATCAGGCAGAAAATTCATTTCAATGACCCTCAATCCTCCACCCTCACACATGTCGCAACGACCTGCTTTTACATTGAACGAAAAACGACCTGCATTATAGCCCCGAATCTTTGCTTCTGGCACTGCTGCAAACAACTGACGGATGTCTGTAAAAAAATTACAATACGTGGCGGGGTTGCTGCGCGGGGTTCTGCCAATAGGTGATTGATCAATCTCTATCACCTTATCAATATGCTCCAACCCAGTGATTTTTTTATAGGGCATTGGATCCTGCTTGGCATCATAACAATGTTTATTCAACAGCGGATAAAGGGTTTCATTGATCAAGGTGGACTTACCGCTACCACTTACCCCTGTAACCAAAACAAAGGTTGCCAGAGGAATGTTGATGTCAACATTCTTTAAGTTATTTCCTGAGGCTCCCGTCAACTGAAGATAATTGCCATTGCCTTTCCGTCTTTCTGCTGGCACTTCTACTTTTTTCTTGTTGTTGAGATAGCCTGCTGTTTCTGAGCCGGACTTGCAAACATCAGCGGGTGTTCCCTGTGCAACAATCCTACCGCCATGAATACCCGCCTTTGGCCCAACATCAATGAGGTGATCAGCAGCAAGCATGATATCCTTGTCGTGTTCAACCACAATCACACTGTTTCCAATATCCCTTAGGTTTTTCAATGCCCCAATCAACTGCTGGTTGTCTCGTTGATGCAGGCCGATGGAAGGCTCATCCAAAATATAGGTGATGCCCTGTAACTGCGATCCAATCTGGGTTGCCAGCCTGATGCGCTGGGATTCTCCGCCACTCAATGTCCTCGTGGGGCGGCCCAATGAAAGATAACCCAAGCCTACATCCAACAGAAATCCTAAACGGCTGCGTATCTCCTTGAGGATATCTTTGGCAATCAGGTTTTGCCGGGTGTCCATGCGCTTTTCAAGGCTGGCAAACCAATCTTGCAAACCTGAGAGGTTCATCTCAGACAGATCAGCAATATGTTTACCATCAATGCGAAACCACAAACTCTCATTTTTCAATCTTGTTCCATGACAATCAGTGCAAGGCCTGAGCATCATGTACTTCTCAGCCCATTCGCGGATGGATTCACTGGTGCTATCTGTAAACCACCGGACCACCATGTTTATCACCCCAGGATATTCGCCTTTTTCCAATTGATCGATATCCCCTTGAATTCCATCCTCATTGCCAAACAATATAATGTTCATGGCCTTTTCAGACAGCTGCTCTATGGGCAATTTTAGGCTGAACTTATGCTTTTTGGAAAGCTGCTCCACCATCTTGAAATAATAGGAATCCCTCTCTTCACCCAAAGGCAGGATAGCACCATCTGCAATGGAAACAGACCTGTCAGGCATCACGGCATTGAGGTCGATGGCATGCTGCTGGCCCAGGCCTTTGCAAGCAGGGCAAGCGCCATAAGGTGAGTTGAATGAAAAGGTATTGGGGGAAGGCTCTTCGTAAGAAATGCCGGTAGTCGCACACATGAGTTTCTTGCTGTACTGAACAACCGAATCATTGTCGTGCACAAGAATAAACAAGAGCCCCTTGCCTATCTGCATGGACTGGTTGATGCTTTGCCCGATCCTGATTTTCATGTCTGGCGTAACGGCAAGCCTGTCTACCACCACTTCAATGTCGTGAACCTTGTACCTGTCTACCTGCATCTTGGGCACCAGGTCTTTCAATTCGCCATCCACCCTCACTTTCACAAAACCCTTCTTCCTGGTCTCTTCAAACAATTCACGGTAATGTCCTTTTCTACCCCTCACCATGGGTGCCAGTATGGTAATTTTTTTATTGGCTAATTTTTTGAAAAGGTCAGCAACGATTTCTTCATCCGTAAACTTGACCATTTTCTTGCCCGTATTCATGGAATAAGCATCCCCCGCTCTGGCAAAAAGCAGCCTGAGAAAATCATATACTTCCGTCACCGTTCCAACAGTAGATCTCGGATTTCGGTTGGTGGTTTTTTGTTCAATTGAAATAACAGGCGACAAGCCAGAAATCTTGTCAACATCCGGTCTTTCCATCTCCCCCATAAACTGCCTGGCATAGGTACCAAAGGTTTCCATGTACCGCCTATGCCCCTCCGCATAAATGGTATCAAAGGCCAAAGAAGATTTACCGCTTCCACTGATGCCAGTGATTACCACCAACTGATGCTTGGGTATGGTGATGTCGATATTTTTCAGGTTGTGTGCCCTGGCGCCGATTACTTCTATGTTGTCTTTTTTTACCATTGGGTGGGAGGGGTGAGGGTTTAGGGGTTTAGGGGTTTAGGGGTTTAGGGGTTTAGGGGTTTAGGAAGAACAACTGATCAGTGATATTGTTTCGTTCAAAATTAAAGCAAATCAAGTCAGCAGGCAGGATTTGTCATTATTGGAAAAATACTTATCTTTGCGCCAGTTCTTTATTATTCTTATCCAGAAAGGCAGAGGGATTGGCCCGATGACGCCTTGACAACCTGTTAACTAACCATTAATAAGGTGTCAACTCCAGCTTGCGCAGGCAAGCACAGATAAGTCAGATATTTTCCCTTGACAAGATCAACGCTTTATAGTGAAAACCCATCTGGCTTCAGATGGGTTTTTTTATGCCCTTTTTGGAAAGCATTGATCAATATGAACAAAACATTACACACATATCATTACAAAGGGCTGCTGACCTTGGAGTCTGGAAGAACAATCCAGGATTTCAAGTTGGTTTATACCACCATGGGTGAAATCGCATCCAACAAAGACAATGTGGTATGGATATTTCATGCCATGACCGCCAACAGCGATCCTTCTGATTGGTGGGCAGGAATGGTGGGCGAAGGGAAATTCTTTGACCCACGCAAGTATTTCATCATCTGTGTCAATATGCCAGGCAGTTATTACGGAAGCGTAAATCCCTTGGACAATAATGAAGAGACAGGCATGCCTTTCCTTCAGGATTTCCCTTTCTTTACGCCAATGGACATGGCAAAGTCCTATGAACAGCTGAGGCTCTCACTCGGCATAGCTGAAATATACATGGGGATTGGCGGATCAATGGGCGGACAGCAACTGATTGCCTGGGCTTGCCTGCAACCAGCCCTGTTCAAATTCCTTGTTCCCATTGCCACCAATGCATTGCATTCTCCCTGGGGAAAAGCATTCAATGCCTCACAAAGGATGTGTATTGAAGCAGACCCTAGCTGGAAAGAACGAAATCCGCAAGCAGGAATGGAGGGATTGAAAGTGGCACGATCAGTTGCGCTGATCAGCTACAGGCATTATGATACCTATGGTAAAACACAAGAGGACCTAGACAAGGCCATTGACAATACCAGAAGTGAATCTTACCAAAAATACCAGGGAGAGAAACTGGCCAAGCGCTTCAATGCATTGAGTTATTATATGCTGACCAAAAGCATGGACAGCCATCATTTGGGAAGAGGCCTGCTGGAGGCGGAGGAAATGTTAGAAAGAATCAATGCAAGAACACTGGTCATCGGCATTTCATCAGATCTGCTTTTCCCTGTCTCTGAGCAAATATTTCTTGCAAAGCATATTCCAGGTGCACAGTTGGAGGTGATTGCATCCATTTATGGGCATGATGGATTCCTGATTGAACATAAAAAATTGAATGAACTGCTCAATGGGCTGATCAACTGATTTATATAAAATTTAAAACGAAGAAAAATGGGTTCAGAAAAAACACTGGTGATTGGAATGTTTGGTTTTGGTGTGGTAGGTGAAGGATTGTACAAGGTATTGAAGCAGACACCATCACTTAAGGCATCTATTAAAAAAGTATGCATCAAGAATACGAGCAAGAAAAGGAATGCGCCTGCATCGCTGTTCACTTCCGAAAAAAATGACTTGTTGTTTGATCCTGAAATCAATGTGATTGTTGAAGTAATCAATGATAGTGTAGCAGGATATGAGATTGTAACCACTGCATTGAAAAATGGAAAAGACGTTGTGAGTGCCAGCAAGAAAATGCTTTCAGAGCACCTTCCAGAACTCATCGAACTTCAGCAAACCACCGGCAGATCTCTGTTGTATGAGGCTTCTGCATGCGCATCCATCCCCGTCATCAGAAACCTTGAGGAATATTACGACAACGACCTTTTACATTCTATCAAGGCCATCGTCAATGGATCAACCAATTTTATCCTCACCAAGATGTTTGAGGAAAAACTGAATTTCAAGGAAGCCTTGTTGCTTGCCCAGCAACTTGGTTTTGCAGAAACAGACCCTACGCTTGATATTGAAGGATATGACGCTGCCAATAAATGGGTACTTCTCCTGGCCCACAGCTATGGCATCACAACAACCATTGACAAAATGCTGTTCAATGGCATCACACAAATCAATGAGCTGGATGCAAAAGTGGCGCAGTCAAGAAATCAATCCATCAAATTGGTTGCACAGGCAAAGAAATTACAAAATGGCACGGTTGCTTCCTTCCTGCTTCCACAGTTTGTAGACCATGCAGACCAACTGTATTTTGTAAAAAATGAATACAATGGCGTAGTGATTGAAAGTGGATTTGCCGACAAGCAATTCTTCTATGGGAAAGGTGCGGGAAGTTTCCCAACTGCCTCTGCCGTATTGAGTGACATTGCTGCTTTAAGATATGGATACCGGTATGAATACAAAAAACTCAACCAACAAGTACCCTCAACCCTTTCAGACGATTTCCATTTGAGGATTTATATCAGCTTTGAAGATCTTGCCAATATTCCAAAAGAAGAATTTACGAGCATCGAAGAATGGCATTCCGGCAACGAGAGAAGTTACCTGATTGGCACCATCCCCTTCAAATCCCTTTTGCACAAAGACTGGTGGAAGACCAACAATACTTCCCTGGTGCTGATGCCGGATAACATCATTGAAAATACAGCCCTTACTGAGCTGAAGAAAATGAGCTTGTCTCTGGCGGGGCTGTAGTAAAATGCTTCAGCAATTGAGCTGATGGCTTATTTTTCCAAAAGCCCTGAAGGCCTGTTGTTGGCTCCTTTGCGGTTTTGAAGATCATCGCCGAGGTCTTTCCGCGCTTCCTCTGCGATGGCTTCAAGCTGTGCAACAATTTCAGGATAATAACCCTTCACATCGTATTCTTCACCAGGATCCCTTCTGAGGTCATAGAGGGCCTTGTACACCAGTACATTTTCAGGGGTTGGTCCTGAAAAACCGTTGAAGCCCGGAGCCCCCATCTCATAGGATCTAGAGGGATGCTGGAACACCAATTTCCAGTTGTCCATGCGCACGGCCTCGAGTGCATTCCTTCGATAGTAATACAGGAAAGTTTTTCGTGGAGAGGCCGTTAGATCTCCTTTTAAAATCGGAGACAAATCCACTCCATCAATTTTCTTTTCAGACAATGGCGCCTTGGTAAGGGCTGAAATGGTGGGCAGGATATCAATGGTTGATGCGAGTTGGTTTGCAACGATTCCTGCGGGGAGAACACCTTTCCAGCGCATGATGCAGGGAACCCGTTGCCCACCTTCAAATGAAGTACCCTTTCCCTCCCTGAATCCTCCGGTAGAACCTGCATGGTTGCCAAAATTCAACCAGGGCCCATTGTCGCTGGTAAATATGATCAGGGTATTCTTGTCAAGCCCTTCCTCTTTTAGGGTCTGCATGATCTTGCCAACATTGTAATCCACTTCTTGGATCACGTCACCATACATGCCCTGCTTGCTTTTTCCACGGAATGCCGGAGAGGCATTGATGGGCACATGTGGCATTGGATTGGGAATATAGGCAAAAAAGGGTTTGTTCTTGTTTTTCCTGATGAACTGGATGGCTGCATCTGCAAGCCTTCCAGTCAGTGTTGCCTGGTCTTCCAGGGTATTGATGGTATCTATTGGCTTGTCATTTTTAATCAAGGGAAGGGGTGGATGTTGACTTTTATTGCTGCCTGATTTAACAGGCTGTCCATCATAACCCATGGGCCACATGTCATTGGAATAAGGAAGTCCAAGGTACTCGTCAAATCCCTGGTTAAAGGGCAAGAACTGCCTGGCATCACCAAGATGCCATTTCCCAAAAATGCCCGTAGCATAATTCTTTTGCTTGAGCAAATCAGCGATGGTCATTTCATCTTTTGCCAAACCCACATTCGCTCCAGGAAACAAAGCGCCTGAAATACCCACCCTGTTGGCATAGCAGCCTGTCATCAATGAAGCCCTGGAGGCACTGCACACTGCTTGAGAAGACAGAAAGTTGGTGAACCGGATTCCTTCTGATGCTAGCCTGTCAAGATTGGGCGTTTGTATGTCCAAGGCACCATTGCAAGAAAGATCTCCATAACCCATGTCATCCATGAAGATGAGGATGATGTTGGGGGATTGGGTCGCAGCTGCCTCAGATGGTTTTAGGGCAGGTGAAACAAGCGACTGTTGTGATGTCAGCAGCAATGCGAGCAGTGCAATGAATAGCAGCTTTTTTTTCATGACGGCAGTTGATGGTTAAATAGAGGGAAAGAGAAACCCTCTTGTTCAACTAAAATAAGTTAAAAAAATCAAACCATCAGCGGGAAGCTCCAACCACTTTTTTCAGCTACTGCAGCGATGCACTGAAGTCAAAAAACACTCCTGTCAATTGAAAATATAAAAAACGATGGCCATCAATATCGCAATGACTGCCCACAACAACTTGACCAGCAGGGATGTCTTCGATTTTTCTTTGACCAGCGGATCATTTTGATCCACCAGCTGTACCAGCTCATAGTGCGGTTTGGTGACAAACGAAACCGCAATCATGAAAACCACCAATGCAGCCATCATGTAAAAACAGAGCAACATATAATGGGGCCAAAATTCTTTTGTAGGAAAGCCTGTCAATTGACAGAATCCGATCAAGAGACAAACAAAGGTTCCCATGTAAAGGGTGAGTTCCGCTGCCCTCGGTGTAGCCCGCTTCCAGAGGATCCCAACAATGAATACGGTAGATGCAGGTGGGGCGAGATATGTCAACAACGACTGTCCCAGATCAAACAGACCTTTGTCTGATTTGGACAACAGTATCGCCATGAGAACAGAGACAGTTGCAGCAAGCAAAATTATTTTTTTACCAATGCGGTTGATTTCCGTAGGCGTTGCCGTTGGATTGATTTTTTTAACATAAACATCCATGGCAAAAACCGTGCTGAATGAACTCAGCCCTGTGGCTACATCATTGATGATGGAAACCAGGAGAGTTCCCAAGGCCAGCCCAATGATGCCAGTGGGCAACAATCCATACACCATCGTGATATAGGCATGGTCTGGGTTGGCCAGCGGTGCAAAAACACCCTGGTTGACAAGCACCAGACACATGATGCCTGGAACAATGAAGAGGGCTGGCATGACAATTTTCAAAGCTGCAATCAACAATGCCCCTTTCTGGCCATGGTCCACATTTTTAGCAGCCAGTGTGCGCTGTACAATTGTTTGGTCAGTACACCAAAACCAGATGCCGATGACCGGGTAACCCAGTACCAGTGCATGCCAGGGATAAACAGTATCTGTGGATGGCTTGAGAATGATCCAATAATCTTTGGGCACGGAGGCAACAAGTTTTTCAATACCGCCCACTTTGCTCAAACCCAGGAAAAAAATGAGCATCGAGATCGCAATCAATACAATGGACTGAACCATACCGGTGTGCACAATTGAATTCAACCCTCCATTCACAGAATAAGACATGGCAATGGCAACAATCAAAATGGCAGAAACATAAATGGGAATACCCAGCAACTGGTTGATGACAATACCGCCAATGCAAAGCATAAAGCTGGACCATACCACCAGCGAAGAAACCATTGAGAAATAAGTGAAAAAAGTATGGGAATTCTTACCGAATCTTTTCATCAAATACTCCGGCATGGTTGAAATATTGTTGGCCAGATACCTGGGAATGAAAAGCAAAGAGAGCAACATCAAGAATATCCATGCCAACCAGTCAAAGTTAGCCAATACCATTCCACTGGTATAGGCAGCGCCAAAACTGGCCACGAGCATGGAAGGGCTGACATTGGTACTGAAAATGGAAAGACCCACTTTGTACCAGGGCAGTGACCTGCCAGACAGGAACAAATCTTCTGCATTGGGTTTACCAAGAGATGTCTTTTTCTTACTGATGAAAATACCAACCAGAATCAAAAAAATGATGTACAATACAATCACAATCGAATCGGTTGCTCCGATTTGGATCCTATCCATTGCTATGGTTTTTAAAATGAAGGTTCAACTTGATGACGCCTTTTTCATGGTTATTTATATTTTACAAATAACCATGAAAAAAAACGTCATCGGCTCATTTAATTAGCCATGGAGTATACTTTTTTGCCCTTTTGAACCTTACTCAGGCAGCAATACATGCTCAACGGCAAGTTGCTTGCAGAGCGCATTGAAACCTGCCACATCATTCTTCATGAGCTGATCCATGTCCTGTTTCAGCCCCAACCATTCTACATGCAATTCCTGGTAGCGGGCTTTTTGTCCTGCAGTAACATAGGGCAGATTCGAATTGACCTCTCCGTGAACAAAAATGATATTGGCACTAAGCTTGTTCACAAAATTGATCACATCGTCATAAGACTGGCTCTTGGGCTGAATGAGCTTGTCTTCAAGGGCCTTCAGCTTTTCGTTGATTTCCTTGCCCAGCTTGACCACCCCTGCTTTTGAGGGATCATTTTCAATCAATGCACTGAGTTGGCTGATTTGTTTTGAGAGGTTGCGCATGCGTGTAACGGCAACATGAATATCTGTGACATCCTGCTCCAATTTTTTGAGCAGTTCGTCCTGTTCAACAAAATCAGTCTGCCCTACATTGACCCGGGGATCTTGCTGGATGACCATAGTGGTGGAATACTCCTGTCCATCAACCTTCAACACCACCACATAGATTCCCGGAACTGCCCGGCCTCCACTGTAACTTCCCTCGATGTAAACCTCATCAATGGTGGGCATTTCCTGCCTTTTGAGGTTCCATACAAAACGATTGAGCCCTTTTTTTACAGTCAACAAAGGTTCTTCCTTGTAGCTGTTGTTGGACCCAGCCCTAGTATAGGCCTTGTTGCTAAACGTCCTCAGTACCTTACCCTGCTGGTCTTTGATTTCAATAGACAGGTTCTTGATTGAATCTGCATTGTTGGAAAGTTGATAGTAAATGACCGCACCAGTGCTTGGATTGGCTCCGGTAGTGATGGGATAGGATTGCTTTATTTCCTCATTGCCATCAAACATGCTGTAGCCAGAAACCCTGAAGGTTTCAGCCACTGGCAACAACCTTGCTTTGTCATTGGCCGCAGGATCAAAGCTCCTGATGGGCTGCAGATCATCCAGGATCCAGAAGGCACGGCCCTGTGTGGAGGCAATGAGATTTCCCTTGTGCACCTTCAGGTCAGTGACGGGTGTTACGGGAAGGTTGCGCTGGAAGTTTGTCCAAGTGGCACCATCGTCATAGGAAATATAGAGCCCTGTTTCTGTTCCGGCAAACAAGAGGCCTTTTCTTCTTTCATCTTCCCTTACAACCCTTAGAAAAGCGCCGTATGGAATTCCGTTCACAATCTTGGTCCAGGTTTTTCCATAATCGGTAGACTTGTAGGCGAAGGGAGTAAAATCATTGGTCTTGTATTTGTTAGCAGCGATATAAACAGTGGCAGGATCGTGTGGAGAAACTTCAATGGCATTGATCAATGCTTCGCCCAGATCCTTTGGAGTGATGTTGGTCCAGCTCGCTCCACCATCTTTGGTGATGTGCACCAAGCCATCGTCGCTACCCGTATAGATCACGCCTTTCTCTTTGTCTGATTCCATCACATAGGTGATGGTGCAATAGTTTTCTCCGCCTGCACCCTCGTTGGTATAGGGATAACCACTGATGCCCATCTTGGTGGTATCGTGTGTTGTCAAATCAGGAGAAATGGGTTTCCAGGATTTACCCATATCGGTGGTCTTGAACAACCTGTTGCCCGCATGGTAATAGACATTTTTTTCGTGCTTTGAATAGAGGATCGGTGCATTCCAGTTGAAGCGGTATTGCATATCCTTGGGTTGCATGGCCTGGTATTGCACAGGATGAACCATCACACCAACACCCTCGCTTGTAGTGGCATCCAATAGCTCAATAGTGCCCTGATAACTTCCGCCCATGACATAGCGTGGATTGTTGGGATCAAAGCCCAGAAAAGCCGATTCGCCACCCGCGGAATAATTCCACTGGCGTTCTGTAATGCTGCCACCACTGGTATTGCGGCTGGCAATCTTCACAGAGGTATTGTCTTGCTGACCGGCATAAATATTGTAAGGAAAAAGATTATCAACATTGATCCTGTAAAACTGTGCAGTGGGCTGGTTGTTCTGTGAAGACCAGATTTTTCCACCATTAAAAGTAACTGCAGCACCCCCATCGTTGGCGATGACCATGTTCTGGTTGTTTTCAGGATTAATCCAGAGCTGGTGATAATCTCCATGGGTACCACTGATGTTTTTCCAGGATTTACCACCATCCTCAGATTTCAATCCTGCTGCACCCATTACATAAACAGTATTCTCATTCACTGGATCTGCAAACACTTCAATATAATACCAGGCACGGGAAATCAGGCGATGATCCTTGCTAATTCTTGTCCAGTTGGATCCTGCATCGTTTGAAACAAAAAGTCCACCCTGCTCCTTTTGCGTATCACTCTCAACCAATGCATAAACCTTGTTCGGATTGGACAGAGAAACGGAGACGCTCATTTTACCCAATTCTTTGGGCAAACCATGTTGGATTTTCTCCCAGGTTTCTCCACCATCTGTACTCTTGTACAAGCCAGATCCTTTGCCACCACTTTGTACGGCCCATGGCAAACGGCGATGGTCCCACATGGCAGCATATAAAATCCGGGGATTGCTCATGTCCATGTTCAAATCAGCACAACCTGTATTCTCGTCCACATAAAGCAAATGTTTCCATGTTTTGCCACCATCTTCGGTTTTGTAAATTCCTCTTTCTTTTGACGGACCATGCAAGGCACCCTGGGCTGCAACATAGGCGATATCAGGGTTTGTGGGATGAATCCGAATGTTGGCGATATGGCGTGTGAGCTCCAACCCCAGGTGTTTCCAGGTCTTTCCTGCATCAGTAGAACGGTAAACACCATCACCGTAAGAAGTCATTACACCACGTGGAGCGTGCTCTCCCATTCCCACATAAACAACATTGGCGTCAGATGCGGCAACGGCTACAGCCCCTACTGATCCGGTTTTGAAATACCCATCAGAAATATTTTTCCAGCTCTGGCCAGCGTCTTCTGTTTTCCAAACACCGCCACCGGTGGCACCCATATAATAAGTTTGGGTATTCCCTTTTATGCCTGTCGCAGTAACAGATCGACCACCACGGGTATGGCCAAGGTTGCGCCACAACACCGGCTTGAAATAGGATTCAAGATCAACTGTTGGGGCAGTGGGAACTTCAGGTAATTTGGCTCCTTTTTTTTGGGCGGAAAGATCCGTCGTCAATACAATCAAAAAGGACAGAAGAAAAACCAGGAATTTCTTGGTGCGCAGCATATGAAGCATATAGGTATATTTATGCCTCTAAGGTAAGCAATTCGTGTTGACGATTTGGCCCATTCAAGCAATTGGATGGCAGTTTAAACCCGCTAGTTTCTTTTGAATTCAAGGCCGCGCAACTTCAAATCTTTGCCATTGAGCGGAAAAACATTGTTTTCACTCGCCCACTTGTTCCATGCCGTCTCCAGTTCTTTTACTTTCTCAGGAAACTTGAGGGCAAGGTTGACCCGTTCTGTTTTGTCGGTCTTAAGGTTATACAATTCCCAAGGGCCGACGTATGGGCTCTCCTCAGTACTCATGGAGACTAATTTCCATCCACCCATACGAATGGCCCTGTTGGCCTGGTGTTCCCAGTACAACGTACGATTGGCAAGGGTTTCACCCTTTAAAACAGAAACCAAACTTACGCCATTCAAAGGCTTTGTTGGTTGTGTATTGAACATGTTAGGATATGATGCACCAGCCGCATCCATGAAGGTTGGCATCAAATCAATGATATGGGCTGGCGCATTATCAATGATGGTTCCTTGCCTGGCCGTATGCCCTGGCCAGCTTACAATGAATGGGGTATGGATCCCTCCCTCATGCAGCCTTGTCTTGAATAGCCTGAAAGGTGTATTGCTCAGGTTCGCCCAATTTCCCCGGTAGCTCTCATAGCTTGAATCCGTTCCAAGTGCAGACAGCGCAGTGTCCATGGTACTCAGGTATTCTGCGCAGCCTCCATTATCGGCCATAAAAACAACCATTGTGTTTTCAGCAAATCCGTTCTTTTTCAAGGCCTGCATGATTCTCCCAATACCCTGATCCATGCAATCAACCTGTGCTGCATAAATGGCCATCCGCTTGATCCAAACAGCCCTCTCCGCAACTGGAATATCTTTCCAGGCAGGAATGCTATCGTGCCGATCACTCAACGGATAAGATTTGTCAATGACACCAAGCTGCAGTTGCTTTTTGTACCGCTTCGCCCTCAACTCATCCCAACCTTTTTCGTACAATTGCATGTACTTGACAATGTCTTGTTCTTTTGCGTGAAGCGGCCAATGCGGAGCCGTGAAAGCCACGTATAAAAAAAACGGATCATTGGCCCTTTTTGCCGCATGATCATTGATAAACACTGCAGCAGAATCAGCAATGGCATCCGTCAGGTAAAAATCTTTCTTTGGCTTAACAGGCGTATTGTCAGATGTCAGGGACTTGGGCGTATAAAAACTACCCGATCCAATCAATGTGCCAAAATACCGATCAAACCCTCGTTGTCTTGGCCAGTTGTCTTGTGGCCCTTTGGGCTTGGTTTCTGTGGCAACATGCCATTTCCCTGACAGATAACTTGCATAACCAGCCCCCTTCAAGGCCTCGGCAATGGTCATGGTATTTCGGCTCAAATCTCCTCGGTAGCCGGGAGTGCCTTGATCGAATCCATTCATGTAACCCATCCCGGTATTGTGAGAATACATCCCTGTCAACAAAGAAGCCCTTGAAGGACAGCAACGACCGGTATTGTAAAACTGTTTCAACCTAACGCCAGATCCTGCGAGGCTATCCAAATGAGG
Organism: Chitinophagaceae bacterium; assembly: GCA_044373365.1. Classification (GTDB taxonomy): domain Bacteria; phylum Bacteroidota; class Bacteroidia; order Chitinophagales; family Chitinophagaceae; genus Pollutibacter. The sequence continues at coordinate 83,825 of JBIPNK010000007.1, forward strand.
TGTTTTGATCTCAGAGCCATAAGCACCAATATCAGAAAAGCCAAGATCATCGGCCATGATGAAGACGATATTTGGTTTTGATGTTTGTGCAAAGGCAACAGATTGCAATGCAGAAAAAAACATAAAAAAAATCGCCTTCTTCACCTGTATCATTTTTTAGAGTAATTGTTCTGTATTTAAAATTAAGGAATATAATTCCCCGCTATCAACTGTTCCGCAAGTCCAAATGAAAGGGTCATTCCGGCGCCGCCCAATCCATTGACAATCGTTACTCCGGGTATTGGAGATGTTACAATTTCTGTTCTGCCATCTTTTAGTTTGGCATAAACGCCATTCCAGTTCACCGTAATTTTTTCCTCTTGGAACCTTGCGAAACCAGACAGGTATTTCAAGATCAAATCATTGATAAATGACTTTTCAAAAGGATCATGGGTAGGCCCATATTCGTGAGAATCTCCAATAATCAATTCTCCTGATGCATTCTGAGAAACCATCACATGAATGCCCCACTTGACATAATCAGGCATTGTTTCCTCAATGT
>JBIPNK010000123.1:0-3862 GCA_044373365.1 Chitinophagaceae bacterium
TTAATCGCTGCAATGGTTCTCCTGCAGCAGAAAAACTGGCATAATGGGTAAGTGATAATCCTCCGCAAAGGGAAGGCCCCATTCTCCATCCATCGGGTTGTACACCCATGCGCATCATCTGTAATTTACATTTGGTGATGGGCAGTGCCGCAAAAGTTTCAGGGAAGAGATTCTCAAAATCAGGTCCGTTGCAAACATAGATTTCGTCGGCTTCAAAAACTTTTTTCCCACTGTACACCTTGCCGGTTTCCACTTGTTGAACATGGGTATCCCAAACGAATTCTACGCCATATTGTTGGTGCAGGAAAGCTGGTAAAGCCTTGATGGCTGTTGGTGAATCTACAATCATTTCATCAGGACTGTAGAGACCACCTTTGAGCCCATTGTGAACGATTGCCGTTGAATGCATGCAGGCTTCAGATGGAGACATCAAGGTATAATTCCTTGTATTTTTAACTGAATCGCGAAACGACTCCAATACTTCCATTTCCAAATCGGAATAAGCAAGATGAAGAGAGCCTACTGGATCATGCCATATCCCCGATGCTGCAGCAATTTCTTTCCAGATGGATTGGGACAACATTGCCCTTTCGTACATTTTACCATCGGCTTGGCCAATGGGCCAGATCATACCAAAATTTCTGATGGAGGCTCCAACAGCAAAGGAATTCTTTTCCAATACCCTTACTTTCTTTCCCCTTATAGCAAGGGCCCTGGCAGTAGCAAGCCCTACAATACCTGCACCTATGACAATTGCATTCGACTTCATTTCCATCATTTAAAAAATATGTTAATCCTTCTCTTCGGACTTAACAGAGAGGAAGGCTGCCCTTCTTGGCCCAGGAAAGGGTATATCCCCTTTCAACGCATGCCAAAGTACTTTATTGAATTCAATATCGTTGTTGCTATCTTCTTTGGCAAAATTGAATTGCTCAGATTTTCTTTGCCACTCATTCTTTACAAGATTGACTTCTTTCAAGCCAACAGATGGGATGATCGCCTTAAAATCAAAAGGCTTGGCCAAACTATCAAAACAACGCCACATGGGTGTTGCGGCAGCATCATACTGTGTCATAGGACCCATTCCAAGAATAAGCTCCATGGTTCTGAGCATGGAAGATGTTGAGTAGGGTGTATGATCAACAAAACCCCTTTTAACAAAACCTCCTGCAATATAGGCAGTGCTTCGGTGTGCATCTACATGGTCTGCCCCATTTTGTGCATCATCCTCAAGAATAAATACCGCAGTTTCATTCCAGATTGGGCTCTTTGAAAGGGCTTCTATAAACATGCCAACTGCAAGATCATTGTCTGCAACATGGGCATACGGCGTGGGCCTACCCAGCCTGATGCCTTCTGTATGGTCATTGCCAAACCGCACCGTATTGAATTGTGGAACCTTGTTGAGCTTGAGCAAGGAATCAAAATCTTGCTTCCAATACCGGAACCTTGTTGTATCTGCAATAGACAAAGTATAGCTTGGGAAATAGCTGCAATAGTTGTTGTCCAATACCTTAAGTGTAGGCTTATCTCCAGCTATAAATTCACCGTAAGTCCTGAATGAAACACCATACCTAAAACAATTGTTCCAAATAAATCCACCCTTGTTGTTCGCAATCTCCCTTTCTCCTTCACCGCCATAGGTTCCTCCGCGAGAGCCATAACTGGTTGGCCAGGTCTTCTCAAGATAATCATTGGCATAAGCACCCATGCTCCAGTTGTGGCCATCAGCGCTCACTTCTGCATCTACATAAAAATTATCCAAGAGAACAAATGACTCTGCCAGCTTGTGTTGGTTCGGAGTGATATTTTTTCCGAAAAGCAGCAAACTTGTGTCTCCATTTCCTCCTTTCACATCAGCCAACACCTGGTCATAGGTTCTGTTTTCCTTGATTACATAAAAAACATGTTTGATGGGTGAAGGAGAACCCACTTTCATGGGAATGGGAAATGTCGGCGCTTTTATATCCGCCACCTCAGCTTTGGCTTGAGAGTATGCAGCATTGGCATATACTGCCTTCGTATACATATCCAATGAAGACTGGTTAGGCAAATTAATGATGCTCATGGTTCCTTTGAACAATCCGCCAATATATTCAACCTGTGAGGCATCTTTGGTATTGAAGCCATGATGAATGATCTCCTCCTTTTTCCTAAGGGGTGATGGCCCAAATGGATTGGCCAATGAAGTCATTCCTTTGCCATTGGCTACCCAAAGCTTGCCGTTGACGATTTTTACAGCAGTTGGATACCAACCAACTGGCACAAAACCCTTTGCAATGCTTTTGCCAGGAACAGCTACATCAAAAACTGCCAGACAGTTGTTGTTGGCATTGGCAATATAAAGTCTTTTCGCAATAGGATCAAGGGCAAGGCTATTGGTTGTCGATCCGCTCGGAGAATTGGGAAACAAGGCTGCATCCAGGGTTTCAATCACACGACGTGTAGCAAGGTCTACAACAGAAACTGAATTATCATTGGAATTGCAAACATAGAGATACTTCCCATCTTTGGTAACGAGCATTTCATTGGGATTGTCTCCAACAATGATTGGTGATTTCCAAAGGTTTTTTTCAAGATCATACACCAACACTTTGTCGCAACCCCAACAGGTGATGTAAAGTTCTTTAGCACCCTTGCCTAATTTACAATCATAGGCTTCTGCATCAAGGCCCAGTTTCGAAATGATTTTTTTAGAACTGAGGTCAAACGAATAAAATTGCTTGTCTTCTCTTGTTACGACATAGAGCCTGTTGCGTTGTTCATCGATGGTGATTCCCGCAGGACCCACCCTTGTTGGCCATGGTTTGTCCATGATAAACTCATCAGCAAAAGCAAGCTTGTTGTTCGCAATAGCATACTTGACGATGCGATTGTCGTGTCCTCCAGAAGCATACAGGTATTTCTCATCATTTGAAAACGCCAGACCATACCATGATTTTCCAATCACAATAGAGTCTACAACCTTTTCAGCTTTGACATCTATCAATTGAATTGTCTGTGTACTTTGACCGTTGTTGGTAACAGCCATCAAACGTCCTGTGCTACTCACAGCAATATTGAGTGGCAGGTCTCCCAAGCCAAAAGACTTGCCTGCAGGGCTTAGCTTCCACCCGTTGGGTAAAACAACCTGTTTGGGTAATTGCTGTGCGTTCAGTAATCCACAAACAAATAGTAACAAGCAAGTGTTAAAAATATTTTTAATCATGGCAATGCATTATATGGTTTAAATTTATTTCTCCCACCAAAGTTTAGTATTAAAATCGTCTCCACCAATAGATTGTACAGCTTTATTGTAATTATCTGGGTTATTTGATCTTACAACAATTGGATACTTGAACCTCACAGGCAATACTCTGTTGTTCAACATACCACTTTCTTTTGGCAACACAGGGAATCCGGTACGCCTGACCTCGAACCATTGTTGATAATCAACAAAATACAAGGCATAATATTTTTGCATCATGATGCGCTGCAAACTATTGTTGAATGATGCGTTCACATTGGTGAAATAATCAGCCGGAACAACAAGGCCCCATTGCTCGATAGCAGCTTTAACGCCTTTTTCATATGCAACTTTTGCTGCGGCCGTGTTTTTACTGTAGACCAATTCAACCTCGGCTTTGATCAGCTCAACTTCGGCATACGTCATCAATGGGCAGTACACAGGCGCTGTGGCTGAAGCAGTTACCAACAACTGATTAACATTGGATGGAATAAAATTGAAGGTTGATGCACTGGCATTGTAACCACTTGGAATACCCTGGTAGCCAATTGTAGCTGATCCCGCTGCATTCCTGGCCATAGTCGTGAATTTAGGCCTGCGCGGATCATTGGTGGAATTGAGGCTATCCAAGAAAAA
>JBIPNK010000128.1:0-3100 GCA_044373365.1 Chitinophagaceae bacterium
CCTGTAGGAGGTAAAATCTACAGGCCTCCCCCAAGGGGAAGCTAGTGGTGTAATTCCTGTCAACTTTAATGCAGCTGCATCATCGTTGGCAGAAAAAACAGGGTAAGTAGTGGGATTATCGATCATCTTGCGAATTTCTGCATACGCATTAAAGTCTGCCCGTTTTGAAGTTCTCAAGAGAATCCTCATTTTCAAGGAGTTCGAAAACTTTTTCCATTTTGATACATTGTTTGCATAAAGGATGTCAGTGCCATATAGCATCGCCTTCCCAGTATTAAATATTGTATTTGCGGTATCTAAATCAGCGATCATTCTTGCATAAACCTCTTTCTGCGTATTGAATTTGGGATGCCAAATATAATCGTCACCCAATACAGCCTCTTCCATGGGTACATCTCCAAAGCAGTCAGTTAAATTAGCATAGATCCATGATTTCAATGTCAAGGCGATTGCTTTGTAATTGGGATCATTGGCCTGAACAGCCTTGTTGTACATCTCGCGAACATTGTTAAGCTGAAGATAGGATGTAGACCAAGCACTGTTTCCTGTTGACTCCTGAATGTCATAACGATGAATTCCCCCACTGGCACTGGGATACGGCAGCGCCACCTGCATCAAATTGAATGTAATGGCATCTGCCCGCTGCATGTTAAAGCTGGCCATGTTAAAGATAATCGGATTGAGCAAGGTTCCAGGGCTGATTTGATCAATTCTATTGGGGTCAGTATTGATTTTTTCAAAATCTTTTGTGCAGGAAGTTGTATTGAATGTTACCGCTACGATTAAAAACAAATAGAGTAAATTCCTTTTCATGTGTGTCATTTATAATTTTTTCTTTGCATTAAAACTTAAAAGTCAAATTCAATCCAATGGTTCTTGTAGACGGCATCTGCCCCATCTCTACACCCGGCAATAAAGTTGAGCCATTGAGGGATGCAGTTTCAGGATCAAACATGGGGAAATTGCTTATCATCAATAAGTCTCTTCCATAGATTGCAAAAGAGGCCTGCCTTATAAAACTTTTACCCAATACCCTTTGTGGTATAGACTTTTCAAGCCTTATTTCCCTCAGCTTCAAAAAAGATGCATCAAAGGTATTTGATTCAACATTTGCCCTTCTGTAGTAATCAGCATAATAATCAACAGGAAGAACTTTAATTGTATTTACATCATATTTTCCAGTGGCTGCATTCAATACGACACCATCGCCAATGATAAAGTTTTCTTCCCGCCCTTTTAGGGTATGCATCAACTTACCCTGCTCGGTCATTTTATGGTGTGTCTGAGAATAAATCTTACCACCAAGCTGTCCATCGAGCAAGATTGAAAACTTAAGCTCTTTGTAAGTGAACTCATTTTTTAACCCACCTTTCCAATCAGCATAAGCATTGCCAATGTATTGAATGTCGGCAGGACGTGCTGGAAGGCCAGTGGAAGTGTAAACAATTTTCCCATCAGGTGAACGGACAAATCCAAAACCATAAATATCTCCAGTAGTACCGCCAACCCTGGCTTGTAAAGTGGCATTTCCGCCATATCCAATGTCTTGCTTACCATCCATGCCTTCAGCAAGCTCCAATACCTTGTTCCTGTTCAAGGCCCAATTGATTGAAACATCCCACTTGAAATTCTTTGATCTTACTGGTTTAGCATTTACGATTACTTCAACACCCCTGTTTCGCACCAATCCTGAATTCAAAACAGCTCTTGTATAGCCTGTTGTAGGATCCAAAGGAACATCAAGGATTTGGTTCTTGGTTCTGTTTTCATATACCGTTAAATCAAAGTTTAACCTGCTCTTCAGTAACCGAAGGTCAAGACCTAATTCATAGCTGGTCGAAATCTCTGGCTTCAAGTTATAGTTGGGTAAGATTGTCGGAACTACAGCAGAACCAGCGAATTCAGTAGCGGTATAATACCTGCGATTTTTATATGGTTCAGTATCGTTTCCTGCCTGCGCCGCAGAAAGCCTGAGTTTGGCAAATGAAATGGATGTTGGCAGTTTCATCAGATCAGTCAGCACAACTGCTGCATTAACGGATGGATAAAAAAATGAATTATTCTTAAGTGAAAGCGTGCTAGACCAATCATTTCTTCCGCTGAAATCAAGAAAATAGGCATTTTTGAACCCTATTGAGCCTGTCCCATAAAAACTATTGACTACTTTTTTTCTATCGTACGTAGTGATGATAGATTGACCCAAGCCATTGGCTAATTTATAGACGCCAGGAATAACCAATCCATCTACGTAAGCATCCGCGCGTGTATTGTCATTGTTTCTTGTATTTCCGCCTGCTGAGGCACTCAATTCAATGTCTTTTCCGAATTTCTTTTTATAGGAAAAAAGGAAATCTGAATTCATTTCCAGATCTGTCAATCGCTGCTCTTTATAATATCCCCTCAAAAAATTTGCAGAACTAAATGGCCTGCGCATTTCCCTTTTTTCAGATGAAGTTGTCAGCGCAGACCTTAACAACAAATCAAGATTTTTTGCAATGGCAATATTTGCTGTAATATTTCCAAAGAAAGAATTGCTGTTTACACTATTGGTCATTTCATTTGCAATCAAAAAGGGATTGTCTATGAAAGAACTGAAAGGATGGATCTGATCAACCTGGAAAAGGTCCTTTCTCCAGATATCCCTGTACCAGTTCAGGTCAACATTGGGATTCTGAAAAATCATGAAATAGGCGATGGATTGATTGTTGTAACCAGTACCAGGAACATTGTCGCTTTTTTTATTGATATAATTCGCCTTACCACTGATCTTGATTTTTTCAGATATTTTAGATGAAAAACTGGTTGAAGCCGTTACCCGTTCAAATCCAGTATTGGGCATGATCCATTCATTTTTTGAATGGGTGAGTGCTATCCTACCAGAAGAACGATCTGTGCTACCATCAAGAGAAATGCTGTTGGTTATTGTTGAGCCTGTTCTCCAGAAGCCAGTAATATTATCCTTATACGGAACCCAAGGCGTTTTAGCAGCTCCGGGCCCTTGAACAGATGGATCGTACTGATAATAATTTTGACCATTGAATTTAGGACCAAATGCACTGCTGGTTCCACTTGTACTTGCCCCATCTGCTGTTGCACCATA
>JBIPNK010000058.1:0-18018 GCA_044373365.1 Chitinophagaceae bacterium
TCCTGCTGCATTCCTGACTTTTCCTGTCCCCTGACCATATTCATACTGGTAATCGGGCCAGTTGAGAACATTCTGAATAGAAATGTTTGAACTATAAGAAATTCCCAACCCATTTTCTTTTCTTGCACCAGATTTTGTTGTGATGAGCAAGGCTCCATTGGCTGCCCTGCTGCCATACAATGCAGTTGCCCCTGGACCTTTTAATACAGAAATACTTTCAATATCGTCTGGATTCAAATCAGAAACAGCATTGCCAAAATCCACTGGAATATCATTTCCAGATCCTGCACCATATGCATTGTTAACGCCTGATGTTGCCATGGAATTATTGATGGGAACTCCATCAACTACAACCAAAGCATAGTTGCCATCTGGATTCATTGATGCATCCCCGCGAAGGCTGATTCTTGTGGTATTCATAGGGCCTGATCCTGCAGAGAGTAGATTAAGGCCGGCAACCTTTCCAGAAAGTGCACTTGACCAATTGTTAGAACGAGCATCCAAAACATCTTCACTACCCAGTTGTTGCAATGAATATCCCAATGATTTTTGTTTTTTGGTAATACCCAATGCAGTGGTTACAACCACGGCTTCCAATTCTTTCCCTTTTGAAGTCATCAAAATCTCAACTGCAGTTGAAGATTTTGCTGTCAATTGTTGCGTTTCGTACGACACATAACTGAACACGAGAACAGAACCTTCTATTACTTTCAACTCAAAAGAACCCTTTTCATTGGTCAATGAAAGAATGGTTCCTTTTTCGTTGGCAATACTAACGCCAGAGAGTAATTTACCCCCATCCTGGTCCTTTACTACGCCAGCTATTGAGACAAATTTTGATTTTTCTTGGGCGTTGATTTCAAAACTTAAAAACGTCAACACACCCAGTAAAATGCAACATACGCAGGACTTCAACTTCATCATTGATAAACTTTTGTGAGGTGCGAATATCCTCTTTGGGTGTTATCAAATTCTTAATTTCATTTAAAGGAATAAACAACAAGTGCTTGAATGATTAGATGAGAATTTGCTTGTTCTCCAACCGCTTGAAAAAGAAAAAGGTCGCAATAGCGAAAACTGCCATCGCCAGTCCAATCACAATCGCACTAATCATGAAAAAATCCACCCAACCAACATCTGGTGTGCCAAAGTTTTTTATCAATAGTATGATGGTACTCCCCAGATATCCTGCTGCATCTGCCATAGACATCATAAAACCAATATTGCTTTTGTATTTGTAATGGGCAATCCAGCGTTCAAAATACATTGTATGAATGGCGATATAGGGGAGATACATGGAAAAACCTGCAACAATCATCCAAAGCACAGGATCCATCAATTTTGAGATGAAGAGGAATGTTGAAACGACCAACAACAAGCCACAAAAAAATGTGATCATGTGGTTGGAGTAAAAAGCGATCTTGTTGTTCCTGATCAGAATCATGCAAGAAATAATAATCAAAACGGCTACGGCGATAGGAATTTCTGAAAAAACAAGCAAGGCTGGCATTGTGGAATACCCCAGTGCACTCCAAAATTCTACTGCAAAATTATCCCGCATGTCTCGGAAAATGGTTAATCCAACATAAATAAGGATGGAAAATAATATTCCTGGCGCGAACCTTTTGAGAAATAGCATGCGCTCTTGGCTTTTCATCGGAACCCTTTCAGTGCGGAGACTTTTATCTTCTTCGTCAGGGGCAGGGATCTTGTTCAGCATCCAAATGCCAAGAACAAGAAGAGGTAAAAATACCAAACCAGCCACAAAGGGCATCCACAATTCAGGAACATGAAATCGGTCCAACAATAATTTACCCACCCCCTTGACCAATCCCGAAGAAACGATAAAGCTGGAAGCCATGACAGCGCCCAACAATTCAGTTGATTTTCGTCCTTCCAAAAAACCAAACACTACACCCCAAATCATCCCAAGTGGCAAGCCATTGAGAAACATGAAAGGAAGGTTATACGGAAAGGGTGTTATGGCAAAGAGGAACAAAGAAACCCATGCAAAGCCCATGAGCATGATCAACATCCTGGTTCTGTTTCCGGCATGCAATTCAGAAACCAACTTTATGCCAACATATTTGGAAATGGTATACCCTATCAACTGGGTAATGATCAGTAAGATCTTGTAATCCATACCCCACAGCGATAAGCCGTCAAAGGTTGCTGCGGTAAAAGGTTTTCTGAATGCATACATGCTCAGATACGTAATAAAGGCTGCGGCGGCGGCATTCATTAAAAATCTAACATCAATTTTTTTAGTGGTTGTTGAGCGTATGCTGGATGGAGCCATGGCTAAGCGTTTGAAAAATCTGCTAAGATTGTTGCGGGCAGCTGTGCTACATCCTGAATAATATGAGTATGGGGATAACGGGAAAGTGTTTCGCGGTTATTGGCACCAGACAACACACCGATATTGCCTTTGCAACCTGCATTGAATCCAGAAAGTAAATCTGCAGGAGTATCTCCAATTTTAATCACTTCATGAACACTTTGAATACCCAAGGAAAACATGGCTTGATGGATGAGGTAAGGTGCTGGCCTTCCAACCCCCTCAGTGCTTTCAACATCCAAAGAAAGGTCAATCAACCCCCTCTCACGCCATTGTAAACCTTCCATGATGGCAGTATTGACATCCCTGTGAAATCCAGTATCGGTAGCCACCTTGATGCCGTTCTGATGACACCATTCGAAGGTTTCCTCTGCGCCAGGCATTGCTTTGACCTCATTACGATAATAGTCAACCATCAGTTTCGAATAATGATCAAATACAGTCAATGCCTTTTCATGGTACTCAGGAAAATGATAGCGCTCCAGGTTTTCAATCAAGACATCCACTCCATTGTCTCTGGCAATCATGAACTCATAGAGTTTGATCTTGTTGGTTCCAATTGTCTTTTCAAAATCTTCAATCGTTGCATCAAGTCCAAAATGCCTGGCACCTTCGTACAAACATTTTGCGACAGCATTGTCATCACTTACAGTTGTTCCAGACAAGTCAAATACTACCAAACTTATGTTGCGCATATGGATAAATTTTATCAAAAAAGATCAATGCCTACCCTGAAAGGATTATGGTCAATTGCATATTGATAGGCCGCAGATGTCTGTTCGAGTGAAAAGCCTCCATGAACAAGAGAATCAAAATCAAACTCATTGAAGGATGATTCGATGAACTCAACTGCGGCTACCAAATCGGATTGGTTATAATTATGAAGGCCCCTGATGGTCAATACTCTTCTGATCATTTTCTCACCATTGATGGCGATGTCTGGCTGTGGAAAAGTTGCACCAATCCAAACAGCAGTTCCGCCAATGTCAAGCAATTCAAGTGTTGACTTCATGGCCTCTGGAATGCCACTGAACTCCAGTACTACATCCACTTTTATTTTTTCAACAGTATCATCAGCAGGTGAAGATGACAGCACAGGTGCATCAGCACCCAAAGCAAGATCAGCACCAAATTTCGTTGCAAGATTTGCACGCTCAATGTTGAAATCTACTGCTATGACTTTTCGTGCACCCGCTTTATGGGCCATTGCACATGCGATGATACCAAGCATGCCGGCACCATTGACAAGGACTGCCTGGTTTTCAAGACTGCCAGCTAGGCGTATCGCCCCTGCGGCTGTAGCGACTGCACAGTTGATGAGCGATGCCGCTTTGTTGCTTAAGGCATCATTCTGAATAGCGATGATGGGTGTATTTTTCCTGAGGATGATGAATTCAGCCAATCCTCCATGCAGGGTACTTTGCTCAGTGATTTGCTCATGTCCATATTTGAAAAGGTCTTCCCCTTTTTGTGGAATACCTTTTTTTGCGAAAGCAGAATCTGGATTACTGGCATAGATGCCCCAGGTAATTCGGTCTCCAATCTGCAATGCATGCCCTCGCAAATCTTTAGAAGGCGCATCTGGAGAAATTGAAACTATTTTACCAACAATCTCATGACCCAAAATTGTGGGGCTCTTCTCTTTTCGTTTTCCTTGAAATGTATAAATATCACTTCGGCAAATGGTCGTGTACGTATTTCTTACCAAAACCTCACCGGGCTTTAATTCAGGAATACCGGTAGTCCTAATGGAAAACCCATTCGCACTGTCTTCAAATTGAGCAAAATTTGATTGGCCCTTCATCTCAGATATATTGCTCCAATTCCGCCAAGGAATCAACAACATGGTCAGGAGAATAAGCCATCAACTCAGCCCTGCTGTATGCTCCAGTGGTAACTGCAGCCACCAGACCACAATTAGACATTCTGCCTTCCTGAATATCAACCATGGTATCTCCAACCTTGATTACCGCTGCAGTTTCCTCTACCCCCGCCAAGGCCATCAACCTGTTGATCATAAAAGGGAATGGCCGTCCTTTTTCTACTTCATCACTGGCAATGACAAAATCAACCAATCCCCTTTCAAGCCAACCCAATCGGTCAACAATGGCATCAACAATTACCCTTGGAAAACCTGAGTCAAGGGCCACTGCAATACCCTTTGATTTTAAAAACTGAAAAAACGCTTCCGCATGCGGCAAAGCCTCCACCTGTGAAGAAGTGGAATAAAAATAAATCATTTGATTGGTAAAAATATTGTTGATAAAATCAACTTTCTCAGGTGTTACCTCAATTTTTTTTCTTTGCAATACGGTTGCGATGGCCTCCGTTTTTTTAAATCCCATCAAAGGATTTATTTCTTCAATCCGCAGGTCTATGCCATATTGCATGAATGCTTCAACGAATGCAATAGCAACAAAATCCTTGTCAACAACGGTTGTTCCGGCGATGTCCAATACTGCTAATTTATAGGCTGTGCTCATATTCAATCAATTGTTTTGCATAAGGTGTAAAACGGCCATTTGCTTGTACTTATTCAAGTCAGGGAGAGCCTTATTGGTAATTTTTGCCAAGTCGTCCCAAGTGCGCATTTTAATGAAAAGATCAAACATGGGATCAGTCTCAAAGGCTTCTGCCTCTTCTGCATTCATCCTGCCGCCTTGATGCTGGAGTGTTAATTTGCTTGCATCAGACAGTTTTTCAAAATAATCGGGGTACTTGAAAGTAAGGAATCGCTTTGCCTCTACATGGCTTCTAACCAGTTTGGCAAGTCGATCAGAGAACCCTCTGTTGACAAGGTATTCCTGGCCAATCGATTCATGATCGAGTACACCAACACCTTCCATCAGTTCAACTGGCATGATAAATTCACAGAGGTGCCCAATATCATGAAAAAAAGCAGCCAACACCACCTCATCATCATAGCCCTCTGCCTCTGCCAGCTGTGCAGCCTGACACATGTGCTCTAATTGTGAAACTGGCTCCCCAATATAGTCAGCATTTCCGTGATGCTCGTATAAGGAGAAAATCTCATCCACAATTATTTCAGCTTCTTCCTTTTTCATTTTTTTGGTTTATTGAGAAGATCAACATTCCTGAAACGGCACTCCCCATGCCATTGACTCCTGAACCATGGGTTCTGAAATCAGCATTAAAGATATTGTTCCAATACAACCTGAATGTTAAGCTTTTGTGTTGGTATCCAGAATAAAGGTTGAGCAGGTTAAATCCAGGGGTTCCGCCGGCGGGAATTCTATTATCCGCTTTATCGCCTGCATCAAGCCTGCGCTGCGGGGAAGCATGATCAAAGGTCAAACCAGCTGTCCAATGGGATGATGTAAAATCAGTGCCCAGCCTTGCATTAAATGGCGGAATTCGCCTCAATGGCTGGCTCCTTGTTACGCTTTCTCCAAACAAGCTGGTTGCATTTCCATAAATACTAAGGCCCCTGAAAAGCTTGTACCCAAATTGTGTTTCCCAACCCTTTATGAAACCCCGGTCAACATTTATTTTTTTGTAAACCTGATAACCATTGATACTGGCACCAGTAGAAACACGGGTAATCAAGCCAAATAAATTTGTCTTGAAGAGGGCCGATGAAAAAGATATTTTTTTTGTGATAATTTTCAACCCAATTTCAGTGTTGACGGAACGCTCAGGCTTCAGGTCATAAGCGGGAATTTCATACCTGAAATCAACAATACCTAAAGTGCCCAAATCATCAATATTCGGTGCCCGAAAACCATCACTGATGTTGGCATAGAGGAAAACTGATTTCAAGACCTGGTAATTCAGTCCTCCCTGAAATACAGCTGCACTAGGAGAAATCCTAATAGTACCGATGGTTGTATCCGTCAGGCTTGCAGCATAGAAATTCAATCGCATTCCAGCCTCCGCCTTTAAACGACCCAAATTCAAATGATGCAGGTTGTAGATGGAAAAATTAGCATAAGTAGCGTTATCCGGATAGAGACCCCTGAGCTGCTTTACAGATCCCGACACTCCATTTACATCATTGCGCTTGCTTTCAATAAAATCATTGTATGCCTCAACTCCTGTGTTGGCATCCCAAATCTTGTTGAACTGAACAAGCAAATCAGCACCCCCGGAAACCGTTCTGGCCTTATCCTTCTCAAACCTCAGCATTTGTGATCCATTTTTCCTCGAATACCTTTGCTCCCCAATCATTTGTTCCGCCACAAAAATGTCTAACTGCTTAAAAAAAGTTGATTTGAATATTTTTTGGGCCTGGACATAACCAAACCCTCTTTTCAAAGGATCAGAAGTATTGACTGCAAAATTTTCCAACCTATACTTATGAAAAACAGGGACATTGTCCTGATTGAGCCAATGGTAGGCAGCAGTCATGTTCCAGTTTGAACCAAGATCAATTTTCAGTTTCATGTCATATGACATCTCATTGTAACCAGTTGGGCGCTGAAACCCTGTGGTATCTCCTCCCTTGAGGTCGCCAAATTTCTTGGAACTTGCTCCTATGACAAATGCAAATTTTTTGCCTTCATACTTAATTTCCGGTCTCACTGTCAACTCCATACCTGCCTCAGACATCCTTATCAAGGCCTTTTCCTGCCATTGGGGTTTGGACCCCAACTGCAAGGCAGTTGTTTGTATATTGATGACTCCTGTCATGGCATCACTCCCATGTTGCACTGAACCTGTCCCTTTTACGACCTCAATTTTTTCTACAATATATGGATCAATCAAGGTCATGTATTGATTTGGACCATACCTGAAAATTGAATTGTTAAGCCGAACACCATCAACCAAAACGAGGGATTGGTTGCCGGTAAGGCCCCGCAAAAAAGGTGAGCCTCCTCCATGATTGGTTTTCTGAATGAAGAGGCCGGGAATTCCATTGAGGGATTCCGGCACTGTTCTTGACAATTGCCTTTGGATGGTGTTTTTAGACAAGCTGTTTACGGAATATGGAAGGCTGGCAACAGCTGTTGACTTGCGGGTTGCAGTAACAACAACATCATCCATTTTTTTCACAGAATCAGCAACAGTTTGAGAACGCGCAGCAAAAAATGAAAATAATAATACAAACAACCAAAGAGCCTTTATTCCCGACATGGTCATCGAATTTACTTATTAATTTTCTTTCTTGTAATGGTTTTCACGTTGCTCGTCCTCATCATCCATTGCGGGACCCTGCAGAATTTTTTTCCAATCCAAATCACGCTTGTATTTTTTCATTGCCTTGGAAGGGTCGAATACCCTTTTGTCTGGCATCACCAAAGTATAGGGTGCAAAATTAGGTTTGTCTGTGAAAAAATCTGAAAGCAGGGAGGAAGTTACATCATATTGGTTGACATAAGGTACTGATAGCGTATTGTAAATCATTTTCAGGATGGATCCAAAATTGGCATGGGTATGAGAAACATGATTGGGCTTTACATAAGGACCAGCCAGCATCAGAATACTCCTGTGTGCATCAACATGGTCAACGCCCCCCTGTGGATCATCTTCTGTAATCACCACCAGCATGTTCTTCCAATAGGGCGTCCTGGATAAAAAATGTAAGATCCTTCCAACAGCAAGGTCGTTGTCAGCCACGTAACTGTGTGTATAGGGGTAGCCATCCTGCGGTCTTGGAGAAGCTGTATGATCATTGGGGATCTGGACGGTAACCAAGGATGGCATTTTCTCTTTTCCCTTCAACCACATTTTGGTGAATTCTTCCTCAAACTGGTTCATTCGGAACTGATCAGGAATATTGGTATTGTAACCTGCATAATTGCGGCTTGTTCTCTTGAAAGCAGCATTTTGCATGGGCACCATTACACCATGTGCAGCACCAGTAGCCGTATCCATCCATTCTTCGCGCACGTGGGCTGTTTCATTGGCCTCACCAAAATTATAAAATGATACTTTTTTTCTTTCCAACGCCTCCCAAAGACCCCCCTTTTCAGCAAAATCTTCAGGATCCATGCTACCCGTTGATCCGGGGAATCGTCTACCAGGAGCATCTGAAAATAAATTGGCCGTCTTGCTTGTTTTTGAATTCACTTCAACCCATTCATTGGGAATGACGCCCATCATCCAGTGATGACCATGAATGGATGCATCGCTGTCACAATAAAAATTATCTGAATAGGCAAATTGTGTAGACACCTTGTGGTGATTGGGAGTAATATTGGCATTGGTCAGCACAAGGCTATCTGTTGGGCTTTCTTTTAACGATCTGCGCTTAACCCGGACATCAACACCAAGTCCAAACCTTGAGAGGCTTGAATCCCCATTGCCTGTTTTCATTTGCCCCATTACCTCATCGTATGTTCGATTCTCTTTGGTTATATAAACGATATGCTTGATGGGAGATTCCTTCTCACCAGGAAAATTAGGCAAAGGGTTTGTGGTCTTTTTTACATCAACTGCTGCATAGGTATAGGAAATCACATCCTTCCAATACGCTTTCAACTGATCAAAGCCAGGTGTTGGAAGACGCTGGAATGTAGCCATCTGTATGTCTCCAACGTAAGTACCCTGGGGTGGGCTGACAAAATTTTTACCCCCATTTGGGCCTGCGCCTAAACCCCTGCTGCTGATGATGTAGATTTCTTTTTCATCAGGGGATAATTTAACACGCGATGGCCCCCAACCGGCGGGAATCAGGCCCAGGGTCTGGTCTGTTTTGGTATCAATCACCGCAACTGCATTGAACCCAAGCAATGCAACGTATAGGGTTGATCCATCTTTAGATATGGTGATGCCAAAAGGCAGTAAACCCCTGAAAGCATCCAAATTCGGATCAACTTTTATTGGAATATGCCTAAGAATTTTTCCGTTGCGGTAATCTATTACTGCAATATTATCGTTGGTTGCATTGGTCACATAAGCAAACTTGTCATTGATGGCAATACTGTTGGGACTTGCGCCGCCAATCACCTCAGCATCCTCAATCATTTCTCCAACCAGGTGGCCAGTTTTCAATTTTGAGGAAACGCTATTGGTAGTTAAATCGATGGTGAAAACACTCATGGACTCTGGAGCATTAGGATCTCCCAATCCAGGAATTACTTTTCCATCAATGACCGTACCATTTCTCGACTCAGGTGTGTTATGGCCATAAGGGTGATGATTGATCACCATTTGATTGTAGTTTTCCTTGGTCATGCCTTTGATCAATGGATATGCATACATCCCAACATTGGCGACTACAGCAGTTCGCTTGTCTGGGCTTAATGCCAGACCAAAAGGTAATCTTCCTACAGGTATGCTCGCTTTAATTCTTTTGGTAGTGCAGTCAATGCGGACCAGGCGATAATTGGCCTGATCAAGAACCATCAATTCATTTTCAGATTCATTATAAAGCAAATCAGAGGTAAAGCTGTCTTTAAAATCAACATCACCCACTTTTCCATCCAGCATATAGGTATTGATAACTTTCAGCGCAATGATGTCATACGCAATGACGGTTCCATTGTCTCCCCCACTCAGGTAAACCACCCTATTGTCTTTATGGAAAGATGCCCCCAACAGTGACCCTTTGCTAAATGGCGATGGAATTGTTTTCCCATAATCAGGTACCCTTATAATTGAGTCTAGATCCAAATGGAAAATGGTCATTACCCCATTGTGCAGGGCAACTGCCTTTTTCCCATCGGGAGATATGGTCAAGCCAAATGGGTCATGGGTAATCATGGAAACTTTTCCTGCAGGTTTCACATAGCGTCCACTGGGGAGTACTGATATACCCGATTGATTGATGGTAGCGAATTGATTAACGCCTGGAACCTGTAGATATTTATTCTGCTGTGCCTGTACAGTAAACTGAAAAAGGAATGCACCAAGAATAAAAAATAATCTGATACGCATGTGGCTTGATTTATGGTTCAATATAAAGAAAAGAAATTAAGTAAATAAAGTGGGCCCCTATAGAAATAGGGGCCCGACTACTGCTTATGAGAAAAAATACATGAATTTATTTTTTAAACTATCTTAATAACCACATTTTAGTGTTGAGATCATCCGTATTTCCTTGGCGCGCAACTGCCTCTTTTCTGTTATCGCCATTTAAAGATTGCTCTATAACAGGATAAATAAATCTAACTGGCACAAGATTGTTGTTCAAATTGTTAGCACCTGGAACGATAGCCGGGCTTCCAGTTCTTCTCCACTCAAACCAACCTTCAAAACCGGTGAAGTAGTTCGCAATCCAAAGCTGAAGATAAATTTTATCCAACTTTACAGCCTGAGTACCAGTGTAAGCAACTGCACTTTGTGTGAAATAAGTGGGGGCAGCAGTTACATTGATTCCGTAAGATCCTGGTACAACTGACCTCCAATAATCAAAATTGGATTTAATGCCATTGTCGTAATATGTGGCGGCATCACCTGTAGTAATCAAACCTTTTTCTCTTGCTTCAGCAAGCAAAAGTTGCAATTGAGAATAGGTCATGATGATTGAACGTGGGGCAGTGGGGTCTGGAGCAGCTTGACCTGCATCGTTACATACCAAACAAGCAAATGTATAACCAACCCTGGAAACCCCTTGTGGGCCACCATTGAAGTTCAATGCCTGAACATCACCCAAGCCATTGGGGATACCCTCAACCCTTGGTAAACCAGCTACAATTGAACGCTGTGAAGGACGTCCAAAAACGGAGAGCCTACTGTCATTTAATGTTGTCAACCTATCACTCAATGTTTTGCTCACCCTGATCTCATCAAAAGATCCTACCCTTGAATCATACAAAGGCCACTGATTGGGGGCCGCTGCAAGGTAGCGCAACTCAGCATTGTCAGCATTGTTCAAAAAAATTGGATTATTGACAGGATCTCCTACAATGGCTTGAAGATCAGCTGCCACATTTCTTTTTTTAGATATACGCAACAAATAACGGATCCTCAAAGAATTGGCCAACCTTCTCCACTTGACAATTGCAGCGGTTCCACCATTGTAAAGAAGATCACCACCAATCGCATTGGTGCTTTTTGCCAGTATTTCGTTGGCCTTTTTTAGATCTGCCAAAACACCATTGTAAATATTTTCCTGCGTATCGTACTTTGGCGTAAACAAAGAACTCGTTTTGGCCTGTCCTGCCTCGGTGTAGGGAACATCACCATATGTTGCTGTCAGTGTTTCGAACATGTATGCTTTCAACACTAATGCAACACCCAGGTAACTGTTGTTGGGATCAGCTGACAAAGACTGAGTAATGTTCTGAAGGTTTCTGTAGTTCCCATAGACATTGTTCCAGACACCATTTTGTTCGTTCCAGAGATACCTGTCTTCATTTACGAACTGAATCTTGGCGTTGTATTGGGCAACCAAATTTCCTATCCCCCAAGCATTACTTACATTCTGGCTGGTCAGACTGCGGATCACACCACTCAACAAAAGATCAGGGGTAACTGCAGTAGGCACATTTTTGTCGGTATTTGTGTCTGCAAAATCTTTGGTACATGAAACCATGCTAAATATTCCTGCAGTGACTATAAATATGTAGATTAACTTTTTCATCTTTGATAATTTTTCTATGGATTAAAATTTAACATTCAAGTTTACGCCATAGCTTCTTGAGGATGGTATTGCCATATTCTCGATTCCGGGCAATGCTGTTCCACCTGAATAGCTCATGTTCTCTGGATCAATGTGAGGAACTTTATCCCAAAGAAGAAGATTTCTTCCAACAAGGCTGATATTCACGCTTCTCAAAGGCAGCTTACCCCAAAACTTGTCCGGAATGGTATAACCCATTTGCAATTCACGCAGTTTTACAAAAGAAGCGTCATACATTACACCCTCAGCAATACCTCTACCGCCAGTCCAAGCAGTATGCCATTCTCTTGCAGCAACTTTTCTGGTATTCTCCTGTGGTACACCACCCACAAAAACCACTCCCTTACCAATAACCCCGTTACCAGCTTTCGTTAAATCATATCCATCTGCTCTGCCTTCAAGTGTTTCAATTGTGATACCACCTTCGCGACCAACAGTTTGTGTTTCACTGTAAAGCTCACCTCCGCTTCTGATGTCAAACAGGAAGCTCAAATTAACACCCTTGTAATTGAATCCATTCATGATGCCGAGAAGAAAATCAGGGTTGTAGTTGCCCAATTTGATCCTATTGGTCGTACGAATTGGGCGACCATTGTTTGCGTCAAAAACCATTTGTCCAACAAACTTACCAGATGCATCATAGTACGGAGCTGCAGGGTCTGTATTTTGCACACGTGCAAATCCAATGCCATAAAGATCACCCATACGCTCACCCACTCTGGCTTCTACCGTTACCCTTCTGCTTGCCATAACAAAATTGGTGAGGCCATCGCGCAATTCCAACACTTTACTTCTGTTCGCACTGAAATTCAAATCAGTATTCCACTTGAAGTTCTTGGACTTAACGCCCTGAATATTGACCATCACCTCGTAACCCCAGTTCTTGATTTTACCGGCATTGATGCTTCGGCTGTTAAAACCACTTGTTACTGACAGAGGAATGTTCAAGATTTGATTTCTTGTTGTACTGTTGTAGTAAGTAACATCAATACCAATCCTGTTTTTCAAAAATTTGAGCTCTGCACCAACTTCGTAAGAATTACTGATTTCAGGTTTCAAATTCAAATTGGCAAGCCTGTCAGTTTCTCCATAGATTTGGAAATTACCGAAAGGTATTGATGGATTAAATGACTGCGTATAGGTAAATGGATCCGTGTCATTACCTACCTGGGCAAAGCTACCCCTTACCTTAGCATAGCTGATGGCAGAAGGCAGTTTAACCATATCACTCACAATCGCACTCAGGGCTACTGAAGAATAAAAATATGAGTTGTCCTCATTTCCAAATTCACGCAAAACACCGGGTAAAGTCAAAGCACTGCTCCAATCATTTCTTCCGGTAAAGTCCAGGAACAATTTGTTTCTGTACGCAAGTCCCGCAGAACCATACATACTGTTGATTTTCTTTGAAACAGTACGCTGTGTATTTTGAAGTGGAATCCTTGAGTTGGTCAAGTTGTATATTCCAGGAATATTAAGTTGTCCTGCATTGTTCTCATCAAACTTGCTCATTTGGCGCATTTGGTTGCCCCCGAAATTCCCTGTTAGAGAGAAATCCTTGTTCAGTTCCTTGTTCATATTGAACAAGAAATCTGTGTTCGATTCTTCATTGATCAAGTTAACTTCACGGTATTGACCAAATGGGAACCGCTGTGTACTAAAAGCCCTGCGATATTCCCTGCGTTCAAGTGACCAATCGGTTGCTGCACGCACCATCAAACTCAACCAAGAATTAAAGTCATACTTCAAAGAGGCATTGCCGATGACCCTATCATAAATTTGGCCATTGGTGTTTTGGGCAAGGGTTAGATATGGATTATCGTGATAATTGTAATTGAATCCATATTGACGAACATTATCGGCACCATTCATCCAGAGTCTTTTCATTGCTGAAACGTCTACACTTGGGGGTAACCAGCAATTGAACAAATACATAATGCTTTCTGTTCCGTAGCTGATCGTTGGCCTGTTATCGCTGTTGCCTTTTATGTAATTGACAAATGCCTTTGCTGACAACTTATCTGTAAAATTGTAACCACCAGACAAGGTTAAAGTATTTCTCTTCAAATCAGTATTGGGAACCATACCTTTTTCATCCAAGCGGGTGTAACCCAACCTGAAGTCGCCTTTGTCGTTGCTGCCTGTAAATGAAACTGTATTGGTCAAAACACTACCTGTCTGCAAAAAGTTTTTCAAATTGTCGGCATATCCAACCCAAGGTGTGGCAGTTATGACAGAGCCTGCAGGAGCATTGAGATCTCCACCAAAAAAGGGAATCGGCTGGCCGTTTAGGGTTCTCGGGGAGTTGAATTGTGGATAGCTCTGTCCACTGAATTTAGGGCCCCATGCTTCGTCAGTTCCATCAGTCAGACCTGCACCTGCACCATTCACAAACGCGAATGCACCTCCGTTACCATTTCCCTGACCATATACAGCTTGATATTCCGGTAATTTTAAAGGTGTGCTCGCAACATAGTTGCTCGAAACCTCAACACCAATTCCTTTAGAGCGAGAACCAGATTTTGTTTTGATAACAATTACACCGTTTGCGGCGCGAGATCCATACAAGGCAGATGCAGATGCACCCTTCAATACAGTGATGCTTTCCACATCATCCGGATTAACAAAACCAGCACCATTACCAAAATCTACTTCAAGGTTATTTCTACCATTAGAACCTACCACTGCATTGCTGATGGGAACACCATCAACCACATACAGGGGTTGGTTTTTGTTGAGGTCTACAGATCTTTCACCACGGATCGTTACCCTGGATGAGCCACCAACACCTGAAGAAGATCCAACAACAGTTACACCAGCAACCTTTCCAGCCAATTGATTGACCACATTGGTTTCACGTGCAACGGTCAAGGCTTCTCCCTTGATCTCCTGCAATGCATATCCAAGCTTTTTCCTATCTTTTCTTATACCGAGGGCTGTGACTACTACTTCATTCAACTGTGAGGGCTCAACATCAACCGTCAGCAATTGAAAGTCAGTATTGGCAATATCAAAGGCCTTCTCCTTTACACCAACACCAGTCACAAGTAAAACATCACCTCGTTGAGCAGTAATGGAAAAATTTCCATCAACCGTTGTTGATGTTCCAATATTTTTTCCCTTAACGAGTATGGAAGCACCTGATACAGGCTGACTAGAACTGCTGGATACTACTTTACCAACAATTTTCTGCTGTGCTGATACATCAGCCGGATTTTGCGCGAGTATAAACAGCAAAAGCGCTATGATACTCCCATAAACTTTTCTCATGATAATTTTACTTTGGTTTGTGTGCAAAAGTATCAGAGCAATGTAAAGGAATTAGTGCTGGGGGATAAAGGAAACGTTACACTAATATTACGGGAATGTTATGGACAACCCAAACAATGAAGTCTGTAGAAACTTGAAATTTATTTTTGCTCAACACCTTTAACAAACCCAATCAAACCCTTGAAATAGGCCTGTTGGTCATCATACATTGACATATGGCTGCCATTTTCACAGTACAAATAGGTGCCATTTTTAAATTGTGAAGCCATCCATTTCATGTGTTCAGGATCCATGGTGTCGTGTTGGGCACCCACCACCAAAGTTGGAATGGCGATTTTATTCAGTTCCTTGCTCACATCCCAGCTCGTTAAACGGCCTGAAATACCAAACTCACTGGGGCCTTGCATGGTCACATAGAGGGACTGGTTCATCTTTCCTAATGAACGGCTCACGGGCTCTGGCCACTGGGCAGAAGGCCGTCTTAAAATATGTTTTTCGTAAAAATTGGGGATCAACAGGCCCATGTAATTGGGATTGGCAAAATCATTCCTGGCTTCCATGGCCATCAGGGTATCAAGCACAGGCTTATCAAATTGTTTTGACAAGACTTCATCCGCATATTTCCCATAATCCGGACAACTGGACATCATGTTGGAGATCACCAGCGCTTTCATTTGGTCTTGGTATTTCAATGCATATTGCATGGCAAGGATTCCTCCCCAGCTGTGCCCGAGCAGGTAAAAATTATCCTTGTTCAAGCCCAATGCCTTGCGCACCTGCTCCACTTCCTCTACAAACCTTGGCAGATCCCAATAGGCAGTATCGTTGGGGTTGTCAGACAAGCCGCAACCCAACTGGTCGTAATAGATGAATTCAATGCCTTCCTGCGGAAGGAAGTTTTCGAAACACTCAAAATACTCGTGGGTGGCACCGGGTCCGCCATTCAACAACAAAATCCTTGTTTTGGGATTGTTGCCAAACCGCTTGGTCCATACCTTGAACTTTTTGCCAAAACTTTCAATTTCAACAAATTTTACATTGCCAGACTGGATACCGGAATCCTGCTGGGCAAAATAAACTTTTGCATCAACAACATCCTGACTGGCCTGCTTGCAAGAAAAAAATACTGCAGCAACAAAGCAAATGAGCAAAAGCTTTTTCATGGGTATCTTTTTTAAATGATTCATCCCCGAAACTATGGGTAACGGGGATGAAATTAATTAAATAACGGCAATTGAAAACTGCATTAATCTTTGCGGGGCAACTTGGCGTCCCTTTGTGCTGAATTGTAAACAAAGGCAGCGACAATGGTAGCAATCTGTTTCAGATCCGGTGCAGACAGGTGGTCATAGACATCCATGTTGCTGTGGTGAGTGCGGGTGTCGTATTCGATTTCATCCTGGATAAACTGGAATCCAGGAAGGCCCACTGCATCAAAAGACTGGTGATCGGTACCGCCTGTATTGCTGATGGTCACAGTTGATGCTCCAAGGTCCTTGAAGGGCTCAAACCAGGCAGCGAATATGTTTCTGCAGGCCTCATTGCCTTGGAGGTAAATACCCCTGATCTTTCCTGTGCCGTTATCAATATTGTAATACGCAGAGAACTTATCATGCGCTGGAGTTTTAGCAATGGTACCATTGCCACCAAAAGTCTTGGCCACATAGCCACGGGAACCCAACAAGCCCTGCTCTTCAGCACTCCAGAGACCAATGCGGATGGTCCTGCGGGGCTGAACATTCAGGGACTTCATGATCCTCATCACTTCCATCATGACAGCAGAACCAGAAGCATTGTCTGTAGCGCCGGTTCCTGCCTGCCATGAATCAAGGTGAGCGCCAATCATGACCACCTCATCCTTGAGTGCAGGATCGGTACCAGGAATTTCAGCAATAACATTGTACCCCTGAAGGTCATCTGCATAGAACTTTGTTTTCACTTCGGTATCCACCTTGACAGCCGTTCCGGATTTTGCAATCCTCAACAGGGTATTGTAATCTTCAACGCCCATGGCCATGTCCAAAAAGTTTTCTGGATCTCCACCCTTGTAGGCTCCACCACCTTGGGCGAATACAGTACCATCATGGTTTTTCAATGATGTACTGACCATGGCTACGGCGCCTTCCTCTACTGCCATGGCTTTCAACATGGTCAGGAAACGCATGGCACCAAAACCACCCCTCTGCATTTGTTCGCGCATGCGGCGCATGGCGGCTGTGTCGCGGGGCTGACGTTGTTGCTGGGCAGGAACTCCTTTTGCATCAGCCATTTTAGCGAGTTGATCATCGGTATACCGCTGTGCATCAGCCTTGAAGCTTTGCACATAATCATAAGACATGTCTGGCAAAATGATCTTGCCCTTGAGTTTGCCCTTGTAAGCCATCACAGCAAGAGAGTCCTTGATATCCACCAGCAACACTTCAGCGGATTTCAATCCCTTTGTTCCCCTGGTCCAGGTCTTGGGATAAACCATCATGGGCTTGTAATAAGGAGCGGTCATGGCGAAATACATTTTTTCCAGTTCCCAACCCTTTCCAAACTCACCCCAGGGATCCAGGGTTGCATTTTGAACACCCCATTCGGTCAGTTTGTTTTTCGCATAATTGGCCGCTTTGGTATATCCTGGTGAATTGGCAAGCCTATTTCCATTGAGGTCTGTTAAATGAAGAGCGATGTCCATGACCTGCGACTTTACCAATCCCTCTTCACGGATCTTGGCCATCATGTTCAGGTCAACTTTTTCCTGGGCATTGATGGTGATGGAGGAAATCATCATCAAAATGAAAGCTGAATATATTTTCATTGTATTTATTTGGATGAATGTAAGAAAAATAGATGAAATCATTCAGGTCTACCTATTTAAATGGCGATGACCAACGTTTGT
>JBIPNK010000161.1:0-9683 GCA_044373365.1 Chitinophagaceae bacterium
GTCCGCGGGGGCATCATGATTGGAGGATTAGCTGCTCTAGAAAAACATCAACCTCTCATCTTCCCCAAGGGCATCTACGGGTGTTCGGCGGGCTCCATCATTGCAACCGCTCTCGCATACAATGTCCCAGTTCATGCGATCAAGTTGATGTTTTCAACAGACTTCAACCTGTCTTCAGTCATCCCTTCCATTAACTTGGCCACCATCACGTCTTTTTCTACGGAGAAGTCCCTCTTCACAATGGACGCCTTCACACAGACCGTTCTCAAGGCATTTGACAATCAAGGGATTGATTTGCGAAATGCGGTGATTGATGACACCCCTCAGAAACTCTATATTGTAGCTGCAAACCTGACCACGCGTCGGACGGTGTTCCTGACCGGAAAGGTCCCTATCATAGACGCGATCCGAGCATCCTGCTGTTTGCCGTTCATCTTTCGCCCTCAGATCCTCTACAATAACGTGTACATTGACGGAGGATTCTACGTTCACAACCTGCACAAGGTGGTGCCGAACGATTGCCTGGTCTTCCACATCAGCCGCTCGGAGCTGAGTATTACACCCGAACGTCTCAAGTCCATGTCAGTCTCCAACTATGTTGCCACGCTCTACGAAGCCTTTCGCAGTGATGCACACACAGACAATGTCGTGTGGTTCCGCAATGACACCATCTCGCTCATGCAGGAACTCACAGATGCGGATAAGGATGAGATGTATCAACAGGGATACTCACAGGCTTCACGATTCTTTTCCAAATGTAGTCCGGAGATACTGCGTTAATCCCTCGGCAGTCACCCTGCCATCGTAGGTATACAGCGACGTGGAGGTCTCCAGCTTGACTGTCGGGTAGGCATTGATCTCGTAGAGATCGGCTGTCTCCCGCTCCTTCTCAGCGTTCACACGAATGAACGAAACCTCCGTGTTTCCGAACTGCTTCGGGCCGGATTCCAGTGTCTCCCACTCCGGCATGGCCTTGATGCAGTGTCCGCACCAATCGGTGTGGAAGAAATACAGGTTGGCCTTATCCTTGGGAACACTACGCTTCGGCATCACCACGGGCTTCCACAGCCTCCACACCAGATATCCGATCACGACCAATGCCACTGCAATAAGCCAGGTATTCATTACTTGAGAACACGAGAAATTCTACGCTGCAGCTCAAACCAACGGCGGTAGGCCTCCTCAACGGACACCTCCTCCTTGATCTGGATCCATGCAATATCCGTTGTCATTCTCTCAGGCTCAAAGAGGCGGGGTTGAATCTTCACCCAACGTCCGTTGTATCGCACTAAGAAAATGGAAGCTGTTTCCATTAGTTTCTTAGAGGTAGGTAAGTGGTAAATGGAACATATTGGGCTTGTCGTCGGTAAGGGCCTTCTCGCGGTCGCAGGTAACTATGTGGTTCACTATGGGGCATCAAGGATATATGACGCATTTTGCGTCCCGCACACTGTGGGGGAGATTATCTACACGCTGGTTTCTACATCAAGTCCGGTCTGTGTTGTCGCACTAGGCACAATGCAGCTCACGCAAAATAACTATGGAACGTTGCTGACTACAACGTTGGCATCTCACTTAGTAATGGCTCTGAAGTCAGTATAATCAACTTCTTACACGCGGGGGAATCCCACCAGGTTGGCACCGATTCCGAATCCAGCACCCGTGCGAGCCGAGGCACCCACGCTCGGGGCGTAGATGTCCAGGATGGCGAACGTCGCAGTCGCAACGAGGGCGATCATGCCAACCTCGGCGACCTTGAGGGTCTTGCCCGGGAGCACGAACGCGGCAATGGCCACTGCGAGACCCTCCAGAAGATACTTCACGAGGCGAGTCACAATGTCCGCAACATCAACACCAGCAGACGGGGTGGGCTTCGGCTTAGAATCCATTTGTTTGGTTCTTAGGCAGGAAGAATTTTTACACACCTCCCGAATACACCTTATACGAGACAAACGAGATGCCCACGACCCACACAGCCCACCAGGGGATGTAGAGAGACACATACTGCAGGATCAGGAAGAACACCACGGCGTGGATAGCGGCGGCCGTCATGCCGGTTCCAAGGGACAGCACCACGCCCGGGCAGAGAAGGAAGAAGAGGTAAGCGGTCGTGAAGATGTCGTACATTTGTCTACTGTGGAGAAATGAATACATGCCCCCCTGTTCCGTCTGAGCACGTGAAGGATTCATGAATCGTGAACCCTCGTTTCAGGTAGAAATCACACGCGGTGGTGTTCGAGCTCAAGACTTCAAGCCATACACTGTGTGGGAGAGCTTCTAGCATGGCGGATGCAACCCCTTGTTGTCTATATCGTTCATCAACTGCAAGGTATGCCAGCTGATACTCGCATACATCATTCGGCGTATGTGTCAAGAGCAGAAACCCCACAAGCTCACCATCATCTACTGCCACAAGTGAACTACCGTCAATGACAGTCTTCACATAGTAGGGTATTTCGGTCGGATCAAAGATTGATGCGAACAACTGATCAACCGCCGCCTGCCACTGTGGCGAGAACTGCGTGCAGATCATTTTACTTTAGCGTGCGGAGAAAGGACTTTCAAAGGAACCGAGGAAAGAAGTAAATGCCCCGCACTGAGCTCCCTAAGCGTGACGAGTCTGGCCCGATTGACTACCTTGATGAGGACCCGGAGATCCCGACACAGAAGTACTGCATTGTGTCGTTCATCAGTCCGGAGAAGGTGATCCAGAACAAGGAGGAGTTCTTCTTCAGCAAGTTTGTGGAGTGGATGGATTACGAGTGGAAGGTCAAGGGCATGGAGAACTTCATGGCATTTCTGTCCAAGAAGTACTCTGTCAAGATTGACGACCTGCTGAAGGATGCGAATGATTTCGTGAGTGTCCGCAAGGATGAGGTGAAGAAGACGGACATTCACGAGCAGTATCAGGTGTTCCTGCTCAAGCACGAGAAGGAGGTGCAGGAGTCTTACGACAACTCTGTGGAGTTCCGGACCAACGTTCGTGGTGTCAAGGTTCGCCGTGCGTTTGCGACGGTGGAGGAGGCTCAGATGTTTTCCAAGGTGCTGCAGCGTCGTTACCCGAAGGACAACCTCTACATCGGTAAGGTCGGTGCATGGCTGCCGTGGGATCCCTCGGAGCACCTGATGCCGGAGGTGGAGTATGCTGAGAAGGAGCTGAACGAGCTGATGCGTAAGTACAAGGAGAACGAGTCCAACAAGGAGATGTTCTTTGCTGAGCAGCGTGAGGAGGCCATCAAGGCTCAGAAGGAGGAGAATGAGAAGCGTCGCAAGGCCAACGCAGAGGAGAAGGCCCTGGAGGACGCATCAAAGGCTGTGCACCCGACCGAGGGTGTTATGCGCGAGTAGAGCGGCGACGGCTGCGGCGGACCTTGCGTCCACGACGGGTCTTGCGACGGCGACCACCACTGAAACCTGACTTCCCCATTGCAGATGTAAGGGCATCCATGGCGTCATCAACTTGTGCGTCTGCAACAGCTTGCTCCTCAGCATTCATTTCAGCTTCCCCGTCAACGGGAATGACAGGTTCAGAAGAATTAACAGCCTGTGTAGTAGCCATTTTTGCATTACGTGCAGCTAACCGCTGAGCCCTTGCACTGGACTTGGGATCAGCTGAGATCTTCTGACGGATCTGTTCAGATACCCAAATTGGATTCGGACGCTTATATTCCAGGGGAAATGAAAGACTCGAAAGAACTGCGGCCTGCTGATCCTCGCCCCTAGTAGGTATCTTCGCGACTATTTTTTGCATTGTCGGATCAGTGGGTCTCCATCCAAGACCATCACGGTTGCTCTTACGCAGCTGAAGCAGATCTCCTGCAACACGCTGAACAAGTCCGCCTGGGTTTCCTTTGACGTCAAATCCACGCCAACCCGGGCCGCCTGGAGGGCTATACGTAGTAGTTTCCCACTGTTCGAGATCCATTACTCACTGCACAGATTCTATTTAACGGCGGCGGGTAGAGCGACCACGGCGGTGACGGCGACCAGCCCGGAATGTGTGAGCGTGCGTGCGCGAGGGCTCAGCCTTGTGGGCCATCTTGTGAAGGATCGCCGCCGAACGATAGGCGTGGGATCCGGGAAGAGTTCCAGTGAAGGCAGAGTGGGAAAATCCACGCTTGCTGGCGGCCTTCGACGAACGCCTGGAACTGGAACGTGCAGCACGGTCAATCTCACGACCTGTCTTGTGGCGAGCCTGGTCAGCACGCATTTCGGCTTCGGCGTGTTTGGACATTTAGTCTAAACGCAGTTAATTTTCTCCGTCATGGCAAGCAAAAAATAGGAGACGTTTACAATGGGGGAGGCAACGACCCGACTGTTTCAGGTTCCATTTGATTGCCACAGCGTCACCTTATACAAGGCTCCTCCTCATCAAACAGACACGTCACCAAACTGCGGTGCAACAACGGCTCTTTCGCTGGGACTGATTAGCCCTCAGTTTGCCGATCTCTTGACCGTCAAAGGGAAGGGTATGTTTATGAGCCACTGGCGGGGGTTCATGGAACGACGAGGCATTGCCACTGGGCAGGGAAACTCCATTCCTGTTATGAAGGATGAGACTACCGTATACCCAGAACTCATGACGCTGCTTCGCGATTCACTGTTCCCTCAGTGCGGGACATTTGTTCTTCTGGGGAGTCGTGATGGAGGTGGTGGACACATCTTTACAATCGTGAAGGGCTTCAAGTTCGCGGGCAGTGCAGAGACAAAGTGGTCCTGCAAGAAGGATGCATCTGACAAGCTCGCCATTTTTGATGCACAGAGGAATCGGATCATACCCGAAGAAGACTGGGCGGGGTTTTTTCGGTCAACTGGCGATGCATTCCGGCAGCATTTCGGTATGCCGCGGGGTTCGGCGACAACTCTTATACTGGGTAGTTTTGTGTATATAGAACCCAAGACATACAAGCAGGTCGTGAGCGAATACGTTGATGGTCTGGGGTCAGCACTTCTCGATAAATCTCGTATTTCCACAGTGACTCGTGATGATCCGGTCATTCAGGACGCCATTAAGATGGATGTGGATGACGACAGCGAGGCCTCCACATTGGCGGCTGCTCAAATTGTACTTGACTCCTACGAAGAGACTACTATGGGCGGCCGATCTACTCGCCGGTTTTCTTTACCCAGACGGAAGGCGGGGCGTTCTTCTTCCTCAAAGAGGCGGCGTTATACTCGTCGCCGCCGAGCATAGCCGACTGGAACGGACGGTTGTCGTTCCACAGAGACTGGTCACACAGCCTGAACGGGGGGTGCTCGGATGCCTTATACCAAAACACCTGGTCTTCCAGCTTGTTGGATGATACGTTGTTGCAGATGACCAGTCCCTCGTAGTTCTCCGTGCACTGATCCATGAAATCACAAAACATCTCAAAGGTCGGAAACATACCCGCGTAATTCTCGTAAATTCTACGACGATTACCTAGGATATTCTCGCGAAGAATGAAGACGAAGTCCACGTTGGTGCGGAGGTTGGGCGTAATACCGAGCGGATACTGCATGGTGATAATGGTCATCATATCCAAATGGCGGCCGTTCATGAACACGAACCGAGTGGACTCTTCATTGATCCACTCCTTGGCTGCATACAAACAGTCGTCCAGAATCAGGAACGCACGAGGATCCACCGGAGAACCACTTCCCTTGCTTTTCAGGAACCTCTGCTTGGCTGCAAACTGTCGCTTGATGAATGCCTGAACCTTGGCCGGCTCATACTTGTCGTGAATCAGCTTGGATGGAACGAACGCTTGAAAGTATTCGTTGACGACCTCTGTCGGCGAGATCACCATACCAGCAGGGAAGCACTCCTGCACGTTATAGAGCAGGTCACGAGCCAAGAAGGACTTACCCGTGTCCTTCTTGCCAATGATCACGATCATAGGACTCTTGCGAGAGTCCATTCCACATCTGTCCTTGATCATGTCCATGTTAAACTTTCGCAGTTGAAAGTTCATCTTGTTCTCCTCGTCGTTTATTTTTCTGCATTCATCGCCGAGACACTTCATAATGGGAAAGGATTTGAGGACCAACTCCGTCCAGATGAAGATTCATCGTCTACCCAAGCTGGATGGAACTGCGTGGTCAATGAAGAGCTTGCAGCCGTTCTTTCCGTGTCTTGAAAAGCTCTTCAAGACGGACAACCTTGCTGGGCTGCATGACTATGGTGTCAAGCTGGAGAACCCCGTTGAGTCCATTGTGGATGCAACCCATGTCAAGGTGAAGGGACAGACAGTGCCGGTTCATCGCAAGACCACGATGATTCTGTCGCCGTTCAAGACCATGCGGGGTGACTACGGTTCCTTTGGTGTCCCGAAGCGTGCCGATGTGGCAGACGATATGCAGGACCGGATGCAGAGCCCGCACACTGCGGCCTATGTGGGTGCCATCACGTCCATTGCCTTGTCAGAGTCAGAGTGTGAACACTTTCCTAAGGTCTACGGCGTCTACGTAGGTATGGCGGGAAGTCACACGATTGATATTTCGGATGATTACGAGGAGCTCACTGAGAAGGGCTGGTTTGCGGATCGCATTGGCAAGACGTTTGAGCTGAAGCTGCGGACGGCAGGTCATGATGCCGAGTTCAGTCACACGCGTCGGGCCAGGGTTGCCGTGGATACGGCTGAGGACATCCTTCTGGATGGCGTTGAGGATGTGGAGGCCGATCACGTCAGCAACGCAGAGGTGCGTGAACCTGAGGCCTATGATGTGGCATCCTCAGAGTCCCCCGAGGTGGAGGATGAGGAGGAAGAGGACGACGACGTCTACGATATTGAGTCGTGTGATTGCTCCGAGCGGTCCGAGGATGAGGAAGAAGGTGAGGGTGAGGAGCCTGAGCCGTTTGCTTGGGCGACATTCAGCGATGTTCCGGTTGTGACGACGGTGATGGAAGTCTGCGAGGGGACCTTCTACGATCTGGTCAAGCTGCACACGGAGGAGGAGAAGCACGTTGCATGGGTGTCTCAGGTGGTCTTTGCCCTTGCCTACGCTCAGCGGACGTTTGGGTTCACTCACAACGATCTCCACGGCAACAACATCATGTATGTCAAGACGAACCAGACTCACCTGTTCTACACTCACGGAATGTCAGTCTACAAGGTGCCGACCTTCGGCTACATCATGAAGATCATTGACTTTGATCGTTCAATCGTGAGCCTCCGTCTGACAGGACTCAAGGAGCCGAAGACGTTCATGAGCAGCCAGTTTCAGAAGGATGAGGAGGCCGGTGGACAATACAACATGGATCCCTTCTACCTTCATAAGTATCCTCACATTCCTGCGTCGTCGTCGTTTGACCTGGTTCGGTTTGCTACGTCGGTCTTCTGGGACATGTTTCCCAAGGGACCGAAGCATGAGTATACGCATCCGTTGTTTGGTCTGTTTCTGCAGTGGATGAAGCAGACCGATGGATCGTCAGTGATGTTCCGCAAGAAGATGGACAATCACGATCGCTACCACGGATTTGATCTGTATAAGGCGATTGTCAGGTATTGCGGGGATTCGGCGGTGCCGAAGAAGGAGATTGGACGCATGGCTCAGTATCGTGTATTGCCGTCGGCTGTTCAGCTGGGCGACGCACTGATTATTGATACATAACCCGTCTCTTCTTCATCGTCCGGCGGCGTCTACGACGGCGACCCGCACTTGACCGCAGCGTTGCCTTTCGGTCCACTTCTAACTGACGTGTCTTTGCCGCTTCTGTGTGAAGGTGTTCAACCTGTTCCTTTTGCTTATCGGTTAGCGAAGGAGCCGGAAGGATCTTGGTCATAGGGATCTCCTCCTGCAGCACAACGAGGGGATTGCTGCGGCTAGGCAGTGGCGTATATCCATTCATCATGTGAAACTTTGCAACCTTACGGTTTGGGTCCACGATTGATCTCAGCAATACGCGGATCGGACCTGGGTCAGTCGCAAGAACAGCCCTTTCAAACTCCTCGTTGATACGACGCCCATATCCGGGTTCCGTACACACGAAGATACGGTTGATCTCCTTCTCTGCGGCGAGCTCGTAGAAAATGCCTCCGATGAGGGTGTCTCCCTTGTACAGACGACCTAGCACCTTATTCGCTTGAATGGGTTCAGGTTCAGGGAGCAGCATACTCTTGATGCCCAAGGGCCGCTTCTCATCTCCACCGGGCGAACATAGTCTGTTAATCGTCGTATACGCTGTTTGACGTTCAGCTAACGATATGTCTTTCAGAGGGACCGCAGTATAGTGAAGTTCATCCATCTACGATTACTTAAATCCATGAAAAGAATGCTACTCCGGCTGTTCATCGGCATGAACTATATATGCTGGAATCGTTCGTTTGCGTTCTAAATAGGTCGCAACGATACGATGAGCACCATCCAGTAAAGTATAGGTTCCCTTTTTCAATACGATCCATATGGGCTCTGTATCCCCTTGTTGCCGTATTGTTTGCCTATGATGTAACACTGAATCCAAATCTGCTTGCCCTCTAGGACGGTTTTCTTTGGGGTATGGATTGCTCGAGAGACGTTTTGTATCAAAGTTGTTTAGAGTTTCTAGTTTCGACAGTGGAAACCTCACATACCTACTATGAAAAATATGGTAATACATTGAGGATTTCTTTGTTCTGAATAGTTTCAGAGTTACAGATGTATCCACTGAATCTTGCAGCGTATCCATTCTACACTTAGTGCGGATTAAAACTCCGGCTTGCCGACAAACATGTCCTGAGCAGCGGTCGCAACCGTCTCGGCAACATCCGTGACAACCTCAGTTCCCAGCGAATACAGAACGCCGGTCGCGAGGACGCCCGAACCCACCGTGATCTTCCCCAGATCCGTGTAATCCACCGCCTGGGTCTTGGCACGGCGATCCAGAACATACAGGAGAGCAGCTACAATCATAACGGCACCCACAACCATACCGAGCGTCTGATAGTCCGGCATTTGATTTTCAATGTGGATTGGTTTAGAGGGAGTTGGACGCGACCTTAAAGGTCCAGCTTCATGACACCCTCGGGCTTGCCGGCCGGCTCCTCATCCTCCTCCTCAATGTCCAGCTTGACATCCTCTCCAAGGGTGAGGCGAGGGCGTTCCTCGTCTTCGTCGTCCTCCTTGTCCGTCTCAAACTCCACCGTCTCCGACTCTCCGAAACTCAGGGCCGGCTTGGGTGCAGGGGCCGCGGGCTCAGGGGCAGCAACCGGGATCTGTGCAGAGGATGTCTTCTGCTGGAAGTAGGCCTTGCTGATATCCTTCC
This sequence comes from Chitinophagaceae bacterium, assembly GCA_044373365.1. Classification (GTDB taxonomy): domain Bacteria; phylum Bacteroidota; class Bacteroidia; order Chitinophagales; family Chitinophagaceae; genus Pollutibacter. The sequence continues at coordinate 9,224 of JBIPNK010000161.1, forward strand.
ACGGGATGAAGCTATCAATGACCTCATCCAGAGCACCGCCCAGCATGGTCTCAATGTCGCGGCGGTTACGCGACTGCTGCTCGGACGAAACATCAATGGTCTTGAACAGGTAGGCGTTAGACCAGCTCTTGCGGGCAGCCGTCTTGTAGAGTGTGAACACAAACTTGGAGAGTGACGGGCGGTCAAACTGGATGTTCACGTGGGTCTCATCGGACTGCTGAAGAGATGCAAACGCACGGATATAGCTGACAAACACACCCAGCAGAAGATCGTCCATATACTCGCACTTGGAGGCCTTCTCAATGCGAGCCACCTCTGTGTCCAGCACCTCATCCGTCCAGGAAGGAACGCGAGTCAGGAGGTTCTGGAACGTCTTCAGGGTCTCACCCGGCTGCTTATTGCGAACACAGGCGGTCTTGGCGTTGTCGTAGATTGACCAAAAACCATCCGCAACATGCGG
>JBIPNK010000024.1:0-37201 GCA_044373365.1 Chitinophagaceae bacterium
AGTTGATCAGGGGTGGCAGAAAATATTTTTCCGTTCTGCACGACATGATTGACAATGCCCGCAAATCCATTCAACTTCAGGTATATATTTTTGAGGAAGATGAGACAGGAAAAGAGGTGGCCTCAAGATTGATCAACGCCGCCAAAAAAGGGATAAAGGTTCAGGTTTTGCTGGATGGTTATGCATCAAAAGGATTGTCCAAGGGCTTTAAAAACAGCATGCGAGAAAGTGGCATCAGGATGCGTTTTTTTGAACCCATTTTTAAGGGGGGCAATTATTATTTTGGCAGACGGCTTCACCATAAAATTGTTGTTTGTGATGGCATTGTTTCACTCGTCGGGGGCATTAATATTTCAGACAGGTACAACGACATACCAGGAACACCTGCCTGGCTGGATTGGGCGATCAAAGTAGAAGGGGAAGCTTCTTATGAATTATTCAAACTGTGCAACCAATGCTATACCAATAAACCTGAAGATTGGTTGGCATTATCAAAACAAGATATCGCCACTGCCCTTGACATCAACTTGCATTGCCCAATTAGGATAAGAAGAAACGACTGGGTAATGGGAAGGAATGAAATTTCTGCAAGCTACATGGAAATGTTCAAAAATGCTCGGCGCGAAATCATCATCATGTCGAGCTATTTTATTCCGAGTCTTTTTTTCAGAAACAATATCATCAAAGCACTGAAAAAAGGGGTGAAGATCAAACTGATTCTTGCAGGAATCTCTGATGTAGGTATTGCAAAATATGCCGAACGTTACCTATACAGATGGGCAGTAAGACATGGCATTGAAATACATGAGTACAACCACAATATCCTGCATGGAAAAATTGCTGTTGCCGATGGAAAAATGGTCACCATAGGATCTTACAACATCAATGATATCAGTGCACTTGCCAGCATTGAATTGAATCTTGATGTGGAAGATGGTACATTTTCAAAGGATGTCCACCAACAGCTCATGAAAATCATTGGCAATGATTGCAGCAGGATCTCTCCTATCAGCATCATCCGGACTTATCGCGCTTCAGAAAGAATACTGCAATGGATATCCTACGAAACGGTGAGGCTGCTTTTCAACCTCTTCACTTTTTACTTCTCAAAAAAAAGAAACGCGAAGTAGTCACTGACAGAAATTTCCAGCAGATCTACAGTCATTCATCACCATGACATATATCATGAAGAGACAGGGGAAACCTAATTAATTTTAACCCAAACACAGAACATGGTTGGAGAACTCAATGAACAACAGATCAATAATTTACTGACAAGTCAGGCCATAGGGAGAATCGCTTGCTGTGATGGACAACATCCATATATCGTTCCAGTTATCTACTCGTATGATGGACATTATATTTACGGTCAATCTAAGGAGGGGCAAAAAATAGAATTGATGCGGGCAAATCCCAATGTATGCTTCCAGGTAGATCTTTCCTGCGACCTGGACAACTGGCAAAGTGCTATTGTTTTTGGCCAATTTGAGGAACTACAAAATGAAACCGCTTCAACAGCAAGAGAACTCCTTTTTTCTAAAGTTGTACCACTCATGACCCCATCAGCCATCCATCAACATGAACATTGGGAAGGCGGTGGACATGAACTTTCTGACAAAGACCGCATAAAACCCATCATGTTCAGAATAAAAATCAACGAAAAAAGTGGAAGATTTGAAAAAAGATAAATGCATATTGATTCATTCATCTTCAGAGACAGAAAGGATGCTGGTATACAGCTGGCAGAGGCCTTATTGAAGCTTGGCATAAAAACAGATATGGTATTGGCCATACCAAGAGGAGGCGTTCCTCTTGGTGTGATCGTTGCCGAAGAACTTGGAATCCCCCTGAAACTCTACCTGGTAAGAAAAATCGGGCACCCATCCAATGATGAATATGCAATCGGCGCAGTAACAGAAAATCACTTGTTATTGAATCAATCAGAAAATCCAGACAGCATTTTCCTGACTGCTAGCATTCAAAAAGAAAGGGAAAGGATTAGGGAAATGAAAGAGAAATTTGGACATGTAGCAACCCCCAATGACATCATAGGCAAGAAAATCATTTTGGTAGATGACGGAATTGCTACTGGAACATGCATCCTATTGGCCATTCAAGAAATCAGAAAATCAGGCGCCAAAGAAATCATTGTTGCATCCCCTGTTTGTCCCTTAAAAACCGAAGACAAAATCAGGCATATTGCTGACAGACTCATCATATTGAAACACCCTGGTCAATTTACAGGAATTGGAGCCTACTTTTCAGATTTTTCTCAACTAACAGACAATCAAGTTATTGCCCTGATAAAAAAATCGCCTAAAAAGGTGACCCAATGATTACAATGGCTTCAAATGGATAATAGAATTGGTCGACTACTAAAACACCTTAACTATGCTACTTATTGAAGTTGTTTTTTGCCTTTTCCTACGATTCGGCAACTATCCTTACAAATATTAAGTATTTTTACTTACAACTAAGTAGTTAACGCAAATCTGATCACAAAACTGGCTGAGCATTAATTTCTATCGCGAATGGACTTCAAAAGGCTAAACAACATGACAGGGAAAGATCCGGTACTCAATCGCAGGATCACATCAATTTTCATCAATGAATTTGAGTCTTTTAGAAAGTATTTTGCCAATTTATCTCTCACTGCCGAGCTTGACCACTTTCAGTTTGTACTGCACAAAACCAGACCGAGTTTGGTGATTTTCGAATTAGACTCGCTGATCAAAAAATATGAGGAATACCTAGACATTAGAAAAACAGGTGGAACTATTGCTGAAAATGATCCTGCTTTTTTAGAGGTCCTCAACCAAACAGATGCAAAATTACGAGAGGTAAAAGAATTTCTGAATTCACTGCCCTAGTGATTTCAGCCTCCATTCCCGTAAAACTTGTTATACGCTTCTACACGGTTGTTTACATGCAATTTCTTATAGATATTGTAAACATGCTTTCTGACTGTCTCCTGTGATATACCCAAGGTTGAAGAGATCTCCTTGTACAATCTTCCTTTGACCAACAATTCGAGAATTTCATGCTCCCTTGCAGAAAGGCTCTCCAATAAAACGGAGTCTCGGCTTTCCTCCTTTTTTCTAAAACTGGCTACTACCCTGCTGGCGATTGGCCCAGACATCGGAGCACCGCCCTCATACAAATCCCGGATGGCAGCCACAAGTTCTGCAGGCTTGGTTTTTTTTAGGATATAACCACTTGCCCCTGCTGCCAATGCATCAAAAATTTTCTCATCATCCTCGTACACCGTACACATCATGAATTTTATACTGGGGCATTTTTCTTTGATGATTCGTACCGCTTCTATGCCAGTCATTTTCCCCATGTTGATGTCCATCAAAACAACATCAGGGACTTCAGTTGGCATTTTATCAACGGCTTCTTCACCTGAACCATATACTGCCACAACATCATAGCCATCAGAGTTGACCAAAATCTGTTCCAAGGCCATTCGTATGAAATGATTGTCCTCTACAACACTTACCCTGATATTGCTATGTTTTTCTTCCATTGGTTTGCCCCCCTGTTAAGGCTGTGGTATAGCTAAAATTATTCCATTTATCTTGTAATGACAATTTTATAAAGGAACGTAGAGAATGTATTTTTCTTCAAAGAATGGCTCATCAAAAAGATCAGCTATTGGTTGTTGATGAGGCCTTGTGTTGGATGCGGCAATTTCCTCAGTCAAATCCCCCCCCTTTAAACAGATCAAGCCGTTTTTAAGGTCTTCCATTTTTCTTTCTTTCCTCAAAAGGGGCCTGCTCCATTTCCAGAGCTCACCCAAAGGAGCAACAGCCCTGGATACGGCAAAATCAAATTTGCGTCCCTTGATATCCTCAGCCCTGGAATGCTGAATAGTTATATTTGAAATTTCCAGGGCAGAGGAAACGGCCTCAACAACTTTTAACTTTTTGCCAATTGAATCAACCAAATGAAACTGCACTTCGGGGAAAACAATAGCCAATGGAATACCGGGAAATCCGCCACCAGTACCTATATCAATAACTTCTAGACCACTGGCAAAAGGATAACGTGCGGCAATGGACAAAGAATGAAGAACATGTCTTTCGTACAGCGCCTCTATGTCTTTTCTGGATATAACATTGATTTTTTCATTCCACTCAAGATAGACTTCTCTCAATTGTGAAAACTGATTCAACTGTCTTGGAGAAAAATCACTGAAGTATTTGAGTATCATTTCCATTGGTTGCTAGGCTTTTTCCATATTGAAGAAATAAAAATCAAATAATAAAAAAACATCCAAATATCCCAAAGCCAAAAGAACGGGAAGAGGTCTGTTTCGCCGAGTTTTTTCATGGATTTGAAAAATACAATTCCCTGAACTAAAAATCTTATCCCCCAGATCCCCAGGATCCAACGCCAGTCGAAACTGAATAATGCAGCGGCCATCAGTGGGTACAAAAGGAAGTGAGAAGTCATATAAAGTCCCAAGAGGAGCCTATGTTTACCTTTGTAATATTTACCTGTTGAATTGTGACGCTCTTTTTGACTGATCCATTCTCCGATGGATGCTGGTGGTGTTGAATAGGTAAATGTATCCTTGTCAATAACAATGGCTGTATTTTCTTTGGTTGCACAAGCATTGATAAAAAGATCATCATCGCCTCCTGGCAAATGATGGTGTGCAGCAAAGCCTTTTTGTCTGTAAAACAATTCCTTTTTATAGGCTAAATTCCTCCCGACACCCATATAGGGTTGCCCGGCGAGGGCGCAAGACAAATACTGCAAAGCAGTGTGAAAGGTATCAAAACGAATGACCCTGTTGAGGAGACCTTTTTTCCGTTTGTATGCACCGTAACCCAATACGATTTGTATGCCATCCGCAAAAGCGGCCTGCATTTTGAGGATCCAATGTTCAGAGGCAGGAATGCAATCTGCATCAGTCAACAAAAGCAACTCGTACTTGGCACTTTTAATACCCATGGAAAGGGGGAACTTTTTTCCTGGAATGTGCATTGCTTCCTGTTTCAATTCAACAATATGCAACTGCTTAAAGTCCCTGTACAAACCCTCAAGGAGGTATTTTGTATCATCAAGGGAATTGTCATTGACAACCACAATTTCATGTGTACTGCGATAGGTCTGTGCCAGCACTCCCGGCAAATTGGCCTCAATTTGATCAGCCTCATCGCGGGCACAAATGATGACACTGACAGCCTGTTCTTTGGCTGAAAGCGCTTGCTTTTGCCTGTGAAAAGCAAGCAGACAAAAATAACGCAAATAATAAAATACCTGGATCAGAACGGCTAGGGAAAAAGCCAACATGGGCAACCACATTAACATACTCATGGTTGCAAAGATACAATATCTTTACACGATGGACTATCAATCCTGCATAGAATACCTCTACTCAAAACTGCCCATGTTCAGCCGAACAGGGGCAGCAGCACTCAAGATGGACCTTTCCAATACAATTGCCCTATGTGAAGCCTTGGACAACCCCCAGCAGCATTTCAAGACCATCCATGTAGCAGGAACGAATGGCAAAGGATCTGTCAGCCACATGTTGGCCTCCGTTATGCAGGAAGCGGGATTCAAAACCGGGCTCTATACATCCCCTCATTTAAAGGATTTCAGGGAGCGGATCAGGATCAACGGCGAGATGATTTCTCCCGAACAGGTGGTCCAATTTACCCAAAACATCACCCATCTGATTGAAGCACTGGAACCTTCTTTTTTTGAAGTTACGGTGGCCATGGCCTTTGACCATTTTGCAAAGGAAAACGTTGAAGTGGCTATTATTGAAACAGGGCTGGGTGGCCGACTGGACAGCACCAATATCATCCAGCCTGAAATGTCCATCATCACCAACATTGGACTGGACCATGTTCAATTGCTTGGGAATACCCTTGGATTGATTGCAGGTGAAAAAGCAGGAATCATCAAAGCCAATGTTCCTGTAGTGATTGGACAAACCCATGTTGAAACTGCAACAGTTTTTGAAAAGAAGGCAAGCCAGCTGGATGCCCCCATTGTTTTTGCAGACACCATCTGGACAACTGCTGTACAATCGGTAAGCCCTGGAGTCATTTCAATTGAATTGAAGAGCACCAAAAATGAAACAGCCAGAAAATTCAATGCAGACCTGTCGGGCAATTACCAGGCTGATAATATCCGCACAGTCATTACTTCGATTGATTGGCTGATTGAAAGGGGATGGAAAATCAAAGATGATGACATTGTAAGGGGCATCGCATTTGCCAAAAAAAATACAGCGCTACACGGAAGGTGGGAGGTGATCAACACCGATCCCCTTTTGATCCTCGATGTTGCCCACAATACAGAAGGAATCAAGCAAGTGGTTCAACAAATCAATGCATCTGTATTTGAAAAACTTTTTATCATCCTTGGCATGTCAAAGGACAAAGATGTTGACGCTGTGATTGCCCAACTTCCTAAGCAAGCAATATACGGGTTCACACAAGCCCAGATACCAAGAGCCCTCAGTACCGAGGAGTTGGAAAAAATGGCTACAACAGCAGGTCTGAAAGGCCAATCGTATCAGGATGTAAATAAGGCTATTCAGGATTCACTTAAAATGGCAGGAGCCAATGACCTTGTACTTGTGTGTGGCAGTGTTTTTGTTGTGGGTGAAGTTGATCGAGAAAAATGGACTTAATAATTCAATTCGCCCAATTTGGACAATGCATAAAACAATGCAGTGGCATGCATGCTTTGTAGTATCTCATTTTTTTTCAACAGGCTTTTTACTTCATCAATGCTGAGCAAGTGAATTTCAATTTCTTCATTGGCGTCCAATGATTGTGCTGCAACTTTTTCACCACCGGTTGCCAAGTAAAAATGCATCCAATTGTTGTGTGTTGAAGGATTGGCGGAAGTCTTGCCAAGGTATTCAAATGACGCAAACTGATACCCTGTCTCTTCACGCAATTCCCTGGCAATGGCAGATTCAAGATCCTTGTCTTCCCTGTCCACGCATCCTCCTGGGATTTCCATCAGCGTCAGCCCACTTGCATGCCGATACTGCTTTTCAAAAATAAACTCGCCAGCCTTTGTCATGGCAACGGCGGTCACCCAATCAGGAAACTCATATACATAATAAGGGTCGATGATTTTCCCATCTCCACGCATACACGTATCCTTTCTGACAGTAAACCAAAGGTCACTAAAAAGATAATCAGACTTGATCAGTTTCCATTCCATCATCAACCTTTTGTTGCCCTTATCAAAGACCTTCTGAGATAGGGCGCTTTCAGTTTCTTGTCATAATAAAATATCATATAACCACCAGAGGGAGATACTGCATAGCCTTTCGCAGACAGCATGGAGCTGAAATCTTTCTCATCGTCATGCTGATGATACGTGCACAAGGCAATTTGCATCCTGCTTGCACTGTTGATTGTATCTGCAAACCCCTGCAATAGTTTTCTCTCCCCCCCATCAACATCAATTTTCATAAAAGTCAACTCTTTTCCGGCAAAAAAAACATCCCCAGAACAGTGCTTCTCATCATTGACATCAGATACAAAACGGGGAACAATTTCAACCTTGTCTTTCCAGGGTAAAAAAGTCATTTCCAATGCCTCAATCCATTCAGGATCTGATTCAAACAAATAAACTTTTTTGATCTTCTCAATCAACGACAAGGAAAAATTTCCTTCAGCAGCACCAAAGTCTGCCAGCACATCTGAAGATGAAACAGTAAAATCTTTGGAGAGATAGCGGTGCGGGCTTTCCAGGTCTTGCTCAAGTGAAAGATCATGAAAAGATTTTCTGATTCTTTTCACAGACCACCGGCGTTTAAAATAAAGTCGCTTGTTGTCCATCATCACATACTTCAAACCACAAGACGGATCTTCAAAAACTTCTATCGAGGAGTGAGTATACTTGTCGGTGAAATCGTAAGGGAAAATCTGAACTCCCCTGCGGCTTATATAATCAATCACCCCCTGCCGTTCAGTGTCTGTTGCAAACCCTGCACTGCTATGATGAAAGGCAGGGATTTTTTTTGCCAAAGATGCCAAGAGGATTTTTGTCCTGATGGGTTTGGGAACAAGCACTCTGTATAATTGAAACAATAATGACATGATTGGGCCTTTAGGTGAACCTTGCCCAAATGTATTGAAACAACTTCAAAATATTCAAGATACTCAGATCTTAATAACAGATTTCACCTGCTGTATCACCTGATTTTGCAACCTGATGTAATAAAGACCTGCAGGAAGATGTTCACCATCAAAATCAACCCTGAAGGTACCTGCCTCAAAATTGGCATCGATGAGTATCTTCACCAGTCGACCAGTGGAATCCATTACTTGAATCATGGTATGACCACCTGCAGACTTGAATTGAATGGTTACTTTTTTATGGAATGGATTGGGGTATACCACAATCAGCTGATCAGGATTTCCTACCGGATTCAAGATAGAGCAGGTACCCAATTTTGTCAATGGTAGTTTCTGGAAGTTCTTCAACATCACATTGTTCAGGGTAGTATCATTTACACAGAGCCAATTGGAAAGGATACTGGCATAAACACTCCTGAAATCATATTGGTAAGGAACATTGTCTCCTACAGTTGGATTCATGGGCAAAATTGGGTTCGTACCGCTGACTCCCGCCTGTACCATTGCGCCAAAAACAAAGAGCGGAGCAGCAGCACCATGGTCTGTACCGCTAGATCCATTGCTGAGAACCCGTCGACCAAACTCTGAATAGGTCATTCCAACTACTCGTTCTTCAATGCCCTGGAATTTTAGATCATCCATAAAGGCCTTGATGGCATTGCTCACATTGCCCAGCAATGTTGCATGAGAACCAATAGATGTATCGCCAGCAACAGTCTGGTTGGCATGTGTATCAAAACCACCATAGTTCACCATGTATATCTTGGTCTTCAAGCCACCCTTGATCAACCTGGCTACAATCTTGAGTTGATCCGCCAGGGAGTTGCCTGTTGGGTATGGTGATTGCGCGGTAACTTTGCCATTGGCAGTCTTCACTACCTCGCCAAATTTTTGGGTTTGCTTCGACATCTCCCTTATATAATTCAACTCCTTGCCTGCATAGCTATTGGGGGCAGGATCTATCTGGTTGTTGACAAAGCTGTAGAAAGAACTGGGATTAGAAATGCTCATTCCCATGGGTTGCGCAGCCCCTTGTAGGGTCAAAGAAGTAACAGAACCAATTTGAATGGCCAAGGGATCGGTCATTGTGCTATTTGGATATCCAATCGGGAATCCAGGATACATCTCATCAAGGAAACGGCCAAGCCAACCAGTGTTCAATACTTGCCTGCTGTCTGATGCACTCATCCAGATGTCAGTTGCCCTGAAATGCGAAAAATTGGGCTGGGGATAGCCCACTGATTGCACCACATGCAACTTCCCATCATTGTAAAGCTGTTGCATACCTGTCATTGCAGGATGAAGACCAACATTATCAACGCCATTCAACCGCAACACTTTTGACTCCTCGATAAAGATATTCTTTCTTGCATTCTGGTACTTGCTGAACTGATCAAGCGGTATAACAGTATTCAAACCATCATTGCCTCCATTCAACTGGATAACCACAAATACCCTGTCGTTGTCGCCTCCGGGAAGGAGCATATTGTTGAGGAACGTATGCCCTGATTCAAATGCCTTGAACCCCATGCCATTGACAAAGGAAGGAATCATTACGCCTGCGGGCAGGTATCCATTGAGGAATTTTCTTCTGTTCATGATATACGGATTAACAAAGTTGATATTCAGGAAGACCAACCATGTATTTGATCAAATTGGTGATTGCGGTAGTGACGTATTTTGTATTGGCTGCATTGGATGGTGTGGAGATATACAAATCCCAGGCTGTTGCCCAATAAAGATCATCAGATTGGCCAGACAACAAAATATCCCTTTTCAGCTGTGCCTTGTGTTGAGCGGAAATGGTAATGCCCAAAACATGTTCAGCCAATTCATCAATCAACTTGTTGGGATCCCTGGGTGCCCCCATCTTTCTCACATAAGTTAAACCGTCAACCACAACCTTGAAGCCACTTACTGTATATCCACTGGTAACAAGCGACTCAAGGTATTGGATTCTTTTCGGCAAAGTATCTGTATTGACCCAATACTCATAAAAACCTGGTTGTTGATAATAGGCTTTCCATCCACTCACATCTGGCGGATCTCCTAGGTTTTGCTGAAGGTTGGTGAAATAACTCAGCATCTGGTTCCAAACACCATAGCTCGTTGCATACATATCAGGTGCAGGAAATTTAACTTCAAATTCCCGCAACAGGCCAATCATCATGTCAATGGGACTTTTGATCTGACAGCCCCTGTTCATCATGTCAAAAAAATGATCGCTGCTTAGCAACGCTTTCAAGACTGGCTTAACCTCATAATTGCTGTCTCTTAAGAGTTTTGCGAGTGGTGCAATAACCCCGGCTTCAACCTCAGGTGTAATTTTATAGTAAATGAACCAGATGTATAATTTCCTGCAAAGGAAAAGTGCTGCCTCGTCATTGGCAAAAAGCATATTGATGAGATCGTCCAACTCCAAATCTCCTGCAGTTGCCCCTGTTCTTCCTGTAATTACCTTGTTGCCGTAAAAAGAAGAAAATTGTTTGTTGGTCGAATCATGACGGGCTGAATCGAAAAATGAGTCGATTTTTGTAGCATTGTTTCTCCAACCAGTTAGCAGTTTTGCTGCTTCCTTTACATCAGATTCACTAAAATCAGCACCGGGGCCCTTTCCAATCACAAACAGCTCCTGGATTTCGCGGGAATAATTTTCATCCGGTGCAACCCTGTTGTTGTTTTGACCATTCAAATAAACCAACATGGCCGGATCAATGGATATGGCCCTGGTCAAGGACTTGATATTCCCTAACGCATTCGACCTGATAAGATTATGGTGTTTATATACATATTGGGCATTGCTGACATCATTGGATTCCGTTGAGAAATGATTGTGCCAAAAAATGCACATCTTTTCCCTAATGGTCCTGTCCTGGTTGATCAGGTTGCCTACCCACCATTTTTTGAATGAACTTCTTCGATATGAGGCAATTGTACCATCATTGTTGGGGTCATTTACCCACGTTTCACCCGGGCCAATGAGCGTATCAGGCATCACTGCATTCCCAACACCATACTCCTTTACAGGAGGTGCCGGCAGCGGCAGGCTCGTGTCTAAAAGTTGATTGATGGAGCCATTGAGCCCAAGGCCAGTGAAATGTTGGATATCATCTTTCTTGGCACCAAACATGGTCCTTCGCACAAGGTGCTTTACTGCCTCCTTATCCCATGGGCCCACATATGGAGCAAGACTGGGAGGGGCCTGAAATTTTCTTTCTGTTGACATGATATTGATTGTGTACGTTGTTTAATTGAACCATACCAGGTCCACATCATTGCCAGTATCCCCCAGTCCAAGTGCAGCAATGGCCGCATTGCTCATCCTCAATGACAATCCCTCACTTTCCTTACCCGGAGGAACGGCTCCAAGCACTTTGGCAAACACTGCTTTATCCGTAGACTTCCTGACCAATTTCACCACGGTTCCAGGCACCACATTGTTCATCAAAACATAATACTTTCCATCCTGCCATCCACTGGTGCTCTTAAAAACCCCATAAACGGAATTTTCAAGCTTTTGTTGTTTTCCCTCCTTTGATTGTTGCTCATACAAGGAAGAGAAATAACTTTTTTCTGGTTTCAAGGCCTGAATATTGCTTGATTTTGGGATCGCAGCAACTGGCTTTGCCGTCTCAATCTCCTCATCAGCAACCTTCACCGGAGCAGCAGTTTGAATGTTTTTGACCACCGGCTGGGGCGCTGGAGCAGCGGCTTCAGAAGGAGGAGCAGTTTTTTTTGCTTTTTCTTCTACAACTGCTTCTTTCTCTGCAGCTTTTACCGGTTTAGGTATCTCAGGTGTTGTTTTTGCAGGGCTGGTTGGTGCAACTGAAAGCAAAGGCTCCCCTGATGGAATCAAATAACCAATGACCAGATTGGTGCCGGCATTGATCTGGTCAGAAGAGAGCCCATTCATTTTTTTCAACAATTCTTTGTCTACATTATAGAGCTGGGCAAGTTTATACAATCCTTCTTTTGCTTGGACTACATGCACCACCTTTCCACCGGCATTATCAATAGCAGTTGATTGTGAAAAATTTTCATGCCTGAGCGGAATTTTCAACAACTGACCTATGCTCAAACCCTTGTCCATGGAAAGCTGGTTGAAAGCAGCAATTTCTTTTGGACTGATGAAGTAAATGCGACCAACACTGTACCAATTCTCTTTGGGAGCTACCTTGTGATCCAGGTATAGCTGGCTGCCGGAATTTCGAACAATTAATTTTTGCTGTTGTCCCATAAGAGATGAGGAAATCAGCAAGATAAATGAAAGCAAAACTGTCTTCATGTTGATTGGTTACATTACAAATTAAAAGATATTTACTAAAACTGCAAGTCAGATTCAAGAAAACTGATCGCCCTTAAAGAATTTTAACATTTCTCAATCCCTCTTCAAAATTCTCCAAGACATGGGATAATGATTCTTAACCCTTCCCTGAACCAATTTCACCCAACCCAAACCGAGGTCCTTGAATCTTGCGAGGCTCCATCCTTTTCCAGAGCCTTCTATATCGATGGTATCTTTTCTTAAATAGGCAATGGCTTCCTCGAAAGAAAGATCCAAAACCTGGACATTTTCAGATAAAAGACTTGACATAGCAAGCTCATGATCTGGAATAAGTTCAGCCCTGATTTCAGTGCCCAACCTCAACCCAGATTTCCTTATCCTTAACGAATCCTTGAATTGATGAAGCGCTGGCAAATTGATTTCATCTATAGCAAAAAGCTCATGCTCTTTTTTAAAGAACCTCAACTGTGGAGAAGGGATAATCCAATCCTCCAAAAGGGAAGGAGGTTTAACAAGGTCCAACTTGCTCGAAACATGTTGATACCCAGCATAACTTGTCCCAGTTTTTTGGAAGATGGCACAAAAAAATCCTTCGCCTCTTAGCTTGTTGGGATAGAACCTGTATCCTTTTGCTTTTTTGAGTGTAGAAATGCTCTCTACAACATTCCACTCCACAGGAACATCAACGGCAATGGATTCAAAAAGTCCCGAGTCCATGATATGGTCTAGGTTCTCCTCGTTTTCCTCTTTCGAGTAAGAGCAAGTGGAATACAACAAATATCCCCCTTCAAGAACCGAATGCATGGCACTGGCGAGAATCCTTTTTTGCCTGGCGGAGCAAAAGCTTACCAGTCCTGGATTCCATTCATCCATTGCTGCTGCATCTTTTCTGAACAGGCCACTTCCACTGCATGGAGCATCGACCAGTACCAGGTCAAACAGGGCACCCATTTTTTCAAAATCGATGGGGTCATTGTTTGAAACAAAAACATGTCCTGCCCCCCATTTGATGGTATTTTCCTGCAAAACAGGAACGCGTGTCTGTATGATCTCATTGGCAAGCACAAGCCGGAAATGAGGCAAAGAAGACAGTAAAGTGGTCTTTCCTCCCGGAGCAGCACAAAGGTCCAATGCCATCAGTCCGGTTTTACCTTGCAAAACAGTGGAAACAAGATGATGGATAAACATGCTGGATGCTTCCTGCACATAATATGCCCCTGCATGAAAAAGAGGATCCATGGTGAAGCTGGGCCTGCTGTTGAGGTAAAAAGCATTGGGGCACCAGGCAACCATTTCACCGGTATTCTCAGCAGGAAATACGTCTTCAGGCCCCTTTGCCTTCTGAGGATTCAAGCGAACAGAAACTGGAGTGGCTTCCTGATGAGCAGCCATCATTTCATCGGGCAGGAATCCTTTACAACCTTCCAGTGATTGGATAAAATCTTCTTTGAGCAACATCAGTTGAACATGGCCAATGCAGCCTTTATGGTTGAATCAAAATCCGCCAAAGTAATGGCAAGTATACGAATCCTTTCCTGCGCTTCAGACCAGTTCCCCTCTTCGATTCCCTCTCTTATGCCAGGAAGGGTTTTCACTCCATAGCCTGTGTAAAAGCCTGGGGCATAGATCTGGTGCTTGTACCAAGGTCTTCTTGGCAAACCCTTTTCGTAAAGCAACTTTTGTTCTGCCTGATAAAGGATTGCATTCAATTTGTCCAATTGTAACGCATCCAATTTATCAGCCCCCGACAATCGTTTTTTCAACGCTTCGGTATCTTTTTTCAAGGCTGCCATTGCATTTTCAACAGGGCTGAATTCGAGAAAAGGTACTGGCGACTTGGGTTTGGGCAAAGCGAATTTCAATTGGGGATCAGCAGCAAGCTGGTATACTTTGTCGTTGATGAGTTTATTTTCCATTTCAGCATCGCTGCGAAGCTGCTCCAACATGGCCTTCAGGTCTGTGAGGTATTCGGTAATGGTTCCTGTAAGTGTGTTATAATCAAATGGCAAAACATCAGCATTGGCCAGGCGCATCATGGCCCGACCAGCCGTTTTAGCCAATGCCGTGCCATAATGGTATCCGGGGTCTTTGAATCGTGTGAAATGATCATAAGAATCGTAAATAGAATGGTATTCACCGCCACTGCCTTCACCACCAAAGCCAATGTTGGCGGAGGGAATGCCAAGGTGTTGAAAGAAAGGCGAGTAATCAGACCCTGCACCAAGGGCACTGATTTTCATGTAGCGGTTGCCCAGGATTTTAGCCTTCGCACCCCGGTCTGCGGAAGCCAACGTTTTAGCATATTTTCTTTCCAGCACACTTACCCCTGTTTGTGGATCTTGCACGTCAGCAGCCACTTCATTGAAAAAGTTTTCAAGGGCATGTGATCCGCCAATTCCCAAAAACCCTCTGCTGTTTCCATCTGAATTAAGGTAGGCCACAGTTTTCTTTTGTAATTCCGCAGCATGGTCTTCCACCCATTCTGTGGACCCCAACAAGGCTGGCTCTTCTCCATCCCATGCGCAGAAAACCAGTGTGCGTTTGGGTAAAAATCCTTTCTTGGCCAATACGCCAATCACCCTTGCCTCTTCCATTTCTGCCACCATGCCACTGATTGGATCTGCAGCTCCCATGTTCCAGCCATCATGGTGATTTCCCCTGATGACCCACTGGTCAGGGAACTGAGACCCTTTCATTTTTGCAATGACGTTGTAAAGGGGCTTGATGTCCCAGTTGAATTCCAAATGAAGCCTAACCTTGCTTACACTTGGTCCTGCGTGATAGGTAATAGGCAAACCGCCCTTCCATCCATCAGGAACAACAGGCCCTTTGAGCGATTGCAACAAAGGAAGGGCATCTTCATACGAAATGGGCAAGACCGGTATTTTCATGATGGTTATCACTTCTTCACGGCCCAGTCTTTTTGCATTTTCAGTTGAACCATAACCGGGTGTTGTTGGATCACCAGGATAGACCGGCATGTCCATGACAGAGCCACGTTGAACTCCCTGGCCGGGCCGGTAAGGGCCCTTGGGATAAACATCACCTGCAACATATCCATCATCCGAAGGATCAGAATAAATAATACAACCAATTGCGCCATGTTCGGCAGCCACCTTGGGCTTGATGCCCCTCCAGGACCCTCCATATTTTGCGATGACAATCTTTCCCTTGACACTGATGCCCATTCTTTCCAGCTCCTCATAATCTGCAGGAATTCCCCTGTTCACAAAAACAAGTTCAGCCGTAACATCTCCATCGGCAGAATAGGCATTGTAGGTGGGAAGCTGTTCTGATTTGATTCCTGAAGTGTTGTCCTCAGGCATCGCTGGTTCCTCAAGCCTGGCTTTGTAAGGCTTATCACCCAACAGCTCCAGTGAACGAAATTTGGGTGTTGGAAAAAGAACATGGTATTCTGCCAGCGCAGTTTCATAACCCCACTGGCGAAACAATGCAGCCATGTACTCGGCATTGGCCTTGCCTTTTGCTGATCCAATATGATGTGGCCCAGCAGTAAGGAATTTCATCCATTCGTCTTGATTGGATGCGCTTAATAAGGAATCAAATTCCTTTTCGAACGCCAACTGACGCTGGGCATTCGCAGGAAAGAAACCAGTAATTTTCTGCTGAGAAAAAGATGTGTGAAATATCGAGAGCAACAGGCAAAGGGAAAACAGGCGCATAAAGGAAATTTATTGCATAAAATTAAGCAATCAATTCCTCAAATCGGTGCATTAAAAATGCTAGATGCTGCGCACTTCTGCAAGCAGATCTTGCAAGGCCTTTTTTGCATCGCCAAAAAGCATAGACGTCTTGGGTTGGAAAAACAACTGGTTTTCAATACCCGCATATCCTGGCTTCATGCTGCGCTTGTTAACAATTACATGCTTGGCCTGTTCAACCTCCAAAATGGGCATGCCATAGATGGGCGAAGAAGGATCAGATTTAGCAGCAGGATTGACCACATCGTTGGCGCCCAAGATCAGAACAACATCAGTTGATTTGAACTCCTCGTTGGCCAATTCCATTTCAAGCAGTTTTTCATAACTAACATCCGCTTCTGCCAACAATACGTTCATATGGCCTGGCATTCTTCCTGCAACCGGATGAATGGCGTATTTCACTTCAACACCTTTTGCTTCCAAGGTCTTTTCCAGTTCATGACAGATGTGCTGTGCCTGGGCAACAGCAAGTCCATACCCGGGAACAATCATCACTTTGTTGGCATAACTCATGACAACGGCAGCATCACTCAGGGAAATTTCCTTGTATGTTCCACCTTGAGGCCCTGCACCACCAGAGGCAGCAGCACCGCCTCCGAAAGAACCAATCAATACATTGCTCAAAGACCTGTTCATCGCCTTGCACATCAACATGGTTAACAGGGTTCCTGCGGCACCAACCAGAATCCCTCCGGTGAGCATTACTTTGTTGTCATATAAAAATCCTCCGCATGCTGCGGCAACACCCGTAAAAGAATTCAGCAATGAAATGACCACGGGCATGTCTGCTCCACCGATTGGCAAAACAAAAAACACACCATACAGTATAGAGAGCAGGAGGATGGCATAAAAAAACAAAGGTGTTTCTTCTGGCCTTGCAATAATGATGAAGGCAGCAATGGCGATATTGAGCATCAGTATCACCAGGTTGATGATGTGTTGTCCTTTGAAGGCGAAGTCTTTGATCTTGCCATTCAACTTCCCCCAGGCAATCATGCTTCCAGAAAACGAAACTGTTCCAATGATCAGGCCCAGAAAGATGATGAGCATTGTTGTTCCATCCAAGGATGAAAAGAAGGAATAGCCTGTACTCGCATAAGTAGCCGGGTCATAGCCATGGATCAGGTGCCTGAATTCTATAACAGAAATGAGTGCAGCACAGGCCCCACCCATTCCATTGAAAAGGCTTACCATTTCAGGCATGGCTGTCATTTTAACACGCTTGGCCATCAGGGTGCCAACAATGGTTCCGATCACGAGTGCAGCAAAAATCCAGCCATAATTGCCCAATTTCTTTCCTTCATCTTCATAGAGGAAAATGGTACCCATGATGGCTACAAACATCCCTGCTGCGGCAACAAGGTTTCCATTCCGCGCAGACACTGGATTGGATAGCATCTTTAGTCCAACAATAAATGTTATAGATCCCAACAAATAGCAAAACACAAGCAAGTTCAATTCCATGGTATCCTATTTAGAGATAAATTATTTTTTCTTTTTAAACATTTCAAGCATCCTGTCTGTCACCACAAATCCTCCAACCACATTCAGTGTTCCAAGAATCACTGCCAAAAACCCCAATACCAAGGCTATGGTATTGCCCTCTTCGGCTTGCCCCATGACAATGATGGCACCAATGATCACAACACCATGGATTGCATTGGCCCCACTCATCAAGGGCGTATGCAAAACACTGGGAACTTTTCCGATGATTTCTATCCCTACAAAAATCATCAGTATGACGATATATGCCATTTCCTGATGAGCAGCAATCCAGTTCAAGATCTGATTCATGTTGAATATGATTTTGTTTTTTTCTTTATTGTGCGATGGCCCTTGCCCCTTTTACCAGTTCGTCTTCTGAGTCGCTGATCAGCTGGCCTTCCTTGCTGGTAATCAACTGAAGGAAGTTCAGGATATTCTTTCCATACAATTTGCTGGCATCTGATGGCATGGTTGCAGGAAGATTGCTGTCGCCAATAATGGTTAGTCCGTTGTAATGAACTGTTTCGCGGTCTTTGGTCATTGGAGTATTGCCACCTGTAGACGCAGCAAGGTCAATAATAACACTGCCCCTGCGCATGGTGTTCAGCATTTCCTCGGTGATGAGGATAGGAGCTTTTCTTCCTGGTATCTGGGCGGTAGTAATGATGATATCTGCTTTGGCAACACTCTCAGCAATCTTTGCCTGTTGGTTCTTTTTGTATTCTTCAGATTGTTCCACCGCATATCCGCCAGCTGTTGACGCATCAGCGGCTCCTGGCACTTCAATGAACTTTGCACCAAGGCTTTGAACCTCTTCTTTCACAGCTGGCCTGGTATCAAATACCTCAACTACTGCACCCAATCTTTTTGCGGTGGCAATGGCCTGAAGCCCCGCAACACCCGCTCCCAGGATCAGCATTTTAGCCGGTGCCACGCTGCCGGCAGCAGTCATGAACATGGGGAAATATCGTCCGTAGGCATTGGCGGCAGTGAGCACAGCCTTATAACCGGCAATATTTGCCTGACTGGAAAGTATATCCATGCTTTGCGCCCTTGTGGTTCTGGGCAACAACTCCATGCTGTACACTACTGCACCGTTGTCATTCCAATGTTTGATGCGATCCGTCTGGAACCTGGCTTGGTACATGCCAATCAAAACAAGGCCATTCCTGACCTCAATGGAAGGCGCATGAATAGACAAGACCACATCTGCGGCGGCTGCAATCTCAGCAGCAGATTTGATTTCAGCACCCACAGCACGGTAATCATCGTCAGCGCAATAGGCATTCATGCCTGCGCCACTTTCGATCCAAACTGAGATATTTTTCTTGATTAATTGTGCAGCGCCTTCTGCAATAAGGGAAACCCTTGTTTCGGGGGCAGCTTCTTTTAAAACACCAACGATCATGGGGATTGTTTGAGGTTGCGAAGTTAATCAAATTTACAATGCAGTAATTTTCGCAAAATTAGAAACGTATGGCAAAATCAAGCTTTTCCTTGAATTCTTTTCTAAAAAAAACGATGCCTATAAAAAACAAATCAATGGTACAGCTTACTTTTTCATTATTTCTAATTTCTGACCAGGCTTTTTCCATGTCTTTGCTCCAGTGGATGTCGTCGAAAATGAGGATGTCTGCATCCCCAATCACCCCAAGTGCCGCATGAAAATAATCAAGGGTAGGTTGATACTGGTGATTTCCATCAAAAAATACCAGCTTACTGCCTTTCATGGATGCCAGTGCACCAGGAAGATGGTCTTTGAAATCTCCGGTCAGGATGGTTGTATTGCGAATACCCTCCTCAGCAAAGCTCTTTGAAGTAAAATGGGCGATAGCAGGAGCCCCCTCAATGGATATGACACCATGCCGGGGTTCAGCTATAGACAAATACCTGGTCGTGAGTCCAAGCGAGGTACCCAGCTCGAGGACCGAGTCGATTTGATAGTAACGGATGATGCGGTAAAAAAGCCTTGCAAACCTGGAAGGTTTGGCGGCCCGTTTTGCAATTGAAGAAACCGTCCGCTGGCTTTTCTTATCAAAACTAGAACCTGCCCCCAAGTCCAGCACGTCCAATACCTTGCTTGAATGTTCAAGTTCTCTTCGCTTGGCTTCAATTTGCCCAAAACCTTGAACATTCACCTGCTTGCCCCTCAATACATGAACAATAAAATCAAAAACAAAAGGTGAATGCACCCCATGACCTTTTCCATTGGATGAGGTCAACAGGTAGATCAGGAATTTCCATGCTAGTTGAAGGCTGCTGTACATGATCTGATTTATAGCGATGTATCGTCAACCCTTTTCCATGTCTCAAAACGATAGGACTGGGCATGTTTTTCATCTGAAGGCATATCAACGGCATTCTCAATCCTGAACAAAGATTCATCAATGGCCGGGAAAAATGTATCTGCGTCGGGATAACTGGCATGCACCCTCGTCATGTAAATACGATCAGCCATTGTGATACACTGTTTGTAAATATCTCCACCACCAATGACAAATGCTTCCCTACAATCGGATGAATGGGCCAGTGCAAGGGCATTTTCAAGGCTGCTGGCAGGCCATACATTTTCCATGATTGGAAGCGCATTGGGGTTCCTGCTGATCACAATATTGATCCTACCTGGCAAAGGCTTAGAGGCCATTGAAGCAAAGGTTTTTCTTCCCATGATGACAGGCATCCCCCAGGTAAGGTTTTTGAAAAACTTCATGTCATTGGGAAGCTTCCAAAGCAGTGCATTGTCAAGCCCTATGGCATTATTTTCTGAAGCTGCAACAACCAATGAAATGATCATGATAGGTAGATTAAATTATACGGCCACAGGCGCTTTGATACCCGGATGAGACTGGTATCCCTCCAGGGTAAAATCTTCAAAACTGAATCCAAAAATATCTTTGATGGCAGGGTTGATTTTCATGGTGGGCAAGGGATATGGATCTCTTGACAACTGCAGGTTTGCCTGCTCAACATGATTTTTGTACAGATGAACATCGCCAAAGCTGTGCACAAAATCTCCGGGCTCAAGATCACAAACCTGGGCCACCATCAAGGTCAACAATGCATAAGAGGCAATATTGAAAGGCACCCCAAGGAATACATCTGCCGAGCGTTGGTAAAGCTGACATGAAAGTTTTCCATCCGCAACATAAAACTGAAAGATTGTATGACAAGGCATCAGGGCCATTTGGGGTAGCTCAGCCACATTCCATGCACTGACGATCAGCCTTCTGCTGTCTGGGGTTTGTTTGATCTGTTTGATAAGGTCAGTAATCTGATCATAGACCTTACCATCAGCACCAGACCATGAACGCCACTGCTTCCCGTATACAGGGCCTAGCTCACCATCCTCATTGGCCCACTCATCCCAAATGCCAACACCATTGTCTTTGAGATACTTGATGTTCGTCTCCCCTTTAAGGAACCAGAGCAATTCATGAATGATGCTCCTGAGGTGGAGCTTTTTGGTTGTCACCATCGGAAATCCATCTTGCAGGTTGAACCGCATTTGGTACCCGAAAATGCTTCGGGTGCCTGTTCCTGTCCGATCTGTTTTGTCTGTCCCTTTTTCGATGATATGCCTTACCAGGTCCAAATATTGTTGCATGGTATGCTGCTTTTTTTATTTGATCAGTTCTTGTATAGCGCTGCCAACATTGCCACTGGGCACCTGGATTTTCAAGATCGCTCCAAGGGTAGCTGCAATATCACTCATGTACACCTTTCTGTGTGTAAGCCCCTGCTTCACACCCCATCCCATCCAAAGCAAAGGAATATGGGCATCGTAAGGATACATTGATCCATGGGTTGTGCCTGTATTGGAATTGCTGAAAAAATACCCAGGCCTGTAGACCACCTGAATATCTCCTGCAAGTTTGTGGTTAAAGCCTTTGACAAACATTTCCTTGAACTCTGCAGGAAGATTGACCGCATTGATAGACGCATTGTCAAAAGCCAGCAATACATCTTCTTCCTTGTTTAATTCAGCAATCAGGTGTGATTTAACAGCCCCAAAATCAAGGCCAGCAGAATCAATGGATTTCCTGTTCAAGTACAATTGATAGTTGGCAGATGCTTCCACCAGCTTTTTCAAACCAAACTTTTTCATGGTTGCTTCCTCAGCCTTCTTGCTGGTTTTCATCGTTTTTGCAGGGATTTGGTGCTCCTGAAGAAATGCGGGAACATGCGCTACCGCATGGTCTGCGGTCAGGAAAAACAGATAATTACCCTTTCCTACTTTCTTGTCCAGGTAATTGAAAAACAATTCAAATTCCTTGTCGAGTTTGATATAATTGTCTTCAATTTCCACAGCATTAGGGCCAAACGCATGACCAATATAATCTGGCGATGAAAGGCTGATGGCCAGAAAATCAGTGATGCTGTCCATCCCCATGGCTTCTGCTTCTACAGCAGCTTTTGAGAATTCAAGGGTCAAGGTATTGCCCCAGGGGGTAGAGGAGATTGCTCCATAATTCTTGCCAATATTGGATTCGAGTTTTCGGGGGAATGGATTTTTGGCATACGATGGATTGTTTACATCGCTTTGGGTATAGGTTTCAATGGGATGGCTGAGGTTCCAGTTGAGCCTGTACAAGGAATCAATGAGCTTTCTTTGATTGAAAGCAGCTGCCCAAGGCGAAATTTCTTTCATGTACCAGGTGCTCGAAACAAAATTACCGGAACTTGGATCATACCAATAAGCCCCGTCTGCGGCATGGCCAGCGGGCAAAATGCTTCCCCTATCCTTGATGGCCACACCAATCACTTTAGACCTGAAATTGGTGGCCAGTTCCAGTTCATCGGTAATGGTAGTGGTGATCAGGTTTTTGGGAGACATGGGTTCTCCCTTTCCGGTTCCACCAACAATTTTAACAGCGTCATCCTCCACACAATAAACATCCCGCTTCAAAGACCTGTCATACCATTCATTGCCCATGATGCCATTGATGGCTGGAACGGAGCCTGTGTAAACGCTGGCATGGCCAGCTGCTGTTACAGTTTGCGCATAGGAAATCTGTGCATTCTCACAGGAAAACCCATCCCGCAATACCCTTTTCAATCCATTTTGTCCATACCTGTGCTGGAATCTGTACAGATAATCCCAACGCATCTGGTCAACCATGACCCCAACAACCAGTTTGGGCTTGGGGCTGATTGTTGTTTTCTGGGCAAAACTGTTGCTACATATCACCAACAGGGCCATCATTGCTATTACTTTGTTTCTTACCATCGCTTGTATTTTTAGCTTGACAAAGGTATGGGAATGCAATGCTTGGATCTCCTGATTTTATGAACATCCTGTTGGATAATCTTATTTTTAAAATTTTTATCTTTGCAGGACCTAAATTTAAAACTCCTTAGCGTATGGCAGATATTTTCGAAAGACTGATCAAGAACTCCGGACCCCTTGGACAGCACCGTGAAAGAGCGCATGGTTATTTTGCCTTCCCAAAACTGGAAGGTGAAATTGGAAGCAGAATGAACTTCAGGGGCAAAGAAAAAATTGTCTGGAGCCTTAATAATTACCTTGGGCTGGCCAACCACCCCGTCATCAGGAAAACCGATGCTGATGCAGCTGCCGAGTATGGACTGGCATCTCCCATGGGTGCCAGGATGATGAGTGGAAACACCAATCACCACGAAGAACTTGAAAGGCAGTTGGCTGCGTTTGAAATGAAAGAAGATGCCATTTTGCTCAATTTCGGATACCAGGGTATTCTCAGCCTGATCGATGCGCTTTGTTCTCGCCACGATGTGATTGTATATGATGCAGAATGCCATGCTTGTATCATTGACGGATTGAGGCTGCACCAGGGCCACAGGTTTGTATTCAAACACAATGAAATTGATGACTGCGAAAAGCAGCTGCAGCGTGCCACTGCATTGATTGAAAAACAAAATGCAGGAGGAATTTTGCTCATCACAGAAGGGGTCTTTGGCATGGCTGGAGACCAGGGCAAACTGAAAGAAATTGCTGCCCTCAGGCCAAAATATTCATTCAGGATGCTGGTAGATGATGCCCATGGCTTCGGCACACTTGGAGAAACGGGTGCAGGTGCAGGTGAAGCACAAGGCGTACAAGATGAGATTGATCTTTATTTTTCCACCTTCGCTAAATCAATGGCCTCGATTGGCGCTTTTGTTGCAGGTCCCAAACAAATCATAGACTATGTGAGGTACAATATCAGGAGCCAGATTTTTGCCAAATCACTTCCCATGCCCCTGGTCATAGGAAACCTCAAAAGGTTGGAGCTGCTCAAAACACAGCCTTCCCTGAAAGCAAAACTTTGGGAAAATGCATTGAAATTGCAAAACGGCCTCAAGGAAAAAGGATTTGATATTGGAAAAACAGACTCTGTGGTTACCCCAGTGTACATGAAAGGTGGTGTTGAGGAAGCAACCTACATGGTCACCGACCTTAGGGAAAATTATAATATTTTCTGCTCCATCGTAGTCTACCCTGTCATTCCCAAAGGACACATCATTTATAGGTTGATCCCTACAGCCGTTCATACCGATGAAGAAATTCAATTGACCTTAACAGCGTTTGAGGAAACAAAGAAGAAATTGGATGAAGGCCTCTACAAGAGCGAGGCAATTGCACAAATGGCTGAAATTTAATTGATTATCCCTGCTTCGGCAGGGATTTTTTTTAACTACCCTTGCCAGGAAGATCAAGAACAAAAAAAAAGGGCCCGGATAGAAATCCAGCCCGTTTTAAATCCAATATCCTATGAAAAACCAAGGTTATAACGTGTAACTACGTAGTCATATTGCGTAGGGATGACAAAAAAAATTAACTTATTTAAAACATTTGGCAAATGCCCAAATAAGTTGGCTATCATCTAACCTTTACAGTCTTTTGTTGTTAATCAGTCAAACAGACCATTCCATGAGAAAAGTAGTTGTTGCAGTGACAGGAGCAAGTGGATCCATCTATGCAGACCTGTTGATCAGGAAAATGAAATTGATGAGGGAACAATGGATTGACCTATCCGTTATTTTAACAGATAACGCCAAAGATGTATGGTCAACTGAGCTCGAAAATGAGGATTTTGCAAACCTTGGACTGCCTGTTTATGGCAAAAATGATTTCAATGCCCCCTTTGCCTCTGGGTCTGGACAGTATGATACCATGATCATTGTTCCCTGCTCAATGGGTACGTTGGGAAGGATTGCCAGTGGCATCTCCAACGACCTGATTACCAGGGCTGCAGATGTCATCCTGAAAGAACGCAGGAAGTTGATTTGCGTTGCAAGGGAAACACCTTACAACCTGATCCACATCAGAAACATGGAAGCCATTACACTGGCAGGGGGTATTGTTTGCCCAGCAACTCCTTCCTTCTACAGCAAACCAACTACGGCTGAAGCAATCGCCTTGACCGTGGTCGACAGGGTACTAGACCTGGCAGGATTTGACATACAAACCTACAGGTGGGGGAAATAAATGATTGTTATCGGAGGTCAATCACCTCAACGCCAGGATATTTCTTCAGGTTGAATGCAAAACTATCATCGGGTATCACTGCAGTGGTGGCCATGGAACTGATGGCATAAAGATACCGGTTCCCGTTCTTTTCAAATACCCTGGTTGACATGATCACCTTGCTGGCTTTGTCTACCTCAATGACTACCTTGAAAAATGGCTTTGTCTTGTCAACAGGGGTCAATTCTACAACCTGGTAGGTCTTGCCAGCTCTTGTCACATCAGGGTTGAGCATGAAAAGAAAATCCTTGTCATAAAAATTGGTGAACAATTTTTGTGGAGTGATGGATCCGCTGCTGTTATCGAGGGCAGATACCTGAACCTCGTTGGCTGCCATATCATAGGTCCAGATGTTGGCCCCATCACAAAAGATTTCCTGACCAGTAATGGAGACCCTGTATTTCACCCCCTTCATCATGACTGTACCAGCCTTGGTACCTTGTACTTTACCTGCTGCATTTTCAATTTTCAATGCGAATGAAGCCTTTACACTTTTAAACGTCTTGAACTTGGCACTGACGGCATCAAGTACTTTCTTGGCTTCAGGATCACTTTTGCCCATTGCTTTAGGAGCCTGTGCTGCTGCCGCAAGGCATGCAATCATCAGTGTGAATACTATCGACAAAATGCGATTGAACATGATTGTTGTGGTTTGGTTGAGGCTGGCAAATGGCCAAAGCCGATGCAAAGAAAAGACTATTCCATTGATTTTAAAAACTGTTCAAGTTCATATTCAGTTTTAAAAAGTACTTCCCGAACCTTGCTTCCTTTGCTGGGCCCGACCACACCGGCGGCTTCTAGTTGATCCATCAGCCGGCCTGCACGGTTGTATCCGAGTTTTAACCTGCGCTGGATCAGAGAAGTAGAGCCCATTCCGCTTTGCACGATCAAGGATGCGGCTTCGCTGAACAAGGGATCCCGGCTGAGCAAATCAACCTCCCGGTCGTCCATGTCTTTTTCATCCACCACTTCAGGGAGCTCAAAAGCAGATGGATATCCCTGTTGCCCTCCAATGAAATCAGCTACCTTTTCCACTTCAGGTGTGTCAACAAATACACACTGAACCCTTGTCACTTCACCTTGATAAGAAACCAGCATATCTCCCCTTCCGATCAACTGCTCTGCTCCACCAACATCCAAAATGGTTCTGCTGTCAATCTTGGAAGATACCTTAAAGGCAATCCTTGCAGGGAAATTGGCCTTGATTGTTCCAGTGATGATGTTAACTGATGGACGTTGTGTAGCCACAATCAGGTGTATACCGATAGCCCTTGCCAACTGGGCAAGTCGGGCAATAGGTGTTTCAATCTCTTTGCCGGCAGTCATGATCAGGTCTGCAAACTCATCAATGACCAATACAATGAAGGGAAGAAATTTATGTCCTTTTTCTGGATTGAGCTTTCTGGAGGCAAATTTTTCATTGTATTCCCGGATGTTTCTGCAACCAGCCTCTTTCAACAAATCATACCTTTCATCCATTTCAATACAAAGTGCATTGAGGGTATTGACCACTTTTCGGGTATCGGTAATGATGGCATCATCCTCCCCTGGCAGCTTGGCAAGGAAATGTTTTTCTATTGTTCTGTAAATGCTCAGCTCCACTTTTTTAGGATCAACCAGCACAAATTTCAGTTGTGATGGATGTTTTTTATACAAGAGTGAAACAAGAATGGCATTCAATCCCACCGATTTACCTTGCCCAGTGGCACCTGCCATCAAAAGATGTGGCATTGTTGCAAGGTCAACAATGAAATTCTCGTTGTCAATTTTTTTACCCAATGCAATGGGCAATGCATAGTCGTTTTTCTGGAACTTATCGGAAGCCAGCAGTGATCGCATCCCCACAATGCTTTTCTTTACATTGGGAACTTCAATACCAATGGTTCCCTTACCGGGAATTGGGGCAATGATGCGGATGCCCAAGGCCGAAAGGCTCAACGCAATATCATCTTCCAGGTTCTTGATGCGGGAAATTCTTACCCCAGCCGCTGGAACAATTTCATACAAGGTTACTGTCGGCCCAACGGTTGCGAAAATTTTCTGGATTTCAATGTCATAGTTCCGAAGGGTACTCATGATCTGGGTCTTGTTGGCCTCCAGTTCATGCTGGTCCATGACGATCTTTTCGCCAGTATGCTGGGCCAAAAGGTCCAGCGAGGGGAACTTGTACCCTTTCAGGTCTGCAATCGGGTCATAACGGGGTGATGCCAATACAGCAGCTGCCTTGGGCGAAACTTGCTTTTCCACGTGAACAGGCTTGATCTCCAGTGGAGGATCTTCTTCTGTGCTTGCCTCCTCTTCGATGGCATCAGCTTCCCAGGGAAGATCTTCGGGTACTGCGATGGCCGGTGCAATATCATCTGCTTGTTTTTCAACAAGTTCCAAAGGATTTGTTTCAGTTGGGCGTTCTGTCAATGGCAAAAGTGCTTGTTGAGGCTTAAGGGTATTTCCCTCGGTCAAATCAAGCCTTGGCTGTATTATCTCAGGTTCAACAATCGGTGGGCTTGTCAAACCATCCATTGACATATCCTGCGTATCCTTATTTAATTTGGGAGAAAAAACCGGCCATTTAAAAATGGGATTGAACCGCCAAATGACGTACGAAAAAAGAGAAAGTGAAATCAAAGCAAATGTTCCGGCCCATCCGATTACTGCGGTAAGCCATCCGGCAGCATACTTGCCCAATGCCCCACCCCAATTGAAGGCAGTTCTTGGGGTGAAAAATGCAGCGCTGACGCTGCCAATGATTAACCCTGTTACAAGGTAACGTAGGTTTCTTGTAACAGAAAACATGGGTTTATCAAACAACAGGTTTATACCCAAAACGAAAAAGAGGGAGCAAAACAGATAGGATGCCAAGCCAAAGCCATACTCAAAAAATACAAAGGCGGTATAAGCACCCAGGCTACCCAACTGATTGTTGATCTCCAGTTCATTGGGCATCAGGATTTTGGCCCCCATGTCCCTCACCTTATCCTGATCCTCCATCCATGTGAACAAATAAGAGGTAAATGCAACAAAAAGAAACAAACCAAAGAATAACAGGGCAGAGCCCAGGATTTTGTGGGTCCTCTCATCACGCACGAGAGATCGTATTTCAACTGTTTCCTCCTTCTCCTCTTTCAGGACCTCGGGATCAGCAGTATTTTTTGGGGTTCTTAAGCGGTTACCCATTTGGTTTTGAGCGGTTTGAATTGAGACATTGCATTGGTCACCCCAAAAATACATTATATTTTAGTCATCTGATTGTGCCGACTTTTCATGGTGTTCCCTGGGAGGGATGGACACGAACAACATCAGCCAACCCAGGATGAAAAACACCCCACCAACAGGAGTAATGATATTGACAATGGTAAGTTTATCATAGCCCAGATAACTTAGGGCAATCCTCAAATAAATTGATCCCGAGAACATGATAATACCCATCACAAAAAAATTACCAGACCAAACCATTGCTTTCTTCTTGTAATGACGGTACATCATTCCAACGATAAAGAGTGCAACAGCATGGCTCATCATATAAGTGGTAGCCGTCTGAAAACTGGCCAACGCCTGTTCAGTAAGATGGTCTTTCAGTGCATGGGCTCCAAAGGCTCCTAGCATGACTGAAATCATGGCAATTATCGCGGCAGTTCTAAAAAAGGTTCTTTGCATTTTGGATGATGTTTACAAATTCAGAAATCGTTACATCTGGTTGGTTTATGACAGATTGGGCTTTTTCATAGTATGGTTTTCGCTCCAGCAACTTTTGATGAATAAATTCCTTCAATGCATCTTCAGTAAGACTGGCCACCAAAGGCCTGGTTTTGGGCTCCTTGATCAACCGCTCCCAAATGATTTCTTCAGCTGGATTGATCCAAACTGTCAATCCATGCTCGTTCATCCACTCCATGTTCCCATTGAAACAGGGCGTTCCACCACCACAAGAGATTACTCCTAAAATATCATTTTTTTGTTGGGTTTCTGTAGTTCTGTCCACTAAATCTTTATAAACCTGCTTAATGGCTATTGATTCAATGGTTCGGAATGCCGATTCACCCATTTTTTCAAAGATTTCGCTGATGGAAATGGCTTGCTCCTCCTCAATAAATTGGTCAAGGTCAACAAAAGGAACATGAAGATACTCCGACAGACCTTTTGCGTAAAAGGACTTGCCAGAACCCATAAACCCTATCAAAAAAACAATCATCCGCACTTCAATTGATTGATTACAAATGTACAATATTGTATGTCTTATCCATTCTTGCATGGCTAAAACCAATTGCCCTCGTATCGAAGTTAATATTGCAGGCTTAAAAACTATGATTAATTTCGCAGAAACCAGCAGTCAGGCATGATTCAGATCGATACCAATATGGATCTTCAAGAGCAGTTTGAATTTTTCCTACAGGAGGAAAATGCCATGCACATGCCCGAATTCTTGAATGAACTGAACATCAGCGATGTTGGTCAACTCATTGAAGACAACAAGGAACATGCCACCGAAATCATGGCTGAATTGTCCATTCACAGGGCGGCGAGTACTTTCAAGATCATTGAACTGGGTGTCCAAAAAAACATTATTCAGGAGTTGCCACCACTGAAAACAGCTGCTTTGCTCAATGAACTCCCTGCGGATGACCGTACATCGTTTCTGGAGGAGTTGTCCACCAATGCTGTAAGGGAACTGATCAAACTGCTCAATCCTGAAGAAAGAAAAATCACCCTTTCCTTGCTGGGCTATCCGGAAGGAAGCGTTGGGCGTCTGATGACCCCAGATTATATTGCCGTCCAGTCAGACTGGACCATTTCAGAGGTATTGGAATACATCAGGGAAGTAGGACAAGAGTCTGAAACCATTGATGTGATTTATGTGATCAATGACCAGGGTCAACTCCTGGATGACGTCAGGATTAAAGAATTTTTATTGTCTCCCCCTGAGAGACTGGTGAGCGAACTGACGGATGGCAGGTATATAGAACTCAATGTATATGACGATCAGGAAAAGGCCAACCAGGTCTTCAAGATGAACAACAGGGTGGCGCTGCCGGTTGTGGACAACAACAATATCCTGCTGGGTATTGTGACCATTGATGACGTGCTCTGGGTTGCCAATGAGGAATTCAGTGAAGACATGCAGAAAATGGGAGGTACCGAGGCCCTTGAAGAGCCTTACCTTGAAATCTCAATATTTAAACTGTTCAAAAAAAGGGTAGGCTGGCTGATCGTCCTCTTTCTGGGCGAAATGCTTACCGCCACTGCAATGGCCAGCTATGAGCATGCGCTGGATCAGGCCCTGATTCTTTCTCTATTCATTCCCCTGATCATTTCAAGTGGAGGAAATACTGGCTCTCAAGCATCCTCCCTGATCATACAGGCACTTACCGTTGGTGAAGTTACCCTGGCAGATTGGTGGAAGGTCATGCGCAGGGAAATTGTCTCTGGCATCATGCTGGGCACCGTTCTGGGTATTATCGGTTTTTCCAGGGTGATGGTATGGTCCCAAATATTCCCTGAAGTATATGGGGCACATTATTTTCTGGTGGCCATGGTCGTTGGCGTTTCCCTGATCGGAGTGGTCATGTTTGGTACCATTTCAGGATCTATGCTACCCATCGTCCTCAAAAGGTTGGGGGCTGACCCTGCCGTTTCCTCCGCTCCTTTTGTTGCCACCCTGGTAGACGTTACGGGCGTCATCATTTACTTCAACTGCGCCTACTATTTCCTGAAAGGAACCATGCTTTAGATGGCCTGGTGATTAAATGGCTGTAAGACCATTTCACTGACAACACCGCTTGCAGGCTGTTGGCACAGGAACCAAATTGACCTTGCCGCTTCTTCTTCACGGATCATTTTATCCTTCTGTACCCTCAGGTCGATTTCATCCCAAAAAGGAGAATCAACGCCACCCAAAAACAGGTTGGTAATCCTTATCTCGGTTCTTTTCAACTCTTCCCTGATGCTTTGCATCATTCCCACAATGCCGTATTTGCTGGCAGAATAGGCAGCCGCACCGGCCATAGGCACTTTCCCCAGCACCCCGGGAATATTGATGATCAATCCTTTTTTTGCTTCCTTCATGGCCGGCAGAAACGATTTCACAAAAAGAAATGCGCCTACCAGATTGGTTTGAATGGACTTTGAAAAATCTTCCAAAGACAATTGCTCCATTGGTTTGATGATGCCTATTCCCGCAACATTGATCAGGATATCAGGCGTTCCGAGTTGATGCAATACAGTGTCAGCCAATAATCCCATCTGGGTTCCATCACTGATGTCTACTGCCAAAAAATGAGAAGAGGGAATCCCATGTGTTGCAGCGATGTTGGACAACTTTTCATTGTTTCTTCCTGTGATAAAAACTTCTGCACCACTTTGAATCAGCAGCTTTACCAAACTGGATCCAATTCCACCTGTAGCGCCTGCAACAACAACCTTTTTACCATTGAGCTTTTCCATACATCGATTTAAAATACAACATTAGAGAATTGATTTTGTTTAATATGTTTAATGACATTGGTAAGCATGGGAACCTTTACCTTTGAAAATGAAAGGACCTAAACATCAGAACACTATACCCCCAGCGCCATGAAGATCAGTTCAATTGAAATCAGCAGGCTGACCATCCCAATGGAGCCATTTGTGATTGCAACAGAAACCTGCTATGCGGCCAAGAATATCTACATAAAAATCAATACTGATAGTGACATTTTCGGTGTTGGCGAGTGCAGCCCATTCCCGATGCTGGTGGGAGAAACCCAAGACAGTTGTTTTCATGTAGGAAGAGAACTCGCAAGCATCATAAAAGAAAAAAATCCTTGTGCCATTGAAGAAAGAATGAATGAGTTGCATGCGCACATTGCTTTCAACAGCACCATCAAAAGTGCTTTTGACATGGCACTCCACGACATCTCCGCAAAGGCACTGAACATGCCATTGTATAAGTTCCTTGGAGGTCAAAAAAAGAAGATTCAAACAGACCTCACCATTGGCATCAGCAGCCCGGAAAGAATGGCAGAGAAGGCCATAGCTTTTGTTGAACAAGGTGTGCGCATCATCAAGGTAAAACTTGGTAAAAATGGCAAGGAAGATGTTGAGCGGATCCAAAAAATCAGGACAGCAGTTGGACCTGACATACAGCTCCGTGTTGATGCCAACCAGGGCTGGGACTACGCAACGGCATTGCAAACACTTCAAGCCATCGAGCCATTCAACATTGCGTTTTGTGAACAACCCATGCACCACCATCTTGACCCCTTGCTGCCTGCTTTGAAAAAAAATGTGGCCATTCCCATCATGGCAGATGAAAGTGTATTCAATCATTTTGATGCAGAAAGACTCATCTCCACTGACAGCTGCAGTTATATCAACATCAAACTGGCAAAATCAGGTGGCATCATTGAAGCCATCAAGATTGCTGACACCGCTGCTGCACATGGTATTCCCTGCATGCTTGGCGGCATGGTGGAAAGCCGCCTGGCACTTACAGCAAAAGTGCACCTGGCCATGGCACATGAGAACATCCAGTTCTACGATCTTGATACTTGCCTGCTGGGCCATCTTGCCGATCCCGTAACCAATGGAGCACGCTACAACAACTATTTCCTTGAATTGGATGAACTTCCAGGTATTGGTGCTGATATTTTACCGGCATTCCTACATGGGGCTGAAAAAACAATCATTTAAACCGCGCAAAAATGAAACCGAAAAAAGCGTCCGAATCAAATGTAATCATGACAGAATTGGTATTTCCCAATGACACCAATTTTTATGGCAACCTCATGGGAGGCAGGCTGATGTACTGGATGGATACTGCAGCGGCAATGGCTGCCTGGAGACATTGCAATGCGCCATGCGTAACCGTTTCCGTAGACAATATATCCTTTGATGCCCCCATAAAACTTGGACAGGTAGTGCATATTGAAGCACAGGTATCAAGGGCATTCAAATCATCCATGGAAGTCCATATCACCGTATGGGGAGAAGACCTTACCCAGCAGTACAAATACAAAAGCAATGAAGCATATTTGACTTTTGTAGCACTTGACCCCAATGGAAAACCAAGAATGGTTCCTGAACTGACTCCTGAAACAGAGGATGAAATTAAAGTTTATGATGGGGCGCTGAGAAGAAGACAACTGAGGCTCGTGCTTGCAAAAAAAATGAAAGCAGAGGACGCAACCGAACTGAAAGCCCTGTTCACAAATTAAAGCATCAGGCAGGAGAAATCTCGTGGTGGTGTTTCCCTTTCAGCATGAATTGTTTGCTCTGCTCTATGGCATCCATGATCTGTTCAAGAATCTCTTCTACAGATTGTTCGTAATTGATCTGCAGCGGTTCTTTGAAATGAACAGATAGCAGGGTGCCCTTTTTTTTGAACCTCAACCCCTTGCGGTTGAAGGCCCTCCAGAAACCATTGATGACCACGGGAACCACAACTGGTTTCATTGTTTTGATGATATGCGCAGTACCCTTTCTGCCGGGAGCAAAAGGTTTGGTTGTGCCCTGAGGGAAAGTAATGACCCACCGTTTGGCCAGTGCCTCATTGATTTTGGAAGAATCATTTGTATCCACCTCCCGCTTGACATCTTTTCCAGCAGCCCTCCAGGTCCTTTTGATTGTAATGGCACCTGCCAATGTAAATAGCCTGGTGAGCAGGTTGTCTTTCATGGTCTCTTCTGCAGCGACTATGTTAACATCTACAAATGGATTGAGAAAATAAAAAGGAAGACCAAGCCTGTTTTTCCTGCCCCACTTTACAGCGCAAAAGATATGAAGGAAAGCAATCACGTCAGCAAAATAAGTTTGATGGTTGCTTACAAACAATACATTTTGTTTGGGAAGTGCCTCTATGTTTTCCGTACCACTGATCTTGAGTTTATTGACGATAGCAAGACCAGGATAAGTGAATATTCCTACGAAGGCATACACCAACTTCCTCACCAACTTGACATCCTTAAGTTTATCAATCATAATTGAATATTCAAGATAAGGATTATTCAATTACGCCTATCAATCTGTGAAGATTTGATCTTTTCATTTGTTCATCCTATTAAGCAGTTAAAAGAGTAATTTTATTGAAAATCAATTGTGCATGAAAACAACCACAGCCATCTTCGATATGGATGGATTGCTGATCAATTCAGAACCGCTCTGGTATGAAGCGGCGCAAGAATGCCTGATGAAATTTGGCATGACCATTGGTGAAGAACAATATGTTGAGACAACCGGCCTTCGAACAAAAGAATTCCTGCAGCATTGGTTTGATGTCTTTGAAATTGACCAAGCCCACATTCCATCTGCTGAAAAAGAAATTACAGATCTTGTGATCGCCAAAGTAATGGACCACGGATCGATGATGGAAGGGGTTGCTGAAGCGATGGAGTTGGTCAAACAATCTTCTCTCAAAGTGGGGCTTGCCAGTTCTTCTCCCCTGGCACTGATCAATGCCGTTCTTGATAAAATCGATATGCAACAGTATTTTTCAGTCATTTGTTCTGCTGAGTTTTTACCCTTTGGGAAACCCAACCCGCAGGTATTCATCAACTGTGCCATTGAACTGGGGAGCCCCCCTCCTGCCTGCATCTGCTTTGAAGATTCTTTCAATGGTATGATTGCGGCGAAAGCGGCAAGGATGAAATGCATTGTAGTCCCTCATCCTGACCAGTACCACCAGGAACGCTGGAACATTGCAGACCTCAGGCTCAACTCATTGCGCTCACTCACCGCACAAGATTTCAATGCATTGTTAGCATAAAAAAAGTCCTGTGCAATTGCACAGGACCCTTATTGTTTGATGTCAGTGGATAATAAGTTTCCTTATTCTCCGCCTTCCATTTTCTTCTTGAGTTCAGCGAGAACACCAAGGTCGCCCAATGTTGATTTCTCAACCTTGTTCTGAATGTCCTTAACAGCTTTTTTGGTTTTTGCTGCATCGGCTTTCTTTTCCTTGACAACTGCTTCTTTCTCATCAGCTGCAACCTGTTCCCAGATGCGTGCATGACTCAACACAATCCTCTTTTCGTTGCGATCAAACTCGATCACTACGAACTGGGCAGTTTCATCAGCGCCAACTGTTTTACCATCCTCTTTTGCAAGATGACGTGCAGGGGCAAATCCTTCAAGACCGTAAGGGAGCTGTACTACAGCACCTTTATCATCCTTTTTAACAACAGTTCCTTCGTGTGTGGAACCGATGGCAAAGGTTTCTTGAAGGGCATTCCAAGGATCTTCCTCGAGTTGTTTGTGTCCAAGTTGAAGCTTCCTGTTTTCCTTGTCGATGTTCAAGATCATGATGTCAATCTGACTTCCTGATTTGGTGAACTCTGTAGGATGATTGTAACGCTTCAACCAGCTGAGATCGCTGATGTGGATCATGCCACCAATGCCTGGCTCAAGTTCAACGAACACACCATACGGCGTGATGTTTTTAACAAGGCCTGTATGACGGCTGGCCACAGGATATTTATCCTCGATGATGTTCCAAGGATCTGATGTAAGTTGTTTGATAGAAAGACTCATCTTTCTGCTGTCCTTGTCAAGTGTCACCACTTTTGCTTCGTACTCATCACCCAGCTTGAAGAACTCTTTTGCATTCACAGGTGTGTTTGCCCAAGTGATCTCGCTTACGTGAACAAGTCCTTCAACACCAGGAGTGATTTCAAGGAATGCACCATAATCTTCGATGTTGACTACCCTGCCCTTAACATTTGCACCTTCAACAATTTCTGTTGAAAGTGTATCCCAAGGATGTGGAGTCAATTGCTTAAGACCAAGGCTGATCCTGCGCTTCTCATCATCGAAGTCGAGGACAACGACATTGAGTTTCTGATCAAGCTTGAGCACTTCAGAAGGATGGTTGATACGTCCCCAGCTGATGTCTGTGATATAGAGAAGACCATCTACGCCACCAAGATCCAGGAATGCTCCGAAATCAGTGATGTTTTTGATGGTTCCTTCAAGAACCTGACCTTTTTCAAGTTTACCCATGATCTCAGCACGCTGTGCTTCGATATCGCTTTCGATAAGTGCCTTGTGGGAAACAACTGCATTCTTGATGGTCTCGTTGATCTTAACCACTTTGAATTCCATTGTTTTGCCAACAAACTGATCGTAGTCTGTAACGGGTTTAACGTCGATTTGTGATCCTGGGAGGAAGGTTTCCATTCCCATGATGTCAACGATAAGACCACCTTTGGTTTTGCTGGTAACAAAGCCAGAAACGACTTCACCTGACTTATGCATCTCAACGATACGCTCCCAAGCACGTGTGATACGGGCTTGCTTGCGGCTGAGGTGCAGGTGGCCTTCCCTGTCTTCCTTTTCAACAACCATTACTTCTACTACATCACCGGTCTTCAATCCATGAAGGTCCCTGAATTCGTTCAACGAAACAAGACC
Source organism: Chitinophagaceae bacterium (assembly GCA_044373365.1). GTDB lineage: Bacteria > Bacteroidota > Bacteroidia > Chitinophagales > Chitinophagaceae > Pollutibacter. The sequence continues at coordinate 36,484 of JBIPNK010000024.1, forward strand.
ATCACTTTTGAAACCAATGTTGATCACCACGTCGGTTTTGGTAAGGCCCACTACGATACCTTGAACCATTTCACCATCAGTGATTTGTTTGAATGTGCCCTCATAAACGGCATCATACTTGAGTTGCTCCTCGTTGTTGTAACGGGCAACGTTGCGCTTGTCAATGCTCCAATCGAAATCATCGTGTGCGGAGACTGTTGACGGATTTGCTAGTGTGTTGTTTTCTTCCACTATTAATTTCCTCCTTTTGTTTGGATTTCAGGCTGTTTTGTCAGCCTGATTTGGGGATGGCAAAGGTAATTGAAATACTGATTCAGACAGAAAAAAACCCTATTTTTTGGCCTATTTTTTCAAGCAATCTGGTCAAAAAAGGGGTTTTTTATTGGTTTTAACCCTTAGCGATCTTCCTGATGGCCTCAGCAAGCTTGTCCAGGTCTTTCAGAGAGGTATACACATTGGGTGTAACCCTTACGCCGTGGATGTTTTCCCAGTTGATGGCAACCGTATGGATCTTGTGTTTGGTGAACAATTCCCCCGCAACCTCTTCCGGTTTCTTGCCTTCAATGGCGATGCTCGCAATGGCGCAGGAAAGATGTTTGGACTTGGGTTGGTTAAAGGAAACCTTAGGAAGATCCTTGACCTGGTTGACCCAATGGTCTTTGAGCTGCCTCAACCTGGTTTCTTTGCGTTTGCTGCCCATCACTTCATGAAAATCAAC
>JBIPNK010000094.1:0-9546 GCA_044373365.1 Chitinophagaceae bacterium
ATTGGTCAGCGTGGGCGATACATTCAACGTGGCGTTCAAACAAACATTTTGATCCGCAACAGCTCCAATTAATGGAGCTTGGATCAACTGTACATCCTTATCCAAACTGAGTGATGTTGAAGTTGTGGTTCCGCAACCATTGGTCACTGCCAAAGCATATACCCCAACATTTGAAGACTGAAAATTGGGAATCGACAGTGTTGATGTATTACCATTCGGAATGGCTAGGCCTTTTAAGGACCATGCATAGGTAAGATTGTCATCGCCATTCCCAATAATGCTAGCCACCAATGTTGCCGTGTTGCCGGCACATACATTTGCAGGCGATGCAATGCTGCTGATCGAAGGCTTGCCATTAATAACCATTACAGCTGCAGCACTGCTGGTATTACCACATCCATTAGAAGCAATAAAAGTAAAAGATCCTGCATCTGTTTTCGCGGAAGTGGACAATGTAAATGTCTTGGTAATATTTCCAACATCAACACCATCCTTCTGCCATTTAAACGAAGTAGCGCCGGAAACATCTGCTGAAAAAGTGATGGCTGCACCAACACAAACTGTTGATCCAACAGGTTGTAATGTTATTATTGGCTTAGAAGAGACATTTATCTGCAAATTACCACTGCTGGTTGTCCCGCAACCATTGGTTACATCAACAGTATAGACTCCAGCATCAGTTGTTTGTAATTCAGTAAGATTCAACATTGCATTCGTTGCGCCTGAAATGATGGTCCCCGCCTTTTTCCATTGATAGCTGAGTGTTCCACCAACATTGGTTGTAGCTGTTACAGCAGTTGAGAAATCAGCTCCCACACAAATGGTTGTTGGACTGCTAAAACTACTTGTAATTACAGGTAACCCTGAGAGGGTCAATTGTATAGGATTTGATGTAGTCAGGGTGCCGCACGCATTGCCAACCTTTACTGTGTAAGAAGCAGCATCAGCTGCCGAAAAACTACTGATGATATACTGATTGGCGGTTGCACTGGTAATTGCGACGCCATTCTTAAACCATGAATAGGTTAAGGGCGATGCGTCTGGAGAGGTTGCAATGACCTCCATGGTAAAACTTCTTCCGACACAAACTGCACTGCTACTGGTAACCGAATTAATGACTGGACATGTCTGTGCAATCAATAGATTGGACAATAGCAACAACAGTATGGTAAAAGCGAATCGAATTTTTCTTAAAAACTTCATGAATGGTCGATTATAATGTCTGTAAAAAATTGTTTATTTAAAACAACTCATATGTCTTTTGGCAATGGTATTGTTCTCTGTTGGCCTTGAGAAGAGAAGTTGAATTCCTATTTCAAATGCATTAGACTGTTGGACATAGGAAATATTGGGAGAAATTGGAACATTGTAAGTGAACGAAGCCCTAATAAGATTCATGTTAAGGTTCACAAATGGGGAAAAACTGTTGTTCAATACATAGATTCCACCAACATCAAAACCAATAAATCTGGCATAATCTGGCATGAACTGAACAGCTCCAACGATGGAGGTTGCGCCTTGCTTCAATGAGGAAGAGTGAAGCCCCCCTAGAAAAACCTGACTGTATTCAGACAGATAACGTGAGTACCCGATATGATAATTATAGGTCAATCCATCCCTACTGGCCAATTTTGCCTTATCACTGCTGATTTGGTTTACATTATAGAGCGAAAATCCACCCGTAAACGCCTCGTTTTCTCCTACTGCACTGTACAACAGGCCTGCGTTCAAATCAAGAAAATTGGCATTGATTACTTGAATGGGTTCATTATTGGGAAGATTTGGCGTGTATCCAATGATGTCAAATTGATTGGGAAAAAGCAATTGTGTGTAATCAACCCGTTTGGAATTATAACGCCCCTGAAAGCCAATTGCAAGGGTTTGTGTAGCTGCATAATCCAAACCCTTGGAATAGGACATGGTTGCAGACAAAGCATTATGTGAGTAGATACTTAATGTCTTATGAGAATAGGCATTGACGCCAAAGCCCAAAACATCATTTTCGGGTATAAAATCCATGTAGGGTCTCATCTGAAAAGATGCATTCGTGAAAGTAGAAGTAACCAGCTTGGAATATGCCTGAGACCTGTAAAGTGCATTTACCTTGATATCTTCATCGAAATAACCAGCAAAAGATGGATTGACATTCAGTTGGTTCTGAGAGAATTGTGTAAAAACAGGCAATTGCCCTCTCACTTGGGTAATTTGAAAAATCGTGGTAAATAAATAAATAAAAACTACCGCATGCACTTGGTATTTCTGGAATTGAGGCATAAAACTAAGGATATTGGTTGCTTAAAGGGAGCAAATTATGGAAAATAATCAAACTTGAACACCTTTGTCATTGATCGAGAGTTGTTAACCATTAAGGTTTACAGAACTGTAATGCAGCTAAAAAACAAGGGATTGCTAAATAGAATAATGTTTACTCAAAAAAAACCTTAACAGTCTGATAATACTGTCTTTTTTCGTGATGGTGCTGTCCGGATCCCGAAAACTCACCCAAGCCAAACAATGGAGCAGCATATCCCTTGTTAACAGCAATCTCTAAGTAGCCCGCCTCATTGAAAAAAGCAAGCTTCTCCCCCTCTGGCACATCAGCATAATGATCGCTGATTTTCTCAATGAAGGCATCTCTCAGGAGTACAATTTTGAAAGGCCTGCCCCGCCGGCCAGCCTCAAACTCCTCTTCTGTGATATTTACAATCACATTTAGGAATCTATCTATCATAAGGATCTGACCTTCAATGTATTGATCAGAAGCAAAGGGCTTCATCAGGTGTTTCTCCTGGATTTTCACCTGAGAGTTCCCCAGTTTTTCAAACTTTACTCCGCTCAGCAGTGAAGAAAAGGCTTCTACCAACAAAGCAGTAAAAGACTTGATGCTTTTTTTGAAGCCGGGGGGAAACGGAATGGCTACAACCTCATCGGGAAACTTACTCAAGATCATGGTTATCAATCCATTATCAGGCATTCCAAGGATTTGTCCCTGATGCCGAATGAGCAACAAATGATCTGAATTATTATCAAAAGCATTCACCAAGATCAAGTGAAAAGACTCAGGAGGGAAAGCAGAGAAAATATTGCGGCAGACATAAGCAGCCTGCATAAAATTATACGGGATGATGTCGTGGGTTATGTCAATAATCTGAAAACCCTCATTCAACTTCAATATTTCACCTTTCACCCCTCCGACCAAATGGTCAGATGATCCGAAATCGCTGGTGAATGTGAGGATGGGCATATTGGTATAATGGTTACAAATATACAATCAGTCAGCGAGGGCCGAACAGTTCTACTGCTTCAATCATATCGAATTTGATCAATTCCCAAAACTTAGATTTTGTGCAAATTGGTGTCAAATCATCATCCGCAGAAGAAATATTGAGTATGGCGGCAAAAATCTCATCTTCGCCATAACCAAAAGGATAACGATTTTTGTAAAATGAAACCATCTCGCTAAGCCCGAAATGTTCCATAAGTTCATGCAAATCCCAAAAATCCTTTTTTCTACTGACCTGCACAATGGTTTCCAATTTCATAGCCACGATATCTCTCAGGTCAGCCAACCTAATATTTTTTAGTTGAATGGGATCAAATAAAAATTTGTCTGCGTAATAAATATCAAGTTTTACAGCTTCCTGCTCAGACTTCCCAACAAAATAAGGCCTCCCTAAAGCCACTTCTCGAACTGAACTTTCCTGAACATATGCAAAGTTGTTTTTTAACATTTGATCAATCGTGTCAAAATCAATTGATCCATAATCCGCATCTGTAAACAAATCAATATCTGTCGATATCCTGTGCCCCATTTGTAAACTCAGAGAAGTTCCACCAACCAATCGAAATCGCTCCAATTCTGGGCGCTGCATCAGAAACTCAAGGATATCTTTGAGTAAAGGTGAAACGGTATCAAAATGAAGTTTAATCAAAATTTCTTGTTGGTGATAAAAAATGAGGTGAATAATTTAAGGCTGAATATTGTAAAACCGTTGTAATTCCTTTTTCTCTATCTCATTTCCTCTTTCCTGAACCCTTTTTAGCACAGATGTCCTACTTCTTTGCCAGTTGATTTTCTCAACGTCTGTATCCCAAAACAATACGGGTCGAATCAGAGAAAGATCAGGTTTTTCAGAAGACTTGATTTGAGCAATCGATCTCATATCAAACAAGGCCTGGAGACACATCAGAAATCCTTCTTCCCAACCTAACAATGATTCAATTTTCAGTGCCAAGGATGGGTTCATATTTCTTTTGCCTAACATGATTGCCCCTAAGGTTTGGGGATATTCACCTATACTCAAAGCAAAAGAGCCTTTCTTAAGCCCCCTTTTGCGGAGTTCGCGATCAAGAAAAAAACCAGGATGCAATCCCCGAAGAATAAGCAATTTGGAAAACATGATGCAAAATAAACAATTTTGTTTATACGAAACTGCTTATTTTACCAACTCCCCATTTTTAAAGAAAAACTTCCTGACCAACTTATCAGCCAGGGATGGGAAGAATTTATTGAGAAAAACGGTCTGCTTACCTTGAAAAGTCATCACAACAGTTCGTTTTCGGTTGGCAATGGCAGAAATGATGATATTGGCACAGGTTGAGGCGTCCATCAGTTCATTTTCATTCAAAGGCGACTCTCCCTGGGCCTCACCTTGCTTGTTCAAAGCAACGTTTCTGATATTTGACGCTGTGAAGCCTGGGCTCACCCACATGACATGAACTCCTTTATCAACGACTTCTGTTTTGAGGGCTTCGAGCCAGCCCTGCAAGGCGAATTTGGAAGCAGAGTATCCACTTCGCCCAGGCAATCCCCTGTATCCTGCAATCGAGGAAACACCAACCACTACTCCTCTTGATTTGAACAAATGAGGCAGCGCAAAAGTTGTGCAGTACATGGCACCATAAAAATTAACGTCCATTACTTTTTTAATCACCGGGATGATGCCTTTCCCACCTTCTTCCATCAATCCCCTCATCGAAATTCCTGCATTGTTGATCAGCACATCAATGCCACCAAACATCTTCACGGCATGATCCACCAACCGTTCACAGTCTTTTTCAACAGATACATCTGCATTGAGTACACAAATCTTTCCGATTGGGGCCTCGGCCTCCAGTGAAAGAATTTTTTGCTGGCTTCGGCCACAGGTTACCACGTTGGCGCCCAGCGCTAATAAATTCAGGACCAGGGCCCTTCCAATGCCATCCGTTCCACCTGTAACAACGACTGTTTTGTTCGTGAATTGGCTCATGATGTAAATTTACTCATAAAATCAAATACCCATAGTACGCAAAAAAAGGAAATATGGATTAAGTGCAAAAGGCCAGTTGCATAAATGGAAAAAGCCACCTAAAAAAAGGTGGCTTTTGAGAGTGAACCCGCTGGGACTCGAACCCAGGGCCCATACATTAAAAGTGTATTGCTCTACCAACTGAGCTACGAGTTCATTCCACTCCGTAAACGGGAGTGCAAAAATAATGTGTTTTTACATTCGAGCAAAATGAAATTTGAAAATATTCATAAAAGGATATCAGGATTAATAAAAGGTTCGTTCAAGACGGTTTACAGTAGCGGATTTTAGGCCTAATCACTTGAATGGAAAAAACCTTGATCCATCAATGATGATGCTTAACATGAATTAATAAACAGACAACAGGAAGACTATATCCAAATGCCACAACTCATAACGCATTTCAGTATATTTGTCCACTAAATACATCAAATATGTCTTTTAACAGGATTAATAACATCGTTGGATGGATCGTCACTGCAATTGCCTGTTCAGTCTATATCATGACGGCAGAAGCAGGAGGAAGCCTATGGGATTGCGGAGAATTTATCAGCTCATGCTTCAAACTACAAATTCCCCATCCTCCCGGAGCACCACTTTTTGTGATCATTGGAAGGGTATTCATCATTTTCTTTGGAGATAACCCCCTTACGGCTGCAAAAGCAGTAAACGTAATGAGTGCCTTGGCTAGTGGATTTACCATTATGTTCCTGTTCTGGACCATCACCCATTTTGCACGAAAAATTGTTCAGAAAGGAACTGAGGTACTCAATGGAAACCAGATTTTCTCTATCATGGCCGCTGGTACGGTTGGTGCATTGGCCTATACCTTCAGTGATTCATTTTGGTTCAGTGCTGTTGAAGGTGAGGTGTATGCTCTTTCTTCCTTTTTTACTGCACTGGTTTTTTGGATGATGTTGAAGTGGGAACACAATGCCGATCAGCCAGGTGCTGACAAATGGATTGTATTGATCTTCTTCATGATGGGCCTTTCCATTGGGGTTCACTTGCTCAACCTCCTTACCATTCCTGCCATTGTAATGGTATATTATTACAAGCGTTACAAGGTTACCGGAAAAGGAACCATCATCGCGTTCATCATTGGATGTTTGATAACAGGAGTAGCACAGAAAGCGGTAATTCAATACACCATCAAAACCGCAGGAAAGTTTGATATTTTCTTTGTCAATTCACTGGGAATGCCCTTTTTCACTGGATTTACCGTATTTTTTGCACTGCTGGTTTTTGCGATTTTCCTTGGCATCAAATACGCCAATTCCGGAAAAATGAAGACCAATGGATATTTTCTCAAACTGGGCCTCTGGTGCTTTGCGTTCATGTTGCTGGGATATTCAACCTACATCACAACCATGATCCGTTCTGCAGCAAATCCTGCTATCGACATGTACAATGTTGACAATCCAATGAGCCTTGAAGGATATCTTGGACGCGAGCAATATGGAGACTTTCCGTTGTTGTATGGTCAGGTATTCACCGCAAAACCAATCGATTATGAAGAAGGATCTACCCGCTATGTGAAAGGAAAAGAAAAATACCTCGCAGTGGGAAAAGACCAGTCTCCGGTATATGAAGCAGAAGATAAAATGCTGCTGCCACGCGTATGGGATGCCAGCAATGACCAGGGACATGCAACCTTTTACCAACGCTGGCTCAACCTCGCAGATGGCGAAAAACCAACCATGGCCAACAACATCAGCTGGGCCCTCAGCTACCAGATTGGCTGGATGTACCTCCGTTATTTTGGCTGGAACTTTGTTGGAAAACAAAATGACATCCAGGGTTTTGGAAACAAACGTGATGCCAACACCCTTACTGGCATCAGTGCTGTCGACAATGCAATGTTGGGCAACCAAGACAAACTTCCCCAAAGCATAAAGCAAAACAAAGCGAACAACAGGCTTTTTGCACTTCCCTTTATTCTTGGGATCCTTGGTATTCTTTATCAATACAAGCAAGACAAGAAAGGATCATTCGTATCCTTCCTCCTCTTTTTCTTTACAGGCCTGGCCATTGTATTCTACCTCAACCAGGCGGGCAACCAACCCCGTGAACGTGACTATGCCTATGTAGGTTCCTTCTATGCATTTGCCATCTGGATTGGATTGGGCGTTTTGCAGGTCAAAGATTGGTTGTCTAGGTTTACAAGCCAATCGGTCTCCAATGCAGCAGCAGCTTTGGTTTGCCTCTTGGCGGTGCCAGTATTGATGGCTGCAGAAGAGTGGGATGATCATGACAGGAGCAAAAAACAAACCGCCCGCGACCTCGCCAAAAACTATCTGGAGAGCTGTGCACCCAATGCCATACTCTTCACATTTGGCGATAACGATACCTACCCGCTTTGGTACGCACAGGAAGTGGAAGGCATCAGGAAAGACATCAGGGTAATCAACTATTCCTTGTTGGGCATTGACTGGTACATCAACCAGATGCGTTATAAAGTGAACGAAAGTGCTCCCATTGACGTGATCTGGTCTGCAGATCAGATTGAAGGTGGAAAGCGTGACTATGTGAGGTTCTTTGAAAGAGAAGGCATCACCGACCAGAACAGGTATGTAGACCTTTACAGCCTGATGCATGATTTCATCGGCAGCGATGATCCTTCAGCACAATTGCAGATGCAAGACGGGACCATGATGAACTACCTTCCTGTGAAGAAAGTAAGCCTTCCCGTTGACATTGCAGCAGTAAGAAAAAATGGTACCGTAGAACCAGGTGATAGCGTAGCTCCAGAAATAAGGTTTGATCTTCCCAAAGACATGCTCCTGAAAAATGACATGGCTGTACTGAACATCATTGCCGCCAACAAATGGAGCCGCCCAATTTATTTTACCTCTCCATTTGGTGAACTTGGCTTTGGTCAGTACCTGCGCAGTGAAGGTCAGGCCTATCGTCTTGTTCCTGTGGCTGGCCAGAACATGATCAACTCAAGGGTTTCCTATGATGTCCTTAAAAATAAATTCGCTTTCGGCAGTGCCAATATTCCTGGTGTTTATTTTGATGAGGAAAACAGGAGACACCTTGTTGGCATCAGGCAATCATATGCTGAAGCAGCCAACCAGCTGGCTTTGGAAGGCCAAACAGAGAAGGCCAAGGAACTGTTGAATATCGCTGACAAGAATTTGCTTGCAGAGAATTTCCCTTACGGATTGGTCAGTAGGCAGAACCAACACAATACCATCAGCATCCAATTCCTGGAAGCCGCCTACAAGGCCGGCGACAAGAAGCTTGCTGCAAAAGTATCTGCTTCATTGAGCAAAGACCTGAACGAGCAGCTGGCGTACTATGCCTATATCGGAGGAATGTCTATTGCAGAAATGAACCAGGCTGTTCAAGACCTCATGTCCAACAAAGCAGACAACCTGAACAATGACCAAAGGCAGATGTTCATGGAAATCCGCCAGGCATTGATATTGATGGATTATTTGAGGGGACTGGAAGCGGTGAATAAATAGGTTTGGGTTTAGGGGTTTAGGGGTGGAGAGGTTTAGAAGGATTTTCTAAACCTCCTAAACCTCCTAAACCTTTAAACCCTTACACCTTTAAACCCCTAAACCCTCATCCGAAAACATACTCCCCATCAAATCCCTGAACTCAATTTTTTCTGAGAGAATTTTCTTACTGATCAGCGAGTATGCACTCAGGCCATAAAGGACAAATTCCATGAGCAGGGCCTTGTGCTTCCCAGTTGCCTTGGGGTAATACTGCAACACTAGTTCAGACAAGCCCACAACGGTGTTCAGGAGTTTTACACGGTCAGTATCTTTGAGGTGAAACAACATGTTGATGTGATTGCCCAAATCAAACCATTGAGAAACGGTTTTGTATGGACTTTCAACAGTAGCTTCCTTGTTGCGTTTTTTCTTGAATCCTTCCGGATCAGGAAAATACTGCGTAAAAACTGTCCTGATGGACCGTTCAAGCAAATTTACACTCACCTGATAAGGGCCCTCTTGTTCACCCTCGTACACCAACTCTATCTTTCCTGTGATGGCTGGAATGATGCCCTGCAGGTCACTCATCCAGATCTGTGTTCCTTTTTCTTTGTTGATCAAGGCCCTTCTCTCTGCTGCACTGAAGGCATTTTCCAAAGCAGCAATGGTCAACCTGGCAGAAACACCACTTTTCTGGTCAACAAACTCACTGGACCTTGCCTCAAAGGCAATCTGCTCAATAATTCTTGCCACCAGATCGCTTTGGTCAATGAACTTTGACTGTGATTCATGCACAGCAGCTT
>JBIPNK010000060.1:0-16970 GCA_044373365.1 Chitinophagaceae bacterium
AAGTGCAATAATTCCCTCTAACAAATCATTTTCAATCATATATTTTCTGATTTCACTTTCACCTTGACCTGCATCTCCAGTGAATAAAGCGGAACCATTATGAACAGAAGCAATTCGACTACCAAGTTCAGTGTCTTTCATTTTGCTTAACATGTGCAACACAAACATTAATTGTCCATCATTTACTCGGCTGGTAACAGCCTCCTCCTTGTAACTACCTTTAAGCATAAAACGCTTATCGATAATTGCTCCTTTGGGGCCAACACCCAATGCTTTCTTATCAGGTGCCCAAGTCTTTCCATAAGGGGGATTTGTGAGCATGAAGTCAAACTTCAAATCTTTATCAAAACCATAAACACTCAATGTACTACCATAGGCTATTTTATCTGGATCTTCGCCCTTAATAAGCATATCACTTTTACATGTAGCATATATGAATGGAGTACTTTCCTGGCCGTATAGATGAACAGCGGCATTGCTTTTTACTAGGCCGTCTGGATTGAGTAAAAAGTTTTTTGCAATGGTGAGCATCCCGCCACTTCCCACACATGGATCGTAGAGTAGATAGGTTCCTTGTTTGATTTTGTCTTTTACAGGCAAAAAGATTAGATGGGTCATTAAATCAATGATTTCTCTTGGCGTAAAGTGCTCACCTGCTTCTTCGTTGTTTTCTTCATTAAATCGTCTAACCAAATCCTCATAAACATACCCCATAGCCAATGGTGGCAATTTATCAGGGTGAAGCTCCACTTTTGGTGAACAGAATTTTTCAATCAATGAATACAGGATGTCTGCCTCATCTAATGTTTCAATTTCATTTCTGAATTTGAACTGCTTTATGATGTCTTGTACATTTTCTGAAAATCCATTCAGGTAATTTTCAAAATTACTTCTAAGATTCTTTGGATCATCAAGTAATTTTTTTAAAGTAAACTTCGAAGTGTTGTAAAATGCGAGTCCTGATCCATGTTTACTATTGGTAAGTAAACTGTCGAGGTTTTGAAGTTTTGACTTATATTCACTGTAGGTTTTTAAAACTTGATCTTTGGTTGGCTCAAGAAGCAAATCAAGCCTTCTAATCACAACCATTGGAAGTATGACATCCTTGTATTTTCCTTTTTGGTAGGTGTTAACTAATACGACATCAGCAACGGTCCATAGGAAGTTGATGACAGGTTGAAGTGATTGTGTATTTATACTCATAAGGCCTCTATTTTTTGAAGATATTTTTTTAATGATTCTTTTAAGTAAGGCTGTCCGCCAAATTCTTGCTCAATTTTTTGATTTAAGTATAAGATTTGAAATTCCTTAAAATCAATATTGAATAAATTAGATATTGGGAGTAACATATGACTCTGTAGTTGTCTTTCTCCATGTTCAATTTTGCTGAGCATGGAGACATCAATGCCAATATGATCTGCAACTTTTCTCAAAGACAATTTTCTTTCTTTTCGAAGATTTTGCAAATAATTTCCAATACTTGTTTCGATTACCATGATATGTTCAATTTGCTATTGACAAACTTGTCAAAAGTAATTAAACTTTTAGTCGTTTGATAGATGTTGTGGGAAACTTTTCTGTCAAATCAGGTCAATCGTTTCAAGAATGTGGTAAAACCAAGGTAAAAAATAAAGTCCCACGGAAATCCGCGGGACTTTTGCCGGAAAATGGGGGGAGAAACCGGCACTTTCACTGGAAAACCAGAGAAATATCTTTAGAAAGGCAGGTCGGGAAGTATAAATTCCGCGCCATTCAATGCACTTTTCTCAATGATGGAGTGGTCCTTCATGTATTTAATATAGTTCCGGGCCATTCTGTCCTTTACATCCATGGCTTCCATGATGGCTTGTGTCAATTCTGCCATAGTTAAGGAGGACTTTCTATTGAAAATCTCGCGAGCAACTTCAGCTAGGTCATGCTTTTTCCTAGTTTCAGAGTCTTCCTTGCTTTTTTCTCCTAAGAAAACGTGCCTTCCTTCATGGTTGTCCCATCCAAACTGGATAATTGGCACATCCAATGGTGATCCGTCGCGCACTTTCAAGGCTTTTACAACACTACAACGGTTATTATCATCCTTTTCAATCAAGACAATACCTGCTGCTTTACGCTGTACCTCAGAACCAAGGTGTCCACGGAGCTTCATTCCTGAAGGAGCCATGTGAAGCACGCAAACAATACAGGTATTATAGATGGCAGCTAGGCGAAACAGCTCTTCGATGAGCTTGACGGAGCTTTCTTCATCATTAACTCCGCCCAATAAATCGGCAATACCATCAATCACCATCAGGTGAATCCCACCGTATTCGTAATAAAACCGATCCATTGATTCTAAAATGAGATTCATCCGTTCATTCCTAGAAATACCAACTAGACAAAAAGCCTTAAACCAAGCCGGAGGTCTTTCCAGGGTCGATCGTTTCATGATATAGGTAAGATTTTTATACAGTTGATACTCTGACTGCTCAGTATCATACAGCAAAACCGCCTTTTGGTCTACGTTCTCCTGAACAGCTGTTCCAAGTGTGTCAATGTTGATGCCTTCGGGCTTGATGGCTCCAGATAAAATTCCACCCAGGTAGTTTGTTTTTCCGCTCCCCTCTGATCCTGATACGCAAAGCAGATTTCCTGGGGAGCCTATTGTAACATCATTTATAGTGATCACTGGCTCGGGTGCCTTTGGCGGTTTGTCAAAATCAATTTCACAACTACGCATGACTGATAGCGTGTCCTCATAGATTTGATCGAGCATCTCAACAAACAGCATCATTAAATCATCTGCGGTATGTCCCAGTTTGAAGAAGTCCGAGATGTCTTTTTGTGATTTGTCCCCTGTTAATGGGAGCTTCAGGCTTTTAAGCGAATAGTTTTTGAGATCACTCGTGAGTTTGTCCATCGATTTCAATCCCGTTTCATCTACATCATAAAGTAGGGTTATGTGTTTGAAACGGTAGCTCAAACCCCTCAGTAGATTTTTGGGGATGTGAGCCGTTTCGCTATTCAAGCAAATTGCGTTGAAACCATGCGCCACCAAGCTCAAGACATCTTTTTCTCCTCCAGTAATGAAGAGGATGTCGCCTCGAACGGGTAGTTGCTCAATTCCGAAAACGTAGTTTTCAGTTATCTCACCTGCATAAAGGAATCGAAGTTTTGAATTGGGCATGTAAAGCTTGGTATGCCGTCTGCCTTGATAGCCAAAGATGGGTTCATGCGAACTAGAGAGTAGCAGGTAGTCTTTTCCTTCTTTGGTGGTTCCATGAAATGTGTGGATGGAAATAACATTGTATCTCTGGAGCACATCGTTGGTTATGCCACACTGTTGCCAAAACTCTAATTCTGATTCACTGAAATCTTTGGTCTTGATGGGCATTTTAGTCTTTGCCGTTTCAAAACCATCATGAATAGAAGGGATTTTACTCGCCCGAGTGACAGCTCCTTTATTCTCTTTGATGAGCCGGTCAACCTTTTGCTGGTTTTCTTCCAGGTTTAGGTAGAGTTCACCATCAATGATTTCAAGGATCCGGATAAATTCAGCTCGGTCTTCGCAGCCCAGTGCGAATATCTTACCGACCATGAAAAAGCAATCACCGCTGTATTCGGAGTCTCCGAAATCTTTGAATTTGTAAATGCCCGATTTGTTGTCGTAATAAACGTAGCAGGATGCCTTACTGTCTTTGTAGAATGGGCTTCTGAACGATTTGCCCACCTTGGTAAATCTGCTGCCTAAAAAATGCTTAAATACATCCAGGCCTTTATTGGTCGCCTGTAAAACCGCGTCTTTTGTTAATGCCATATCGATTGAAGGTTTGGAATGATTTAGAGGATAGATGGTTTGGTAGGGCAATAATTTTTCTTGCCGTACTTGCGTATGTCGGACAGTAGAATTCGGCGTTGACGGCCCACTTGCGTATAGGCTATCTCTCCCTTATTCATCAACTCATAAATGAGTGTCCTTCCGCATTCAAGGACACGGCAAGCCGTTGCCACGTCCAAGTACCGGTCATCATCCCTAACCTCATTGGTGACCTTAGCCATCAATTGATTTAGGCGCTTCTCCAGCTGTTGTAGTTTTTCCTGGAGCTCTAGAAATTTCTTGTCATCGGATTTGTTGTCTGTCGGTTGCCACATACGCACATCGATTTGTTTTCGAGTGCAAGGCTACCGAGATAAAAAAACTTCCTTATTGTAGTTGAATTCAAGTTGAATAAGATTTTTTCAAATTCCCCTTTCGACATACTCAGAAAAAGTCCGAACCAATTCGTTTAAATACGGACTGCCTTTGTCTATTTTACGGGCCTTTGCAGCATTCAGTGTTCCTTGCCAATGCCCAATCCTAATATTGAAGAACCACATGAGGATTTGAAAAAAATCTTTCTTGGACAGCTTTTGATCATTGCTCGCCTTAACGGACTTACTTTCATAAATTGCTACAAAAAGTTCCACGAAGTCGACCTTTTCCTTTTGCCATTGAAGCAAAGTATTGGGACTACCGGGAGGAAACAAGCTGAGTTGACCTAGTTCCTGATCTCGAAGTTCCTGCTTGGTAGGGAGCTGAGGGTAGAATGAAGAAGGCTTGTAAGAGTTAAAAAATCGCTCTAAATGAGAAATTCTGTGCTGGTAAAGTTGCTCTAAAGATTCAAGATGCCTGTACTGAACTAGGAAAAAGCTGAGAATTTTTTTTTATACCATCATCAGAAATGTGGTCAATTCGTGGGGATTTGACAAACTCAACACGCTGAAATAACGCATCATTGTCGTTCTTGGGAAAATACCGTTGTCGGAATTCTCGCACTTCGAATTTGGCTAGGTCAAACTTTCGTTTTAAATCTTCTAGTTGATTTAGTCCTAGGCTGATTTCTTGACCAATTTCCTGTTTGCACGCCGAATAAAATGATTCCAGGTAATGCTGGTAAGAGACTAGATTGTTGTAGCCGTTAAAATTGATTTCTGAAGACGTATCGCCTTCGAAAAGATTGATCTGTTTTTTCACAGAACGAGGGAATACTTGGACTTTGGCTGTTTTTACAAGATCCAAAGCAGTGTTTAAGGTTTGGTTCATAAATGATTGCTTTTTAATTAGATAATATTAACAATCATTATCAGTCAAATGAGGTCAAGTTAGATGATAGAAATCTATCATGGATTAGGTAAAATCACCATTTGGCAATAGGCAATGGGTATATATATACCCATTGCCATATTGCCATGGAGATATGATTTTAAAAATTGCCAAAAATTCCAAGGGTTGACGCACTTTTTGAGAAAGTCTGCCAACATTAGTGCTGATTCAGTTAACCATCGCCCTTGATCCGACCATGTTTTGCGAGATCAATAATCCAATGGTCGTCGACGGCCAGTTCAAGATTTTCCTTTTTTGCGGCTTCAATGGCTAGGCTTGCCCAATGTTTCGCTTCATTCCAGTCCTGGAGCTTGACTGTGATTCTTGCTTGA
The DNA here is from genome assembly GCA_044373365.1 of Chitinophagaceae bacterium. Lineage (GTDB taxonomy): Bacteria > Bacteroidota > Bacteroidia > Chitinophagales > Chitinophagaceae > Pollutibacter. The sequence goes on from JBIPNK010000060.1 coordinate 5,449, forward strand.
AGTTTTGCCCTTTTGAAATTCGGTGCCTTTTTTAGTTCGGCACTATTCCATAATTCCGCTTGTTTGTAATGAGATTCTTTGCTTCTATGTTCAAAAATGAATTCTGCCAGCTCATCAGATGTGTGATCGTAAACTAAGCTGTCATTTTGCAATCCAAGCTGAATCAAACTGTCAACCTCAACTTTGTTTTTGAAGTAGAAGATATTCATTTGGAACAACTCCCAAGCATTTTCAGGAAACAGGTTCTGATATCGTGAGAAATAATAACGGGCGTTGCCCCAATTTTTAATTTCAACTTGATGATATCCCTTCCAACTGATTGAAGTTTCAATTAAATCCTTGGTGATATCGTGTCCATAATTGGCATCCAGCCAAGATTTATCATGTATGATCTTTTCTAACAGCGCATCCGGTATGTCTCTGGGGTAGAATCTACACACATTAAAATCAGTGAACTTCTTATAATCGCATTGGGCGAAAAATTCATTCAATTCCTCTGACCTCGGGGTGCTCTTTTTGAAATTCGCTTTTAACTCCCTTTGTACGAAGCTCGGCCAGTTGAATGTCAAACCCTCTGGAATCCCTGGACGTGGCAAAGGAACTTGATCTATGCTGTCTTTGATAAATTGCATCCAGTATTTCTTTGGCATTGAACCGTGCCATGTTTCAATGAATTCACCTTGTGGAGTAAAGAAGATGAAGGACGGGTAGGAAGCAATGCCAAACTTTAATTTGAGTAACTTACCGATGGAGTCTTTTTCAGCATCCACTCTATAAGAATTGAGCTTGGGGTTCATTAGGGATAGAATTTCAGGATCCCTAAACTGCTGTTTATCCATCACTTTACACCAATAGCACCATTCGGTAGAGAGGTCTACCATAATATATTTGTTTTCCGAAGTGGCTTTGACAATGATTTCCTCCCAGTTGGTAATCCCAGGGAAGGCGTGCTTTTCTTCATTGACAGTTTGCGAATATCCAAGAGATGGCAGACCGATCAGACACAATAAAAACAGGATATAACTTTTCACGGAGCGAAATAAATTCATTTTAAACAATGGGGAATGATAGAAATTGATCAATTTGAATACAAGTTATTGTATTAAAATACGAGCCATCTCAATTTACAACCAATTTGATCTCGGTGTTCGAGTTAATCAAATGTGTACAAAACGCTATGAAAAGTCCGATGGGTTCTTTATGTTTGTACTACCAAAGGGTGACTTAGAAGAAAGTCAAGTCCCCCAACTTTTTGACTTGGTTTCCTATTGGTGACCCCTTTGGCTAAAAAAATTGTAAATCACTGGCTCTCACTGGGTTAGGAGTTGAGGTTCACAAACCTCTCTCTCCGCAGACAAGATCAAAACCCACGAATTTTCGTGGGTTTTTTGTTTTCCAAACGAGCGAAGCTTGCTTCAGCGAGTTTGGGTAACAAAAAAACATGCGGCGAAGCCGCTTGGGTTTTGAGCTTGTCTGAATCCCCCAAAAGGGATCATGAAATAATCCCTCTCTCCGCAAGACGAGCTCAAAACCCACGATTTTTCGTGGGTTTTGAGCTCGTCCGAACAAGCGAATGCGTTGAATGATCTTCTTAAAATCAGTTACAACACTACGCCAACAGTTTATGCTTAAATGCATAGGCCACCATTCCAGCCATGCTTTTGACTTTCATTTTCCGCATAATCCTGGCACGATGAGATTCAACGGTTCGAGGACTAAGTCTCAACATATTAGCAATTTCTTTGATGGTGAATTCCTTACAAACAAAACCTATTATTTCAACTTCACGAGCGCTAAAGATGGCATTCAATTGTTCAAGGGGCTTATAATTACCCTCATCAAAAAGATTAACCATTGTTTTAGCGCTTGAAAGTGGAAAATATATGCGACCCTGAGCCACAATTGCATTGATTACCTCAAAAATTTCAGCTTTGTTGGTATTCTTGAGGATATAAGACAATGCACCTGCATGCATCATACTGATCACAACAGGGTCATCATCATGCATGGTCAATGCAATGACTTTTGTTTCTGGGTATAATGCTGAAATAATCCTTGTTGCCTCTATACCATCAATGATGGGCATTGATATATCTACAATTGCCAACTCTGGTTTTAGTGCTGCAACCTGGTCAATCAATTCTTGTCCATTTGAAGCATGGGAAATCACCTCATAATTCGGATGTTGTACCAATACCAGCTGTAGTCCATTTCGAAAGAACTCATGATCGTCTGCAATTACAATTCTAATTTGCTTCATAGAGATCATTTTGTAGTGGAATCCTGATATTGTAGCGGGTTCCAACAATTGACGAATTGTCTTTAACCAACATTCCGTTCAGGTAATCAACCCTGCTTTGCATTTTAAGGAGTCCCAAACCATAGGATTGTGTTGCTTTAATCTTGTCCATATCAAAGCCAATCCCGTTGTCTGACGTCCGTATCAGCAAGTAATTTCCATCTTTACTGGATTCTATTTTCAACTGTGAAGCATTGCTATGCTTGATGGTATTTAAAACAATCTCCTGCAATATTCGGTATACCTGGTTGATTTGATCATCACTCAATTCTACCCTTTCCCTTTCCTGCAGCTGAAATTCAATTCCTTTGTCTAATCCTGTTTTATCGACAAACCGTTGAAGACCTGACATAAAACTTTGCTCATACTCGCTCAATGGCGCCATGCGTTTTGACATGACCCGGATACGATCAATGCACAAATCAATTACCGGAATACAACCTTTCAAAATTTCATTTCTTTTATCATCCATCATACTCAAGCGCATCTTAACACTGGCCAAATAAGGAGAAATATCATTGTGCAACTCCACGGAGATCTCGTTCCGCTCAAGCTCTGAACTGATGATTTCTGACTTGTTTTTCTCATGCTTGAACTTATTCAACACCTGTTGCTGCCTGTACAATTGATAAAAAAAGTAAGAAACAATCAGTGCCAGCAAAAATGCAATGATCATCAATGCAATAAATATGTCTCTTTCTTGGCTGCCCATAAAAATGCGTATGAATATGCGATGTAGGTCAATAGGTTTAAAAATAATTTCAATTCGTATAACTTGAAAAAGAAATTTTTTGTGGTTTCATCATAAAGAAATGCCATGAGAATAATCAATGTATCAAAAAAAAGATACGAAACAATCCAGGCAATCAAAATCAACAAAACTGAATTCTTGTAGGGTTTGATAATTGAATTGGAGAACTGATCGATGATCACAGGAATACTTAAAAAAATACAAACCATGGAGCTGATCACCATTCCCCAACGTTTCTTGATCAATACATCATACTGAAGCAAATAATCAGTCAGGAAAAGAACAGCAACGGCCAAAAAAATCAAAAAAACTTTAATCCAAGAGAACTTTGATCCTCTCAGCAACATAACAAAATTAATATATAGAAAAAATGATATGGTACTGTATAGGTAGTGAAATTGAATTTTCAAGCCAGTATCCTTTTTATTAATAGACAACAATTCAAATAAAAATCCTAAAGAAAGCCAAACAAAAAACAATTTGAAAGGAAACTGAAGTTGGCGGAATCGCCAAAATCCTACTGATATTGGAATCAATACTGAGAACATAAAAAACCATCTGGTCAAATCCCATTTCACAGCTAAATATTAAAATCCGGAGGATGGTGAACATTCTGGAGGACAAATTAAGGAATCTTCAATGATTATATCCGTTTCACCACCCCTTGATAAGCCAACCATGTCTTGGTCTTGTTCATTTACGGCAACAATTACGATGCAAACCTGCTTGTTTCCTTTAATCTTACTATGTTTAATCAGTGTATTAGGTAAAATTACTTAATGTCATAATTAACGGATAAATTAAATTTGAAAAACACCAACCGTTGCTAATCTAAACAAAAATGTCCCTCAATTGAGGGACATTGCGCTTTGATATGATTACAAACTAGCCTTTTTATATACACCCAGTTCACTCATGGTGATGCATACAGGAGCTGCTATTCGAATACGGAGTTGTGCCGCTTTGACTGGTTCATTGAGGTAAATAATTCTACATGCACCTACAGAGGTTGCAGATGCTACTTTGGTCCAGTTGCCATTGATCATGGCTTCCACTTCAACTGAATCGATGCGTTGCCCCAAAGGAATATATTCACTCATCTTGATCAAGTCAAAGGTTTGATCAGCCGTCCATGTAAGGTTGACTAAAGCTGTTTTGACGGTGTCTTCAGTAGCCCAATAAGAGTCCATCGACCTGTCTATCAAGAACTGTCCCTTGTAGGATTTGCTTCTCTTGTTAGATACCCTTAGTGTAGAAGCTTGTGCCAGGTTATTTTTAAAGCTCTCATCAACCAGTTTACCAAAACCCTCCAGGGCTTTTACATCCTCATCGTCTAATAAACCACGGGTATCTGGGGCGATGCCAAGATCCAATGCAGCACCCCTTCCCACACTTTTCAGGTAAAGTGCAAAGAGCTGCTCAGGTGTTTTGGTTTTCCCTTTCTGCTCAGGATGGTAAAACCAGCCTGGCCTCAAAGGAACATCACATTCTGCAGGCACCCAGTTCTTGCCTCCTCTGGTACCAAAAGGATTGACCTCATGATCAAGGTTGCCGGGGATTGCCGCATTCATGCCTTTTGCCGGAACCGGTGTAAAAGTAGCCCAGGAGGTTTCTCCGGCAAAACCACTCTCATTACCAACCCATCTTACATCCCAGCCAATGTCACTGAACAGATTGGCCATGGGTTGCAACTTTCTTGTAATCGCCCAGGTGGTATCCCAACCATAATACGTGGATCTGTCAATCTTTCTGGTAGCCCTTTCACCACCATAATAACCATCACCCCCATTGGCACCATCATGCCAGGACATGAACAATTCACCGTAGTTGGTATAGAGTTCCGTCAACTGCTTCCGATATATTTTTACATATTCATGGGTTCCATAAACAGGGTTGTTTCTGTCCCAGGGTGAACAATAAACCCCGAACTTAAGACCTGCTTTTCTGCAGGCTTGTTCAAATTCTTTTACCATATCCCCTTTCCCATCACGAAAAGGAGATTGACTGATATTGTAAGCAGCGGTTTTTGTGGGCCAAAGAGCAAATCCATCATGGTGCTTGGCTACCAACACAAGCCCTTTTAAGCCTCCGGCCTTCAAAGCAGCTACAATCTTGTCTGCATCAAATTCTTTAGGGTTGAAAATTGAAGGGTTGGCATCACCATAACCCCACTCTTTGTTTTCAAAGGTTGTGGGTGTAAAATGAACCAAGCCGTATACATCAACCTGATGCCAGGCCAGCTGCCTTTTGGATGGCAGCGCTCCATAAGGTTGTGGGGGGTCTTGGGCGAAAATAAACCCTGAGGTCAAGAGTAAGAATACTGGTAAAATTTTCCTGAAAAATCGCATGATGCTCAATTTAATTTTTTTGATTTTTAAAGCCATTTTCTCAATACCATCCAATAGTCTTACTAAATGATTGGTATGGGATAAATTGTTTCTAAAAATATGCTTTTATTAAAATAAATAGTCGGGATTATCCTAAATTGTCTTCATTAACTCAATATAAGTAGATACATGCCAACATCCCCCTTTGAACTTGCCAGTCCTTACGTAATTGTAACCGGAGGTGCCAGCGGTATTGGGCTATCCATTGTCAAATTGTTCCATGAGCAGGGAGCCATCGTTGATGTCTTGGATTTGAACAAACCCAGCGTTGAATCTCTTGACGCAGCAAAGCTTGACAAGGATACGGTTCATTTTCATGAAGTGGACATCACCAACCAGCAACAGGTAAAACAAATTGTATCAGTAATCGCCATCCAGCGTGGGATTGGCATTCTGGTCAACAATGCCGGTATCGCCCATATTGGTAATGCCATGAATACATCAGAGGAGGATTTCCAAAAGATTTTCAATGTCAATGTCAAAGGGGCCTATAATTGCATGCATGCCTGCCTTCCCTTTATGGAAGAACAAGGGGAAGGGGTGATCCTCAACATGGCCTCAATTGCAGCAACGGTGGGTATCACCGATCGGTTTGCCTACAGCATGAGCAAAGGAGCAATCCTCTCCATGACACTGAGTGTTGCAAGAGATTTTATCAAGAAAGGGATTCGTTGCAACTGCATCTCACCTGCTCGGGTGCATACTCCATTTGTTGACGGATTCATCAACAAGCACTATCCAGGCAACCAACAGGAGATGTTTCACAAACTATCACAGAGTCAACCCATCGGAAGAATGGGAAAGCCCGATGAAATTGCTACGCTCTCATTCTTTTTGTGCAGCAAGCAAGCATCTTTCATTACAGGCTGCGACTACCCTATTGATGGCGGTTTTATTCGATTAAACAATTAAAATAATGATATGAAGCTATTCAGATTTGAAAAGTCCGGATCTGTCGGACTTGGCATGGTGGATCAACACGGAAAAAACATTGATATTTCAGCATCAGGAATGGACCTGACAGAAGGTTTCTTTGAAGCCAATGGTATTGAAAAACTTGCTGCATGGATCAGTGAACATGGAAACAGTTGCAGTGAAATTTCCGGTGAGATCAATTACCTCTCTTGCGTGGGAAGACCTTCCAAAATCATTTGCGTTGGCCTCAACTATGCCAAGCATGCCAGAGAAAGCGGCATGGACCTTCCTAAAGAACCTATCATCTTTTTCAAAAGCACCACTGCTCTGGTGGGGCCTAATCATCCGGTCATCATTCCAAAAGGATCCACTAAAACGGATTGGGAAGTGGAGCTTGCGGTAGTGATTGGAAAGAAAGCATCGTATGTAAATGAGGAAGATGCGATGGAATATGTTGCAGGATATTGCCTTCATAATGATTATAGTGAAAGGGCCTTTCAATTAGAGAGAAGTGGTCAGTGGGTGAAAGGAAAAAGTTGTGACAGCTTTGCCCCAATGGGCCCCTACCTTGTTACAAGAGACGAGGTATCTGACCCGCATCAACTTCACATTTGGCTGGACGTTAACGGGAAAAGGATGCAAGACTCCAGCACTTCGGACCTCATCTTCAACATTCCTCACCTTGTGAGTTACATCTCTCAATTCATGACCTTGCTGCCAGGTGATGTCATTAGCACTGGAACGCCTGAAGGGGTTGGCCTGGGACAGAAACCAGAACCCTGGTACCTGAAAGCAGGAGATAAAATTCATTTGGGTATTGAAGGCCTCGGAGAGCAACACCAAATTGCCATTGCCCATGAGAATTGATGCCCACCAGCATTTCTGGAACTATGACCCCATCAAACATGCTTGGATCAATGACGAGATGAAGGTCATCAAAAGAGATTTTAGTCCTGGAGATCTTGCACCGCTTCTCAAAGAATTGAAATTTGATGGAACCATTGCGGTTCAGGCAGATGAAACCATGGCTGAAACTGAATTCCTGTTGGGACTTGCCAAGAAGAACGATTATATCAAGGCTGTTGTTGGCTGGGTTGATCTTCGAAAGGAGGCTGTAGAGGATGAGTTACTGATGCTTAAATCCCACCAAAAGCTGGCAGGATTTCGGTGCATCATGCAAGGTGCAGAAGATGAAGCCTACCTGAAAAATCCTGTTTTTTTAAAAAACGTTTCGCGGCTTACCCAGTTTGATTTTACCTATGACCTGCTCGTATTCCACAAACAAATGGAATCGCTGGTAAGGTTTACTGATAAACTTCCAGACAACAGGCTGATCTTGGATCATATCGGAAAGCCGGACATTAAAAACAAGGAAATTAAACAATGGAAAGAGCAGCTGAGGATTCTCTCCGACAATCCAAATATTTATTGCAAGTTGAGTGGCATGCTGACAGAGGCTGATTATCAACGCTGGACCTATGACGACATCATGCCATACATGGAAACTGCCGCAGAAATTTTTGGCGTTGACAGGATCTGTTTTGGCTCTGACTGGCCTGTGTGCCTTTTGGCAGGTAGTTTCAAGCAGGTACATGATGTAGTGGATCGCTTTGCCGAACAGCTCAATGCTACAGAAAAGGAAAAGATTTTTGGAACCAATACTGCAGCATTTTATAAAATATAACCATGGATTTAGCATTAAAAGGAAAAGTAATCATCGTTACAGGTGGGGCAAAAGGAATCGGTGAAGCCATTACCAGGGTATTGGCAGCTGAGGGTGCATTTCCTGTCATTCTGGGCAGAAGTGAGGCAGACAACCAGACGCTGCTCGATCAGCTTGGAACCGGGGGTCAGGTAAGAGCAGAATTGAATGATCCCACACAATGCAAGGCTGCTGTTGATCAGGTGCTTGAGAAGTTTGGGCGGATTGACGGTGTTGTAAACAATGCAGGCGTCAACGATGGCGTAGGCCTTGAAAGCGGCGACTATGAAGGATTTGTGAAGTCATTGCACAGCAATGTGATCCATTATTATTTGGTGGTGCAGGCCGCGCTTCCTGAATTGATCAAGAACAAGGGTACGATTGTAAACATCGGTTCAAAAGTGGCAGAAACCGGCCAGGGCGGCACTTCCGGTTATGCGGCAGCCAATGGCGGAAGGAATGCATTGACCCGTGAATGGGCAGTAGAGCTGCTCAAGTATGGCATCCGTGTAAATTCAGTCATCGTTGCAGAATGTTATACGCCACTTTATGACCGTTGGATCAAAACCCTCTCCAACCCTGAAGAAACCTTGAAAAAAATCACAGACAGGATTCCATTGGAAAAAAGAATGACAACCGGTGAGGAAATCGCCAATATGGTTGTGTTCCTTATTTCCTCAAAATCTTCGCATACAACAGGACAAATCATCCATATTGATGGTGGCTATGTACACCTTGATAGGGCTGCTTTACAATAAAATCCCAACACATGACAACCAAAAAAACTGCCTACCTCCTCCCCTTTATCCTGGTCACCAGCCTCTTCTTTTTATGGGGGATTGCCAACAACCTCAATGGAATACTTATCCCCCATTTGAGAAAGGCCTTACAGTTGACCAACATGCAATCCACTTTTGTTGACACTGCCGTTTACCTCGCCTACTTTCTTGCCGCTATTCCTGCAGGCATCATCCTGAAAAAGTTTGGTTACAAAAAAGGGATCATCACCGGACTACTGGTGTTTGCCACCGGCGCTTTCCTGTTTATACCTGCAGCCAATTCAAGAACGTATGAAATATTTCTGTTGGGCCTGTTTATCATCGGATGTGGTTTGACCATCCTCGAAACAGCTGCCAACCCTTATGCCACCAAATTAGGAGACGCAGAATCTGCCACGGCCCGTCTTAATCTTGCCCAATCCTTCAACGGACTGGCAGCCTTTTTAGCCCCAGTAATGGGAACCATGTTCATCCTATCAGGCAAAGAATATTCACAGGAAGAGATGGCCATCATGTCTGAAGTAGACAAGATCGCTTACCTCAGTGGAGAAGCAGCCTCTGTAAAGATGCCGTATATGCTCCTTGGATTTTTCCTGGTAGGCATTGCCATCCTTTTCTTTGTCAACAAATTTCCGGAATTCAAGGAAGAGGAAGAAGGAACAAGTGCAGGAAGCCTTGGCGATGCATTGAAACAAAAACACCTTGTTTGGGCTGTTATCGCACAATTATTTTATGTTGGTGCACAAGTTTGTGTAACCAGTTTCTTTGTAAGAATGGCCATCTCAGGTGGTGGCGTTGATGAAAAAACTGCTGGCTACTACCTTGGCATTTATGGACTGTTGTTTATGGTGGGAAGGTTTGCAGGCACTGCCATGATGCGTTTCATATCCCCTGCAAAACTCTTGTCGCTTTACTCCTTTGCCTGTATTTTGCTCAGCCTGGTGGCCATCTATGCAGATGGTCAATACGTTGTGATCGCATTGGGCGGACTTGGGTTTTTCATGTCCATCATGTTCCCTACCATCTTCTCCCTGGGCATCAAAGACATGAAAGAGAATACAAAACCAGCTTCTTCCCTTATTGTAATGGCCATCATTGGAGGAGCCATTTTCCCGGTGATCATGGGTAATATCATTGACAATGCCAATGATAACATCCAGATTGGCTATACCGTTCCGATGGTATGCTTTCTGGTGGTATTGTACTTTGGATTAAAAGGCCATCAACCTCAAAAAACTGCAGCATGAAAACCTTTTGTCTAGCCAATGACCTTAAAGACGACCCACAACTGATTGAGGAGTACGAGCAACACCACCGGGCAGTATGGACGGAAAACCTGCAAGGGATTCGTGCAAGTGGCATTTTGTCCATGGACATTTTCAGAACGGGCAACAGGCTTTTCATGATCATGACAACTGATGACAACTTCAGTTTTGAAGCCAAGGGAAAAGCGGATGCATCAAACGCAAAGGTCCAGGAATGGGAAGCGCTGATGGACAAATACCAGCAACCCATTCCATGGGCAAAGCCCGGCGAAAAATGGGTATTGATGCACCAGATTTTTGCAATGCCTGAATGAATCTACCGCATGCAGTGATCATCAGTCAATCCAATGATCAGTTGATTAGGAAGCCACCATGGCCCTTGTATAACTGAACAGGTTTGTCCAGCTTAAGCTCTAAAACAGTGATGTATTTGTCTTGAACGCCCTTGGGGATATCGATGTAGACCAACCCGGGTACAGGACTCCAGGATATCTTCCCTACCACCTTGTGCTTGAGTTTGGTTCCATTGCCCAACACGTTGATCTCCTTGATTTGGTTGCTCAAACCCTTTACCATGATGGTTCCGGATGTTTGTCCTTGTAAAAAAAGGAACAGTGAAGTTGAGTCTTTGGAGATGGTGGTGGGTCCGTAAAAATGACCGGGTGCAATGCCTCCTAAACTCCCAAAAATGGCCTTTTCATGCTTCTTGTTCCAGGCTCCCAACTCGGTGAGGATATGGCGTTGTTCTTTGGGGATGGTGCCATCTTCTCTTGGGCCAATGTCCAACAAAAGATTGCCTCCTGTACTGATGATGTCAGCAAAAAGGGCAATGATCTCATAAGGCGTTTTCCAGGCGGTATCTGTTTTCCGATAGCCCCAGTTGTTGTTGGTGGTCATGCACAATTCCCACCAATCATACTTGGGACGGCTCACGGGCACATTTTGCTCTGGGGTTTCATAATCGCCATAGCCCATCAAACGGCCATTGATGATGGCAGCAGGATTGCTTTTGAGGATTCCTTCACGCACCTTTTGGCTTTCCCATTCTTCGGCTGAATGTTCCCAATCACCATCAAACCAGTACAGGTCTGGCTTGAACTTCGTGGTAACTTCATTCAACTGATTTTGATAAAAATTCTTGAAGCGTTGCCACCTGGCAGGATCATTTTTAATAGCATATCGGCTGCTGTCCTTTAAAAATCCGGGATAGTCTGGATGGCTCCAGTCAATCAGAGAGAAATAAGCCCCTGTCTTTACATTTCTTTTTCTCAACTCATGGTAAAATGGGGTGAGCAGGTCGCGCTTGGCAGGTGTATTCTTTACTGTGCTGTAATGGTTTTCTTTTGTGTCCCAGAGTGCCACGCCATCATGGTGCTTGGTGGTGATGACGGAATACCTCGCGCCAGAAGCAGCAATCAGGGAGG
>JBIPNK010000053.1:0-19786 GCA_044373365.1 Chitinophagaceae bacterium
TCATATTTTGCAGCGGTAAAGCTCTTGGACTGATTCATGTAATCCGTCCAGGAGATCTGCTTGTTGTGAAAGCTCCAGCTTTCTGAGACATCTGCCACTGCATAAATACCCCAATGAATGAAAATGCCCAATTTAGCATCTGCAAACCATTGCATTTTTTGCCTGATCGAATCAGCATTGGTCTTTTGCTGGGAGAACGATTGGCTTACCAACAAAACAAGGACCAAAAATAATGAGGCAATTTTCAATCGAAGAAATTTCATGGATGAATCGTTTAGAATGGATACAATGTAAAACTATTCCTCTACTTGCTTTTCAATCACTGCAACAAGATCATCGAAATTGACCTGGAGCGGCATGGTACCGAGGTTGACAACAGCTTTTTTTCCCTTCAATGATGCCAGTACCCCCACCTTGTTGTTCTGGCTCATCAGCACCAAATCGCCAGGAACTGGTGGTTTGCCCGTTTCCATGTACCGGCTGTCGAGTTTTTTCTTTTTCTTTTCCGTTACCTGCTTCTCCTTCTGGTTGAAAAGAAGGGCCTGCAGGTTTTTCATCAATTGCTTTTTGTCCTGATCAGACTCAGACCTTCTCCAATCAAAAACAATCTGCTTGAGCTTGCGTTCCATGTCTTTCAGGTAAACCATCTTTTCCTGGGAAACAAGGTTCTGGTGTTTGAGCAGCTCCACTTGTTGGCTGTGTTTTTCCCTTTCCAGCTGTTGGTTCAGGGACTTTCTCAACACTTCATTTTCCTTGATCATCTTCTGCAAATCTTTCTCCTTACCCTCTATCTTGCGCAAATCCTGCTCAGTTCGGTTGAGCAATTTGTCAAGGGTAAAATGATTCTCATCCACCAATTCCTTTGCCCGGTTGATGAGCTCCTGTGAAAGACCAATGCGCTCTGCAATGGCAAAGGTGTATGAGCTTCCCGGCTTACCAAGATTCAATTTATACATGGGCAGCAGGCTTTTTTCATCAAAAGCCATGGCACCATTGATGATGCCAGAAGTTTTACTGGCCATTACCTTCAGGTTCAGGTAATGCGTGGTCACAATGCCATAGGCATGGCGCTTGAGCAATTGCTCAAGAAACACTTCCGCAAATGCCCCTCCCAAATTCGGGTCAGATCCACTGCCCAGTTCATCAATGAAAAACATGGTTCTGCCGTTGGCATCTTCCATGAAATATTTCATGTTCTTGAGGTGTGCACTGTAGGTACTGAGTTCAAATTCGATACTCTGGGTATCCCCAATATGGATCATGAGTTGCTTGAAAATACCAAATACCGAATCAGGATGAACCGGCACCAGCAACCCAGCTTGAACCATCATCTGCAAGAGGCCTGTTGTTTTCAAACAAACGGTCTTACCGCCTGCATTAGGCCCAGAGATCAGGAGAATCCTGTTCTTTTCATCAAGGGTGAGATCAAGGGGTATAACCTGCTTACCTGACTTTTTATTATAGATCAACAGCAATGGGTGATAGGCTTTGATCAATTTGATGCCTGAACTGTCTTCCACGTGTGGAATATGGGCATCCATTGTTTGGGCAAGCTTGGCCTTGGCCCTAATGAAATCATATTCACCCAGCACTTCCATGTATTGTTTCAACAAGGGGCTCTGGTAAGAAAGCCTTGCTGTAAGGTCTCTCAGAATTTTATACTCCTCATCTCGTTCATCATTTTCGAGGGAGAAAATCTCATTGTTCACCTCAATTGTTTCTTCAGGCTCAATGAAAGATGTACGTCTGGTATCACTTTCCCCATGAAGGATTCCTTTGACAATTCTTTTGTGTTCTGCATAAATAGCGAGCACCCTTCTGCCATTCAGGAAAGACTCTTCAATATCGGCTATGTAACCGGATTTCTGCAACTTGCTGAGCATCCTGTCAAAGGTCCGGCGCTGCTCATTTCTTTTTCTGTAAAGCGCCATGCGGATCCTGGCAAGATCCACAGAGGCAGTATCCACCACCCTGCCATCATCCCCAATGATGCGGTCTATTTCTTCTGGTATGGATTTTTCAAAACGGGTTTGGTTGATGACCTGGTACAAGGCACTGTAATTGCTCGTTCTTTCATCATCAAACCATCGAAAGATGCTTTTGATGTTTTCGGCCAGGTTTCTGAACAGTTTAAAAACATCACCGCCCAATACGGCCCCCGGAATAGACAAAAGTTTCAGTTCCCTGGACAGGTTAAAGGCCTGATCGTGCTGAAAGGTCTGTCCGGCAGACATGATTTGCAAATACTGGTAAGATTGTCGAAGCTCAAGATCGATGAATTGTTTACGGGTATGGATCCTTAAATTGGCGGCACGCTCCTTGCCAAAATGGGTTCGGGTCTGCTCTTCAAGCAGGTTCCTGACCTTGTCAAATTCAAGCTGAACAGATGCGGATGCCGGGTACAATTTCATGTTAAACCAATGCTAAACTGGTTGCAAAATTAAGCCTAAAAACACTCCCAATCTCATTTCAGCATAACTTAGGGACATATTCTTACCAATCAATTGTTAACATGAAAATATTCATTCAACTCCTCTTATCTTCATCAATTTTTATGACTGCTTGTGCGCAACAAAAAGAGCAAAACAAAGCGTCGGAAACCAAAAAAGCAAAATCAACTCCCATGAATACTGAAAAAATCACCTTTGGAAACGGTTGTTTTTGGTGCACTGAAGCCATTTTCCAGCAAGTGAAGGGCGTGGTAAAATCTACCAGTGGGTACAGTGGTGGACATGTAGAAAATCCAACCTACGAACAGGTTTGTGAAAAAAATACCGGCCATGCAGAGGTGATTCAAATTGAGTTCAATCCTGCTGAAGTAACAGTGGATGAACTCCTGGAAGTATTTTGGCAAACACATGACCCCACCACCTTGAACCGTCAGGGCAACGATGAAGGGCCTCAGTACCGCAGTGTTGTTTTCTACCATACGGAACAACAAAAGGAAAGGGCTGAATTCTTCAAGAAGAAACTGGATGAAAGCGGTGCTTTTTCAGGTCCGATTGTCACTACCATCGAACCTTTCAGCAAGTTTTATGTAGCAGAGAATTATCACCAGGACTATTACAACAGAAACGGAAACCAGCCGTATTGCTATTTCGTGATCAGGCCCAAAATGGAAAAATTTGAAAAGGCTTTCAAGGATAAAATGAAAAAATAACGTGTCAAAGATGAAGCATATTTACGCGCTGATTGTGTTGCTTGCTGTGGTTTTGGATTCTACTGCCCAACTCAACAGTCAGGCCAAGTTATACACAAAGGCAGATACATTAAGAGGATCACTGAGCGAAGCAAGAAATTGGTGGGATGTGCAGCATTATGCCGTTTATGTTGAACCTGATTACGAGAACAAAACCATCAGTGGCAAGGTTGACATCCAGTTCAAGGTTTTGGGATCTGGCAAAACCATGCAGATCGATTTGCAGGAACCCATGCAATTGGGAAAGGCATATATCGGCGATAAGCCCATGACTTTCAAGAGAGAAGGCAATGCATTCTTCATCAATGTTTCAGTTGCACTTCCCAAAGACAGCATTGTTACACTGGCACTTCAGTTTCAAGGAAATGTAACGGTTGCCAAACGTCCTCCTTGGGATGGTGGCTGGATATTTTCCAAAGATAAACTCGGCAGGCCCTGGATGAGCGTGGCCTGTCAGGGGCTTGGTGCAAGCGTTTGGTTCCCTTGCAAGGATCACCAAAGCGATGAACCAGATCAAGGATCCACATTGAAAATCAATGTTCCTGATTCCTTGATGGCGGTAGGCAATGGCAGGTTGATCAGCAAAGAAAAATACAAGCAGGGATGGACCACTTACAAATGGGAAGTGAAAAATCCCATCAACAACTACAATATCATCCCTTACATTGGCAAATATGTTTCTTTCAGCGAATCATATCCCGGAGAAAAAGGAAAGCTGGATTGTGATTATTGGGTATTGGATTACAACCTGGACAAAGCAAAGAAACAGTTTGCACAGGTAAAGCCCATGTTACAGGCATTTGAACATTGGTTCGGCCCTTATCCGTTTTATGAAGATGGCTTCAAGCTGGTAGAAGCGCCACATCTTGGCATGGAACACCAGAGTGCTGTTGCCTATGGCAATGGATTTCAAAACGGCTACAGGGGCAGAGACCTCTCCGGAAGTGGATGGGGATTGAACTGGGATTTCATCATCGTGCACGAAAGTGGGCATGAATGGTTCGGAAACAACATCACCACCAATGAAGTGGCGGACATGTGGGTGCACGAAGGATTCACCAACTATTCTGAAACCATTTTCACCAACCATCATTATGGAAAGGATGCCGGGAATGCTTATGTACAAGGAACCAGGAAACTGGTACAAAATGACTTGCCCATCATTGGAAAATATGGCGTGAATGAAGAAGGTTCCGGAGACATGTATTACAAGGGCGGCAACCTGGTGCACCTGATCCGTCAATTGTTTGATGACGATGAAAAATTCAGGATGGCGCTAAGAGAGATGAACAAACGGTTTTACCATGCCACTACCACTTCAGCAGCTGTTGAACAATTCTGGAGCGAACAATTGAAGCGTGACCTTTCTCCCCTTTTTGACCAGTACCTGCGTGCAACCAAAATACCAACCCTGGAAATAGAGAAAAATGGGAATAAAATCAAATACAGGTGGTCAGACTGCAACAGCAATTTCAATATTCCCTTAAGGGTAATGGTTGACGGCAAACCAGTATGGATTGAACCCACCACAACATGGAAAACCTTCAAGGGCAACACAACCATCAACAGTTTTGAGCCTGATAAGAATTTCTTTGTAGGATTTGCAGTGTTACAGTAGTCGACCTGCCTTGACAAATCTTCTGCTCCAGTAAGCCTCATCCAAATCACTGATTACCACACCCATGGAGGTGGACGCATGAACAAACTTGTTATTGGATATGTACATGCCGACATGCGAAATACTCCTGCCGGCAGCAAAGAAAACCAGGTCGCCCTCTTTTAGGTCCTGCTTTGAAATCTCTTTGCAAAAATCTGCCTGCTCCCTTGACGTTCGGGGAAGGGTTAAGCCAAAGGCTTCGCTGCTAAGTCCTTGAACAAATGCAGAACAATCTATTCCCTCTTTTGAATTACCCCCGATCCGGTAAGGCACGGCCCACCACTGGTGAACATACTCAATCAGTCTCTTGTTGGTCAATTTCTCCACTTCAATATTGAGCAAAACAGCATACCTGAAAACAACAGGCGGGATGTATTCGATTCCCTCCAAATCATTCAGATATCCCATTGATGATTTATCATCGATGAACCCAATGGCAGTACTGGGCTTTTCCTGGGATGGATCAGATTTGATCCCCTTGGGATTGAGGGCAATTGAAATATCATCAAAAAATGGAGAATTCCTGGTTACTTGTTTTTTTACAGGTGATGACTTGAACAGGGCACAGGATTGCAAGAAGCCTGCTACACAGAAGAAGAACAATATTTGATTGCGGTTCAATGCCATTCACGTTGTGGAAAAACCCTTTCCTGCTTTTGCTGTTTATTTACGAAATTTGATCTCTTCGCCCCACTACAATTACCATGTCACGTTTCTCACATCTACACGTTCATACCCAATATTCTTTGCTGGATGGTGCAGCAAGCATTGGCGCCTTGTACAAAAAGGCCATCAATGACAACATGCCCGGACTGGCCATTTCTGACCATGGTAACATGTTTGGTGTCTTCCAGTTTGTTGCGGAAGCGCACAAACACCGCACCGATCCGAATGACAAAAATAGTCCTTTGAAGGTAAAACCCATCGTTGGATGTGAATTTTACATAACAGAGAACAGGCACAGGAAAACATTTTCCAAGGAAGAGAAGGATCCCAGGCACCATCAAATCCTCTTGGCCAAAAACGATATCGGGTATAAAAACCTGGTAAAACTGACCTCTCTCGGATATATTGAGGGAATGTACAGCAAGTATCCAAGGATAGATAAAGAATTGATTCACAAGTATCATGAAGGACTTATCGCAACAACTTGTTGCCTTGGAGCCCTGGTTCCACAGACCATCATGAGAAAGGGTGAACAAGACGGCGAGAATGAGTTCAAATGGTGGCTGAATATTTTTCAGGACGATTATTATGTTGAACTGCAGCGACATGGCATGCCTGAGCAAGAGAAAGTAAACCAGGTATTGCTCAAGTTCGCCAAAAAATACAACGTAAAGGTGATTGCCTCCAACGATTCACATTACGTTGACCAGAAAGACTTTAACGCACATGATATCCTGCTGTGCATCAATACGGGAGAAAAAGTAGCCACCCCCGCAGCGAGGGAGTTTTCGGATGATGATGTCAGCCTAAAGAACAAGCGGTTTGCATTCCCCAACGACCAGTTCTACTTCAAGACTACCGCTGAAATGACCACTGTATTTCATGACCTTGAAGAGGCCATCGACAATACCAATGAAATCGTGGACAAGGTTCAGGTCTTGGACCTTAAAAGAGACATCCTCCTCCCCCATTTTGTGGTGCCCAAGAATTTTGCAACACAGGATGAATACCTTGAACACATCACATGGGAAGGTGCAAAAAGAAGATATGATGTTATCACCCCTGAAATAGAAGAACGCCTCAATTTTGAGTTGTTCACCATCAGAACCATGGGTTTTGCCGGTTACTTCCTGATCGTTTCTGACTTCATCAAGGCAGGAAGGGATCTTGGGGTTTTCATTGGCCCAGGCAGGGGTTCAGCTGCAGGCAGTGTGGTGGCGTTTTGTATTGGCATCACCAATATTGACCCCATCAAGTACAAGCTCCTGTTTGAGCGTTTCCTCAATCCAGACAGAAAGTCCATGCCCGATATCGATACGGACTTCGATGATGAAGGAAGGCAGAAAGTGATCGATTATGTGGTAAACAAATACGGAAAGAACCAGGTGGCACAAATTGTAACCTACGGTACCATGGCCGCCAAAATGAGCATCAAGGATGTTGCCAGGACCATGGACCTTCCCCTGATCGAATCCAATATCCTCGCAAAGCTGGTACCGGAAAAACCGGGCATCAGCCTCAAAAGGCTTTTGCATGCTTCGCTCAAAGGCGATGACAGCCTTGTTGAAAAAGAATCGCTGAACCAGGATGAGATTGAAAATGCCAAAATGCTCCGCGATATTTATGGTGGCACAGACATCAGAAGCCAGGTACTCCACGAGGCAGAGATCCTCGAAGGTTCTGTGCGGAATACTGGTATACATGCTGCGGGCATCATCATTGCTCCAAGGGATTTGACTGACCTCCTTCCCGTTTGCATCGCCAAGGATTCGCCCATGTGGGTTACACAAATAGAGGGAAGTGTGATTGAGGATGCAGGTGTAATCAAGATGGACTTCCTGGGATTGAAGACGCTGAATGTGATCAAAACATCCCTGGCACTCATCAAGATGAATTATGGCATCGAAATCGACATAGACAAGATACCGTTGGATGACGAAAAGGCATTCAGGCTTTACCAACTCGGAGAAACCATCGGCACTTTTCAGTTTGAAAGCCCGGGTATGCAAAAATACCTGCGCGACCTCAAGCCGGATAAGTTTGAAGACCTGATTGCAATGAATGCCCTCTATAGGCCAGGCCCATTGGAATATATCCCCAACTTCATCAACCGAAAACACGGACGAGAAGCCATTTCCTATGACCTGGATGAAATGCAGGAATACCTGGAGGAAACCTATGGAATCACCGTATACCAGGAGCAAGTAATGTTGCTGGCGCAGAAACTTGCCGGATTCAGCAAGGGGGATGCCGATGTACTGCGAAAGGCCATGGGTAAGAAGCAAAAATCTGTGCTTGATAAAATGAAGGGGCAATTCATCGGCAATGCCCTGCTCAAAGGATTTGCAGAAGATAAATTGCAGAAAATATGGACAGACTGGGAAGCTTTTGCGCAATATGCCTTCAATAAATCACACAGTACCTGTTATGCTTTTATAGCCTACCAGACGGCCTACCTGAAATCACATTATCCCTCAGAATTCATGGCGGCAGTACTGAACCATGCAGGATCCATAGAAAAAATTACCTTCTTTATGGAAGAGTGCAAACGCATGGGGCTCAATGTTCTCGGGCCGGATATTAATGAATCACTTCAGAGTTTTGCGGTAAACAAAAAAGGGGAAATCAGGATAGGACTTGGCGGACTAAAAGGCGTTGGTGAAGCAGCGGTGGAGTCCATCATTGAAGAAAGAGAAAAGAACGGGCATTATGTGTCCATTTATGAACTGGTCAAAAGAGTCAACCAACGAACGGTAAACAAAAAATCACTGGAGAGCCTGGCGATGTCTGGAACTTTCGATTGTTTCCCAGAATTGCACAGGGCTCAGTATTTCTTTCAACCACCGGGAGACAGCTCCAATGGACTGGAAAAAATCATCAAATTCGGAAACATCTGGCAAGGACAGACAAACTCCAACCAAAACACCCTGTTTGGAGACCTTTCCCTCGTGCAGGAGATTCCTCCACCCAAGGTTCCTGATTGCCCGCCATGGTCACTGACTGAAATCTTGGACAAGGAAAAAGATGTGACAGGCATGTTCCTTAGTGGACATCCTCTAGATCATTACCGGTTTGAGTTGAAATACTATGGCATCATGCCCATCAATGACTACAATGAATTCAAAGGAGGCATTGAACTGCAGAAAAGTCCCAACCAGGCATTAAAACTGGCAGGATTGGTCACCTCGGCCCAACACAAGATTTCAAGGGCAGGTAAAAAATATGGCAGTATTACCATTGAAGACTTTTCAGGCAAAGTGGAAATCACCCTGTTTGGCGACATGTATGTGAAATTCTCCAACTATTTTATTGCAGGCAGCTGCATCCATGTAAAAGGAAACTTTGAGAAATGGGAAAGCAGGAATGAATGGAATTTCAGGGTTTCAGAGATTTGTCTGCTTGAAACCATCAAAAGGGTCTTCACCAGACAACTGCAACTTACCCTTCAGGCGGGAAGCATTTCTGAATCTTATGCTGCTTTTCTTCACAACAACCTGAAAAAAAACCCAGGCAAAACCCGGCTGAAGCTGATCATGATTGACCAGGTGGAAAGGCTGAGGGTTCAAATGAAGACCACGGAGAAAGGATTTGAAATGAATGACGAAATGGCCGATTTTCTGGAAAACAACCCCCTGATTGAGGTACAAGTTGACGCTGTTTAAATGAAACATGTCTTTTTATGAAATATTAAAAATTGGAACTAATTTTGCATTTCACTTGATTATCTAACATACAATCTAAATACATGGCAAAAGAATTTACAGACGACAATTTCCAGCTTGAAGTACTGGACTCAGATAAGCTCTCTATGATCGATTTTTGGGCTGAATGGTGTGGACCTTGCCGCGCGATCGGACCTGTTGTAGAAGAACTCAGCAAGGAGTTTGAAGGAAGGGTTAACATTGGAAAAGTGAATGTGGACCACAACCCACAGCTCTCCATGAACTACGGCATCACCTCTATTCCAGCTATCCTTTTCATCAAAAATGGCCAGGTTGTAGACAAGCTTGTAGGTGCACAACCCAAACACAATTTTATTAAGCGGATTGAATCTCACCTATAACCCGCAATTGTATTAATTTTGAAACCGTCACCCTGTGGCGGTTTTTTTATTTTCCATGGCAACCATTCGCAAGCAGAGCATTTATTCCTCCATCTATATCTACGCAGGCTTTGCGATTGGAGCCTTTAATGTATTGTTCCTTTTCCCAAAATTCTTTACGCCAGAAGAGTTTGGCCTTACCCGGATCCTGATGGACATTGCGTTGATCCTTTCCATGATCTGTACCGCAGGAACGCTGCCAGTGGCGCTGAAGTTTTTCCCTTTTTACAAACATTACCTGCCCAAAGAGAAAAATGAGCTACCCACGCTGGTATTTACACTTGGTCTGATCATGTGTACCCTGCTGTATTTTTCATTTCCTTACATTGAGCCCATCGCTTTAAAAAAGTTTTCTAGCCGCTCTCCTATTCTCGCCAATCACCTTAGGCTGGTTCTTCCATTGACCATTTCCCTGGTGGCACTCTCCATGCTCGAGGTATTTGCCTGGATCATTGGCAAAACGATTCTCGCTAATTTTTTGAAAGAATTCATGTTCAGGATTGTTGTGCTGCTGGTTATCCTGGCCTGGGTGTTAGGCATGATAAATGACTACACCATCTTCATTGAACTATACGCTTATCTATACTTTATCCCTGTTGTTGTTTTAGCATGGGTGCTGATGCGCAGCCAATCATTTCACCTGGTATTCAAAAAAAGCAAGGTGACCCATAAGTTTTCTGGCATGATGGCACGATTCGGAGGAGCCTATTTTCTGGGCAACATCCTGAATGTGATAGCAAAGACCAATGATACCATCATCATAGCCTCTCAATCTGCTGGTGGACTGGCAGATGCTGCCATCTTTACCATTGCCACCTATCTCATAACGGTCATGGATGTTCCACAAAGAAGCATGGTGTCAGCAGCTACCCCCCAGATTGCCCAGGCCTGGAAAGACAAGGACCTTGCCAAGCTGGACAGGCTTTATAAGAAAACCGCCTTGAATTTGCTGGTGATTGCCTCAGGAATTCTTGGGGTTGTGATCCTGAATATTCCCGCTTTTATCCATGTATTGGGGCCAAACTATGCAGGCATGTCGATGCTGATGTTGATTTTGGGGCTGAGCAAATTGATTGACCTGGGAACAGGAATGAATACCCAGATTTTACAGCTCTCAAAACATTGGATGATAGATCTGTTGACCAATATGTTTTTTGTAGTGGCTTCCATCTTCCTCAACTATTTTCTGACCAAATCCTATGGCATCGTTGGCACAGCCATAGGCAGCCTCATTGCAGTTGTACTCTTCAATTTTATCCGCTTTTTCTACATCAAAAGGATCTATGCCTTGCAACCTTTTTCCTGGAGAAATGGCTTGACACTATTGGTAGCAGGAGGGCTGACATTTGCATTGTACAGCATAACATTCCATGAATTCATTTGGATCAACCTCATCCTCAAATCAGTAATTTTTATTGTGGCATTTGCTTTCGTCGTCATCCGCTTCAATATTTCTCCAGACATCACTGAGCTCTATAACATGGCCAGAAGCAGGGTTATGCAGCGGAGGTCTTGATTATTATTGTATATTGCCCAATAAACCAAACTAACATAGCTATGATGTGGGAAAACCTGAGCCGTGGATTGCTGGGAATGTTGTTTTTGATCGGCCTTTGTTATGTATTGAGCAATAACAGAAAAGCCATCAATTGGAAACTGGTTTCCATGGGAATCATCGCCCAGATTGGCTTTGCCATTGGCGTCCTGTCAAAGGGAAAATATAATTTTTTCAGGATCGTTATCCAGTGGTTTTCTGACAAGTTTGTAGAGATCATCAACCTTGCACACAAGGGAATTGAGTTCATGTTTGGCAACCTGGCGGATGCCTCTGGAAGCTGGGGATATACCTTTGCCATACAGGCACTACCCAATATCATATTTTTTGCAGCCCTTTCCTCCTTGTTTTATTACTTGGGCATCCTTCAAAAAATCGTTTATTTCTTTGCCCTGATGCTGAGCAAGCTCAAGGTTTCAGGTGCAGAAAGTGTCTCCACTGCAGCCAATATTTTTCTGGGCCAGACTGAAGCGCCCCTTATGGTCAGACCGTTTCTGGAAAAAATGAACAGGAGTGAAATCCTCTGCATCATGGTTGGCGGAATGGCCAATACTGCAGGATCAGTGCTTGCCGCTTATGTTGGTTTTCTTGGCGGGAATGACCCGGTACAACAACATTTTTTCGCATTGCATTTGTTGAGTCAGTCCATCATGAGTGCACCTGCAGCTATCGTTTGTTCAAAAATCCTTTTTCCCCAAACAGAGAAAATCGATGAGCGGATTATCGTATCCAAAGAGAAATTTGGAGAAAATGCACTGGATGCTATATCATTGGGAACCACGGATGGTCTGAAACTTGCGGTCAATGTAGGCGCCATCCTGATTGTTTTCACAGCCCTGATGTATGTCCTTAATTGGGTACTGGGTTCTGTAGGATATTATACAGGCATCAACAGCCTGGTGGCCAGTTTTAGCAAGGGCAGATACGACGCTTTGTCGTTTCAAATGATCCTGGGATACCTTTTCTCCCCGATTGCATGGCTGATTGGTGTCAGTGAACGGGACATGGTGTCTGTGGGGCAATTGCTGGGTGAGAAAACCATCATCAATGAGTTTCAAGCCTATATCACTTTTGGTAAAATGAAGGCTGAAAACCTGATCACAGATCCCAAATCCATCCTCATCACCACCTATGCCCTGTGTGGTTTTGCCAATATTGCCTCCATCGGTATCCAGATCGGTGGAATCAGCCAGTTAGCGCCCGGACAAAGGAAGAACCTGACCGAGCTGGGCTTCAAGGCCCTGATAGGCGGAACCATCGCTTGTTTGATGTGCGCTTGCATTGCCGGTGCACTCGGATAACCAGCCCTTTTTTAAAGGAACATTTGCATTTTTGGGTCTAACTTTATCCCAGCCTGTATGTTATACAGGTATACTATTGCATTGGTTGGAAAAAGACTCATATCAGCGATAACCATTCTCTTTCTGGCTATTCAGTCTCAAGGGCAGCAATCCATTGAGATCATCCAAGGTCAACGCACGGCTATTACCATACCCATCAAATCATGGAAGGCAGACAGTGCAGACCCTGTGCTGAAAATCAAAACCAGGGACGAAAAAGGGCTGATCCATGCCCAGGACCTGGAGCCATTGTTGTTCACGCAGTATGGCTCAAAAACCAGGGAAGAAGACATGCTTTGGCAAAAGGATACCAGAGGATTTCAAAAGCCTCATCCATCAAATTTGAGAAATGCACCCATGAACCTGATCCCACTGGAGAGAAATGGAGGCTATGTTGACAAGGCTTTGGATGGACAAGGTTTCAGCAACATCAATCCAGCAGATCCCAGCATAGCGGTGGGGCCAAACCATATCATCCAGATGATCAATGGAAACAATGGCAGTGCACTCTTCAGCATATACGACAAATCAGGAAATACCGTTTTCCCTCAAACCTACATGGACCAATTGCCAGGCAGCAGTTACAACGGTGGAGGAGATTGCATTGCCTGGTATGACCAGCTTAGCGACAGGTTTGTCATGTCGGAATTTGGAGACAGTTCCAAGACCGGCATCAAAATAAACAGCCTGATCATGGCGGTTTCTGCCAGCAACGACCCTACTGGCGCATGGTTCATCTATGAATTTTATTGCGACCCTTTTTTCCCAGACTACCCCAAGTATGGCAATTGGCATGATGCATGGTATGGCGTAACCAGGGATTTTTCAGATCAATACCTGGGCAATTCCATTTGGGCCTTTGATAAAAACAAGATGATCAGCGGTGCACCCAATCCCACAGTACAACGCCTGAGGTTAACTGACCCAGACAACAAGTTCAATGCACTGGTACCAGTAACGCTTACCGGAAACAATCCTCCCCTGTTGGGCACACCCGGTTTGTTTCTGTATTACAATGATGATGTGTTGACCGCCTCACCATCTGATGCAGACAGCATTGGCCTGATCAGTTTTAAGGTTGACTTTACAGACCCTTCAAAATCATTGATCAAAACTGAAAAGAATTTTGCCGTTGCAGCATTCAACAGCATTGTTTGCAACAGCCGGAATTGTGCCACTTCACCAGGACCTCAGGGATATGATGTGGTAAGCAACCGGATCATGCACAAGCCTGGGTTCAGGAATTTTGGCACCCACCAAAGCATTGTAGCCAACCATACCGTAGATGTGAATGGCAATGGTCTGTCGGGAATCAGGTGGTATGAATTGCGCAATACAACCGGATGGAACCTTTATCAACAAGGCAGTTATGCCCCACAGGCGCAGTCAAACTGCAACCCCAATAACCTGCGCCACAGGTTCATGGGGTCTGTTGTGCAAAATGGAAAAGGACAAATAGCATTGGCTTATAATTTCAGCAGCAAAAACGATTTTGCATCCATTGCCTTTACCGGTAGGAATCAAAATGACCCTTTGAACCAGATGGCCTTTGAAGAGACCACCATCAAAAAGGGAACGGGATATGGCACCAGTGCCAACAGGTGGGGAGACTATAACGACATGGTACCAGACCCTTCCAATGATTCCGTTTTTTGGTTTACCGGAATGATTGGGAATACTGCCAATACCTGGAGCACATCACTGTCTTCATTCTATTTGAGAAACAATCCCCAAACAGATGCCAAACTTTCCGGCATTGTTTATCCCAATGCCTGTGAGCCCATTTGTGCCAGCAGTTTTCAACCCAAAATCACCATCAGAAACAGTGGAACTGAAGTCCTGCAATCAGTAAGGATTACTGTTTTGCTGAATGATAATAAAATCAACGAGGAGCTGTGGACTGGCAATCTGGCCTACACAGAAGAAATACTGTTCACCCTCAAGACGCTGACCATTCCTCAAGGAAAAACGGCACTAAAAATCATGCTTGACCGGCCCAATGCCAAGGCAGATCAGATGCCTGGCAATGACAGTGCCAGCATAGCCGTTGAATTACAATCCATTCAAACAATGCCCATCGTTGAAACGGCAGAATCGGGTTCCATGCCTCCTGTCGGATGGTCCTTTCAGACCAATGGAAGCAGTACACTGGGCTGGAAAAACACCAACAAGGCCTCCTATGAAGGCAGCAGGTCATTGGTTTTTGACAATTTCAACAATGACGAAAAAGGGAAAACTGCAGACCTTCTTGGTCAGCGAATCAATGCCAGCAATTATGATTCATTATCCATGGAATTCATGCTGGCAGCTTCTTTGTATGATGCGATTAACCTTGATACGCTGGAAATCATGGTCAGTGCTGACTGTGGAAAATCATTCAATGCAGTATTTAAAAAATGGGGGACAACATTAAGCACCAAAGCGGGATTTACATCCACTGAATTTATTCCTGTCAAAAGCGATTGGAGAAAAGAAACCATTGACCTCAGCAGGTTCAAAGGGAATGATATCCAAATCAGGATACGTGGCACAAACCAGTATGGCAACAATATTTACCTTGACAACATCAATATCGCCGGTTTCTTTTTTCCTGCAGCAGATGTAAAAACGGATTCAATTGACACCCCAACCCTGGTTGGATGTGAGCCATTGATTGCTCCCATTGGCCGATTTACGAGCCTCGGCAAGGATACACTGAAATCCCTTGACCTTCAACTTTGGGTCAATGGATTGATGCGGGAATCAAAAAAATGGAACGGAATCCTCCTCAGAAATAAAGCGGCCAGTGTAAGTTTCTCATCATTGGCCATCCCAGAAGGAATACACAACATCAATATCGTTGCAGCCAATCCCAATGGTCAGGTGGATCAAAACAAAATGAATGATACCGCTCATTCTGTTTATCATTATTTGAAACCAATAGACATGCCATTCAAAGAAAGCTTCAATGGTTTGAACCAGTGGCCCATCTATCCCATTCATGGAAACGATAAATGGCAAAAGGGTTTGTCTTCATCAGCAATGGTTGCAAGAAATTTCCAAAGACCATCCTTCGTCAGTGGGATGATATCGCCCCTTGTGATCAGGGGGAATCCGGATTCTGTATTCCTTGATTTTGACCTTGCAGCCAATACTCCGATTGTTTCAAAACCTGATACACTTGAGATAGCCATCTCCTGGGATTGTGGCAAAAACTGGCAGTCCGTTTATAAAAAATGGGGATCAACGCTGTCCACTGCAGATAGAAATACTTCCGCTTCATTTGAGCCCTTGAACGCGACAGAATGGAGAAAGGAACGTATTGACCTGACAAGCATGGTGAACGGCAAGAATACCTTTATGGCGCGGTTCGTCAACATTGGCAATGGCAACAACAATGTTTACATAGACAATGTCAATATCACATCCATCACCCTGCCCCAACGGTTGAAAGATCAGGGACACCTGCTCTACCCCAATCCTGCATCAACCAACACTGCTATCCAGTTTTTCCCAGCAGTAAGCAACCTGAAGTCCATTCAATTGTCAGATGCAAAAGGTGGTATCGTTTTATCCTATCAGTACAAAACCGGACAGTCACTTAATTTTCAACAAATCAACTTGGCCGGATTGCCTGCAGGAGTTTATTTCCTGAACATTCAATTCACTGACAAGTCGATCACCGAAAAATTAATAAAGATGCCACAATGATGGTTAAGGGTTCAACAGGGTTAGGTCAGACCAAATTCAGCGTGTATTTTTGCACAAAGACGCTACAATGAATGGATCTATCTCCAGCCTGATTGATTTGCCAGGGCTCAACCCCGCTTTCAAAACAATTGCATCCAAAATTGAAAACAGGCAAAGAATCAGTCCGGAAGAAGGTTTGTTGCTTTTTGAGAAAGGCTCATTGGCCATGTTGGGCACAATGGCCAACTTCATCCGTGAAAGAGAACATGGACACAATACCTATTTCAACAGGAATTTTCATATTGAACCAACCAATGTCTGTGTTTTTTCCTGCAAGTTCTGCTCCTATTCCAAGCTTTATTCAAAGCGGGAAGAAGGCTGGGAACTGAGCATTGACCAGATGCTGGAGAAAGTGAAAGCTTATGATGGTCAACCCATCACCGAAGTGCATATTGTTGGGGGCGTTCATCCCAAAATGGACATTTACTTTTTTGAAGAGCTGATCAAAAAAATCAGGGCCCACCGACCAGACCTGCACATCAAGGGTTTTACAGCAGTGGAGCTCGACTATATGTTCAGGAAAGCCAAACTCAGCAGAACAGATGGCATGAAATTGTTGCACGAAGCCGGACTGGATTCTCTTCCAGGGGGCGGTGCTGAAATCTTTGACCCGGTGGTGAGGGAACAAATCTGCGCAGACAAAGTTGATGCAGCAGGCTGGCTTGATATACATGCCATTGCGCACCGGTTGGGGATGCACACGAATGCAACCATGTTGTATGGTCATGTTGAATCATACGAACACAGGATTGATCATATGGAAAGGCTGCGCAACCAGCAGGATGAAACAAAAGGTTTCAATACCTTCATCCCATTGAAATTCAGGAACTTTGACAATGAAATGAGCCACCTCCCTGAGGTCAGCTCCATTGAAGACATGAAGCTTTATGCCATCGCCAGGATTTACATGGACAATTTCCCACACATCAAAGCTTATTGGCCCATGTTGGGCAGGGAACAGGCCCAGCTTACCCTTTCCTTTGGCGTAAATGACCTGGATGGCACCATTGATGATTCAACCAAAATCTATTCCATGGCAGGAAGCGAGGAGCAAAATCCTACGCTTACCACAGACGAATTGGTGGGTCTTATCAAACAAGTGGGGAGACAACCTGTAGAGCGTGACACGCTGTACAACGTTGTGAATACCTATTGAACTTTGTAGATTAGCATTCACTCAAGCTCAGCGGAATCTGCTGCGCCAATCCACCATCGGAAGTTTCTTTGTATTTGGAACTCATGTCTCTTGCTGTTTCCCACATGGTCTTGATGACCGCGTCCAAGGAAACTTTCGCGAAGTCCGGAGCGCTTTGTAACGCCAGTTGAGCAGCGGTAATGGCCTTGATCGCCCCCATGGAATTCCTTTCAATACAAGGTATCTGCACCAATCCGCCAATAGGATCACAGGTAAGTCCCAGGTGATGTTCCATGGCAATTTCAGCAGCCATCAATACCTGTCGCTGCGTGCCACCAAGGCATTCGCAGAGCGCTGCAGCAGCCATGGCACTGGAGACACCGATCTCTGCCTGGCATCCGCCCATGGCAGCAGAAATGGTTGCCCCTTTTTTGAAGATGGATCCAATTTCTGAGGCTGTGAGCAGAAATTGAATGACTTTATCCTCGGAATTATCATCACAGAAACTGATGAAATACTGGAGAACGGCAGGAATCACTCCTGCTGCACCATTGGTGGGCGCTGTAACGACTCGACCGAAAGAGGCATTTTGCTCGTTGACAGCAAGGGCAAAACAACTGACCCAGTCGATGGTATAGCGAAAATCCTTCCCGCCCCTGGCGATGGCAACCTGCCACTCCTGTTGATTCTCATAAGGCGTTGCCCCTATCAAACGATGGTTGAGGTCTTTGGCCCTTCTCCTTACATGCAAGCCTCCAGGAAGAATCCCCTCAGTATTACAACCCATGTAAATGGATTGCTTCATGACAGACCATATGTGGAGGATTCCTTCTTTTGTTTCTGCCTCCGCTCGCCAACTGGATTCATTCTCCAAAACAATCTCGCTCACTGACATCCCCGTTTTCATGCACCAATGCAAGAGGTCTTTTGCTGTGTTGACAGGAAAGGGAAGTTCGGTTTGTGAACTGGTTTCTGGTTGCTGATTTTCCTGTTCAATAAATCCACCACCCACAGAATAATAGGTCTGGGCAAGATGCTCTCCATTATCCATCTCAGCCAAAAAGCTCAGGCCGTTGGGATGATAAGGCAGGGATTCTGTTGTCAAAAATTCAATATCCATTTGGGGGTTAAACAATACCTCATGTAAATTCCCAAGAATAAGTTGTTTCCTGTTGGCGATATCCCTGATCTTTTCGTCAATACTGTTTACATCAAAACTAACTGGGTCTTCGCCTGAAAGGCCCAGCTGGACAGCAATATCTGTTCCATGCCCCTTTCCTGTCTTGGCCAGGGAACCATATAAAATGATGCGAACGGATCTGACTTTAAACAATGCTTCCTGGTCTTTAAGGAATTGACAAAACTGTCTTCCCGCCTTCCATGGACCAAGTGTATGAGAGCTGGAAGGACCAACCCCAATTTTAAACATGTCAAAAACTGATATCGACTGGTGCATCGTTGAATGAATTATTGCTTACTTTCAATAAACCAAATTAGGACAAAATGAAATTCTTTTCAGTATTGGTTTTAACATTGTGCAGTTCAGTAATAATTGCGCAAGACAAGAAAACGAATGAAGATATTTGCGGGGTTTGGCTGACCAAGACAGGAAATGCCAAAGTGGAAATATTCAAAAAAGGGTCAAGCTACCAAGGCAAAATTGTATGGCTTGTAGAGCCCATCAATCCAGCAACAGGAAAACCCAAAACGGATCTAAACCATCCTGACAAAGCCCAACACAACCGTCCATTGATGGGCATGATCAACCTTTGGGGTTTTGTATACAAAGGAGACAATACATGGGAAGAAGGGCATATCTATGATCCCCAAAATGGTAAAGAGTATAAATGTGTCATTACCATGAAAGACAAGAACAACCTCAATGTTCGTGGTTTTGTTGGCATCACCCTCATTGGAAGAACTGATGCCTGGACCAGGTCTAAACCCTGATTAACCTACTGAAACCAGGGTTATTTCAAAAATCAATGCTGCATTGCCAGGAATGGAACCTTGTCCATAAGGTCCGTAACCCAAAGAAGCGGGCAAATAAAGGATTATTTTTCCTCCTGGCTTGATCAAGGGCAACCCTACTTGCCATCCAGAAATCAATTGATTGAGCGTAAATGTAACCGGACTTCCAGCTTCATAATTGGCAGCAGTTCCAGTCTGGTCAAATACATTACCATTGGTCAGGTATCCTTTGTAGAACAGGGTTACTTTAGAAGTCAGGGTTGGTGCGGTGCCTGCACCTGCGCTAACAATCTTGTAAGAAAATCCACGAGGATCTTCCGTTACACTGCTCTTTAATCCGGTTCTGGTCAAATAATCTCCAATTGTTTCCAATTTTTCTTCTTTTTTACATCCTGAAAACAACATCACAATTCCAGATACTAAAACCAACCC
>JBIPNK010000027.1:0-34835 GCA_044373365.1 Chitinophagaceae bacterium
CTTTTGTAGAAAATGCCTTTAAGCATGGGGCACCAGGAACAGAAGAAAGTCCAATAAAAATAATGATTGAAATCTCAATTGGATCACTGCATTACAAAGTTGAAAACGCAATCAACAAAAACATTGTAAAAGACAAATCGAGTGGAATTGGCATTCTAAACCTTGAAAAAAGGCTTAATTTACTCTTTCCGAACAAGCATACATTATCCTACTCAAGCAATGATGAACATTTTGAAGCCGAACTTGAAATTAAATTGAGACATGATAAAAGCAATAGCGGTAGATGATGAGATAAATGCACTTGGCATTATCCAGGAATTCTGCTCAAAAGCAGCAAATATTAACCTAACAGCCTGCTTCACCAATCCTCTACTCGTATACCCATACTGCATAAGTAATCCAGATACAGAGCTGGTTTTTCTGGACATCCAGATGAGCCAACTGAATGGATTAAAGCTTGCTGAGAGTCTATCAAAACTTAATGTAAAAATCATACTTATTACGGCCTATCCCAATTACGCGCTTGAAGGTTATGATCTTGATGCAATTGATTACTTGTTAAAACCAATCGCTTTTGACAGATTTGAGAGAGCTATAAACAAATGCAGAACCTCAAGCTACCATTTGACATCAATAAGCAAAAAACAAGATGATTCACTCGAAAAAAAAGAAGCGTGCATATTCGTTCGTACAAATTATAAGAATATAAAAGTAGGATTGCCAGAAATTCATTATATCGAAGGATCCAGGAATTACGTTAAAATTCATACATCAAAAAAAACAATCATGTCTCTTATGAATATGAAGAACATTGAAGAGATGTTAAGACTACATCAATTTGTACGCGTTCACAAATCGTATATCGTCCCTTTTCATTTGATTGAAATGATAGGAAAAGATTTTTTAAAAGTTGGCAAGACAAAAATACCAATTGGTGAATCATACAAGGAAAACTTTACTGCATTTTTAAAGGAAAATTCATGGCAAATTTGATTCGTACAAAAATTAACTGTACTGAATTGATCCAAGCAAGCGGAATTGAACAAGCGCATAACCTTAAACAAGAAATTCAAAATTTTAAAAATGATATTTAATTATGGAATCGACCATTTGACAGTGGACAAGACAATGGGTATTGCAAATGGCACATTGAAAGGCGTCATCAACGAGGAAGCCAGAATAAAAGTGAATGAGTGCAGGAGAATGGTAGAGAAGATGGCTGCGTCCAATAAGGCTATTTATGGAATCAATACCGGATTTGGTCCCTTGTGTGATGTACAAATTTCACCTGCTGAAACCAGTAAGTTGCAGGAAAACCTTTTGCTAACCCATGCGGTCGGTGTTGGAAATCCTATTGATAGAAACTTATCCAAAATAATGCTGATCTGCAAAGTGCATGCGCTTTGTCAGGGCTTCTCAGGTATCCGCTTAGAAGTCATTGAAAGAATTTTATATTTCATTGAAAATGAAATGTTGCCCGTCGTTCCTGAGCAAGGATCTGTGGGCGCTTCGGGTGACCTGGCCCCTTTGTCACATTTATTTTTACCCTTAATCGGCGAAGGTGAATTTTGGATGGGAAATGAGTTAATCCCGGCAAAAGAGGTACTATCCAAAAAAGGAATTAGCCGCATCAATCTATCAGCCAAAGAAGGATTGGCATTGATCAATGGAACACAATTTATATTAGCACATGCCATTACAGGTTTGAAGAAAATGGAATACCTGCTTGACCTGGCTGATGTAACGGGTGCAATGAGTATTGAAGGATATCAGGGAAGTGCCGCTCCGTTTAAAGCGGCTTTGCATAAAATCCGCCCATTCAGAGGAAACATGGTGGTTGCAGAGAGAATGAGATTGCTTTTGGGAAATTCACAGAATGTTGTTTCACACGAAAATTGTGTCAGGGTGCAAGACCCTTATTCCATGCGTTGCATTCCTCAAGTACATGGTGCTTCCAGGAATGCATTTGATCATCTGAATGAATTATCGGAAATAGAAATGAATTCGGTTACTGACAATCCGATTGTACTCAGTGAAACCGAGGCAATTTCTGGTGGTAATTTTCATGGACAGCCGTTGGCAATGGCTTTGGACTATAACTCCATCGCTGCTTCAGAGTTGGGAAATATTTCAGACAGACGAAGTTATCTGTTGATAGAAGGAAAATATGGATTGCCGCGATTGTTGACAGCGGCGGGTGGTCTGAATTCTGGGTTTATGATTCCACAGTACACCACAGCAGCTTTGGTTACTGAAAACAAATCATTGTGTTTTCCACCATCTGCAGACAGCATCCCTACGTCTTTGGGTCAAGAAGATCATGTTTCGATGGGAAGTATTTCAGCCCGAAAATTCAATCAGATTTTAGACAATCTTGAAAAGATTTTGGCAATCGAATTGATGTATGCTGCGCAGGCCTTGGAATTTAGAAGACCAAATACTTTCTCGCCAATCATCGAAAAGAACTTTTCAATCATAAGAGAAAAAGTGGCGAAACTGGAAGAAGACCGAATCTTAAAGGAGGACATCTATGCAATGATTGCAATGGTCAAAAACAGGACAATCATAGTAAATTAATATACATATGGATTTCAAACAACAAGTTGAACAAGGTATTCCGCTGGAACTGCCTCCTGTAAAAAGTTATCCTGCTGATGCAAACAGGGCGCCCAGGAGAAAAAACATCTTAACGCCAGAAGAAAAAAAACTTGCTATTCGAAATGCACTTCGTTATTTCCCACAAAAATGGCATGAAGTTTTGGCTGCAGAATTTGCCAATGAACTAAACATTTTTGGCCGGATATACATGTACCGTTTCAAACCTGATTATAAAATTTATGCAAGGCCTCTGGAAGAGTATCCTGCAAAGTCCAAGCAGGCTGCTGCAATCATGTTGATGATTCACAACAATCTGGACAATGCTGTTGCACAACATCCGGAAGAATTGATTACCTATGGCGGGAATGGAGCAGTATTCCAGAACTGGGCACAATATTTATTGACAATGCAATATTTGTCTCTAATGACCGATGAACAGACATTGCACATGTACTCCGGGCACCCAATGGGCTTGTTCCCCTCGTCAATAAATGCACCCAGGGTGGTGGTTACAAACGGAATGATGATCCCCAACTATTCAAAACCAAATGACTGGGAAAAATACAATGCTTTGGGCGTTACGCAATATGGACAAATGACAGCAGGTTCCTTCATGTACATAGGCCCACAAGGCATTGTTCATGGAACGACCATAACCGTGATGAATGCATTCAGAAAAATTTTGCCTTCGGGAGAAACACCTGCAGGTAAAATATTCCTAACCGCTGGATTGGGAGGCATGAGTGGTGCGCAACCCAAAGCCGGAAACATTGCGGGTTGCATAACCATCTGTGCCGAAGTCAATCCAAAAGCGGCCAGGAAAAGATTTGATCAGGGTTGGGTAGACCTATTGATTGAAGATATTGACAGCCTGGTTATTCGTGTAAATAGGGCAAAAGAAAAAAATGAAGTCGTATCCATTGCTTTTATTGGCAATGTGGTGGAAATATGGGAGCGATTTGAAAAAGAAAATATCTTCATTCATGTTGGGTCCGATCAAACCTCTTTGCATATTCCCTGGACGGGTGGTTATTATCCGGCAGGCCTTTCCTATGAAGCGTCCAACCGCTTGATGAGTGAAGAACCTGAAAAATTCAAAGAAAAGGTGCAGGACTCTTTGCGCAGACATGCAACCGCTGTCAATAAACACACTGCAAGGGGAACTTACTTTTTTGATTATGGAAATGCTTTTCTATTGGAGGCTTCCAGGGCTGGTGCGGATATCATGGATGATAATAAAATTGACTTCAGGTATCCATCCTATATACAGGACATTTTAGGACCAATGTGTTTTGATTATGGTTTTGGACCTTTTCGATGGGTATGTACATCCGGTAAGTCTGAAGATTTGGACAAGACAGATCAAATTGCAATGGACGTCCTGCAAAATATGCTGGAAAACGCTCCAGAAGAAATTAAATTGCAAATGCAAGACAACATCATTTGGATAAAAGATGCTAAAAAGAACAAATTGGTGGTAGGCTCGCAAGCACGTATTTTATATGCGGATGCAGAGGGTCGTTCAAAAATTGCAACAACGTTTAACAAGGCAATTGCTGCAGGTGAGATTGGACCTGTTGTCATAGGAAGAGACCACCATGACGTGAGTGGAACAGATTCACCTTACAGAGAAACGTCTAACATATACGATGGGAGCAAGTATACATCCGACATGGCCATACACAATGTAATTGGAGACAGCTTTAGAGGGGCTACATGGGTGTCTATTAACAATGGAGGAGGTGTGGGCTGGGGCGAAGTGATCAATGGTGGATTTGGCATGCTTTTGGACGGCAGTCCTGAAGCGGATGTTCGTTTAAAAAGCATGATTTTTTATGATGTAAACAATGGAATTGCACGTCGCAGTTGGGCACGTAATGAGGAAGCACTGTTTGCCATTAAAAGGGAAATGGAACGCACGCCCAGTTTAAAAGTGACAATTCCAAATTTGGTAGACGATAACCTTTTAAAAAATCTGTTTTAATGCGCATTTTATTCAAGCATATTAAAGAATTGGTTCAGGTACGCAAGGATTCCATTTCATTTGTTTCGGGAAAAGAGATGAGTGTTTTGCCCACTCTCAAGAATGCTTTTCTAGTGGTGGATGAGGGCAGAATTGCCAACTATGGAAACATGGAAACCTGTCCGGAAACAGCATTCGATGAAGTGATTGACGCTACCGGAAAAATGATACTTCCTTCCTGGTGTGATGCACATTCTCATATTGTTTATGCTGGGAGCAGAGAAGGTGAGTTCGTAGACAGAATCAATGGACTGACCTATGAAGAAATTGCAAAAAAAGGGGGTGGTATTTTAAATTCCGCGAAAATGCTCAATGAAACTACAGAAGAGGAACTGTATGAGCAAAGTAAAGTGAGGCTTGAGGAAGTGATGCGTCTTGGAACGGGTGCCATTGAAATAAAAACTGGTTATGGATTAACAATAGAAGGTGAATTGAAAATGCTTCGTGTGATTCAAAGGTTAAAAATAAATTATCCAATTGCCATTGAAGCCACTTTCTTGGGAGCACATGCAGTTCCGGCCAATTATAGGAACAACAAAGCAGGATATGTGCAACTGTTGACAGATGAATTGATTCCAAGAGTGGCAGCAGAAAAATTAGCCAAGTACATTGATGTATTTTGTGAGACCGGCTATTTCACTGTCGAAGACACAGCATTGATTTTGGCAACAGGGAAAAAACATGGATTGATTCCAAAAATTCATGTTAATCAGTTTACTGCCATTGGAGGTGTACAAGTTGGGGTGGAATACAATGCCTTATCCGTAGATCATTTGGAGGAAATGAGAAAGGATGACATTGAAGTATTGAAAGGTACCAAAACCATGCCGGTGGCATTGCCCAGTTGTTCTTATTTTTTGGGAATCCCTTATGCCCCTGCAAGACGCATGATAGACGCTGGTTTGCCCTTGGCATTGGCAACTGATTATAATCCGGGCTCTTCCCCTTCAGGAAACATGAACTTTGTCGTAGCCACCGCTTGCATTAAAATGAAAATGACAGCAGAGGAAGCCATCAATGCAGCAACCATCAATGGGGCATATGCGATGGGTCTTGAAAATGAAATCGGCTCTATCACCATAGGGAAGCAGGCGAATTTGATAATGACAAAAAATATCAACTCCTACGCATTCATCCCCTATTCATTTGGGTCACTGCTGATTGAGAAAGTGTATCTAAAAGGAAAAGAAGTAAATTGAACTTCACAATGAAAAACAGTATCCTGCAGGATTTGAACGTTACTTATGCCCCTGGCCAGATCAACAATTGGGATGGAAGAAAAACCGATCCTGCATTGGGCATCCAATATTGGTATCAGGCAATTGAACTGGCGGATTTTAGAAGTTTTCTCAATGAAGAAAAAACCACGAAAGGCGATTCAACTGAAAAAAAGCCTACAATAGCATTGGTAGGATATCGATGTGATGAGGGGGTCAGAAGAAATTTTGGTCGCGTGGGGGCAGTACATGGTCCTCTCTCAGTCCGCGAAAAACTGGCTAAATTACCATTGCATTTTGACAACAAAAGACTGTTAGACATGGGTGATGTAGCTTGTGTAAATGAAGATATGGAAGCTTGTCAACAAGCTTTTTCTGATATCATTTCCCGGCTTATTGCCCAAAATATTTTTCCAATCGGCATTGGAGGTGGGCATGATATCGCCTATGGTCATTTTATGGGAATTAGAGAAGCCACTAAACATTTATCTCATCGAAAAATTGGAATCATCAATTTTGATGCTCATTTTGATTTGCGCCCTATCGAAGACAAGCCCAATTCAGGAACACCATTTAATCAGATCATTACTACGCTAAGAAAGCAAAACGAATCGGTTGATTATTTTGTAATTGGTATTCAACGCCAATCAAATACTCTTTCCTTTTTTGAGACTGCAAAAAAGGAAAAGGTTGAATTTGTTTACAGTCTTGATTGTGAACCCTCTGATAAGGACATAAAAAATATTCAGGATAAACTGATCACTTTCATCAACAACGTCGATCATTTGTATATTTCGATAGATATGGATGGCTTTTCATCAGCCTATGCTCCTGGTGTGAGCGCCCCGTCTCCATTGGGCTTTTCGCCTAATTTTGTCTACAAAATGTTGGGCTTTCTGTTTGAAAGCAGAAAAGTAATTTCTTGTGATATTGCAGAGTTAAATCCAACTGTTGATCAAGACAACATTACAGCAAATCTGGCAGCAAAATTGGTGGATTATATTGCTTCAATCCAGTAGAGAAATTATGCTTTTAAATTCTTTAAGTAACCCTATTTGTCAAGATATTCTATATTTTTTCGACAAACCAGACAAAAAATCTAACGGTGTGTCTAAACCTGCCTTATTTCGTAATCTATTGACTCCAATTCATAAGAATTAACCATTATCGAACTTTTGTAAAGTTTTTACGGGTTCGAGACAATAGGATATCCATACGCCTTTACTGCAATATTTTACTACAATTCATTATCTTGGGGCCCAAATCAACAATAGCTTATGTCAAAAAAGTACTGCTTCATTGTGGTTGCTGCCTTATTGATGTGCATCAACAGCTTCGCACAAACAAGAACCGTTTCAGGTAAAGTGGTTTCAGAGAGCGGAGAACCCCTGATCGGCGCCAGCATCACCATCAAGGGAACCACCTCATCAACCCTTACTGGAAAAAATGGCGAGTTCAGCATCAAGCCCAGCGCCAAAGCAACCTCCATTTCAATTTCTTTTACAGGGATGGAAACCGAAGAGATCAGCATCGTTAAAAAAGACAACATCACGGTTGTCATGAAAACCCAGGTAACCAACCTGAATGATGTAATCGTCGTTGGATACGGCAGCATCAGAAAAGCAGATGCCACCGGAGCCGTTCAGCGCATTTCCCGTGAAGACCTGATCAGGGAAAGCCCAACGAATATTCTTCAGGCCATCCAGGGAAAATTGGCGGGTGTCAATGTTACCCAAAATGATGGAGCTCCGGGTGCCGGTCTCAGCATCAGGGTGCGGGGATCCAATTCTTTCCTTGGCGGAACAGAGCCCCTCTATGTAATTGATGGTGTTCCTTTCAACAATACCAGCAGCGGTACAACACCTTCTTCGATTGGTGGAGACGAAAAGCAGACCCTCAATGTCATGGCCTTTATCAACCCCAATGACATTGAATCCATTGATGTATTGAAAGATGCCTCTGCTACTGCGATCTATGGATCAAGGGGTGCCAATGGTGTTGTATTGATTACCACAAGAAAAGGAAGGGTCGGCAAGGACAAGGTTGAACTGATTGCCAACCTTGGTATGTCTGAGATTACCAGAAAAATTGATGTGCTCACCCCTTACGAGTATGCCGCGTACCAGAACCTTTCCTTCCTCAATGCCAACCGGTATGATGGCACAAGTTATACCATGCCATATGCCAACCTTGATCCGTTAAAGGATTTGAATACCAACTGGCAGGATGCCATTTTCAGGAATGGATTCCAGCAACAGTATACATTGAATGTTTCAGGTGGCTCTGAAAACGGTAGCCATAGCCTTACCATGAACCACATCAGCCAGAGCGGAATTGTCCAGAATTCCAATTTCAAGAAGATCGGACTGAGCTATAACCTCTACAGAAATATCGGCAAAAACATCAAAATTGGCAGCAGCAATACGGTTTCCACTTCTACCACCAATGGCGTGAAAACGGGTACTGACAAGTCTGATGCAGCCAGTGCTGGCGTCATCCGCTCTGCCATCACCTTTCCAGCAACGATCGACTCTGTGGAGGAATATGATGGATCAGGCGATGGTTTCTTCATTACCAACCCTGTCATTTATACCAACAATGTATTGAACAAGGTGACGGCCCTCAATATTTTCTCCTCCAATTATATCGAAGCGAGCCTTGGGAAATACCTGAAAATAAGGGGGAACCTTGGTTTCAACCATGGGTCGAATACCCGTGACCAATACTATCCCAGAACCGTATACGAAGGATTCAGCATCAGGGGATGGGGATTGAAATCAGACAATCTTTGGAGCAGTATGGTATCCGAAGGATTGCTGACCTACAACCGGAAATTCAACAAGCACAGCATTGTTGTTACAGGTGCATCCACTTTTGAAAGGAGCAATGGCCAGAACAAAAGGGTGGAAGCTAAAACCTTCCCCAATGACATCCTGCAAAATGAAAACATGGAAGCGGCAGAACAAATCATGCCCGTTTCAACCAACCGCTTTCAATCAACCTTAATATCTTTTCTGGGAAGAATGAATTATTCCTATAACGATAAATATGTTTTCTCCCTCTCCTATCGCGAAGATGGATCAAGCAAGTTCGGTAAAGACAACAAGTGGGCTGGATTTGCCTCTTCCGGCCTGTCATGGAAAGCCCACAAAGAAGCCTTCATGAAGGACTTGGACAAGATCAGCAACCTTACATTTCGTTTGAGTTTT
This sequence comes from Chitinophagaceae bacterium, assembly GCA_044373365.1. Lineage (GTDB taxonomy): Bacteria > Bacteroidota > Bacteroidia > Chitinophagales > Chitinophagaceae > Pollutibacter. The sequence continues at coordinate 9,048 of JBIPNK010000027.1, forward strand.
GGACAAACCGGCAACCAGGGTATCGGCTCTTATGCATCGCTTTCAAAACTGAACGTCTACAACTACCCCTTCAATGGAGCGCTCCAAACCGGTCTTGCAGATGATGTATTTTCAGGACCAGCCAACGCATCGCTGAAATGGGAAACCACCAGTGCCTACAATGGAGGATTTGACCTTGGCATACTCAAGGACAGGTTGAACATTCATGTTGATGTCTACCTCAAGAAAACAAATGATTTGCTTCAATATGTAACCACACCTTCTTCAACTGGTTTTCAACGTCAATTGAAAAATTCAGGATCTGTACAAAACAAAGGGCTTGAGGTTTCCATGGACTTCAATGTGATCAACAAGAAGAACTTCACCTGGAAAACAGGAGGAAACATTGCCTTCAACAGGAACAAAATCCTGAGCCTTGGGGATGGCATCAAGGAACAATATGCATCCAGGATTTCCACCAGGGATGCCCCTTTTGTACAGCTTGCTGGCTACCCCATTGGTGCCCTGATCGGACATGTGGAAGATGGATATTATGACAATGAAGCTGAAGTGAGAAGCTCTCCTGCCTTTGCCAACCAGCCTGCAGCCATCATCAGAAGAATGATTGGAGAAATCAAATACCTCAACCTCGACAAAGACGCATCATCCATTTCCATTACAGACAGGATGATCATTGGAGATGTAAACCCAGATTATTTTTTCGGGTTGACCAACAGCTTCCAATACAAGAAATTTGAACTCAACGTATTCATCAACGGTGTGCAGGGCAATGATATTGTGAACATGAATACCGCATTCAATGGCAATATTGGTACCTCAAAGAACATCAGCCAGGAAGTATTGGATGGTGCATGGCAAGAAGGCAAAAACAATGCAGCTGCAACCGGGCCCAAGGCCATTCGCCAGTTCTGGAGAACCTTGTTGCTTACCAGAAGGTTCATAGAAGACGGAAGCTTTGTGAGGATCAAAAATGTGACACTGGGCTATACCCTTCCCGCCAACACAATCAGGGGAGTAAGTGCTGTCAGGCTTGCATTAGGGGTAAACAACCTCTACACCTTCACAAAATACTCTGGGTTTGATCCTGAGATCAACAGCTATGGAGACAATCCCGCATTGTTCGGTGTTGATCTTGGCGGTTATCCCAATTCAAGGACTTTCCAATTTACAGTTCGCTGCAATTTCTAATCACCTGTCCAACTAAACAAAGTGAAAATGAAACATACTTTAGCAATCAAATGGATGACCGGAATTCTTCTTGTCATTTTTTCGCTTTCCTCCTGCAAAAAAGCACTGATGGAAAAGCCCTATTCTTTCTTGTCTCCGGAAAATTTCTACAAGAATGAAAACGATGCAAAAACAGCCATCAATGGTGTTTACAGCGCATTGTACACATATGATCTTTATTTACAACCCATATGGAACCTGACCATGTTAGACGATGACCATGTTTCCGGCGCCGATTGGTTCCTGGGCACATCCGGAGCAGGAAATCCTCAAGGATACTGGGGCGTAGACGGCCCATGGGTTGGATTCTACACCATCATTTCAAGGGCAAATACCGTGCTTGAAAACATCGAACCCCTCAACCAGAATATTGATAACGATATCAAAAACAGGATTCTTGGTGAAGCCTATTTTCTCAGGGGCTGGTCTTATTTCCAATTGGTACAACTGTATGGGGGCGTTCCTTTGAGGCTTTCATCGCTGTCAAAAGAAAGCGATATCAACAAGCCAAGGGCCTCTGTGATTGAAGTGTACAATACCATTTTCAGTGACCTGAAAAAAGCAGAAACCATGTTGTTTCCTGTAGGTCATCCAAAGGCAGGGGAAGGCGGAAGGGCCACCCGTGGTGTGGCCAAGGGATTCTTAGCCAAAGCCTATCTGACACTGGCGTCTTGTGCTGTCAACAGCGGAAACGTGACCGTTCGTGGAGGCCTTGACAATGGCAATTACAGCTATGGCAAAACTGCTGTAAAAGGATACGAAGGAGTGGATGCCAAACAATATTTTGGATTGGCTAGAGACAAGGCCATGGAAGTTATCCAAAGCAAGGAATACAGTCTATTTCCAAGCTGGAAGACCCTGTGGAGCAAGAGTGGAAGAAACAATACAGAGCACATGTGGCAAATACAGTCCATGTCTGGCTCCAGTTTTGTCAACAACCTTCACAACTATTTTTCTGCGCTGTCCACTTTTGGCAGGGGTGCTGTTTGGGCCACCAACAACCACTACAGTGACTATGAAGATGCAGACCTTCGTGCCCTGGATGGTATCGCCCACAATTACACAACCAATACAGGAGCAAGGTATTTCTACCCTTCCTCTCAAGCAGCATTGTACAGGGTTGTCAATGGACTCACATACAACAACAACGGGACAACAGACAACAGGGCATACGTCATCAAGTATGCAGATGTTACAGAGCCGACACTGGCCAACAGTGACGCCTATTATCCCATCATGCGCTATGCTGAAATCCTGTTGATTTATGCAGAAGCGGCCAATGAAGCCAATGGAGCGCCTACCACAGAAGCCTATGCCCAACTCAATGCCATCAGGAGCAGGTCAAAGGCAACATTGGCCCCAGCAGCCATGAACCTTGAACAATTCAGGAGTTATGTGCTGGCAGAAAGGGCAAGGGAACTGCTTTTTGAAGGGATCCGCCGCTTCGACTTGATGCGCTGGAATGTTTATCTCCAGGTGATGAACAAGATTTCAGCTGGACAGAACAATATATCCAAGGTAAGAAGCCAGAGAAATCTTCTGTTGCCTATCCCCTTGGGAGAATTAAACTCCAATCAGTCCATCAAGGAAAACAATCCTGGTTGGTAATCATCCAATTCAATCAATCATTCAATTCAACACAATGATAAAGAGCTTTACAAAATACAACCACGCAGTCTTGATGATCCTGCTGCTGACCACCATCTTCTCCTGTAAAAAAGAAGACAACACACATGCGGTACCACCATCGATCACTGGGGTCACCGATTTAACCAACCGCGGTACTGCACTTTCCTCCGTCAAGTACGGCGAGTGGATTGTCATCAAGGGCGCACATCTCGCCACCACCTATAAAGTTGAATTCAATACCGTTCTGGTGGCGGATTCGCTGTATTACGCTGATGACAGCACGGTAACGGTAAAGATTCCTGCCAATCTTCCAGACCCCATCAACAACCCCATAACGGTTACGACAAAATATGGTTCTGCTACTTACGGTTTCAAAATCATGCAACCAGCACCAATCATTACCAGGTTCAATCCAGAAGCAGGAGCAACGGGAGATCAGGTAACCATTTCGGGCAATCATTTCAATGGCGTTACTGAAGTGAAATTTGACAATGCAGTGGCTACCATTGTTTCAAAAAGCAATCAAGAACTGAAAGTCAATGTACCTGCAGGAGTAACCAGTGCATTCATTACGGTTACCACGCCAGTAGGCATGGCAACCTCACCAATCCGTTTTGGTTTCAAGTACATCATCTATGATGAAAAGCTGCAAACAGGCTGGTCAAACAGTTCATATAGTTCAACAGCTGTATTCAACCATACCACAACCGTTAAAAGAGGCACAACGGCCATTAGCAATGCCTATACGGTTGGATTTGGCGGCTTTAGGCTAAGCAAAGCAGCACCTGCCGTGAGTCTTGCAGGTTACTCAGCCATTAAATTCTCTATTTTTGGTGGCCCAGGTACTGAAGCCAAGAGAGCAAGGGTCATCATCAACGGGGTAAGCACCACGGCATTTCAAATTTTATTGAAAGAAGGTGCATGGTCAACCTTTGAAATTCCGCTTTCCAACTTCAACAATCCTGCAACCCTGAGTTCGATTGAAATAAAGGAATACAGCGGTGCCATCGTAACGGTTTATCTTGATGACATCGGAATTTCTTAATCGTCTTTCAAGGCATTGAACAAAACCTCAATGCTGTGAAGCGCGCGTTTGCCGGTGCCGTCCTTGATTTGGTGCCGGCAACTTGTTCCTGAAGCAGCAATGAGGATTTCCTCATCTGCTTCGCGTACAGCCTTGAACAAGACAAGCTCGCCCACTTTCATGGAAACGTCATAATGTTCTTGCTCATAGCCAAAAGAACCTGCCATGCCACAGCAACCTGATGGGATCAGGCGGGCTTCGTAATGGTCAGGAAAGGACAAGGCAAGTTTGACGGGCAACATGGATGCCAGGCTTTTCTGATGGCAATGGCCGTGGATTTTGATTTTCTTTGGAGCACTGGTAAAGGCTGATTTTGCAATCTTCCCTTTTCCGACTTCCCTCATGAACCATTCTTCAAAAAGGAAAATATTTTTTGCAATTGCTTTCGATTGCTCCACCAGGTCATGGTCAACAAGCTCTGGGAATTCATCCCTAAAACCCAAGATGGCAGAGGGTTCTATTCCAATCAAAGGAGTTGTGTGATTGATAATGGATGAGAATATTTTGACCTGTTGATTGGCAATTCTTTTGGCTTCCCGGATCAGGCCCTTAGACAAATATGTTCTGGCACTATCGGGATGTTCAATCATGCAAACCTCATAGCCCAATTTTTCCATCAGCAGAATGCACTGCTGGCCTATTTCAACATCGTTGTAATTGGTGAATTCATCACAGAACAAATAAACCTTGTTATCAAGTTGCTTACCTGAAGTATTGCTATTGCGTTTGTGATGCCATTCACGCAAGGTTGTTCCAGCCACCTTTGGCAGTGAACGATTGGGATGAAATCCAACCAATTTGTTCATGGTCTTTCTGATCATTGGCATTTCAATCATCCAATTGTAGACGCCTGAAAACTGGGAGGCCATTTTCATCTGGCTTGAAAAATGTCCAATCAGCTGGGTTCGGAAAGGAACGCCTTTCTCATCATAATACGACTGCATGAACTCGCCCTTTAGCTTCGCCACATCAACGCTGGACGGGCATTCAGACTTACAGGCCTTGCAGGAAAGACAGAGGTCCATGATCTCCTTTACCTCCTCTTTATCAATGACATTGGTTGATTCATTGGTGAGGTACTGCCTCAACACATTGGCACGGGCCCTGGTGGTATCGCGCTCACTTCTGGTGGCCATATAACTGGGACACATGGTACCACCGGTGACTTCAGTCTTCCTGCAATCGCCCGAACCACTGCATTTTTCAGTGAGTTTAAGATACCCTCCTACCGGTTGGAAATCATATACCGTATTGACCGGGTTGACCTTGGTTAACGGGTTAAAACGCAACTGTTCATCCATCGGTGGAGTATCCACAATCTTGCCGCGGTTGAAAATCTGGTTAGGGTCGAAGATTTGTTTGACCTGTTGGAACAATGCATAATTATGTTCTCCCATCATCACGGGAATGAATTCGCCACGCAAGCGGCCATCCCCATGCTCTCCCGACAATGAACCGTTGTATGATTTTACCAGTGCTGCAGTTTCTGTCAATACTTGCCTGAATTGTTGTATACCAGCTGCAGTTTTCAGGTTGATGATGGGCTCAACGTGCAGCTCTCCTGCTCCTGCATGGGCATACATGGAATAGTGTAAACCATGCCGTTGAAGCAACTGCTCAAGGTCTGCAATATAGTTTGGAAGATCCTGTGGGCTTACCGCACAGTCTTCGATGAGGTTGACTGGTCTTGCATCTCCGGGAAGGTTGCGCAACAGCCCCAGCCCAGCCTTTCTCAAATCCCAGGCCATCTTGCACTGTTCATCCTGCAACACAGGATACGCATAACCGATATTTTTTTCTTCCAATGCCCTGATCAATAACTGGCACTGGTTCATCAATGCATCTTGGTCATTGTTGAAAAATTCAACCATCAGGATGGCCTTGGGCTGGCCTTGAACAAAGGAACGGCTTGCAGACAAGCTTGGCGATGATTGGGTGAACTGCAGGATAACATCATCCACCAGTTCTGAAGCGGCACAGCCGTGTTCAAGGGCCACAAGATTGGCCTGCAGCGCATCTTGCAGTGTATTGGCGTGAACCGCCACCATGGCCACCTGTGAAGGCGGAAGATCCAGCAATTGCAACTTCGCTGCTGTGATAAAACAAAGTGTTCCTTCTGAGCCGGCAATGAGCTTGCTCAGGTTTAATGGAGTTTCATCTTCGAACCTGGACATTTCCAGTACAGCATCTAGGGCATAACCGGTATTCCTTCTTTTGATGTCTTTTCTTGGGAAGCCATCTTCAATGGCCTGCTGGTTTTCTTTGTTGTCGACCAGCGCTTTCAATGCCTTGTAAATATCGGATTCAGCACCTGACCCCATACACTTGTTGTCCAGTTCGGCTTTTGTCAATCCTTTGAAAACAGTCTCCGTGCCGTCACTCAGGATTACATTTGTTTCCAGGAGATTGTCCCTGGTGGTTCCCCAGATGATGGAATGAAGCCCGCATGAATTGTTGCCAATCATCCCTCCAATCATCGCCCTGTTGGCAGTTGAGGTTTCAGGTCCAAACATCAAACCAAATGGTTTCAGGAAGGCATTCAAATCATCCCTGATAACGCCTGGCTGAACGCGGACCCATTTTTCCTTTTCATTGAGTTCCAGTATTTCGGTAAAATATTTGGAGATATCCACCACCATGCCGCTGCCCACAACCTGGCCGGCCAGGGAGGTACCAGCTGCTCTTGGAATCAGTGATATTTTTTTTTCTGTGGCAAAGGCGATGAGCGCCTTGATGTCTGCAATATTTTTGGGGATGGCAACCGCCAGTGGTTTTTCCTGGTACTCAGAGGCATCTGTAGCATAGACGGTCTTGATGGCAGCATCAAGCCCTTTGTCCTCGAAATATAACTCGCCAGAAAAAACAGATTGGAGCTGGTCAAACATAACCTTATAATTAAGGTTGATTGCCAAGGAAATCAGTCCTGGAAGGATTGAAAGCATCAACGAGTGTTCCGGCTTCAATGCAGACGGCACTGTGCTCAACATCAGGCTCTACGAAATATCCATCACCGGCTGAAAGGATTTTCTTTTCTCCGTTGATGGTCAGTTCAAAAACACCAGAAATGACCATGGCACTCTGAGAGTGAACATGGTGATGGGGAGCACCAACGGCACCAGGGATAAACCTGAACTTCACCATCATCAGGTCTTGGTTAAAGCCCATGACCTGACGGGAAACGCCATTTCCAAGATCTTCCCATGGGGTATCTTTTTCATACAAAAAAGAGGGGCTGCTTGTTATCATGGCGCAAAGTTACCAAGAAAGCGGCGAAAACCTAAGTGGTTTTCACCTCCTTTTCCCATCCTGTCTCCTTGAGGGCGGGATCGTCTTCCTTGCGCAGAAAATCAGCTGTTGCAGAAGCCCCACCGATAGACTCGGCCATCATGGCCTCATCGGAAACAATGTTAACAGGCTCTCTCCAAGAGGTACTGGGGTCATTGAAGGCATGGTTGGAAAGGGAGTTGTAGCAGGAAATGATGGACCACCTTGGATGATCGCTCAGGTTGGCTTCACTGCGGTGCAGAAGGTTGCTATGAAAGAACAGTGCATCGCCAGGCTGCAAATCAACATATACATGCTCAAGTGTTTCAAGGGCATGGTTGACCATGACCATGTCTGCGCCTACTTGTTCACCGGCAAAACCATGGTTAACCCTTCCGAGTTTGTGAGAGCGTTTGATAACCTGCAAACAACCATTTTCCTTGTTGGCAGGGGTCAATGCAATCATGATGCTGACCAATTGGTCTGGAAACAGAAACTGGTTCTTGTACCAGTAGCCATAGTCCTGGTGCCATTCCCAGGCCCCGCCAACCTTTGGTTCTTTTTGCATCAATTTGGTATGAAAATGACAAACAGGTGCATCACTGTCAAGGAGCTTTCCAGCTGCATCTACCATTCTCTCACTCCTGAGCATCATGCTGTAAACGTCGTCTGCGGGAGTGAACCAAAGTGTCAACTTTGAATTCTTTCCACTGCTGTCGGTAACATTGGTAGCATTATTCTTGACCACTGCATCACCGGTTGCAATCGAATAAAGTTTCGTGATCTCTGCAGTTGAAAAAAAGTTTTTGACAATCAGGTATCCATCCTGATGGAAAGCATTGACATCTTCAGCGTTTAATCGGTATGACATGTGTAACTATTTATTGTATTTTTAAGATTATCCTCATCGAATTTAATTGAATTATACAAACCCAAAACGATTTAATGCAATTAATTTAGAAGGAAAAAAGCAGCATGGTCAAAATGAAAACATCAGCCAAAACTGTACAATAAAAAGCCAACCCCAATCTGAATATCAATTTAAAATTGTATACTTTCATGACTAATTTTTTGATGCGCATAATTCTCCAATACCTGCTATTTGTTGGATTAACATTGATTGCAGCCGATGCAAGGGCACAGGCAAAAAATATATCTTTCAACAACAAAACCGCAAACCCAATTCTCCAGTTTGCCATCGAAGAACTCAAGGTTCACCTGGGCAGTGCGTCAATCAAACAACATCAAACAAGGTTCGATTTTAGCTTCATCAAAAATGGGCAATTGAAAAATGGAGCATTCAGTTACAAGATCCAACATGCCTCAGAAAAAATCAATGTTATTTTTTCTGGGGAAGATGAAACGGCCATGGTGCACGCGGTCCATGGATTTCTCGAACACCTGGGTTTTCAATTTGAGTTTACCGGCACAATAGCTCCCTCATCCATACAAGCCGATACGCTGAGCAACGGCAGCTATACAAACATCCCTTTTGTGCGCTGGAGAGGCATCAGACAGCATGTCAATTTTCCGATGGATATTTCCTCCTACCCCATTGAAGAAGCCAAAACCTATCTTAAAAACATGATCCGCATGCGGTTCAACAAGTTGGCTGTACACAGCTATCCCAACCTCTGGCATGAAGTACACACAGGCGACAGCATTGAATATGCAGGAAACTTTTTTTACAACAGGCCACATGAGATACCATCAATTCCCGTCATCAAAAACAACATCCGGTTTAATGACAAATACTTTGTCATCCCTGCCATAGAACCCCATTATGCAGACAGGATCAGGAAAAGTGCAATGGCTGTGGACTGGATGAAGGAATTGTTGTCCTATGCAAAGTCTATTGGGCTGCGCATCCAGTTTTCTGTTGAGCCCAGAACAAGAGGAGACGTCAATTACATCCTGGACAATTGCAGGTCCGCCATACAAAACTATCCGATGATTGATGAGCTGGAAATCATCACTGAGGAGTTGGGAGGATGGGGAAATGCATGCACCGATACAGCAGTGCGCAAAGTATTGGTCAGCCATTTTGGCGAGTCCGTCTTGGAGGACACGCTTGTTACCAATGTGATCAGAAAAAACCAGACAGATCTTGACAACCTGGTACATCAGGTGGGCAGAAATATTGAGGCTGTAAAGATCATGAACAAAGAGCCGTTGGTTGCTGCCGGGAAAATAAGCCTCAAGCTTGGCATATATTGTACGATCCAACCCTATGCTGCCATGGCCTATCACCTGGTCAGAAAATACATGCCCTCCACAGAACTGACCATTATGCCCGGTCACGGGAGCGTGCGAACAGCAAACAATTTTGCAAAAGTACAGGCCAGTTCATCAGACCTGGCAAAAACAACCGTATTCTCCTGGATTGAATTTGATGGACTGATGTTCACCCAACAAAACCCAATAGCAGGAATCGAATCATTGGCAAATGACCTGGGTGCACGCAACAAAGGACAACAAGTCAATGCCATCATTTTCAACCATTGGAGAACTGCAGAAAACAGGACGGCTGCAAAATATGCTGCACTGACTTCCTTGTTGGGTCCAATAAAAACAGACGATTTTTATACCTCGTATGCAAAAAGATTGGGTATTGCTGATACAAAAGCATTTGCTGCCAACATGAAAAAATTGGAAGAAATTGATCAGCTGTCTACCAATGATCTGCCCAATGTAGGATTCTGCTGGATAGGTGCATGGCTGCAAGGTGCCCCTTACACCTGGATGAACAGGACCATGCTTCAAAAGGTCAACAACATGTATGATTCGGTTGGAGCATCATTGGAAGAAATCAAAAAATCAGTTACCCATACTGCAGGGCGATCACACCTTGATTTTCTATGCAACAGGATTGGCACAAGCTCGCTTTACCTCAAGGCTTTTTCTGCAGGTGCCGCCATTCAAACCATAGAAAAGGATGGCACTGGAAAATATGCGGGATCAGCCCCTGCAAGGGCAACCAGCATCTGTAATGAGGCACTTTTGCTTTTTGAAAAATACATGGAAATGCATACAAGGATGATGCCCGACAGGGGAACAGAAGGTACGCTGATCAACCTCTGGCATGGACCCATGTATGGCCTTAAAGTGCTTCGCAAAACGATCGGAAACATACCGATGGATGCTCCCGTAAAAGAGGAGAAATCCAGCGATGCACCTCCGCTTCCGATCCTGATCAAGGAAGGATGATCAATTGAATCGCTTGCCTATTTGTACCGTGCCTTGAACAATTCCATCATGAACACATTGATGTCCCATTGTTTTGAAATGGGTTTCTGGCTATAAGGTTTCAAGGGCATATAAGGAGCTGGACCAAATTCTGGGGTTACCGTCAGGTCTTGTTTCTTTTTTTTGTGGTTGGCCACCACCACATCCCACCACTTGAAATACTGCTTGAGCAGGGGCTTCCACTCAGGAGCCCTGGGGTCATTGATCTGGGGTCCTTCTTCAAAACCCAACCGCAAATGGACATGCCTTGCATGCTGCAATGCCAGGCTGACAGCCTCTTGCTGGTCCTGCAACAAGGATTCATGCACCGTACACCAATGCGAGATGTCCAGGGCAATGCTGAGGTCAGGAGCGGCTTTGGCGGCCGCTTCAAAGACCTGGAGGTTGAACAAGAATTTTCCGCGGTGTGTTTCGTGCACAATCTCAATCCCTGTTTCTGCAGCAATTGTTTTGGCTGCATTCACCAGTTGCATGTTTTGCGCAAAACTGAAATAATCTTTTCCTGTTTGGGTATTGATCATCACAGGGTTGACTTCGGCAAGATTGTAAAGGTGTTTCTTGAAGTTTTTTTCATTGAGGCTGAAGTCTTTCTCAAGTGACTGCCAATACTGGCCAATCAACAAGAGGCCATGATCAGCAAGCGTCTCCACGATTTCATTCCTTTTCTTTTTCACCAAAGGCAGGTCCATCTCCACACCATTGTATCCAGCGTTTACAACGTTCTTGCAAAATTTTGGGAAAGGAAGCTGGTTGCCCCAATGGGTACAGAAATAATTGATTTTCATATTAGTGTTTTCAATTGTTATTGTATGACTTTCTTCAGAAATGCAAATGCAGCAGGATTTTCCAGTACCCGGTTGGCAAGGGTCAGCTCACAAAAAATGAACTTCCCTTTCCCCATTGGCAGTGTTGCTGCGGCAAGATAGCCCGCAGGATCTTCGCCGGCAAAATTACAAAGGCCAGTTGTAACCAATGGTGCCCATCCTTCGGCCCTGAACACATTGCGCAACAGGGGTTGTATGTAACCCGCTTTTTTATCGTACCAAAGGAAAAAATCCTTGGGCTGAAATTGTTTGTCGCGGAGGAGCGATGCATCAGGATTCGCAAAATAATATTCGCCCATGATGGTATGCTTCACCTCTACAGTTGTATTGGCAATATCATATTTTCCTGCTGGAACTTCAGTGAACAAAACCTTCCCTCCCTTGCGTACAAATTGATCTATGTTGTTTCTGTTGGCGGTGTATGCTGATGCATCATCAAGGATGAGAAGCTGTGCATCTTCCAGGGTATTGACAATGGTCCCTTTCATTTCAGTGGCAAGGGCAACAGCCTTTTCAGATTGTTTTCCATCACTGAAAATACGCACTGGAACTGGCTTATGGCTTGGATATACAGTTAACTCCTGCGAGGTGGCATTCATGCAAACACCCTCTTTGTTGAACAGACCAGCCTTGATGATGGCCTTGGTCCTGACATCAACAGATGGCACTTTAAAATTGATCATCCCCTGGAAGCTTGCTGCGTTTTCGGCAATATCAGAAGCCAGTAAATCCCTTGCAATTGTTTTTCCATCCACTACAACTTCATATCCCAAACGATACCCTGAAGGAACTTCATTTTTATCATTGCAAACCCAGGCTTCAACCATGGCCTCTTCTCCGGCGAAAAGGGAATAACGATCGGTTCGCAAAGAAACCATCAAAGGTACAAGGGCATTCCTGTAAGCAAAAAAAGCTTTCTTGGGCTGGCGGTCAACATCCATGATGGCCTTCATCCAGCCTGCAGGCCAGGCATCAATGAAGAGGTGCACAGCGGAAGAAACATTTCTGCTGTCCCGCCTGAATGCTTCAGCAACAAAGCGCATGGCCCAGGCCTGGTAATCCTGGCTGGCATCAATCCAGTTTTGCAATCCAGTTTGTGTGGGATACCACATGTAGTGAAATGTATTGGTCTGTGATTTGGAAATTCGATTGGCAGTCCATTTCACATCATCTGCTGCATTGCTGGGCAACCATGAGGCAGGATAATATTTTTTCATGGTGTTCAAGGGATCCAATCCCTCTGCACCAAATTCTCCGCAGCCATACAACCATCCTGGCTTGATGTACTGCCAATAGCCCTTGTGAAACTTGCCAAGGTCCAGCGCATGTCCGTTGTACCAAGTATTGTAACAATGGCTGTCTGGCAGTCCAGGGCTTGGAGGATCGTAATCTCCATCACCAGGTTTGATGACGCGATCTGGGTTGGACAACAACACAGCCTGGTCCATGGCCTTGAATACCATGAAGATCTCTGCAGCAGAGGCAAAGCTCCGTTGCGGACTTCCCTCCGCATTGGGAAACCGTTCATTGATATAGGTCACCACCACAGTAGAAGGATGGGATCTTACCAACCGCTCCATCTCTTCTGCTTGTTTCACTGCCTGTGAAAATTGGTTGACCCTGATGGCACCAAAAAAAGGAAGATCGGTCTGGTTCAACATGCCCAGCATGTCGCAGTAATCATAGACTTCTTCTTGCACAGGCCGCTGGGTAAAGCGGATAAAATTCATGTTACAAAGCTTGGCCAAGAGGATATCATCCCTCAATTGATTCCAGTTTTTTCTCATCACATCATTCTGCTCAAAGCCCATGGAATTGGCACCACGCAGCCTGATTGGCTTTCCATTGAGGAACATTCTTCCTTTGGGCACGTTGATGGTATCCATGCTGAAACTCCGCATGCCAAAACTGGAGGCCTGCACATCAAGCAGTTGATGTTGCTGGTCATTTAACCTTACCTGCATGGAATAAAGCCAGGGTTGGTCAGGCTTCCACCACCTGAAATCCTTGACATCCACTTCCAGATGAATATAATTCTTACCGTACTGCATAGGGATGCTTTTGCTCTGCCAATCCGTAGGCTTTACCATGTCGCCAATACCGGGAACATGCGTTGTTGTTGGGTTATAGGCTGTATTGAGGAAAACAGTATCCTTAAAATTCTTGCCGAACAGGGAAAGGTCCAGTGAAATGGCTTTGGGGAGCTTGGTTGCATTGAAAACTTCTACCCACACTTCAGCCTTTGAGGCCTGTGGAAGCGGTCTCACAAAAAGATCATTGATAAACAAATCACTCCGGGCTTCTATAAAACAATCCTGGTAGATACCCATCGCTGGTGGACAGATATGCCATCCTTCCATGGGTTCATCATACCCAGGACCACCGGCCGCATATATCTTATCGCCCACAACATGGTTGCCATGCTCATCCACTGATCCGGTTGTGGTAGGCTCATTCATGACTTTTACCATCAACCTGTTTTTCCCTTTTTGGGCAAGGGCTGAAATATCAAATTCAAAAGGGGCAAAGAACCCTTCATGGCTTCCGCAATAGGTTCCATTGAAATATACTTCAGTCTTGTAATCAACCCCTTTGAAGCATACAAAAAGGCTTCCTCTGCGCAGCATCTCATCATCCAATACAATCTCCTGTTGGTAATAGGTTACGGCATGACCAAGCGGTGGTCCGTAATGCGGAATCTTCACTGTTTCCCAAATCCCTGCTCCTGCTGCAGGATGGCTGATGTTTTTCTTGTCCTCAGCGGTTTCCTTTCTCCATTGCATGGTGGAGATGGGTAATCTTTTCCGCATGCTCTCTTTCAGGACAGCATGGTTTTCCATGAAGGGTGCATATATCTTTCGCATGGAATCCAACTCAGCATAGAGCATTTCCTTTGATTCATGGGCCATCACGAAAGAAAGCGGAGCCGTTGGTGGATTACCCGAACGCAGCAATTTGTTGGGCAAAACAGGAGGCAAGGGCTCTATCAACTCGTCCTTGCGAAGCTTGTACTCCTGGCCACCAATTTTGGCAAACCGGTCTTGCTGTGAAAAGGCAACAATCTGTAACAGGGAAAGAAGGAAGGACAATGCCCAGGAAGTCAATTTCATTTGTTAATTTTTCTTGATGAATGCCAGGGTAATATAAAAAAAGAAAGCCAATCCATTCATCCTTTACAGGATTTCAAGACTGGCTTGCTTTTTTTTATAACCCTAACGAAGTTTAATAACCAGGATTCTGTGTGAGTTTCGCACCATTGTTCTTGTCTATCTCACCTTGTGGGATGGGTAGCAGGTTGTTATGGGCAGCAACAGAGGCTCGCTGATTGACATCCCCATATTTCCTTACCCTATCATACACAAGACCAAGTCTCATCAGGGTAAGCATCCTGTACTCTTCACCATACAACTCCCTAACACGCTCATCAAGGATATAGTCCAGGGTGATATCATTGGCAGTGGCCAATGGTGCCTTGGCCCTTGTTCTGATAACATTGATGTCTGCAGCAGCGCTTGCTTTGTCTCCTTTGGCGAGATAAGCTTCTGCCCTCAGGAGATAGGTTTCCGGGAGACGCATGACATATTGGTCTTTGGTGTAGCCATTGATGAAATTTCCATCTGCATGTTTATCCGTACCGAACTTTGTCCAGTTGGGATAGATATACCACATGGTATCTTCATAAGCAGTCAGGAACGACTTGGGAATCAAATCTCCTTTCTTGTATGCAGGCTGTCCACCAGCTGCTGCAATATTCGCACCAAAATAAAAATTACGCCTGATGTTTGCTTCACTGTTTCTGATATCACCGGCAGATCTTGCCCATACATCCCAGTTGGAGTAGGTAGTACCGCGGATAAAACTTGCACCACGTCCTACACTATCAGACGCACCAGCAGCGACAAGACCAGCTTTGGCAAACAGCCAGTGCCTGCACCAATAGGCACGGCCCTGAATCATCCAGTTACCCTGGGTTGGATATGCGATACCACCTCCCGGAACATTGCGCTCAAACTGTGCTACCCAAATGGCTTCCCTGTTGCCCATTTGGTAATTGGTATTATTGATCTCGTGGAGGTCCCAATAATAATCAACGGGTGTACCCCTTGTGGTGGTGGTTTCTGTTCTTCTTGCGCCAAAACGTGTATTCATCAACGAGTAAGGACCATCCGTTCCATTGATGACCTTGGTGGCCGCTGCAATGGCACCATCATAATCCTTCAGAATGATGTTGATTTCAGCCAGCAAATGATCTGAAGCAGCCCTTACCACTTTTCCAGGAACAGTGGTTGAAATGGGCAGGTTGGCACTTGCAAAAGTCAAATCTTTCTTGATGAAGTCATAACATTCCGCTTGGGTATTTCGGGTGAAGTCAACCTTTGGTGCTGTCACCGGCCCTGCAATGATGGGAACACCACCGAAAGCAATAACCAGGTTTCTGTAACCCCAGGCCCTTAAAAAACGGGCTTCAGCCGCCAAGGCATTTTTTTCATCTGCCGTTAATTTTGCTGCCGGATTTTCTATGCCTGCTATCACGGTATTAGCATATTTGATCATGGTATAATTCCAGTTCCACCATTTGGCTGATTGACCATCCTGTGAATTGATCTTGGTATAGTTGACCCAGGGGGCATTGGGATCAGCAATGTATACGGTTGTGGTGGCTGCAACATCAAAGTTGACACCAAGATGCCAGAAATCAGTCCATCCATCGGTAGAGTTATAAAAAAACTGCAGCTGCCTGTAGCAGGAGTTCAATGCCAGGTCAAACTGGCTTTTGGTGATGAGTGCATTGTCAACAGTCAAGCCATCTCTTCTGATCTCCGTAAGGAACTCTCCATCCTTTTTACAGCCTGCAAGAAGACTTATCGCAAGCATGAAAGCTGTTATTTTTTTGATTATGTTTTGCATGATCATTCGTTTAGGTTCTTTTAAAAATTAATGTTTGTTCCAAGGTTGATGGTTCTGAACAATGGATTAGAGACACCAATCGCACCTGCATTTTCGGGATCCAGTCCGAGCCAGTTGCTGAAAACCAATGGATTTTTGGCAGATAAGTAAATCCTCAAACCACTCATTTTAAGTTTTTCCAATTGCTTGCTGTTCAGAGAATACTGCAAACTAAGGTCTTGGAGCCTCACGAAAGTTCTTTCATGTGGATGGCTGTATCCAAAAGGATTTGAATAGTTTGGTCTTGTGAAAGTATTGCTGGGTGTTTCAGCAGACCAATACTGTTGGTTAAGCCAGTTTTGATTTTGATTGTTCCCGAATGCGGTAAGATTATATGATGAGTTAGGGCTCATGTAATAGTTACCTGAACCACCTCCCATGATGGCATTGAAGTTGAAAAACAATTGCCAGTTCTGGTAGCTAATGGTGTTGGCAAGACTCCAGCTGAAACGGGGCTGAACATAGCCGATAATTTCCCTGTCGAGAGAGTTGATTTTGCCATCAGGCTTTCCATCTCCCCTCACAGTCCCATTGATATCACGGATTTTGAGATCACCAGCCCTTGCACCAAACTTGGCAATATAATCAGCATCGGCAGTTTGAACGATGCCATCCACTACATAATCATAAATGGCTCCAATTGGTTTTCCAATAAACCACCTGTTACCAAGGTTATCATCCTCTTTTCCATCTCCATCAGCATCTACCCCTGTCAAGGCCACCACCTTGTTGCGGTTCATCCAAAAGTTCAATGTTGTTTCCCAACGAATGCCATTGGGATTTTTTGGGGCAAGTACAATACCTGTCAAAGAAAGCTCCAATCCCATGTTATCGACCCTTCCGATGTTTGTTCTTACAGAGCTGAAACCAGCGAGGTTGGGCAAAGATCGGGTCAACAACTGATCAGTGGTCTTGCTTTGGTAAACGTTCAAGTCACCAGAGATCCTGTTATCAAAGATGGCAAAATTAAGGCCGCCATTGAGTGTTGTCGTCTTTTCCCAGGAAAGCTGCTGGTTGGCAAGACTGCTTTGGTAAATGAACAGTGAGCTGGTGGAACCAAACACTGTTGTTCCGGAAGCAATATTGGCAAGGGTTTCATAAGAATCAATCCCCTGGTTACCATTCTGGCCATAAGCCAACCTCAACTTGAGGTAATTGACTTTAGGCAATGCTTGTTTGAAGAAATTTTCTTCGCTGATGGCATAGGCCAAAGCACCTCCATAGAAATTGGCAAACTTGTTTCCCTCCGCAAAAGCAGAAAAACCATCACGCCTGAAATTCATGGTCAGGTAATACTTGTTCAAATAGTTGTAGTTCATCCTTCCCAGATAAGCAAGGTTGGAGCGATCACTGAATAAGGAGGAGGTGCGTTGGTTGGCAGGGTTACCCAAATGCAGTCCATAGTATCCCAATGTTGTCGTACCTGCAAGAGAGAAGTCGCTCGCAGAAGTTCCAACCCTTGAACTGGATGAGTAATCCCTCTGGTAACCAGCCAAGGCATCGATGGAATGGTTGCCCATCATTTTTTTATAGGTCAGGAGATTTTGAATCTCCCATGAATTGGTGAGCACATTGGCCATGCTGCCATATGTACTGGAAAGAAATTTTTCCGGATTGGCGATGTCTGCAGCATTATCCCCATTGATAAAATATTTTTCATGCCTGAAACTGCCGGAAACAGTTTCCTGTTTGTATTTGTTGATGTTGATCCTGTAGTTCAAACCCTTCACTTTAGGGATGTCTGCACTCAGGTAACTGATGATCCTTGTGCTGGTATATTTTTCAAGATTGTCATCATACAAGCCAGGAGAATTGGCATTCCCCCAATAAGGATTGATGAGGTTGGCAGGAGTCGGGTTTTTGTCCAATATCCCTGCTGCCTCGTCCTTCCACTTGTAAGAATATGGAGTTCCAATGGTGGCCTGTCCCATGTCTGGTGGTGTACCAGAATAATCCCTTGCAGAATAATACATGCTCAAACCATAATCCAACCACTTGTTGATCTTGGCATCCATTTTTGCAGTAACGGTATACTTCTTGAAATTATCATTGTCCAATACACCATTTTGCTTGAGGTAGCCTGCAGAAACATAATAATTAACCATGTCTGTACGTCCGGAGACACTGAGGTTCAGGTCGTTTAAGGGAGCATACTGGGTGATTTCTTTCAACCAGTCCATCTCTTGGCCGTTTTTGTATGCAACCAGCTCTTTTGCATCCAATACTTTTTCTATGGACAAATCTGCCTGACCCGCAAGGCGCCTGTTCTCAGTCCTCCACTTGATGAAATCAGCACCCTTTCTCATGTCGGGTCGTTTGGTCCAACTTTGGGTACCATAGTTGTTGTTGACTGAAATGGCAGGTTTTCCTGTTTTACCACGCTTGGTGGAAATCATGATAACACCATTGGCCGCCCTTGATCCATAGATGGCTGCAGCACTCGCATCCATGAGGATGTCAAATGATGCGATATCCTGTGTATTGATCTCATTCAAACTTCCGTCAAAGATTACGCCATCAAGCACAATCAATGGTGCGTTAGATGCAGCCAATGAACGTTGTCCACGAACCAAAACACTTGGTGCACCACCGGCTACACCCACAGCACCAATGTTCACACCGGGTGTACCTTGTATGGCCTGAAGCGGACTGATATTGGTCATGTTGGCAATCGGGGTACCTTCAATATTGACTTTTCTTACTGCTCCGGTAAGATCCTTTTTCTTTTGTGTACCATAACCAATCACAACAACTTCATTCAAACTCGCAGACTCAGCCTTGAGTGAAACAGAAACACTGGGCTGTCCTTTTACTGCCACAATTTTTGTTTCATAACTGGTGAAACTAAAAACAAGTGAAGCGTTGTCAGCTGCCTGCAAAGAGAAGTCTCCTCGCTCGTCAGTGACAGTTCCCTTGCTGCTGCCTGAGATGGTTACACTCACGCCAGCAATTGGCTTTCCTGCTGCATCCCTAACATTCCCTTTCACCAGTTTGGCTTGCGCAAAAATTGATGAAGAAAAAAAGAACATCAGGATGGAAAAAAGAAACAAACAACGAAGAACTCCGCTGTTGTTCCAGACTCGGCTTTTGGGATGGAAATTTTTAAGCATGTTGATTTTTTTACGTTAATATTTGGCATGGAAGGTTCCCAAAGGAAAATTTCCAAATCAAATTAACACCGAATAACAGGGAGTTAAGGCTCAAACAATAGCGAATTAGTATACTTTTTTGGCTTTAAATTTTTTGCCTTCTCGATGCAGCTTTTTTAGAAAAATACCGCTACTTTCAATCGCCAATAATTTGCTTTTGCATGAAACCCCTTTTTCTAAAAATCGAATCCTCCAATGTCTACACCATCAGGGAGCAATTGGTTTCCCATGTGTACAGCAAATACTACTATCACCCGCAAATTGAGATTGTGTATTTTGAGAAATCCGATGGGATGTGTATCATCGGAGACAAGGTGCACATCATCAAGGAGGGAGATATTTTCATGTTGGGGGAGAACTTGCCACACCTGTTTAGGAATGATGAGAAATATGCAGACAAGAAACTCAAGGTCAGGATCATTGCCTTGCACTTTCTTCCCGATTTTGGAGGCAAGGATTTTTTGGATCTTCCAGACCTGAGAAACATAAAACTACTGTTAAAAAAAGCTGAGAGGGGCATTTTGGTTGAAGGAAAAACAAGAACTGAAGTGGGAAAGATCCTGAGACAGATGTTGACAGAAAAAGGCCCTGGCAAAATGATCCTGCTCTTGCAGGCCTTGACCCATATCAGTAACGCAAGGGACACGAAAATGATCCTTCCTATTGGGTTTCAGCCACAGATCAATGAGCAGAATGAAGACAGGATCAACGATGTGTATTCCTATACCATGCAAAACTTCAACCAAAAAATACATACCAAACAAATAGCCTCGATTGCACACCTGAGCGAGCATTCATTTTGCCGGTATTTTAAATCAAAGACAGGAAAAACCTATACCAATTTTCTGCATGAAATCAGGATTAAACATGCTTGCAAATTGCTTATTGAATCAAAGCTCAGCATCTCACAAATCATCAATGAATGTGGCTTTGTGAATTACGCCAATTTTTTCAGGTACTTCAAAATGCTCACAGGAAAAACACCTGCAGAATACCAGAAGCTCAACAACGATTTAATCACTGAAAAATAACAGGATTCATTTCAGTGTCTATCACTTCTCCAATGGTAGCGCCCGGACACCATGCGTCCCAATCAGCCTGCTGGTTCTTGTTTTCAGGCGCCTTGAGCTTCATATCCTTGTCCATGTAAATCATCGTCATCACCTTGCGCATTTGATTCGTGGTATTCGGTCCAGCACGGTGGTACAACCATCCCGTATGAAAACTTACCTCGCCCAATCCAAAGGCTTCCACGACATGATCAAAACCTGTATTTCGCAGAATATTATCAAGATATGACTGACTTTCATCTCCAATTTCCTTGTCTCGGCCTTCAGTGATTTCAAAACTCTTTGCACTGAATTCAAGCGGTCCTAATTCCAATGGCGTTTCTTGCAAAGGTATCCAGGCAGTAACCGTTTTACTACTGGATAAAGGCCAATAATATTGGTCTGCATGCCATGGTGTATGTCCTCCACCTGGCTCTTTGTAAAGGGCCTGATCATGGTAAATTCTCACCCCTTCAACCTCCAACAAATCAGCTGCAATTTTGGCAAGGCGCTTGCTGAAGACAATCTGTTTTACAGCAGCTGAATTTCTCCAGATGTTCATGATCTGCAAAAATGCTTTGCCATAGGTATCCCTGTCTTCCATGGCAAGGTGTTGGGTATTCAACCGGTTGACTTCAGCTGTAATGATTTCATCCATGGCCTGTAATGCCTCCTTTGAAAGTACGCCAGGAATTTTGACAAATCCATTTTCCCTAAAATAGGCAATCTGCTCCTGTGTCAATTCAAAAGGTGCATCCAACTCTTGTGCAACGATATCAGGTATTGTATTCATGGTAATTTCGATTCTGTATTGAAGTTAAACAAACTATAGCGAAAATTCTGTCAGCTTGTGTAGCATGGGAGACAAACCATGCCCAATGACATCAGGACGCTGAATGAACCCTTTTTTAAACGAGATGGGTTGTTCCAGGATATCATTGGTGGCCAGATAGGAAAACTCAGTCCTGTTTACCTGATCAAAGGCAAGGGCAAGGTGTGCATTGATTTCAAACATTGAATTGCCAAGATATACTGGGATATTGGCTGATTTTGCCAGGGCAATGGAAGCCAGTGCATAGTCAATATCCTTACCGGTTCTTAAACCTTGAAGCCCTCCTACTTCAACCAATTTTCGGAGGTCCTCGATATCGTTGACATAATCATGCCCGATGATGGGTATTGGACTTCTTTTTGTCAACTCCGCAAAACCTTTCACATCATCTCGACGGAGCGGATCTTCCATGTATTCAAGTGCAATGCCATTGTGAAGATAGGTTTCAATGCGTGTCAAAGCGGTTTGCCAATCCCAGACCTCATTGGCATCTGCAGTAAGCCTGATTTCAGTACCCGCATAGGATTGGATCAATTTCAATCTCCGCAGGTCTCGCTCCACATCATCCGCACCCAGCTTGACTTTTATGATCCCAAAGCCATCTGTCAAAAATTTCTCAGTCAGGTCCAGTACGTCCTTGTCTGAGAGGGGGAAATCAAGAATACTGCCATAGGCAAGTGCCTCTTGTTTTTTTGTATCGGGGTTCAGCAGCTGATACAATGGTACATTTCTTTCCTGGGCCATCAGGTCCCAGAGAGCAAGCCGTACTGCAGCGTCAAGGTGGTTAAACCCTGATGTAAAAGAAGTTCTCTCTTGTTCAAGATCAAAGGAATTCCTGTTGTACAATTTCTTCCACCAGGTATTCCTGAAATCGGCTTCGATAACAGAAACCTCCGGAAGTTCCCTCACATACCAAGCACTGTGCTTGAACTTTCCTTTCCAGGCAGACTCTGAGTAGCCCCAGCCCACATGCCCATCGCTTGATTTAAGGGCAATCGCCACAACATTGATGACTTCATAACTACAGTTGTTATCCCCTACAACCCTGCCCAGCGGAAGGGTTAATTTATGCACTTCAAAATCATCAATCAATAACATCGCATCTATTTAAGGATTAATTTATTGTTGGTATTCTCCATCCGCATAGTGGTGAATCAATTCCATGGCCGACCATTTCCTTGTTGTATCTACACCTGGCAATGATCGCTGAAAATTGGCCATCATCTGGTTCCAAATTTTTATCTTTTTATCTGATCCAAGATAGAGTGAATCCACCCTGGAGAGGTCAGCATCCGCAGGGACCGTAACCATCATGAAGAGGCGGTTGTCAAAACGATAAATCTTGACCTCATGGATGCCACTGGCCAGGTTAGCCTTTTGGAGTTCTGGCCAAACGCCGGCTTTTGAATGCAGTGAATCATAGGCCCTGATCAAATCAGGTTCATTCACCAGATCAGTGGTATACACCATTGTCTTGTAAGCCACGGGAGGCTTGTTGTCTGCGCCACAAGAAACGCAAAAACAACAATACGCCAGCACGATGTAAACGGTAAGGTTAAGAAAGAAATGAGGGTATTTATTTTTCAATGAAAAGGGTTGAAATATATTGTAATTGCAAATAAAAGACAATTAATGAATCAGAAACTGAAGGCAGTGGCAATTCAATGTATTTTTTTGTCAATTCGATTCTAGTGGGTCATGCCAGATGATTCTGACAACAGTGCCATGGCCTCATCCCTGAGCAAGGGGCTTTCCAAAAAACGGATAGAGTCCTTGAGCTCGGAAAGTTTTGAAGCACCTAAAACCAATTTGTTGATGCAGGGAGAATTGAAAACATATTGCAGTGCGAGTCCGGTATATGAAAGGCCTGATGCATCGCAATTTTTTTTCAATGCAATGGCTTGTTGAAGATCGGATGCAGGAATCCACTCAGGTGCTGTCAGTGCGTAATGTTCGAGTTTATTGCCCAGCAACCCCATGTACAATGGACTGGCCTGCCATACCTGAATGCCTGCGTTGTGCAGTTGAATGAACTCAGCATCGCGTGCAGTTTGGTTGACAATATTGAAGCGGTTGAATCCCATGAAATGCGTGAACCCATTGTCTGCAACAAATGGTGCAAAAGATGCTCCATAATTACCACCAATACCAATGCTTTTCACCAGGCCATCCCTTTGCAGGATTTGCATGGCTTCAACTGCATAGGGAATATCTGCAACATTCATCCCGGGAGGATCATGCAAAAAAAGCAGATCAAGTTGATCCCGCCCAAACAATTGAAGGCTTTCCTGAGCAGACTTGAAAATACCCGCAGGACTGAAATCATAGCTGATGCTATCTGGATTATCAGCCTTCAATTTTCCAGCCTTTGTGCTGACAAAAGGTTGTGGCCCTTTCCATTCCATGAGGGCCCTTGCAAGGATGCGCTCTGCATCAGCATAGGCTGGTGCCGCATCAAAATGAGTGATCCCCTGTTCAAGGGCATAAAGAATAGTGTTGACAGATTCATCCTCATCAACCTTGCCCCAAAGGCCTGCCAATCCTGCAGTTCCCAATACCAGCCGATTCCTATCAATGTTCAATACAGCAGACATATTATTTTTTTCCTCCGAACTCAATTTGGATGCTTGGATATTTTTTCTGAAATACCATGACCCCATTTGCGGTAATACCTGACTGCCAGCAAAAGATTTTTTTCAATGTGACGGATGGGGTCAGCCCCAACAGACCCGCATCATCTATTTTGGTCCCTACGATGTTCAGGTATTCCAATTTGTTGAACTGCCCAATCAAGGATATGGATGCATTGGTGATCGCAGTATTTTTGAGGTTCAGCCTCGTGATATTGGCGCATGATTTCAATGGTTGCAATCCTGCATCAGTAATTTTTGTATCGGCCAATACCAACCACATCACCTGTGGAGCTAATTTCTGCAACAGTGGAGCATCCTTGTCTCCAAAGGTAGGAACATTCACCATGTTCAATTCCAGGAAGTGGGTGCCAGTAGCAAGGGGAACAACGGCAACATTGATTTTCTTCAGTGCTGCGATGCTTGCTGCATCGGCAGGAGCTATGGTATCGAGTGCAGCAGGTGCCGATGATTGCTTCCCTGCATCCGATAAAAATTTTCTTATGGTATCATTGGTGCTTACCTCTTTGACTGACTGTGAAGTGGAAACACCGTGCAAGACCCACCAGGACAAAAGATCAATCTCTGGTTGTGTCAACTGTGATTTTCCTTTGGGCGGCATGTGCTTTTCATCGCCTTTGTCCAATAAAATGCGGCGAATGAATTCGCTGTGGTCAAGATCGCCTGCAACGATGGCCTTTCCATTTTTTCCACCTTTCATCAGGGCTTCAAGGGTATGCAACTGAAAGTCACCTTTCTTCTTTTTTTCATTATGGCATTGCATGCATTTTTGTGCCAGCACCGGTTCAACAATGCCATCATAAACGCTGACGGTTGAAGCAGCCGTCAACGTTGTGATTTTTTGTTTTTCAACAACAACACCAGTTTCAGTATCTGTTGCAGCAGAGAAAAGATATCCTTCACCATGGGTCATCTCTCCTCCAAAATGTCCGGCCAGCAAAAGCGCCAACATCATCAGGTGAAATCCGGCATGATAGTAGGGTGTTCTGTATTCCTCTTTTTTATACTTTTTGTAGGCCAGCAATGCAATGGAGACTACACACACTGCAATGGCAGTATACCTGTGCCAATCCAGCAAGTTCTCCTCATATCCTCCGGACAGGGACAACATCCAACCAAAAAATGCAGCCAAAAGGGAAGATAAAATACCTGCAACCAGCACAAAATCAATCAGCCTTGATTTTTCAGTGTTGGACTTGAACAAATACTGGATCACATAGGCAATGACCAGAAAGCCGATGGGCAAGTGTACAAAAACAGGATGCAGGTGCCCTAAAAAATTGATGATCATGCAATCAGGTTATGGATTACATTTCCTGAAACATCCGTCAGGCGATACCTTCTGCCCTGGCTCTTGTAAATGAATTGCTCGTGGTCAATCCCCAGCAGGTGCATCATGGTGGCCTGGAAATCATGCACATGCACCTTGTCTTTGACAACATTGTGGGCAAAATCATCTGACTCACCATAGACCATGCCCGATTTGACGCCACCACCTGCCATCCAGATGCTGTAACAGCCTGGATGATGGTCTCTTCCGAATCCTTCCGGCGTAAGTTTTCCTTGAGAGAAACTTGTTCTCCCAAACTCTCCGCCCCAAACAACCAAGGTGTCATCCAAAAGACCCCTTTGCTTCAAATCCTTGACCAGCGCGGCCGATGGCTGGTCTGTAAGCGATGTGGCCTTTTTGATGCCAGAGGCAATTGAACCATGGTGATCCCAACCAAGATGATAAAGCTGTACAAATCGAACATCTTTTTCTGCCAGCCTCCTGGCCATGATGCAATTGTGCGCAAAAGTCCCCGGTGTCATGACATCCGGACCATACATGTCAAGGATATGTTGTGGCTCATCAGAAAGATCTGTGATGGAAGGAATGGCCATCT
>JBIPNK010000095.1:0-9045 GCA_044373365.1 Chitinophagaceae bacterium
GTAGTGCATCTTGTTGGCAACGGTTTCAGCAGATGCAGGATGAAGTGAACCACCGGCTTTCATGTTGAGGTATTTTCCACCACTTCCATCGCTTTTCAAAATGCTGTCCAGCACACCGTATCCGTCCGTATTGGGTTCGAGCAACACTGCACCGGCGCCATCCCCAAACAAAATACAGGTAGTCCTGTCTGTATAATCCGTAATGGCACTCATTTTATCTGCACCCACTACCACTACTTTCTTGTACCGTCCGCTTTCAACAAGGGCAGCTCCAGTGGTGAGGCTGTACAAAAAGCCTGAGCAGGCGGCCAGTACATCAAACCCCCAGGCATTCTTGATGCCCAGCTTGTCGCAGGCCACATTGGCGGTATTGGGGAAAAACATATCGGGTGTGATGGTAGCCACAATCATGCAATCAATCTCGTTGGGGTCGATGCCCCTTCTTTTGCAAAGATCCTGCACCGCAGGCACCACCAGGTCTGAAGTGGCAAGGCCTTCACCCCGGAGGATGTGCCTTTCTTCTATTCCTGTTCTTGTTTTGATCCACTCATCGTTGGTATCCACCATCTTTTCAAAGTCGGCATTGGTAAGTACATCCTTTGGCACGAATCCGCCAACTGCCGTAATTGCTGCTGTGATTTTTTGCATGTAGTTGATTTGGAGCACAAATTTAAGAAAATAAAAGACGTTAGGCGCCAGCGAGATGACAATCGTCAATTGTTTGGATGATGTTGTCAAGATGAGGCTAAGGCGTATGCCTGTTGCGCCTTGTCTGAGCGGATTTTACTAACTTTACGGCATCATGATAGCAAGCCTGACAGGTACATTTGTTCTAAAAACACCATCCTACATTCATATTGATGTCCATGGCGTTGGATACGAGGTGCAGATCAGCCTGAATACCTATTCAAAGATTCAGGATTTGAAGGAAGGAACGGTGCTTACCCACCTGCAAATCAAGGAGGATGGGCATACCCTTTTCGGGTTTGCCGAACTGGCAGAAAAAGAACTTTTTGTGCAGTTGATCAACGTGAATGGTGTGGGTGCTTCCACTGCCAGAATGATGCTTTCTTCCATGCAGCCTGCAGAACTAAGGTCAGCCATTGCCTCCGGGAATACGGGTGCGCTGGAAAAAATCAAGGGAATTGGCAGGAAATCAGCAGAAAGACTCATCCTTGAACTGCGCGAAAAAATGGTAAAAGCAGGTGTAGAAAGTACGTCTCCAGGATTTGTACGCAATAGTTTGGAAAATGATGCGTTAAATGCACTGATGGCGCTTGGGATTCAAAAAAATACCGCTGAAGCAGCCCTCAAAAAGACTAGAGCCAATGCCCCTGAAGACAATGTACTGGAATCAATCATCAAAAAATCACTTCAGTTCATTTGATCTGCGGTAAAAAGACCATTCCCATTTGAAAAAGTTGTCCTTAAAGATAACATTGTTGGCTATCCTACTGTATGCGCACCAAACGGCGGATGCAAAGGCCAATGGGCGTGCAAGCCTTTTTTTCTTTCAGCAAGACAGCCTTCCCAAAAATGATACACTGCGCTATCCCCTGCAAGACAGAAGGGGGGACAAACTGACCCAAAAGAACAAGAACCCCTTTGACCTCAGGGATCCTTCCAATTTCAGCGATTCCATCGTTTACGACCCAAAGACCAAAGAATATTACATCGTCGAAAAAGTTGGCGGCAAATATTTCAGGAAACCCACTTCCATGAGTTTTGATGAATACATGCGCATCCAATCGCGCAAAGCTGAATCAGATTATTTCCAGAAACGAGCCAATACGTCCAGCCTTTTGAACAGGAAACTGGTCAAACCCAAGCTGAACATGGGAGAAGACCTGTTCAACCGCTTGTTTGGAACTGGCAAAATTGACATCAAGCCCCAGGGAGAGGTGAACATCACCGCAGGCTACCAGGGGCAGAACATCAAGAACCCTACCCTTCCTGAGCGGGCAAGAAGGAATGGTGGCCTGGATTTTGACATGGCAGCCAACCTCAACGTGATTGGCAATATCGGGGACAAAATGAAATTTCCGATCAGTTACAATACCCTTTCCACCTTTGATTTCGAAAACCAGCTCAAACTGGATTACTCCGGAGGGGCTGAAGATATTTTCAAAAAAATTGAAGTGGGCAACACTTCATTTGCCTCAAAAGGAACCTTGATCCCTGGTGCCCAACAGCTTTTTGGTATCAAAACCCAGATGCAGTTCGGAAAACTCTGGCTCTCTACCGTATTTGCCAGCCAGCGTTCCCAAAGACAATCTGCCGGTTTCAAAGGTGGCTCAAGCAGCACCCCATTCGAATTCAAGGCGGATGAATACGAGGAGAACAGGCACTTCATGCTGGCACAGCATTTCAGGAGGGATTATAACAAGGCCATGAAAAACCTTCCGGTGATCAATTCTCAGGTGCAGTTGTTGCGCCTTGAAGTGTGGGTAACCAACAGAAGTGGTGCCACAGCCAATGCCCGCGATGTGGTGGGCCTGATGGACCTTGGAGAAGACAAGCCCTTTCAACAACCTCCAGTCATCAATCCCAGGCCAGGATTGACTTTCCCTTCCAACGGCACGAATGACCTGTATACCAAGATCATCAACAACCCCGGCAGCAGAAACCCTGCGCAGATTGTCAGTTACCTCAACACCATTGGCCTGCAGCCTGTCCGCGATTTTGAAAAAACATTCGCCAGAAAACTCGATACCACCCAATATTATTTCAACAGGCAACTGGGTTTCATCTCATTGAACGTTACGCTTCAGCCAGATGAGGTTTTGGGTGTTGCCTATCAGTATACCGTGAATGGCAAAGTTTTCCAGGTGGGTGAATTTGCACAGGACATCCCGGTGGATTCTACCAGTGGTGTGCAAAAAATACTTTTCCTGAAATTGTTGAAGGCCACTTCTCAAAGGACCTCCTTGCCGATCTGGGACCTGATGATGAAAAACATTTACCCCGTAGGTTCCGGACAACTGGAAAGACAGGATTTTCAGTTCAATGTGCTTTACCAGGAGCCAGGTGGAGGTGAAAAGCGGTATATCCCAGAAGGAGACCAGGCAGGTGTCCCGCTGCTGACCCTGGTGAACCTGGACCGGCTGAACAACCAAAACGACCCACAACCCGATGGGGTATTTGATTTTGTGGAGGGATATACAGTCAATTCCTACCAAAGCCGGGTTATCTTTCCTGTGCTTGAGCCTTTCGGACATGACATGGATTATGCTTTCACCACCGATCCTGGCCTGCGGAATAAATACCTTTTTTATCCGCTCTACGATACCATCAAAGCCATTGCCCAGACTTATGCCAACCTCAACCGCTTCCTGATCAGGGGTAGCTCAAAATCATCCGGCGGATCGAGTGGTGAAATATCGCTGAATGCGTTCAATATCCCCCCAGGATCTGTTACAGTAACAGCAGGAGGACAAACCCTGCAGGAAAACGTTGACTATACCATTGACTACATGTCGGGTACCCTGAGGATCATCAACAGCGCCATCAAAAACTCCGGACTGCCCGTCAACGCTCAGTTTGAGAACAATGCAACTTTTGGCGTACAGCAAAGGACCTTCATGGGGCTGCGGTGGGATTATTTGTTCAACGACAAACTTTCCATTGGTGGAACATCGGTAAGGTTGAGTGAAAGGCCTTTTTTCACCAAGATGGAATACGGTTCTGATCCGATCCGCAACAGCATGACCGGCATCGACATGACCTACAACAGTGAGCTGCCGAGATTGAACAAATGGTTGAGCAAACTTCCGTTTTATGAGGCCAATGGAACATCTTCCATCAGCGCATCAGCAGAAGCTGCCAAGATGAATCCCGGCCATGCCCCTCAGATCGGCAAAGGCAGCGAAGGATTGATTTACCTGGATGATTTTGAAGGAACCAAGGCCAGCATTGACCTTCGTTTTCCTATCGTAGGATGGACCCTGGCCTCTACTCCATTTGGGGCTACAGACCGCTTTGGCAATACCATGTTTCCGGAGGCCAATTCCTATGACAACCTTGATTATGGAAAGAACAGGGCCAAGCTGGCCTGGTACAATATTGAACCCATCCTGCAGGAAAAAAGAAATGCAAACAACCCCATCAGGAACGACCTGGTTCAACTTTCTGACCCACGCGTCAGGAGCGTAGGCCAACAGGAAATCTTCCCGAGAAGGACGCCTGATTTTGGGCAGAGCCAGATGGTTACGTTTGATCTCGCCTATTATCCAAAAGAAAGAGGTCCTTACAACTACGATGCCCAGAACATTGAAAGCACAGGCCTGCTCAGGAACCCCAACAAACGCTGGGGGGGCATCATGCGGGGCATCGACCAGACTGATTTTGAAACGGCCAATGTTGAATTTGTTGAGTTCTGGGTATTGGATCCCTTCATCAAGGGCACCAATCCTTCAGGTGGATCCCTTTACCTGAACCTGGGGAATATTTCAGAAGACATCCTCAAAGACTCAAGAAGGTTTTATGAAAATGGTTTACCTACCCCAACCATCCCTTCAGCAACTTCCACTTCCACATGGGGAAGATCGCCGCTGAATCCTATTCAGATTACCCAAGGATTCAGCAATGATCCTGCCGACAGGCCTTTCCAGGATGTGGGATTGGATGGATTGACAGACTCTGCAGAGAGCAGAGTCAGGGTTCAGTACCTTAACGACATGGCCGCAAGACTGGGGGTTACATCCAAGGCGTATCAAGAAGCAAAAGCAGATCCTTCTGCAGACAATTTTAAGTATTACAGGGACGAAACCTATGATGCGCAGAACGCAGGAATTTTATCCCGTTACAAAAACTTCAACAGCCCCCAGGGCAACTCTCCCATTGCCAAGGCTGGCGACAATTTTGCTTCTGCATTTACCATGTACCCTGATGGTGAAGACCTGAACCGCGACAATACCCTCAATGAATCAGAAGAATATTTCCAATACAGGATTGATATGAAGCCCAGTGGTGACCCCAACATGCAGGTGGGTCAAAACTTTATTGCAGACAAAAAATCTGTCAATGTAACACTGGCCGATGGCACCAAGCAGAACCAGATCTGGTACCAGTTCCGTGTGCCCATCACTGCCTACAACAGCAAGGTGGGAGAAATTCCTGATTTCAAATCCATCCGCTTTTTCAGGATGTTCCTTACTGATTTTGCAGACTCAGTTGTATTGCGTTTTGCCAAATTGGAGTTGGTGAGAAACAACTGGAGAAGGTTTGCATATGACCTGGATACCATGGGCACATACAAAACCATCGACCTGTCCAGCAACATCACCAGGTTCAATGTGTCTGCCGTTAACATTGAAGAAAACGACCGCCGGGACCCCATCCCTTACCGCACCCCACCGGGCATTGAGCGTGTACAAACGCTCAGCAATGGCGGCATCAACATCCTCCAGAACGAACAGGCCCTCAGCATCAATGTGATCAACCTCAACGAAGGTGATGGAAGGGCTGTTTTCAAATCTTTTAACCATGATTTAAGGCAGTACAAACGCATTTCTATGTTCTATCACCTGGAAAGCCTGAAAGAATACAACAGGCTCAGGGATGGTGAAGTATATGCCGTGGTAAGGATCGGCAACGACTATATCAACAATTACTACGAGATCAAATATCCGCTGAAAACAACACCCTTCGGAACAACAGACGAGAAGGTGATTTGGCCAGCAGAAAATGAATTGAATTTTGACATCACAACACTGATCAAACTCAAGAACGAACGGAACCTTAATACAGGAAACCCCACAGCCATTTACAGAAAAATCATCAATGGCAAAATCTTCTCTATCATGGGTAACCCCAACCTTGGAGAGGTAAAAGGCATCCTTGCAGGATTGGAAAACCCCAAAGATCCAACGGGTGGAAGGGCCGTCAATGCTGAGGTTTGGATCAATGAGCTGAGGCTGTCTGGCCTGGATGAGAAAGGTGGTTGGGCTGCAGTGGGTCAGATGAACCTGCAATTGGCAGATTTGGGTACCGTTTCCATGTCGGCCAATATCCATACCATCGGATTCGGTCAACTTGAACAAAGGGTGAACGACAGGTTCCGTGATGACCTGAAACAATTCGATGTATCCACCAATCTTCAACTGGGAAAACTGCTTCCCAAAAAACTTGGATTGGAAATTCCATTTTTTGCCAACTTCTCACAAACCATCAGTTCGCCACAATATGATCCTTATGACAAGGACATCACCTTGAAAGACAAACTGAGTATTTACAAGGATAAACGGGATTCTATCAAAGCGGATGCCGTTGATTTTACCGGCATCAAAACCTTCAACTTCACCAATGTTCGGTTTGCTCAACCACAGGATAAAAAAGTACGTCTTTGGAGCATATCCAACTTTGATTTCAGTTACTCCTTCACAGAAACACAACAGCACAATCCGCTGATTGAAAACAACGAAGTAAGCAAGACACAGGGTGGACTGGGATACAATTACAGTGCCCAACCGAAATACATTGAGCCACTCAAAAAACTGATCAAGGCACCGACTCCATGGCTTGATTTTATCCGCAACGTGAACTTCAATCCCATGCCTTCGTTGATTGGCATCAGGATGGACAGCAGAAGGCAGTTTGGGGCCATCCGCCCAAGAAATGTTGGTGGCGGGAAATTCAAGATTCCTGAAACCTATGACAAGTATTTTGTAGTTGACAGAAATTATAACATGCGTTGGGACCTGACCAAATCGTTGAACCTCGACTTCAAGGCCATCAACAATTCCAGGATCGATGAGCCCATTGGAAGGATCGACTCAAAAAGCAAACGCGATTCGCTGGTGCGCAATTTCATGAAAGGTGGCAGGAATACCATCTACACACAAAATACAGACATCACCTACAACCTGCCCACCACCATGATTCCCCTGCTGGACTGGACAACACTCAACCTGGCTTACCGCAGCAGCTACAACTGGGTGGGGGCGTCAAGACTGGCCATCAGTTTGGGAAACACCATTCAGAACAGTGGACAAACCGGTGCTACGGCAGAGTTGAACATGACCCAGCTTTACTCAAAATCAAAAACGCTCAGAAAGCTTGATGATACCAATACCCCGGACATTTCGCCAACTGAGTCACAGGAGGTAAGCAAGAAAAACCAGGCCCGCATCAAGAAATTAAAAACCAAACTCAGCAAGCTAACAGCAAGGTTCAAGAAAAAGAAAAGTCCTGCTGAAAAAGACATCATCGCTAACCAAGCCGCTGTAGAGAAATTGGAAAAAAGAATTGCAGCGCTCAATGTGCCTGAAAAAACCAAGGCTGTCACTGCACTCTCAGCCCCAGTCAAAACAGCCTTGAAGGTGCTTACTGCAGTGAAGAGAGTTGGTGCAACCTACAATGAGGGAGGTACCACCTTCCTTCCAGGCTATACCGATAGCACCCGTTTCTTTGGACAGAATTTCAGCAGCATGGCACCGGGCATTGGATTCACCATGGGCAGACAACCTGATCAGGCCTGGCTGCAAGACATTGCCAAAAAAGGACTGATCACAAAGGATCCCATGCTCAACAACCTGTTCTTGCAGAACTATGAACAAAAACTCAACGTCACTGCACAGGTAGAGCCGTTCAGGGATTTTCTCGTTGACCTGAACCTCGATAGAAACCTGTCCAAAAACTACTCCACCCTTTTCAAGGATACGGTTGGTACAGGACAGTTTAATTCCCTGAACCCATACTCCGGCGGCGGTTTCAGCATCAGCTATATTTCATTCCAAACGCTTTTTGCCAAGTTCGACCCCAACAATACCAGTGAAACCTTCAAGAAATTTGAAAACAACAGGCTTCTGCTTTCAAAAAGATTGGGAGAGAAAAACCCTTACAGCAAAACAGCAGGTGCTGATGGTTATTACAAAGGGTATGGAAGGTATGCGCAAGATGTCATCGTGCCGGCATTTCTTGCTGCCTATACCAACAAGGATGCCAATACCATTTCTTTGCTGAACACTGGAGAGAGTGGATCCGTAAAAACAAATCCATTCAAGGGCTATATGCCCAAACCCAACTGGAGATTGACCTATAATGGTTTGAGCAGGATTGAATCCCTTCAACAATACCTGAGCAATTTTACCATCACGCATGGCTACAACTCAACACTGAGCATGAACAGCTTCAATTCAGCCCTGCTGTTCCAGGATACGTTGTTGTATGGATTTCCTTCATTCATTGATACCGTTTCAGGTAATTATATCCCTTATTTCCTTGTTCCCAATCTCTTGATTTCTGAACAGTTTGCTCCATTGATTGGCATTGACTTTTCAACGCCAGGTCAACTCTCCGGAAGATTTGAATACAGGAAATCAAGGCAGCTCAGCATGAGCCTTGTTGACTTTCAGTTGAGTGAAGTTCACTCCACTGAAATCACCTTTGGGATGCGTTGGAGGAAACGTGGATTCCCATTGCCTTTCAAGGTGAAGATTGGAAAAGGGGAAGCCAGCAGCAAGCTCGACAATGACATCACCTTTGCTTTGGATTTCAGTGTGCGGGATGATGTCAACTCCAACTCAAGATTGGACCAATCCAATGCATTTGCCACTGGTGGACAAAGGGTTGTGAGCATCCGCCCCACCATTGATTATGTGATGAGCAACAGGGTTAATATTCAACTCTATTTCGACCAGAGAAGATTGAATCCTTATGTATCCAACTCGGCACCATCGGTCAACACAAGGGGTGGTGTGCAGATCAGGATTTCTCTCGCGCAATAAGGATTTTTCTGTAAGCGGTTTTGTGGCTGCAATCCTTGCCTGATAGTGTTGATCTTACCTTATCAAGGTTGACTCCCCTTTCCTAAAAACCGGATTACCCATGTAATCCACACCCAGTGCATGCCAGACAAAGGATTCATTGCCCTGGTCGCGCCCCTTGTAGACACCATTCCATCCCCTACCGATTTCTTCTGTGCTGAACACCAGCTCGCCATATCTATTGTAAACCTTGAAATACACAATCTTTGCAATCCCCACAGGAATCGGTATCAGCCTGTCGTTCAGGCCATCGTCATTCGGTGTAAAAGCTGTAGGAACA
>JBIPNK010000026.1:0-35642 GCA_044373365.1 Chitinophagaceae bacterium
TAATTGCGTCTTACCTTACCTCTAACCATCTTACGACGGTTATTTGAGTGTTACTGCTTTCCAAACTTTCAAAGATCTTTCAGCGTCTTGCGAAACTGCCCAACCGAATTGGGAGTGCAAAATTAGCTGTTTTAAATTATATGAGCAAATTTTTATTTGAAATTCAAGTTAAAAATTCGTCTTTATTTTTTTCTAAGAACTACGCTTTTTGTGAAGCGGGATGCAAATATAGGAAGCATTTCTCATACGTTCCAAATTAAATTGATTTGTTTTTTTGTAAAATATTGAAAACCAATGACAGCAAGGGTTTCAAAGCAAAAAAAACTTATTGTATTTTACTTCAACAATGCTGCTATTTCACTTGGATAAATGACTTCATCGAGGAACAATCCATGACCGGGTGCAGAGAAATCAGCCATGGCACTGTCTTTTGATAACAAGACGTTTTGGAATGATTCAAAACTGATCTTGTGGCGCCCAACTTTAACCATTGTTCCTACCAAGGCCCTGACCATTCCCCTTAGAAAGCGATTGCCTTCAACCGTAAAAACCCAACCATCTTCCGTTTCATGCCACTGGCAAACAGATATAGTACACATATGGGTATATACCTGGGTTCTTCTTTTGGCGAAGCTGGTAAAATCATGCAGCCCCAACAAGGAGTTGGCCGCCTGATTGAGGTCGGCAAGCCCCATGGGGTAAGGATAATACCAGGACCGGTCATCCAAAAAAGGATTCTTGCTGTTGTATATATGGTATTTGTATCTCCTCCCGATAGCATCAAACCTGCTGTGGCTTCCCTCTGGTACAGCGTAAATACCGGTAATGGCAATGTCTGGGGGTAAAATTGCATTGACGTGGTAAACAAATTCATCATTCAATATGCGGTCAACAGAAAAATGAAAGAAATTCCTGTTGGCATGCACCCCGGCATCGGTCCTGGAGGAGCCTGTCAATTGGACGTTTTCCCTAAGGTACGTGGCCATTGCCCTTTCTACCTGCCCCTGGATGGTGATGGCATTGTCCTGAATCTGAAAACCGGCAAAGCGTGTCCCCTTGTATGCTAAGGCTAAAAAATAAGTTGGCATGCCTATGGGTTTAATCAATTGCTTCCTGCAACAAGGGCCCTGAAGGCGATGATATTCTCTTCCTTTAAAAAAGAAGCTTCAAGGTTTCCAAAAGAGGCCTTATCAGCAAGGAGTGGTTTCAATGCCTTAAACAACTGCAGTCGGCTGGTCTCGTCAATAAAAAACCATCCAATTTCAAGCGCCTGCTTGGTATTGAAACATTTTTGGCCGAAAGCCTTTACAGCATAATTTCGTTGGTCATTGTCTGATGCAATTCCCAACAACTTCTTTTGCAAGGCCCGAATATCCTTGTAATCTGCAATGGGACGATCACAAACAATGACTGGACTTGTTTTTTGAAATTGGATGTTGTCTTTGGAACTATCGGCTTCAGCGATTGGCTTTTTCACCTGAACAGTGCTATCTGAAGAACCTGTAGGAAGAGGAATGGTTTTGGGGGCTGATGCCATCAATGTGGAATCCTGAGGCTTTATCAAGGGTTCTGTTGCTGCTACAATCTTCCTCTTTTCAATTTCTACAGCAATGGTATCATCAGTTCCTTTGATTGTTTTTTCAACATAAACCAACTGCTTGACATCAGCATTCTCTATTTGGGTGTTGATGGAAATCTGAGGCAGGGTAAGCCTGTCCTTTTCCCCCAAGCTGTCTTTCAATCCAGATTTTGTAGCAACAGCTGTCAACCCCGCCTTTGTGATGGATTTGCCAGGCAAAGTCTGTTCTGCACTGTCCTTCTTGGGCTTTTTTTCCAACAATGATTTATCGTCAGTTGCACCAGCAAAAAGTTTTGCAAAGCTACCCTCCTCTTTCTGTGGCAATTTCATTTCAATGGGGGCGGATTGGGGCACCTCGCCTTTGATCACTTCCAGGCTGGTGCGGTCGAACAAAGACCAGCCCTGTCCTTCCATCTGCTTCAATTGAAAGCCACGGTCACGGTCGGTTCCATTGATATAGAATGCAACCTCAGGATAAACATTTTTGGGGAAGCCGATGGAGAATTCCATCTCTGTCGCTTTAATCTTTGGGAGAATCAGGAAACCAGCTGCAGATGAAGACACCATCGTATTTCCTTGCTTGAGATAAAATGGCTGCTGGCCATCTGCCTCAATGAAAATATAATGCTGGGCTCTCAAGCACTGAAAAGCCATCATGGCCATGAGCAAGCAAAACATTCGAATACCTGAAATAATTGACATGTTACAAATCTAATAAAAGAATGATTCACAAAGCAAGGATTTTACCATCCATCAAAATTGGCAAATCTTAAACCATTGCCTTGATATATTTGCAACATAAACCATCTGAATATGAAACATTATTTGATCTTATTGCTTGTAAGCACCCTCTCCATCATGGGTTTTTCCCAGGAAAAAGGACCCGTTGACTCAAGCTGGAAAAAAACACCCCGGTATACCCCTACAAGGGTCAACAACCTTGTTCACACCAAACTTGATGTGCGGTTTGACTATGAAAAAACTTCCCTTTTGGGAAAGGCATGGATTACACTGACGCCGCATTTCAATCCAACAGCAGCTTTAACGCTGGATGCGAAAGGAATGGATATCATTCAGGTATCCATGGTTCAACCTGACAAGTCCTTGAAAAACCTGGAATATGGTTATGATAGGAAACAGCTGTCCATAAAGCTGCCAAAGACATACAAGAAAGGTGAAAACTATACCGTCTATATCAATTACGTATCCAAGCCCAATGAATATGAGAAAGAGGCCGGAGCAGATCCCATGCTGGGTGTGAAAGGTCTTTATTTTATCAATCCCAAGGGAGAGGAAAAAAATAAACCCATCCAGATTTGGACCCAGGGTGAAACGGAATCCAACTCTGTTTGGTTTCCCACAATTGATCAGACCCAACAAAAAACAACCCAGGAGCTTTACATGACTGTGCCATCTAAATATGTTAGCCTTAGCAATGGGAAATTGGTAAGCCAGAAGAACAACAATGATGGCACCAGAACGGATTACTGGAAAATGGACCTTCCCCACTCTCCTTACCTGTTCTTCATGGGCGTAGGCGACTATGCCGTGATAAAAGATTCATGGAAGGGAAAGGAAGTGAATTACTATGTTGAAAAGGAATTCGGACCGGTGGCCAAGAAAATCTTTGGCAACACACCAGAAATGATGACCTATTTCTCCAAAATTACCGGCGTTGAATACCCCTGGGTCAAGTACAGTCAAATCACGGGAAGGGAATATGTAGCCGGTGCCATGGAGAATACCACAGCTACCATCCACCAGGAGACAGCCCAACAGGATGCAAGAGAACTGACCGATGGAAATATATGGGAAGGCACCATTGCACACGAATTGTTTCACCAATGGTTTGGCGATTATGTAACTGCCGAAAGCTGGAGCAACCTTACCCTCAATGAATCCTTTGCTGACTATAGCCAAACCCTTTGGGATGAATACAAGTATGGTAAGGATGCTGGTGATGCTGAAAATTTCAGCGGTATGCAAGGGTACCTGATGGGTGATAATTCCAAAAAAGACCTTGTGCGTTTTTATTATGAAGACAGGGAGCAAATGTTTGACGCCGTCAGCTATCAAAAAGGGGGAAGGATCTTGCACATGTTGAGAAAACACATTGGAGACAGTGCGTTTTTCAAGGGATTGAACCTTTACCTGAGCAGCAACAAATTCAAGTCTGCTGAAGCCCATCATTTGCGCCTGGCTTTTGAAGAGGTTAGTGGTATGGATCTTACCTGGTATTTCAACCAATGGTATTTTGGGAATGGTCATCCAAAACTGGACATCCAATACAAATACAATGAAGCAGCACAAAAGGCAACTGTGATTGTAAAGCAAACACAAACCACAGGAAAAGTTTTCAGGATACCCACCTTCATTGATGTTTACAATGGCAAGACCAGGACTAGGAATGAGGTTTGGATTGAGCATGCTGTAGACAGTTTCAGTTTTGCTTCCACCACGAAACCGGACCTGATCAATTTTGATGGAGATAAAATCCTGCTTTGTGAGAAGAAAGAGAACAAAAGCCTAGACAACTATATCCACCAGTTTTATCATGCGGGAAATTATCTCGACAGAAAAGAAGCCGTAGATTTTTGTGGCAAAAAGACGGATGACCCCAAGGCATTAGCGCTCCTGAAAGATGCCCTGAATGACCCCTTCCATGGCATAAGATTGCTTGCGATGAGTAAAATTGATATGAAAAAAGACCGCATCAGAAAAACCTTTGAGGAGACAGTTGCTGTGTTGGTGAACAAGGAAACCAACAGGCCTGTTAAGGCAAGCATGATAGAGGGGTTGGGCAAAACAGCTGATGCAAAATTTGCTTCTCTCTATGAAAAAAACATCAATGACTCATCTTATTCTGTGTCAGGAGCCGCTTTGGAAGCGTTATCCAAAACGGACAGTGTGCTTGCACTCAAATATGCAATGGAATTGTCCAACAAGCCTGCAAAAGGAAAATTGGATAATGCCATCAACTCCATCCTGGTTGCCTCTGGTAAAGAAGAGGTTTTTGATAAACTTGCTGATAAATTTATCGCATTAGGATTGACCAATGAGAAGTTCATGTTGATGCAGCAGATCGGTGAAATGACAGGGTTAATGAAAAGCAATGATCGGATAAAAAAATCCATCGACATGATTACTGCTTTCAGGGATGAAATACCTGCGGGGGTGAGGGAGCAGACCAACCCGTATATCAATGGCATGATACTGGGTGGCATCATGAACAAATTGAAAATCGCCGGGAATACTGAAATGGTGAAATACCTTGAAGCCAAACTAGGTAAGTAATCTCCTGAAGCCTACAGCAAGTGATCCTGCTGTAGGCGATACAAGCGGTTTAAATATTAAAGCAAAGGCACAAAGTATTCAAACTTTGTGCCTTTGCTTTTTAAAATAAAATAAATTACTGGAGCTGATAAGCAATTACATGGTTCTTCCAAAATGTAGGAACATAAACAATTTTGTTTTTCTTGTCGTACCCAATGTCTGCAGTATTTATACCCTCTTTCCGGGTATCCAGCAACAATTTCTTTTCTCCATTCATTTTTACCAACCATATGGAACCTGCCCAGCAGGACACAAGAAACGTATTTTCATCTACTTGTTCTATGCCATCCGTGCCGCCTTCCATGCCTTCAGTGATCAGTGTTTTTGATTTGTCTTTCCCAAATTTGTAAAGTGCCCCAGCATCTGTAAAGTACAAGGTCTTGTCAACATAATGCAGGCCATTCAAGCCTTTGAGCCCCTCAGCGAACAAACTGACTTCCAGTTTATCGATATCAATAAAATGGATTTTTTGGGTCTTGGAATCTGACACATACATGTTACCACGCTTGTCTGATGTGATATCATTCAACGCCTTTGCCCCTTCGATGTAAAGCTTTTTTACAATCTGTGCCTTGGTAACCTCAATGATGACAACTGAATCGACATCCGCTACAACCAGAAAATCACTGAACATGGTCATTCCTTTGGGGGCATGCAATCCTTTGATCCAATCGGGATTAAGGATTTTCCCTGAAAGGGTCAGCAATGAAATTGACCCTTTGCCATCTTTGTCCCAGGGGCCCTTACCATCAATATTGGTAACATACAAACGCTGGTTCTTGCTGTCCAGCAGCACAGACTCGGGAACTTTCAGGGTGGTATCGGTAGCCCATAATTTGTTGAGGCTTTGGGCCATTGCACCTGATGTTATACCCATCACCATTAAAAACAATAACATTGATTTTTTCATATGCTTGATTTATTTTTTATCGTTCTACATTGAATGCACTGATGTCAATACTTGTCTCGAGCCCGCCAACAATCTCCTCCACCAACTTCCCTGTTGCCGCTTCAAGAGAGAGGCCAAGCATGGAATGGCCACCTGCCATGACGATGTTATCATATGTTGAGTGTCGGCCAATATAAGGAAGACCGTCTGGACTCAAAGGCCTCAATCCATGCCAAATCTTGTCGTGGGCCGGAAATGCTACAGGCAGGTCAGGATAGTAATTTTTTGCAGCCTTGAAAATGGCCTGAACCCTTTTCATCAGCATAGGCGAACCAATACCACTGATCTCCATGGTTCCTCCCATCCTGAGATCGGCGCCCATCGGGGTCATCGCTACCCTGTCGTCAACAAGGATTGCCGGATAATGAAGGTTTTTTTCAACTGCATCAAAAGTCATGCTGTATCCCTTGCCTGCTTGAAGGAGAAGATCTATACCGAGATCCCTGCTGGTTGCAGGAAGCCATGAACCTGTGGCCAAAACAATCTCGTCTCCGGTAAAATCTCCTTTATCTGTCAATACTTTGGTTACTTTTCTTCCTTGCTTTTCAAAGCCAGTAATGGTGGTTTCCAATTGAAATTGTACCCCAGACTGCTGCAAATGATCATGAATGGTTTGCATCAAATCCCCAGGATGCAAATGAGCATCAATAGGATACAAAACCCCTCCCCTTACGTTGACTTCCACCTCTGGCTCCATGGCCTGGACCTCTTTGGCGCTGAACACTTGGGTTTCGATGTTCAATGCCGCGGCCTCCTTCGCCAATTCAATTTCATGCTTTTCAGTCAAGGCACTTTTGTAGAGCATAAAACATCCCTTTTCCTCCATCCGAAATTGATTGCCCAAATCGTTACGGATTTCAGAAGTGAGTTCACGGCTCAGATGAAGAATATTGTTGAGGTGGGGAATATTTCTTTCCATTGTTGCCTTGCCGGACCTTTTCCAGAAAGTCAGTGCCCATCTGATAAGATCCATGTTGAGCCTGGGCTTGATATAAAAAGGTGAACTGGAGCTCAGCATCCATTGCAGCCCCTTGGCA
This sequence comes from Chitinophagaceae bacterium, assembly GCA_044373365.1. Classification (GTDB taxonomy): domain Bacteria; phylum Bacteroidota; class Bacteroidia; order Chitinophagales; family Chitinophagaceae; genus Pollutibacter. The sequence goes on from JBIPNK010000026.1 coordinate 6,899, forward strand.
ACAATGCCAGGAGAGGCAAGTGGAATAAAATGACTGGGGGAAATATATCCTGCGTTGCCAAAGGATGTACCATGTTTCAGGTCTCCTTTGTCAATCAAAATCACTTCATGGCCAGCCTTGTTCAGGTAATAGGCTGTACACAGTCCAATTACACCCCCGCCTGCTACGATAACCTTGCTCATGTTTCCCTTTTTTTCAAAGTTAGTTGAATTAGGAATTGTCCTTCTCCAATTGGTCCTAGTAATTTATTTTGATGTCCTTGTATACTGTTGGCAACCATACCTGCATGGGATTGCTTCCCCGGTTACACCATGTGTAATACGGAATTGCGCGCACTTTTTGGGTTACGCTTTTGGTTGATTGTCCATCAGCATCAATTTGTAAAACAGGCAATGTTGAAACAAGGCTGATTACTTTTTCATCAAGCACATTAAAATTTTCAGTCTCAAACTTGGCAGTTACTGGGGAAAAAATATTCCAGGCTTTTCCATTGTTGTCTGCACCCTCAACGCAATAGACAATTGGACCGCGTTGCAGTGCCATCCGATAATTGTTGTCAACCAGCTCTTTTTTTGCGCCGATTTTACGCACCTCCATGGGCATTCTGTATTCTACCTTATCACCATCTTTCCATTCTTTTTCAATGACGGCATACCCATTCTCTTCCTTGAATGCAACCAATTTACCGTTGACAAGTACTGTTGGCGCAGCATCCGATTGGTTAAGGAATGAATAAAGATTGCCAGGTGCTGGCGTATTCCTAAGCCACCCTGGAATCCTGAATGCAATAGCCGCTTTTTCTTTTTTACTCATGGAAATACTGCAGCTAACATTTCCTTGCCATGGATAGGAAGTTGATGTTTTTATTTTCATGGTTGATGATGCCAGATCAAATGAAGATTCACTGCCCACAAAAAGATTGATGTAGATGGTATTGCTTTCCTGGCCATAAACATACCCGCCGACCGAAGTAATCAATCTTGCAATATTGGATGGACAGCATGCAGTGCCAAACCATTCCCTGCGGTTGTGATTGCCCTGTGAGGCCAGTGGATTGCCATAAAAAAAACGATCACCACTCAATGAAAGTCCATCCAATGCCCCGTTGTATAAACTTCTTTCCAGTACATCAATGTATTCAGCTTTACCTGTAAGGCTGTTCATGCGCTGGTTCCAGAAAACCATGCCCACAGAGGCACATGTTTCACAATAGGCCTGTTCATTGGGCAAATCATAGTCCTTAGAAAAGCCTTCGTTCTTTCCTGCAGAACCTATGGCACCCGTAATATACATGTTGCGAAAAACCACATCCTGCCATACCCTTCTCATGGCCAACAAGTAGTCTTGGTCTCCGGTATGCGCAGCCACATCTGCAGCGCCGGTATAGAGGTACATGGCACGCACTGCATGTCCTGTTATTTCTGACTGTTCCTTCACCGGAAGCAGGTCTTGGGAGTAGTCGGTACCCTTGCCATTTTTCCATTGACTGCCTATGCCATGGTTCTTTCCTCGTTCAGACAGCAACCAATCGGCGAGCGTGAGGTATCTTTTCTCTCCTGTAGCCTTGTAGAGCTTGACCAGTGCCAGTTCCAGCTCCTGGTGGCCGGTTACCCAGTTTCTTTTTCCTGGGCCAAATGTTGCATCAAAATGATCAGCCCAACGTTTGCTGACTTCAAGAAATTTCTTTTTTCCTGTTGCATCAAAATAAGCCACTGCGGCTTCCAGCATGTGTCCGCCACAATAATCTTCGTGCTTGTCCATATCAGACCAACGCTTGTCCAATCCAGTGAGTGTATAGTAGGTATTGAGGTACCCATCCGTTTGTTGCGCTGCTGCAATCTTGTCAATCCACTCATCTGCTTTTTGTTCAAGTGCTTTGTTCCCCGTGAGCTTAATGGCATAAGCCATTGCTTCAATTGCCTTGTAAACATCTGAATCGTCATAAAAAATCCCTTCGTGTTTTTCCCCCTTTGCCCTTGCTGCCTTTTCAAAATTTCGGATCCTTCCTGTATTCACTTCTGTTTGGTAAATGCAGGCATCCAGGGTTTTGGTAGCCACCTTGTCAATTTTGGGTTTCCAAAAATCATCATTGATGATCACTTTTGAAAAGTTGACAGGATTGATGTGGACACTGGCCTGCTGCGCATTCCCCCAAAAGGAAACAAGCACGAACAATACTGTAGTAAAAATCCTGATGGTAGACATAATAATGATTTTTATGTTTTAGAATTGGATGAGGAGTGGTTTATTGGAACTGATCTGCCATGTTTTTTCACCATACCTGACCTGTTTATTGATGGATGTTGTTGGCTGGATTACCGCGGTCTTGAGCTTTCCATTTTCCCATGCAATATCAACAGTCAAATTGCCCCTTGCCTTCAATCCTTTGACAGCACCAGTTGGCCACTCCACAGGCAAAGCAGGCAGCAACAGAATTTCACCATCATGGCTCTGCATCAGCATTTCAGCGATTCCTGATGTGGCCCCAAAATTTCCATCAATCTGAAACGGAGGATGGGCATCGAACAAATTAGGATAGGTTCCACCACCCGCCATTTTGACTTCGTTGCGGTCAGCGGGGTAATAGGTAAGGATGGTTTTGATGGCATCATAGGCCCTCTCTCCATTGTGTAATCTTGCCCAGAGGTTGATTTTCCAGGCAATGGACCAGCCTGTGCCATTGTTGGTGCGCAGTTCAAGTGAACGCTTTACGGCATTGGCCAATGTAGGCTGCTTTGACATGGTGATGGAGGAGCCTGGATACAGACCAAACAAATGGGAAACATGGCGGTGGTTGGGGTCGTTGTCTGCCCAGTCATAATACCACTCCTGCAGGTTTCCCTTTTGTCCAACCTGGTATGGATGCAGTTGCGCCAATGCCTGTTTCAATTGGTTTGAAAATGCAGGATCCTGTTTGAGTATCTTGTCTGCATCGATCACATTGGAAAACAATTCCCGGATCATGGCAAGGTCTGCAGTTCCTCCAAACAATACCGCGCCTTTCACTCCCTTGTCGGTAATGAATACGTTTTCTGGAGAGGTTGATGGAGCAGTAACCCAATTGCCTGCAGGATCTTTCACCAAAAATTGAAGACAGAACAATGCCGCGCCCTTCATGAGGGGATAGGCCTCTTTTTTAAGGAAGGCTGTATCGTTTGAAAAAAGAAAATGTTGCCAGAGATGGGTGCTCATCCAGGTGCCCCCCATGGTCCAGTTGGCCCAGACGGGGTCTCCCTTTCCAAAATCGCCTACGGCATTAGAAATACCCCAAACATCAGAGTTGTGGTGTGCTACCCATCCATCCAATCCATAAAATGACCTGGCCGTAACAGCTCCCGTTTTGCTGAGGTTCTTGATGAAGCCCATCATGGGTTGGTGAAACTCCGAAAGATTGGTTGTTTCCACCGGCCAATAGTTCATCTCTGTATTGATGTTGATGGTATAGTTGCTGCTCCATGGTGGACGAACCTGCTCATTCCAGATGCCTTGCAGGTTCATGGGCACGTCTGGCGTTCGGGATGCACTGACCATGAGGTATCGGCCGAATTGAAAATAAAGAGACACGAGCGCATTGTCCGATTGGCCCTTTGAAAAGTTTTTCAACCGTTGATCCACGGGTAAATTGCCAGTGGAAGATGCTCCCAAATCAAGGGAAACACGGTCCATATACCTGGAAAAATCTGCCACATGTTTTTTCAATATGATGGCATAATCTGCTGCTGCAAGTTGCTGCAGGGCCCTGGCGGCCAATCGCTTTTCATCTTTCCCTTCTTTGACAGGATGCTTGTCAAACCCATTGAAACTGGTGGCCAGGGATATGGCCAACAGAATTTCAGAGGCATCTGAAAGCTGTACCGAGGAATCCGTATTTTTTTGTTTGCCATTGTTAGAGAGAATTTTCACCACACCAGAAAAGCGCATGGCATTGGCACTGTCATATTGGACTGCATTGGGCATCTTGCCACGGTAACTGGGCTCGGCCAATGATGGTGCAATGCCGTTCATGGCCAATCCTTTTTCTGCGGGCATCAGTTTGTGAACCAGCAGGCTGTTCATGGTCAATTCAACATTCATCTTGTTTTTTCCTTTGGAACTGAGTTTTACAAACATCAACTGATCTGGATGGGAAACAAAATATGCTCTGGTATAACTTGTTCCATTCGACTCAAAAGAAACATTGACCACTCCTTTTTGCAAATCGAGTGTCCTGGAATATTGATTGGCCTCTTTGAGATTGAAATTCATCCAAAGATTGCCAAGGGGTGCATATGAGGCAGAGAACTTGCCCTGCATGAATTTGTTAAGGCTGTCTGCTTTCTTATAATTGCCTGCAAACAACGCTTCCCGCACAAGGGGCAGGTATTGTTTTGCCGCTGGGTTCATGTTGGCATCCACCGGATATCCCGCCCAAAGCGTTGCCTCATTCAATGAAATCCTGTCTTTACCAATCCCGCCATAGACCATGCCGCCAATCCGGCCATTTCCTATGGGCAGGGCATCCTCAAAATAAGCGGCTGGCTTATCATACATCATCTGGTTGCTTTGCTGGGAATATGCAGCAGCTGTCAATAGAAGGCAAAAAAACAAGCTAATACTTTTCATATAATGGAATTAAATGACTTGAAACCCGTGTGCATAGGGATCATCGTCTATGTCGATGGAAATGGTATTGTGTCCATAAATTTTGGCCCATCCTTCAATGGAGGGGCGCATGGCGGGCTTGCCATTGACAGCAGTTTCTTCTTCTATGCGGCCGATGAACGTGCTTCCAATGATGCTTTCGTGGATGAATTCATCGCCTTTTTTCAACAATCCTTTGGCATACCACTGCGCCATGCGGGCACTGGTTCCTGTTCCGCAGGGCGAGCGGTCAATGGCTTTGTCGCCATAGAACACAGCATTGCGTGCCGTAGATCTGGGATCGATGACGACACCACACCAGAGGATATGACTACACCCATTGATCGTTGGATCTTCAGGATGCACGAATGTGTATGTTGCATTGATATTTTTCCTGAGCTGCCTTGCCATGCTGATGAGTTGGTCTGCGGTAAAATGTTCAAGTCCGGGGAAGTTTTCTTGTACATCAACGATGGCATAAAAATTTCCTCCGTACGCAACATCCACCCTGATGCTTCCAAGGCCAGGGCAATCCACCGCCAAATCAGCCTGGTCGAGGTATCCTGGCACATTGGTGAGGCGAACAGAACTAACCTTATTCCCTGTCATCTTGTATTCAATCTGCACCAGCCCCGCAGGGGCTTCCATCCTGATTTTTCCACTGACCTTGGGCTTTACCAGGCCCGATTCAATGGCTGCTGTGATGGTTCCGATGGTGCCATGGCCACACATGGGCAAACAACCACTGGTTTCAATAAACAGGACAGCAAAATCATTCTCAGGATCATGCGGTGGATAAAGGATGCTGCCACTCATCATGTCATGACCCCGTGGTTCGAACATCAGCCCTTTTCTTATCCAATCAAATTCTCGCAAAAAATGTTGCCGTTTCTCACTCATGTTGTTGCCTTCTAATGCAGGTCCGCCTGAGACGACCAACCGCACAGGGTTGCCACAGGTATGGGCATCAACACACTCAAAAACATGACCGGACAACTGCTGTGTTACATGATTCAAAGAAAGAGAAAGGGGTTGGGTAGACATAGGTGTACAATTTAAATAAAATGAACGAAATTGGAGATCTAATTGGTTGTATATGGAGACTTATGGTAAGATTTTATTGATCGCCATGCCGATATTCCTGCTCTTGGTCTTGCTGGAAAAATGGTATGGCTGGAGGAAAGGCCATGACACGGTAAGGACCATGGACATGGTTTCATCGCTTGCATCTGGCATCACCAATGTTACCAAGGATGTACTGGGCCTCAGTGTGGCCATCATCAGTTATGGCTGGATGGTCAGGCATTTGGCCCTCACCAGGATTGAAGAAGGCCTGGCCGTATATGTCATCGCCTTTATCGCACTAGATTTCTCTGGTTATTGGATACACAGGATTCAGCACACCACCAATATATTCTGGAACGCCCATATCATTCACCACAGCAGTGAAGAGTTCAACCTGGCGTGTGCCCTGAGGCAAAGCATCTCCGTTTTTTTCAAATTGTTCACGTTTTTTCTCTTGCCAGCGGCCTTGCTGGGCGTACCGGGCAATGTGATTGCCATTGTTGCCCCACTCCACCTGTTTATTCAATTCTGGTACCATACACAGCACATTGACAGGATGGGTATTTTAGAGAAAATCATTGTAACCCCATCGCACCACAGGGTTCACCATGCCATCAACCCTGAATACATCGATAAAAACTATTCGCAGGTTTTCATTGTATGGGACAAGCTTTTTGGCAGTTTCCAGGAAGAGCGCAAAGACATTCCTCCGGTCTATGGGATCACGCATCCTGTTGCCACATGGAACCCCATCAAAATCAATTTTCAACACATGTTTAGTTTGTTGGCTGATGCCTGGAGGACAAGCCATTGGATGGACAAGGCCAGGATCTGGTTCATGCCAACGGGATGGAGACCAGCAGACATGATGGAGAAATATCCGCTGAAAAAAATTGAGGATGTCTATGCGTTTGAGAAATACGATCCACCCAGTAGCACAGGGCTTAGGACTTGGGCAATGATCCAACTGGTTTTTCTCCTGCTTTTCATTTCTTATCTCTTTGGAAACCTTGCTAACATCGGCAGCCCAGGGATTTTCCTTTATGGACTGTTCATCTTTCTGTACATCTATGCACTGACCTCATTGATGGATGGAGATAAAAATGCCTTTGTTTGGGAGGGAATAAAATGTATCACTGCCATCTTCCTGATCTACAGCACCGGTGGGTGGTTTGGTGCGGAAATATACCATGCTTCCATCCCCTATCTGGTGGGTACTTATTTGGTTGTTTCGATGTACCTGTCAACCAACTTTTCCATCAGCCTCAAGGTGAGTGTCCCTTCAGAAAGCAACAGATCGTGAAACTGCCTGATATCAAATTTATCTCCCAGCGCTGATGTTGCCCGCTTGCGCAGCTCCTTGATTTTTAACTCACCCATTTTATAGGCCAATGCCTGACCGGGCCAGGCAATATACCGGTTGATTTCTGTATTGACTTCATGCAAAGAAAGAGCGGTATTGTCTGCAAGGTAGGACACGGCCTGATCCCTGCTCCAGCCTTTGGCATGAAGACCAACATCAATCACCAGCCTGCAGGCCCTCCACATGTCGTAGGTTAATTGTCCAAACCGGCTGTAAGGATCTTTGTAAAGGCCAATGTCATACCCCAGGGATTCTGCATACAATCCCCAGCCTTCACCAAAAGCATTGACATAGAGATTCCTTCGAAAACTGGGAAGGTTTTCAAGCTCCTGGGTGAGTGACATTTGAAGATGATGACCTGGTACGGCCTCATGCAAGGTGAGCGCCTCTAATGTGTAAAGACTTCTTGAAGGCAGGTTGTACAAATTAACCCAATAGTTCCCGGACCTGGTGCTTTTGATGGCTGCAGGGGAATACCGCCCTGCCGTATAGGTTGGCGCTATTTCTGCTGGCACTGGTTCTACGCCATAAGGCTGACGGGGAAGTCTACCAAAAAGGGTGGGCAGTTTTCCATCAATTTTTTTGGCAATGTACGAGGCCTCTTTCAAGAGCGCTTCTCCACTGGTGGGATAGAATTGGGGATCTGTTCTCAGCGATAGGATAAATGCCTTCATGTCGCCCTGAAAACCTACCTGTGATTTCACTTCTTCCATGGCCAGTTTGATGCGTGCCACTTCTTTCAATCCAATATTGTAGATAGCATCATAGCCCAGATCAGTGGTGGTAAAATGCTTGACCCTTTCCTCATAAAACGCCAAACCAGATGGGAAAAATTGTGCCCCGGGTTTCTTGGGGGCCCTGGCCAAATATTCGTTTTCAAAAAAAGACTTGACATTCTTGTAAGCAACAACGGCACTGAAAAGGATTGCCTGGCGGCCTTTCTGGAGAATTTCCTGCCACGCAGGTTCAGTGATTCCTGCAGGCTTTTTTGCGAATGGTTTCCAGAAGGATGAAGCCTCAGGATTGGTTACAATCTGTACTTCATAGGTGTTGGAAAACTGTGCCACAACATCATAGGGTTGTGCGATACCAACCGCAAGCCCCTTTCGCATAAGGCCAAAATGTTCTTCCATGTAACGGGGCAAATCATTCAGCTTGGCAATATAGTCTTCTGCATCTTTTAAGGTGTTGAGCCTTGTGCTTGCAATACCGGTTATGTTGGTATGGAATCCCCCTTCTGAAAGAATAGGATTGAGATAGGAAGCGTATTTGAAATCTGAAATATCATCTTCAAAACTGTAGAGCAACAAAGCGGCATTGATCTCGTCTGTAAAGCCCAATTGACGGGTATCAATCGACCTGATTTCCTTCTCCAGCCCAACAAAAAAATCATGCCTTCTTTTGGCTCCAGCTTCTCCATGCAAACCCAGTGGAAAGCCAGCAGCCAGGTCCAGCTTTCTTTCCTGCTCATTGAAGGCACCAATCTTTTTCAGGGCTGATTTCAATACAGGATGAGAAGGCTCAGGTGGCGTTTGCGCATGAGAAAAATGGGCAAAAAACAAGAAGGCAAAAAGGATGCTTCTCATGTGCTTGGTTATTCGATGATTCGATGGATCATCAATGGGTTTTCGGTTTTCAATTCATCAGGCAGCAATGCATCGGGATAATTCTGGAAAGACATGGGACGGGCAAAGCGCTTGATGGCATCTGGTCCAACAGAGGTGAACCTTGGATCTGTGGAGGCCGGGAAAGGTCCACCATGTTGCATGGCATAACAAACCTCTACACCAGTAGGAACTCCGTTCATGATGATCCTGCCACATTTTTCTGCCACCAGATCAATGATTTCCGTGTTGGCCAATGCCTCGTTTTCTGTTGCCATAATGGTTGAGGTGAGTTGGCCATCCATTGCCGCTGCAACAGCCTTCATTTCTTCGGCGCTATTGCAAACCACTACCAGAGAAAATGGTCCAAATACTTCTTCCTTCAGGGAAGGATTCTCCAAAAATGCTGCAGCAGATACGGAAGCGATGATGGGCCTGGGAGCCGACAAACTTGTAGCATCCACAGATGAAGAAACAATTGAAACAGCGGGATGCTGCAAAACTGTTGCTGCTTTTTGGACATATGCATCAGCAATGCCCTGATGCAGCATTTTACCTACGGTGATGGCATCCATTTTTTCTCCCAAAAAAGATATGAACGCCTGCAATGCTGCGGAGTCAATGCCGATGATGATGCCGGGGTTGGTGCAAAACTGTCCTACACCCAGGCTGATGGAATCTGCATACATCTTGGCAATGCCAGCTGGATCTGAAGACAATTTTTCTTCCAATAAAAATACCGGATTGACACTGCCCATTTCTGCAAAAACGGGGATCGGTTCTTTTCTTTGGTTGGCCCATGTGAACAATGCCATTCCCCCGGTGAAAGAACCTGTAAACCCAACAGCTTTTGCCTGTTCATTTTTTACGAGTGCCTCTCCCACTGCATGAGAGGCCCCGTTGAGATGAATAAAGATATCTTGAGACATTTCCATTGTTGTGAGGGCCTTGCTGATGGCACCCGCAACCATGGCTGATGTTTCCGGATGAGCAGGATGTGCCTTGACCACCACTGTACAACCAGCGGCCAGGGCGGAAGCAGTGTCTCCACCTGCGGTGGAGTAAGCGTAAGGGAAATTGCTGGAGCCAAAGACCACCACGGGACCCAATGGAACCAACATTTTCCTGATATCAGGTCTTGCAGGTACTTTGTCTGGGAGGGCCGTGCAGATCCTTGCTTCAAGCCAATCGCCTTTTTCGCAGGCATCAGCATAACTGGTCAACTGGTACATGGTTCTTGCCCGCTCTCCCTTCAGCCTTGCTTCAGGAAGATTGGTTTCCCTCATGGTCACTTCGATGAGTGCATCACCCAATGCCTCAATTTCTGTTGCAATGGCGCGCAAGAGACTGGCACGCTGTTCCAATGAGAATTTGGAATACGTCTTGAAAGCCTTGCCAGATCTCATCATGGCATCATTCACCTGTTCTATGGTTGCATCTGAAAACATGGTATACTTTATTTTTCTTGGCATCCCCCTTGAAGGCAATACCTTGACTTGTTGTTAGAGTACTGGCCTGGTTGCAATGCCATCATTGATGACTTTGAGGATTCTTTCCCGCTCTTCACCAACCAATGGCAAGCGTGGTGCACGCACATGCTCAGAACCGATACCAGTCTGTACAGCTGCCAACTTGATGTATTGCACCAGTTTGGGATGGATGTCCAGCTCAAGCAGCGGCATGAACCAACGGTAGATCTTGATGGCCTCTTCCAATTTTCCTGCTTTGACAAGGTTGTACATGACCACGGTTTCTTTTGGAAATGCATCCACCAAGCCTGCCACCAACCCATCAGCACCCAGGGCCAATTCTTCCACAGTCAAAGGATCTACGCCACAGAGTACGGCAAATCGATCACCGAATCTGTTCTTTAAACGGGTGATGTTGGTAACATCACGGGTTGATTCCTTGATGGCATTGATATGGGGAATCGATGACAATTCTTCAAACATATCAAGGGTGACATCAATCTTATAATCCACCGGATTGTTGTAAATCATGATGGGCAGATCAGTATTGGCGGCTACCGCCTTGAAAAATTCCACAACCTCCCTGTCATCTGCTTTATAGCGCATGGGGGGAAGCAGCATGATGCCATCAGCACCCCATTCTTTGGCAAAAATTGCTTGTTGGATGGCTTCCTTGGTGGAACCTTCCGCAATGTTCATGATCACAGGCAGTTTGCCAGCAAGCTTTTTTACAGAAAACCTTACCAGCAGCTCTTTCTCCTCCAGGCTGAGTGTACTCGCCTCTCCCAAGGAGCCACCAATGATGATTCCATGTATTCCAGCCTCGACTTGGGCATCCAAATTTTTATCATACATAGCAAGGTCTACCTGGTCATTGGCATCAAAAGGAGTAAGCAAAGCGGGAAAAACACCTTTCCATTGAAATGAAGCCATATTGTTTAGTTTTTTTCAAACTTAAACAAAAATTTGGAGTTAGGAAATCTAAGGAAAGAATAAGCGTTTTGCCGATCATGGAATTATTGGATTAAAGGTGACATAGAGCATCAATTCTGATTACCTTTAGTACGGCACAAATAAAAAATCGAGTTGGTTGAGCAGGAACTGATATTGCGGTTAAAAGCGGGCGATGGCCTTGCCTTCAAGGAATTGGTGGAAACCAGGCAATCACTTGTTTTCAACACCATATTGGGCTTTCTGCAAAACCATGAAGACTCCGAAGATGTGACACAGGATGTTTTCATCAAGGTTTTTGAGTCAATCCACCAATTCAAGGGTGAATCTGCCCTTTCCACCTGGGTATACCGGGTGGCTGTGACTACAGCCCTGGAGTTTATCCGGAGAAAAAAAAGGAAAAAAAGATTTGGCTTTTTAAGCCCCATTTTAGGTGAAAACAACGAGCCGACCATCGAACTTGCTGATTTTCATCACCCCGGCGTGACCCTGGACAACAGGGAGAAATCCACCATTCTTTTCAAAGCCATCAAGGAATTGCCTGAAAATCAACAGATTGCATTTGTGCTCAACAAGGTGGAAGGATTAAGCTATCAAGAGGTTGCCGAAATCATGAAAACCAGTCTTTCCGCCGTTGAATCATTGTTGCACAGGGCCAAGACAAACCTAAAGGAAATATTAAAAAACTTTTATAACTTGGACTAGGACCGCAATATCCTGGTGAAAAAGGCATCTACTATAAAGAAGGAACACATGAAAAAGAAATTCACATCAGAAGAAGTCATCAACAGCCTGGAGGGAATCCAAAAGGCAGAGGGGTCTCCTTTTCTTTTCACCAGGATACAGGCCAGGATGAAAAAAGAAGAAAATAGGCCGGAGATGGTATTTTTCCGGTTCATCACCCGCCCAGCCTTCGCATTGGCCATCGCCTTGTTTTTCATCGCCATCAATGGTTACTTGGTAATAAGCGTCAACAAGAAGAATACAATGGATGATTTGGGACAGCCCCTTGCCGCTGAATATGTACAGCATGACCTGAATCCTTACGAAACAAACGAACTACCATAATGAGCCAAACAAGATACAAGTGGATGCTTTTTCTGGTAATCATTTTGGTTGCCTCCAATATTTTGCTCGGATACCTCCTCATGCAGTCCGGCAATCATCCAATAGAAAAGAAAAGAAAAGGCAATGATGTTTCGGCCTGGTATGCAGAGGTTGGCCTCGAACAGGAACAAATTGATACATTCAAGGTTCTCAAAGAAGAGTATTTCAAGGACATGAAACCGCTATGGAGTGATATCCGTCAACTCAAAGACAGCCTTTACCTGCAATTGGATAAAAGCCTTGAGGACAGTACTGCACAAAACATCCTGATGATGATCAGCAAAAAGAACCTTGAAGCTGATTCAAGGACTTATATGCACTTTACGAAATTGCGTAAGTTCTGTACACCAGCACAGCAAGTTAGGTTTGATACCATCATCCCTAAGCTCATCAACAGAACCGGGAGAAGGCGTTGATTATTTTCTTACTTTTCTGATGGCCTCTTCCAGCAATGGCTCCATCACTTTGTACCCTTCTACTGTAGGATGAACGCCATCACTGGCATATTCTTTTTTCATGCCCTTGTTGTCATCTACCACCGAACTGTAAAGGTCCAGATAATAAAACTTGTTCTCATTGGCGAATTGCTTGATGGCCTCATTGAGTGCGATTACTTTATCGCCTGGTGCAAGACCTGGACGCCATTTAAAATCGGATGCCGGCAACACCGAACACAGAATTACCTTGATCTTGTTGAACCTGGCCAGTTGTGCCATGGCCTTGATATTGTCTAGCGTATGGGCCGGATCATAAGGGGCATTGTTTTCTGCAATGTCATTGATGCCTGCCTTGAGCACCATGATATCGGGTTGCAAAGCAATTACGTCATCATACATTCTCAGTAACATTTGGGGAGTTGTCTGGCCACTAATACCCCTGTCAAAATATGGTTTACCAGAAAAAAACTCAGGACGAAGCCTGATCCAACCCTCAAAAATGGAATTACCCATGAAAACAACACGGGTTTCATTCTTCAATGGTGGTGCTAGTTTCTTGTTTTCGGCCTCATATCGCTTGAAATTGGCCCAATCTATCCAGCTGTCGTTGATTTTTTTTTGTGCCATGATTGACATTGAAATGAATAACAATGCACACCCTATCAATAATTTCTTTGCTGTTTGTTTCATCTTTTTTTGTTTAAAATTTATTATCCGTACAATTCGAAATGGATTGATTTTTTATCGACACCCAGGTCCTGAATGCGTTGCCTGGCCTCTGTGATCATGTCTTTCCAGCCACAGAGATAGAAATGGGGCATTTCGGTTTTGCCTTCCATCAACTGTTCATAGACACCATGCACATATCCAATACAAAGACCGTCTGCTACTGTTTCTTCCCTTGAGAAAGTTGGGAAATAATGGAAGCTGGGTAGTTTTCTCTTAAGGTCCAACAGCTCTTCCAGATACAATGCATCCTGGCATTTTCTGGTGCCATATACCAAGTAAATATCCTTGTGGGGAATATTGTTGTGGTGGATGTGGTGGATCATAGAGCGAAATGGTGCGATGCCTGTTCCAGTGCATACCATAAAAATGTCTGTGGCAATGGGGTCTGTCAATACAAAATGACCCTGTGGACCACGCACCGGAAAAGCAGTACCTACAACGGCTTCATTGAATAAATAGGTTGTTCCCAAACCACCTTCCATGAGTACAATAATCAATTCAAAAACATTGGTTCCATCGGGTGCAGATGCTATGGAATAGCTTCTCCAGCGTTTGTTGGGCTGTTCGTGTATGGGAAGATCCAGTGTTACAAACTGGCCAGGAATGAAATCAAACCTTTCCAGTTCCGGAATTTGTATCCAGAACTTTTTGGTGGAAGCTGTTTCATTTTCAATCCGGATAATCTTTCCTGTTCGCCATGGTTGGACTGCCATAAGCCTAATTATTATTGTGAATGAAGCTGGGTTGACTGTTCATTGCTCAGGCTTTGAGCTTTATCATCACCAATCCAAAAACCATCATGGCCGTTCCGGTATAAAGATTGATGCCGTGTTTGAGTGAAGTGGTTGTTAAATAACCAATCAACAAAACAAGGGCAACCAAAATGAAAAAAACGCCAATGATAAAACTCAGTTGATTTAATTTTTCAGACATGTTGCTTGTTTTAGAAGAAAATGATGTTCAATAAAATGGTGATGACGAGCAAGATGATGCCCAAGGGCGCCGGCTTCAGGTACCACCGCTTTTCAGTTCCATATACTTTCTCTGTGAGCGAGTAAACCAATCCCCTTAACTCCTCGTCAGGCTTGGGTTTGGTAACAAGGCTGACAGCAATTGTTGTAAAGAAATTGGCAATCCAGGAAAAAGAAGCAACAATGAACGCCTGTCCCATTCCGCTGCTGATGGGATAGATGGGAGAGATCCATCCACCCTTGCCCTCAGCAATGGTCAGGCCATGGGTGATGGCTGCGGCAAGGGTACCAGCAACCAATCCCCAAAATGCACCATGCCCGGTTGTTCTTTTCCAGAACATGCCCAACAGGAAGGTTGCAAAAAGCGGACCATTGACAAAGCTGAACACCAGTTGAAGAAAATCATTGATGTTGTTGAAGCTGGCAGCGATATAAGCGGTGCCGATGGAAAATAAAATACCAAAAAGAGTAACAAGCTTGCCCACATTCAGGTAATGCTTGTCAGACTTGTTTTTAAAGAAATAAGCCTGGTAAATATCATAGGTAAACACTGCATTGAAAGCAGTTACATTGCCCGCCATCCCGCTCATGAATGATGCGATCAATGCGGTTATGCCTACGCCCAACAGACCGCTGGGATAATAATGTGCAATCAATGAAGGGAGGGTCATGGTATAATCGTATCCGCCAGCGGCATCGGTTGGAATGCGGTAATCACCGGAATCCAATGCAGACTTGGTCAAGGCGATGGCAATGACACCGGGGAGAACAACAATCAGCGGCATGAACATTTTTGGGATGGCAGCAATGATCGGTGTGCGTTGGGCAGCACTCATGTTTTTGGCGATCATGGCGCGTTGGACAACAAGGAAATCTGTGCACCAGTAGCCAAATGACATGACAAAACCCAATCCAAATATCAATGACATAAAATGGATACCCATGGGGTTGGCATCTGCATCACCCATGTACTTCCATGCATGCGTCAATTGTGGTTCAAGATTTGTTTTGATGGAATCCCATCCTCCGGCATCTTGCAGTGCCACAATCACCAATGGCGATAGTCCCAATACAATCAGGAAAAACTGCAAGACTTCATTGTACACTGCGCTGGTAAGTCCTCCAAGCAAGGTATAGGCCATGACAATCCCAGCTGCAATCCAAATGCAGAGGTCAAAGTTCCAATGAAGGATTACTTCCAATAGCTTGGCCAATGCATAGAGTGAAATGCCAGAAGAGAAAATGGTCATGGCAGCAAAAGTGAGTGCATTCAGCGCCCTTGTCTTTTCATCAAACCGCAAAAAAAGATATTCAGGAACACTTCTGGCTTTGCTACCATAATAGAAAGGCATCATGAAAACACCAAGGAATACCATGGCAAAGATGGCCCCTACCCAATAAAAATGGACTGTCATGATACCATACTTGGCACCAGAAGCCACCATCCCAAGTACCTCCTGGGCGCCAAGATTGGCTGAAATAAATGCAAGTGAAGTAATCCATAGAGGAATGCTTTTGTTGCTGTTCAGAAAATCGTTGCTGGAGTTGATTTTTTTCTTGATGATGAAACCTACCGCAACTACAAAAACGAAATAGATGAAAATAACGAGATAATCAGCAAAATGAAGGTTCATGGCAATCGTTGGCTTGGGTTAATTGACTTTAAAATACGCAAAAAATCCCTAAAAATGAATGATAAGGCAGAAATTAAGTACTTCCTTTGAATATTTCTTAGAGATAATTTTTAACTTTATTTCAATCAAATAAAACAAATCACCATGCAGAATAATCAGTTCTCCACAAAAGAAATCAATCCATTGGGCAGCCTGGATGAGTGGGAAGACGACTTGCTGGAAAGGTACCCTGATCCGGAAAAAATCGCAACCGCAAAAGCTACTGAATCATACAGGAACTACGAAGAACCTGCACGGGATACGGTTCGTGAATTTTACAGGTTGAACCATACCTACCAGACCCATGATTTTGTCATGGAAAAAAGAAGGCAATACCTGTCATTTGACAAGAAGGAAATGCCCATCTGGGATGCATTTGACTTTTTGAATGAACTGGTGGATGATTCAGATCCTGATACAGACCTTGACCAGTTCCAACATTTGCTTCAAACCTCTGAAGCCATCAGAAGAGACGGACATCCTGACTGGATGGTACTGGTGGGCCTGATGCATGATATGGGAAAAGTGCTCTGCCTGTTTGGTGAACCACAATGGGCAGTAGTGGGTGATACTTTCCCCGTTGGATGTGCCTATTCAGACAAGATCATATACCCAGAATTTTTCAAAGAAAATCCCGACTACAACAACCCGCTCTACAATACAAAGTATGGCATTTATGAACCCAATTGCGGCTTGCGCAATGTGCACATGAGCTGGGGACATGATGAATACATCTACCAGATGATGAAAGATCATCTTCCTGAATCAGCCCTTTACATGCTCCGTTACCATTCTTTCTATGCCTGGCACCGTGAAGGGGCATATGAACATTTGTTGGATGATCACGACAGAGAAATGTTGAAATGGGTTCAACTGTTTAATCCCTACGACCTGTATTCAAAATGCCCAGAACCCCCAGATTGGAAAGTATTGAAGTCCTATTATACGGAGTTGATTGAAAAATACCTCCCAAGAACGCTGAAGTTCTAAAGTTATTTTTTATTTTTTGATGTACTTTTTCAGCTTGGGTACGTCCAACTGTAAAAGATTTTCCATGACAATAGATGCATTGAGTTTTGCACCATCCTGATTGGTATGTGTATGATCAACTGGAAAAAAAGGCTTGACGGCTTCTGCTCCCATGCTTTCATACTTTGATGCGACGATATCATTCAAATCAATGAACAGTGCTCCTTCAGACAGGGCCACTTCTTTTGCCCATTTGGCATAGCTTTCTGTTGATCGCAATACCTTTCCATTCTTCCAGTCATTTCTGGGGATGGGTGAACATACAATCGGAATGGCTCCTGCCTGTTTGGTTTCACGGATATACTTGCGCATGTACCAACCAAAAGAGTAGACGGTTTCGTTAACCTTTCTGATAGGATTGTATGTTTTCACACTGTCCTCTCCGATTCCCCTGATGGTGCCTCTTGCACGGGCGGTATCATCCAGCGGACCACCGTCATTGTGACCAAATTGCATGATGACGTAATCTCCTTTTTTTAACTTTGAAGTGATTCTCTCCCATCTTCCTTCTGTGATGAAGGTGCGGCTGCTTCTTCCCCCTATGGCATGGTTTTGCACACTGATTTTTGAGGTATCAAAATAGGCCGCCATAAAACTTCCCCATCCCCACTGCTGACTTTTTCCCGTGCCATCACCATTGCGAACGGTTGAATCACCAATGATGTAAAACGCTTTTTTTTCCTTGACCAGCAAGGTGAAAGAGCTGGCCAGGAGGAATGCAGTAAAAAGAATACTTAAGACTTTTTTCATTTTTGAATTGATTTTGGAGTGATCTTGATCTTGGGCATGGGCGGTTGTTTCATGCCATGGCCCAGAAAATAACTGGTATGCGGAGGCTGATTGTAGGCAACATTTTGCCAGGCAATGCTCATGCGGTATTGGGGATCATGCATGAGGGTATGCAATTTGATCTTGGTAGGAATTGTTGTTGAAAAGATCATCAGCTTTTTATTGTCGGAGGATCTCACCAGGATTTCTTCCCGCCAATCGCCCAGGATGTCTGCACTGAGGCAGGGATTGGATTTGGAACCATTGATGCCCTGGCCTCCAAAAGCCTTTCCATCAAATATTGTTTCAGTTGAACTGGTTTCATGCATCCACTTGAAAACAGATATGCCGTTCAGTACTTCACTCAACGCATCCCCATCCCAATAAATGCCCATGTTGCAAGCAGGGGTTCTCTCTGCGATCTTGTTTCCTTTTGCATCAAACATGCCTGTTATGCCCGCTCCCGCCACCCAGCACTCGGCTCCTGCATAGCGTGGATCGATATCGATGGCCAGTGCCCTGCCGGGTCCTTCTCCATCGTCGCCAGCCTTGATGGATGGCTTTTTCCAGATGACCTCTCCGGTTTTGGCATCACGAAAATTGGCCCCGGCATCACCAAATTTTTCTTGTGTACTGAACACTTCCAGGCCTGGCCGTTCAGGATCAAAATCACTCACATGCAATGCATCAGCATGGCCAATGCCTGTTGCATACAAGCCTTTGCCATTGTCATCGATGGTCATCTGGCCATAGATAATTTCTTGTTTACCATCACCGTCAACGTCTGTAACGGTAAGGTTATGGTTACCCTGACCAGCAAAACCCTTGTTTCCATCTTGGTCAGAATCAAATGTCCAGCGTTTGGAAAGTTTTCCATTTTTATAATCCCATGCAGCCAGTACGGTTCTGGTATAATATCCCCTGCACATCACCAAGGAAGGATGAATGCCATCCAGGTAAGCCACAGTGGCAAGAAAGCGATCAACCCTGTTGCCGTATCCATCACCCCAAACCTGTTTCAGCTGGTCCATGGTAGGATTTTCTGTGTCGGGATGCCTGGGCGGATCGTATGCAACCGTGCTCATGGCAGCGCCTGTTATCCCATTAAACACAGTAAGGTATTCAGGGCCAGACAAAATATAGCCGCGCTGGTTGCGGTGGTTCTTGGTGCTATCCCCAATGGGCTGGCCAGTTCCGTCGATGGTACCATCTGCCGTTTTCATGGCAATTTCTGCTCTTCCATCCCCATCAAAATCATACACCATGAACTGGGTATAATGCGCACCCTCCCTGATGTTTTTGCCCAGGTTGATCTGCCACAGCATCTTGCCAACTAAAGTATAACATTGAAAAATGGGCGGGTCCGTAAAACCAGCCCTTGAATTGTCTGCTGCTTTGCCAGCCATGTGAAGAACGATTTCGTAACTGCCATCACCATCCATGTCTCCAACGCTGGCATCATTCACCGCATAGCCAGCAGGTGTCTGCAGCGGAATAGAGAGGTAACCTGATGATTGAGGTTTGAGTAAAAATGAAAAGCCTTCATCCTCTTTGGCCTTGGTCAATTTTTTGACGGTATACACATTCGCTTGCAGCGCATCGTGTTGCTCATCCAGAAATGAGGTAACTTCTTCAATGGGTTTCGCATTCAGTTTGATGGTGCGGCCATTGGTTGTTTTGTAAAGATTGAAAAGCGTGTTGTAAGGCTCATCACCCAACAAACGCCAACTGATAAAAACTTTTCCATCCGCTGTGGGGGTTGCAACCAGCCCCCTGTTCAAGTACTCCATCCGGTACTGGGCAGCTGCTGCCATGTATCCCAGCATGATCAACAACGATAAAAAAAGTCTTTTCCTCATGAGGTTATAATTACTGCTTTAGACGCTCTTCGTCAGCAATACTTTCGACTTTTTTCTTTTCAACGACCTTGGCAGAAATGTCGATGGAAGTATTGATGAATTTCCATCCAGCCGTATGCTCCATCGTGCCAAGGGTTTGTGCAGTGATCAGGGAATTGATAAACTTGAAATTTTCCAATACCGAATTGGGGAGACCATTGATTTCAAAAGCTTTGACCGCATGGGTAATAGAAACATTTTGTATGACAATATTTTTGGCATGAGGGATTCCTTTTGAAGCCGGCACAACCTTGTTCAACATGGAGATCCAATGGGCAGGTGCTGTTTCCTTGGTATACCCTGCAGGCAATTGGGAATAGCTGTAAGCAGGATACCAGTTGAGGTTGAACTGGTAGGCATTCATGACTGAATCCAACCGGGAGTCAACAAAATAAATGTCTTCAATGGTTCCACCCCTTGTGGTGGCAGACTTGATCCTCAGTCCGTTGTCGGTATGCTTTGCAGTAAGTGCTGATGCATAGACATGCCGTATGCCCCCAGAGGTTTCACTGCCCAGCGTAATCAATCCTGCGCCCCTGCGTGCAATGCATTTTCTGATGACCACATATTCTGTAGGACGGTTCACCCTTAATCCATCCCAGTCTCTTCCCGCCTTCAAACAGAAATTATCATCATTGCAATCGATGTCGCAGTTTTCGATCAGGGTCCAGGTGGAGGAATCAACATCGATACCGTCTGTGCTTGGCCCGCTGCCATCTTCATTGTTCTTGATGGTGATGCCATCAACAGTGAGGTGTGATGAATAGAGCAACTGTACGGTCCAGAAACCTGCGTTCTTGAACGTGAGTCCTTTCAGGGTGACATCCTCCGCTTCCTGTACAAGCAAGGTTCTCACCCGCTTTGCATCATAGTCCACGATCCAGCGCAAACCTTTCTTGTCATAGTCTTTGCGCATGGTCCAATATTTATCCCAACAAAACTTTCCTCTTGCATTGATAACACCTTTTCCAGTGATGGCTACATTCTTCACCTTCATTGCATTGATTAGTGCAGCAGGCCATACCATTTCAATCCCTGCGATTCTGGTGCTGATGTCTGGATAATCATTGAAATCTTGTGATCCCAGGAGAGTGACTTGTTCGTCAATTCTTAGGTGCACATTGTCCTTGAGGAAGATAGAACCCGTAACGTAGGTTCCGGGCTTGAACACCACAATGCCTCCGCCTTTTTGCGCGCAGGCATCAATGGCTTTTTGTATGGCCATTGTACTCACCGTCACGCCATCTGCAATGGCCCCAAAATTGTTGACAGTGAAAACAGCCGTTCCCTTGGGAGCGGTTCTGGCACCAACTTTCTTTGTCCATTCTGGAGCCACAGTTTGGGCGTTGATCAGTTGCAGTTGCGAGAAAATCAAAACGATGATGAACAATGAACGTGAAAAAACCATGTGATGAATATTTAAAAATAATTGTATCTAAGTGTTGATGCTTTTTTAAAATGATCGATAGAGCCCCTCCCATTGGACATTCCAATTGCCATTCTTAGGAAAGCCTGGCTGCCTGCTTGCATCAAGATCACTTCCGGTACACATGAGCGCTACAGCACTCAAGAGGCCACCGTTGCCGGGAAGATAAATGGTGAGCCTCCCGTCCTGGTAATTGTGCCCGTTTTTCAAATAGGTATTTTTTTGCACCGGCATCATCAGGGCATCAATGGCATCATCAGGGAGGTGGAGGCGCGATGCTGTCATCGCCATCATGGGATAGTCCCAACCCCAGGTTTTGTTCCATGACCAGGTTTTTTGAACCAGTTTCAATGTTTTGTGCATCACGGCAGTATCCATCGCATGTACAGCAGGCAACATGCCATAGGCGCCGAGTACGGCGGGATGGTCTGCGAGGTACCTTGGGTTGGTATAGCAATCAGGAGTGCTTTCTGCAGCCAAATAAACCCCATTGGACATGGGCAAGGGGGCAAGATGCTTTACTACCTCCTGCCATTGTGGATTGGGCTTGAGGCCAGCCCTTGACCGCCACTGCTGTGCCGTCTGAAGGGCCCAGGACCAATAGGCCAGCTCATAGGTTGGATTGAACGTGGTCAAGGGATCAAAGCACTCCTGTGCAGGAATCAGCCCCTTGCCCAAATTGTATTTCCCGGTCTTTGCATCACGCTCCGGGAAGTCTGCCATGAAATCGGCAGTGGCAAACACCAATTCCTTGTATTTGTCCAAAATTTTTGTGGTGGGATTTTTCCTATACAACATCTCAACCATGTAGATGAGATGGGGTTGCTGCCAAATCAGAAAAGCACCCACCGATGAAGGGGTTTCATCCCCATTGTTATCTGTCATTTTCTGCCAACGCAGACCTTTGTATCCCTGCCGGTTGGCAATGGCGCTTGCTTTTTCTGCAGACCGGAAATACCAGTCAAGGCTTTTTTCCATCAGGTCATGCCGACCCCATTGTGCAAAATGCACTGCATGCCACCAATGCATTTCGATATGGGGTTTACCAAACCAGCTGTTGTAGGTAAGCCCTGTTTCCTGAGGAGGATTGGATGAGGTACACTGTAGCTTTGTGAGGTATTGAGAGAGAATGATTCTCCGTTCCAATTCTTTTGCTCTCGGATCCTTACTTCCTGCTAGGTCGATGGCACCACCACTGTTCCAGAACTGATGCCAACCTCTGATGCTGTTGTTTCTTACAGAGATGGCATTCAGATCAAGTGCTTTAGGATGCAGGCCTGCATTGAATCCTATGACCAGGCTGAGAGAATCAGTCTGTGATCCAGGCAGGAGCCTGAACTGGTGAGGGGCAAAATTTTCTGCCTTTGCTATTGTTGAAGAAACCAACTGAAGATGGTATTGGGTGGTGTCCAGTAAATGCGTGATAACATATTGCTTTCCGCTGCCCATCAATTGGGATTGATGATCAACATCGCGTTTATAATTGTTTCCGGCATCCTTGAATTCCCCATTGGGATATGGCAGCCGTATAAAAACGTTGAGTCTTTTTTTCCTGATCAGTTCAGAATGTATCCTGAAAGCCAGAACATCCTTTTGTTGGTGACAAGATGTTTCCACTTCAACGGCAATGCCTTCCAACTTGAATTTACTGGTGACAATACCTGTATAGGGATCCAATACTTGATTGATACCAACAATATCTTTGAGCCCTGCAACAGATCCGTCTTGCTTCAACAACTCCAATCCAATATTGCCCAACTGCAGGCGATGAGGGTTGACCCTGAAATATTCGGATGCTTTTTCTGATTGCTGATCTCCTTTGGTTTGAACAGTATAAGAAACCTGTCTACCATCCAATGCATACTGCTTTTGAGAGGAGGACAATACATTGTTTTCAAGATTGGGAAAGCTGTGCCATCCCCAGTCAGACTGTGTTCCAAGGGGCACGCCATTGGCATAATGGTCTGGAAATGTTTGCATGCCAGTTGCATCAACCGTATAGGCAAAACTGCCATTGCCCACCGTGAGTGAGGCCAGGCTATCCATGGCATCAACATGAACGGCATGCCTTTGCACCAAGGCCTTTCTGTTGATGCGCTGTGCATTCACGCCGCATTGCATCAACAAGATTGCAGAAAGAAGTCCTGCCTTAAAAATATGTCCCTGGTTGAAAGTCATGCTGAAATTGATTAAAAAACATTATCAATGAGGGGCCTTGTATATTGTTCCTTTGAATCTGTAATCTTGGGTAGTCCAAAATAGAAATACAGGGTCCGGTGTTTCAATCCCTTCAAATGATTCACCTCTCCCTGCGGCCCGTATACGGCAGCATTGGAAGTTACGCCCATGGCCAGTTTGGTGCCAATGGGTGGAATGCAATCAAGAAAAGAAATATTGCCGGGAGGCAATTGCGGATATGCTTTCCCAGTTGTAGTCAATCCATTGAAATCAAACAAGCGTACAAACAAACCATCATCCGGACTGGCGATGAATATCTTTCCTTCCACTGTGCTCAATTCCATCCATGTCACTTCACCAAAATAGCCCTTGAATTCTGGATAAGTATTGGGTGTGTACCCGGTTTGTGTATTGTTGTAAAGGTTTTGCCATACATTGATGGGGGTTCCGGCCATGCGGTTTTTCCATTGTCTTGAAGGACCTTTGCCCAACCATTTTGACCCGAGAACATAATTTTCTGGATAAGAAAAACTGATGCCAGAAAAGGGATGGTCCCCCTCAAGCAAATAGTCATAGGAAAGGGAAACCCAACCATTGGAAGATATCCTCCATTCTATTTTTTTCAGGTTGCCGCTGAAATTGAACCTGGCAATGGCTTCATTGGATTGTTGTTGAATGGAGGCGTTTTCCAAGACAGCATTTCCCCGGACCAAGACCGGACCATTGTTGAAAGAATGCACATAATCATTCATCTTGTTCTTTGTAGTGATCAGCTGTCCGTTGCGCTTGTCAATCAAAATGCTGACATCACCACCCACCAACGTGTAGGCTGTATCGGATTCAGTGAAAGAAGCTGCTTCGTTTTTAGGAAGCATGAATTTTCTAAGTACCGCATCATTAGACCTGATCATCGCCGTCCAGCGACCGATCTCAGCACCGTTGCTGTCTTTGACAATGAGCATCAAGGCATCATGGTTGAAATCATCATTGCTCAATTCCAATGGCAATATCCCTTTTTCTGTAGGGCCTATTTGGGGAGAGACGGCCTGTGCTTTTTTTCTCACGACATAACCGGAGGAACGATCAAAAGGGCCACTGAAATCAACCAATTCCCAGCTGAATGAACAGGAAGCAGTATTGGTAAAATGAAACCTATTTTCGATATTGATTTTTCCATTGAATGACCGATCTATTCTCTGTGGCAGTTCAACTTTCACGGGAGAAAAAATTTCCCTCAGTGCATAGTAGCTGCCTTCTTTTTCCCGGTGCGGACCAAGAATTCCATCATTGGCATTGAGGCCGTTGGCATCCAACACATTGTTCATGTCTATTCTCATGATGGCCTCATCAGCAAAGGCCCAGATGAACCCACCGGCTGAACGGGGTGCACTCCAATGCAGGTTCCAAAAGTCCTCCATGGCAGCTGCACCGCCGCCATCATCCTGTGCATGCAGGAATTCAGTTGGCATGTAGATCAGGCTGTCTTGGAGTATTTTTTTTGTGCTGTAATAATCCTCATAGTGATTGCAGTCGATGCCATTGAACTGGTTTCCAGGGCGATGATGCGGATGGATGACCGTTCGTTTTTGAAAATCATGTTGTGTGAAAACAGCATCCAGTTCTTTGTTTGTTCCCCCTTCATTTCCATTGGCCCAAAACACAATCGAAGGATGGTTCATGTCTCTGGTAACCATCTCTTCTACCAGTGGAGCTCCTGCCTTGGTGGAATACGCTTTTTGCCAACCCGCCAATTCATCAATCACATAAATACCCAGCGAATCACAGAGCTGCAGAAAATATTTGTCTGGGGGATAATGACTGCAGCGCACGGCATTCATGTTCATTTCCTTCAACAACCGCACATCCATCAACTGTTGTTCTCGGCTCAGGCTTCTGCCTGTCTCGGGCCAGAAACAATGCCTGTTGACCCCTTTGAATTTCACCTGAATATCATTCACAAAAACCCCTTCCCCTTTTCTTACGCTTACCGTTCTGAAGCCAAATTTTTCATGCACCTCATGCTGCTTCTTTCCTCCGGCACCAAATAATTCAACCTTTACGGTATAAAGGGCTGGACGTTCTGCATTCCAACTGACGGGATTGTTCACTTTGGTTGCGAGTTGGACAAAATGATCATCGCCTTTAATAGCTGTTTTTGTTACTGCTACAACTTTTTTTCTTTCATCTAAGATTGTGGCTTGAACCCAACCATTTGCAAGAGTGGCGTTGTGCCAGACACCCATGGAAAAATCTCCCTTGTGCGATGCATCAATGCCCACCCTTTCAATATTGGCCATTGGTTTGGCCTCCAGGTAAACTGGGCGAAATATCCCTCCAAAGACCCAATAATCGGCCAGCCTCTCTGCATTGTTTACGGATGCATCCTTGCTCATTTTACTAACCTTCACTTCCAACAGGTTCTTTGTACCTGGCTTAAGCAATGCAGTAACATCATAGCTGAACCGATAAAAAGAACCTTGATGTATTGCGCCAGCCAACTTGCCATTGACCTTCACTTCTGTATCGGTCATGCTGCCTTCGAAAACAATGTCAATGGATTTCCCTTTCCAGTTTTGGGGAACCGTAAAAGCATATTTATAGAGACCAGATTCATCAGCAAACCTGCTGTTCTTGCCATTTGTTTTGTAATCGCGGCCATAGTTGTAGTTACCAAACCCTTGCTGTTCCCAACAACTGGGCACTTCAATCTTTTCCCAGGAATTGCTCCTTCTGCCATCAGTGCAAAAAAAATCCCATTGCACCGTTTGTTTGCTATCGGTTCCAGACAGGTAAAGCTGTTCTGTTTTTTGGGCAACTGAATGCATCCCAGCAAACAAAAGAAAAACGGAAATTATACGTTTCATGAAAAGTTCTCTTTAAAGCAATGGGTTATCTATTGGTTGCCTATCAGTACCACCGGACCTTTCAAACCTGAATGAACAGGAGGCCAGTCTGCAGCACTGAAGATACCATCACGGGCATTTTCTTTTTTTCGGGCAGGCATGTTGACATTGTAAAATATTTTCCACGGAAGGTTGTTCCGGTCCATGTAAGCAATGCGGTTGGCCATCAGGCTTGCAACTGTTACCTGCAGGTTGTTCTGTTTTTTTAACAGGCTTGCAGGTACTGCCACCTTGAAATCCGGTCCAATATAACTACCCAAGGAAACCCCATTCAAGATAACTTCCACCGTTGCAGAAACTTCTCCCAATGAAAGGGTCCAAGCAGTCATCTTATCCTCTGGCAAAATAAAATTGGTTGAATACCTGGCTGTACCGGAGAAATTCTTGGCCACTGTGTCTGCCAGTGATGTCCAGAAGCTAGTGCTGTCAAGGCTTACCGGCCTAGGCAGTTTTGGCCCACCGTCAAGAAATTCCAATTTCCATGGACCATTGACAGGAAATGTTTTAACAACTGCTGATGGGTATTGATGTTTTGAAGATGTTACCGGCAATGTTGAACTGCGCAACAGGATTGATTCATGTGGCCCCAATGCAATCCTTACTGCAACCTGTGTTGGTGAAATGGGTCGGATCAAAGCTTCAGTAATCTTGCCAGACATGGGATCAAAAAAGCTGAGCGATGTTTTTGGATTTGCAGGAATATTGACCCACTCATCCAATGGTTTTTCAGTCCTGTTGTTGATGAAGGTTATATGACCATCGGCCAGCTTCCTTTGTATAGACTGAAACCCTTTTTGCTCAAATGGACGTTGGTAACCGGAAACCAGTGAAGTCAACGATTCGATGTCTGCTGCGATAATCAACTTTCCCTTTCCCAGCGCAGCGGTTTGGAGTTTTCCGGCTTCAGTAAATTTCAGGTCTGCGAGCAGCGCATCAAATGCTTTTTGCCTTGCTTCGAGATGGGATAATCCAGGAACACCCTTGGGCATTTGTTTATACGCAATGATGGTTGCGCCCTGCCTAGCAAGCTCCATGATTTTAGACAAAGAGGTTGCATCCATCAGTTGGATGGCTGGCAGCAAAATTGTCTGGTACATGTTTCCAGCAGATAGAATTGATTTTCCCTTGGATCCAAACAGTTGCAATTGGCGATCAGAGAAAAAATCAAACCCAATGCCTTTTCCCTGAAAATGCTGTGAGAGATGTTCAAAATCAGTGTGCTCAAAATTCTTCTCCATTCCATCAAAATGCTGCAAAAGTGGTCCTCCAGTTTGTGCATACCGGTCAACGATGGGATAATACACCAACAGATCATTGTTGGGTTTACCTTGTTGCAGAAAAGACTGCACCTTGGCGATATAGTTGTTCAGAACATGAAAGTCTTTCCATTGTGGATTGAGCGGTTGAAAATGGACTGCAGCATAAAAAAGCCATCCTGGCCATGGCGCATTTTTAGGAGAGTATGCTGTTCCATGGTATACAATATGGTTTACACCACCCAGGAAATAGAGATCAATGGCCTTCTTTACATCTCCCCAAGTGGAAAGAAAATGTTCATTCAGCCAAGTAGCTGATTCTGCAGACACCAATTGTTTTCCACTGACATTGGCAGCAGAAGAAGCGAATTTAAAACGCAGTACATCAGTTCCTTCGGTTTCAGGAATATCTACAACACTGTAGAGGTCCAAGGTATTGGCTGGCGATCCGTGTGATTGGTTGCGAAGAATTTTATGCTGAGCATCGCCCCATTTTTTCCACTCTTTGGTAAAATTGTTGAGGATCATTTCATCAATAACAGAACGGTAATCATAGAGTACCCTGCTGTTGAGTTCCTTGTCTGCATTGCCCAACAGAGCAGGCAATTTCGAACGAAGGTCATATCCCTTTATTGCCTGGAACTGACTGAACATGTTGTTGGTCCAGTTGGCTTGCCCCCTTGCATCATCCACTTCATAAGAATCATTGAAAAATC
Organism: Chitinophagaceae bacterium; assembly: GCA_044373365.1. Classification (GTDB taxonomy): domain Bacteria; phylum Bacteroidota; class Bacteroidia; order Chitinophagales; family Chitinophagaceae; genus Pollutibacter. The sequence continues at coordinate 35,062 of JBIPNK010000026.1, forward strand.
CTCTCAAATAAGAAAGATCATGGCCAACAAATGCAGTATCAAATTTTTTGAAATAATTGATGGCGGCCTTGCTTGAGAAATGGTCAATGGCATAACCCTCACCACCTGGAGCTGCACGTTCAACCATCTTTCCGTGCAACCCACTGAAGATGGCATATATCTTCCAATTGCCCTGAGGAGGATTCCAGTTCAGGGTACCCATCTTGTCAACCTTGTCTATGAGGTCAATGGACTCAGCTTGTTCATTGTAGGCCATCAAGGCTTCCAATGGAAGGTTTCCGGCAAATTGAACCTGGTCCAACGCAAGGCCTTGCAAATCTGGATTTGAAGATGGAGGAGCTGTCAACTGAGCGGCCTTGATGGGTTTGGGGTTCGCAGTACGCACCCAGGATTCTCTGCGGTATTCAATCTTTTCTTTTAATGGAACACCTCCGGTAACGGTGTAAATTTTATGATAAACAGATTTGCTTGCATCTTCATCGCTGACCCAGGGCCCGCCAAAAGGCCATCCCGTTGCATTGGCCAAATCAACACCAAGGCCAAGCGATTTGGATTTGTTCAAGGTATGCGTGAGTGCATTC
>JBIPNK010000097.1:0-8960 GCA_044373365.1 Chitinophagaceae bacterium
TAAGCCTGAACAAGGTAGTTTGCAAAATAAATAAAGTAAAAAAATCCCACCATCCATTGAGCGGACTCACCTAACAAGTTTCTGACTGCGTAGAGCCCAGCAGTTACAAAATATACGATTGAGAATAATCTCATGACTTTGCGAAAGAAGGCATGTTTGTTTTCTTCACTCAAATACTTTCGAACAAATGCATAGTAAAAAGCTGATGACAAAAACACAAATACATTCCTCACTTCGATGGTAAAAGATAATCCGTATTGCTGCCATACTTCAGCAATCTCTGGAAACATTACAAACAAAGTAAAAAACAACATGGACAAGCCACACAACATCAAATTGAGAAATTCAATTTTTTTAAAAATAAAAAAATAAAACGCCATCAGAAGAAACTGTGTTGCCATTGCTCCAATCATTAAGCTGACAAAATCCATAATACTTATTTTTTTATTTACAGTCTATTTCCTCAATTCAATGTTACATTACCAATTCTTCAGCTTACTAAGGTCTGGCGGGAAGTGCTTACCCAACAGCTGCTAACAAAGTTAGTTAAATGATAATAAAAAAGTAATATACCAGTTTACAAGTCTTTGGATTAGTCTTTGATGAATTTAACCCTGTACATCAATTTACCCTTTGAATAAGTGGTTAAATAATAATTGCCATGGGGAAGGTTGGAGAGATCAATTAATGCACGCCTTGAAACGCCTCGAACCGTTTTCACCAATTGGCCGGATGAATTAAAAAGATTAATTTCTCCAATATCTGACAATGTCAATGGCAATTCAACATTCAAATACCAGTGAACTGGATTTGGATAGATGACTAACCCATTTGACTGGCTTAGAATTAAATTACTGGTTAAATAATTAAGTACGCTAGAGGTCTCACCAATACATCCCCTGGCAATAAAGGAAGCGCTATAAAGCCCTGGCAATGAAAGCGACAAGGATGATCCAGCGTATGACTTGATCAATTCATTGTTCCTATACCAAACCGCTTCTAAAGAGGGAACTACACTGAGCTTACCAGGAGAGGGCTGCTCCAACGTCGGCTTGGGTGGCAAAGGGACAACAGATACAACTACCGCAGACAAATCACTCTCACATTTGGTCGTCAGATTTAACCTGCCCAATAAAAAAGTAAATGTTCCGGGATTACTTGTCGAAACCTCCACCGTGTTATTAGATGTTGCAATTGGTTTTTGATCAGGATGATACCAATTGTAAGAATATCCAATAAAATTGTTCACTAATTTACTTCCTGGTGTAGATCCCTCACAAATTAAGATGGAATCCAGCGTAGGCTTTAAGGGTTTTTGATTTACAACAACCTCAAGTGTCGAAAGGCCACTAAAACATCCCGTCAACGTATCTTGTGCAAAACAACTGTATTTGAACAACCCAGGAATTTGTGTAGAGGGGATTGGCTTTATTGTTTCGGCCAGGGGAAAATTAGTGAGCGTATCCACCCATTTAACGACCTGACCAAAACCTGATGATGCATTGAGTGGATTTGCATTTTGATATTGACAATAAGATATCCCTGTCACTTGCGGAGCAGGAGGATTTTCCCTGACCCCAACTGCAATGCTGACGGTATCGCTGCTACAACCATTTGCATCAACCTGTGCAACATGGAAACTCGTCATTCCAGATAAAGATGTCGAAGGTTGTGGCTTTTGAGCACCCAAAGATTCCAGCTTAACATTAAACCAAGCAAGGCTGTTGCCAATAGAAGCTGAGGCTTCCAGCGGTCGGGCTTGTGCATTTTTACAAAAAGAATACAATGTATTGTTCACAAGAGGCTTTTCAACGGCATACAATTGAATCGTTTCAGTGTGAACAGTGCTGCCATTTTCAAAAACAATTGCTGCCCTATATGCTCCAATTTTATCAGGACATATAAATCCAATGGTATCATTAACAGACAAAACATCATTGCAATACCAACGGACCTTACCACGAAAATCTGTTTTTGATGCCAGGGAAGAAAGCATCATCAAGCGCACACTTAGCAACTGATTGGTTTTCAAACACAGTTTTTGGGGTTCATTTGCCATACCAGCCATCTCAAGAGGAGAAAGATAATTTGGATTGTTATTGGCTTCAATTAACCAGTTCCCGCCAGTAAGTTCAATTTTAATCAATGAAGTATCGCTATCCCAGACTGCATACTTTAGCCCTTGATCTGTAAATGAACCATGCTTCATGATCAGCTCTCCATTCAATAAAACCTGATGGTAACGCCTTGGCAGCTCAAGCACCGCAACAACTTTACTGGGTAAATCGACTTTGACACCAAGACTATTTACCCCATACGTAAAACTTGATTGTATCAATCCCAAAACTGATGGCACCTTGACTGATGAGTTCTTTATGGATCCATCCAATGGTTTGATGCTTATTCGCCCATACCCTACGCTGATGGGCATTATCCCGTGAACAAACATTGGCAACAAATAAACTGCTCCACCACTCCAGGCATGATTCGGTGTTGTTCCCCCGAATTCATCATTGGGGATAGACCATCCCTCCCAAAGTGTAGACCAGTTTTTATCCTCTGCCATCAACCCATACCTCTTCTTGATTCGTGTAAGCCCATCTTCAATGAATCGGGCCTTCATCATTGCCTGAATGATGAACTGCTCCATGTAGGGGCTGGCATTAAATCCAGTATTGATGATTGACATTAAACCAGCATGATCGCTCACCTCAGCAATTCCATTGAGGATGGCAAATGCCTGAACCCTTTCGTCATAATAATTAACTTCAGTAGACTTAAAACCATTACCTACCAACATGTTTCTTCTTATTGCGGCCTTCAATGCATTGAACTTCAACAAGTATTCATCTGCTTTTTGAGGTTTATTTATGACCACAGCAATTTTAGCCATAGAGCTGAGCACGCCAGCATAGAGCATATTGTATAAGCCTTTCATGTCAATCCGGTTTCCCCTGTCTCCCCAAATCCATCGATTTCCGGCTCCCCGAACATTGATCAATCCATTCCCATCATATTCCCAGAACCCCAAATTCCTGTCAACTTGTGGAAATATCCTGTTCAAAATTGCTGAGTCTCCTGTGTTCATATAATAGTTCCAAACACCCTGTAACCCATATGTTGTGAGGGTTTGATCAGGAATTTCCAAATCAGAATTACCTGCAGGAACAGGTGATGAAAACTCGCCATTGGGCTTGTTCCAACCGCTCATTTCTGACAACCACTTTTTTGAAAGTGTATGTGAGGAAGTGGATAGCGAATAGAAAGATTGTGCAGTTTGTGAAACGATATCGCCTGTCCAAGCGGCCCTTTCCCTATCCGGGCAATCCATGTAATTGTCGCGCATGCTCAAAAACAAGGTCCGCTGGCCTTTCTTCCATATCTGATCCAACATTGCATCATCAGAATTGAATTCGCCCTCAACTGCTGCATCAAATGAAGATTCGCGGTATTGCAATTTAATCACCTCGATCCCTTTGGGGATTTGGTATATCACTTTTTCCCCGTTCATCCATCCGGGAAATTCAAATTCTTGCTCACCTGCTTTGGTAATATATTCACCCCTAATTGTTGGCTCTCCTAAGAAAGTAAAAATATTGGTAAAGACCTTTATCTTCAATCCAGGAGTGCTTGTTCTTAGTTTTAAAACAGGATGCACCTGACAATTGTATGGCAGTTTACCCTCATAGCTAAACATGGAACCAGCATTGATTACATTCATGGAAACATAATCCTTGATTCCCAGATCTTTAAAAAAAGGGATTGGCCTGCTCAACAATTTATTCCAAGGTAGATCACCTGCATTTCCTATTTCAATCGCTTTTTGCATGGGTATTGCTGTCCCTGACTGCCAATTCAATTTCTCAACCCTTGCATCATACCTGATGTTGGATTCTGCCAGCCGGAAATTAGGACTTGGGTCATCCGCTGTTTGGTATGCATCCATCACCATTGCCTCCCATTTTTCTGATGAAGAAACATCGGATTGGTTGGATGGACAATCAACTAGGATACCCGCTTTACCACTGTTTTTATGAGAAAATCCCTCTTTCCCAAAATACCAAAGCAAAACCCCAATTGAATTCGTCCCTTTTACCAAATATCCAGACACATCAAGACTGTCAAAATAAGTGTCTTCCGGAGTGGGGCCGCGTTTTAACCCACCTTCATACACGACCAATTTATTGTTGACCCATAACCAATATTTGGTATCGGCAGCAATACGCAGTGGAAGTTTGACTGTACTATCACCAATAAAAAACGCTGTTCTGAATGCAACCCATGTATTGGGTTTATTGTTGACGCCAGCAGCAGTAATCCACTTCCCCTGCCATTGCTGAGAAAAAACGTTCAATCCAATCTGCAGGATCAAAAAAAGTGAAAAAACTTGTTTCAAGAAACGTTTACAGTTATTGGATTTTGTAAAAAAGTTGCATGCTCTCCCTCACCCTATCCAACGTCTCCATCAATGCCAGGGTTTCTTCCAAACCCCATACGGGGCTCTCTTTCAGGCCCTTGTTCAAGCAATCAACCACATGCCTGATCTCATGCTGATAGCCCCATCCAGGCTCTTTTTCAACAGGAACAAGGGTTCGGCTATCTACTTGGTCGGGATAATATTGAATGGTGGCAGTGGGTTCGTAAAAACGGTTGGTCAAGCGGATGCGTCCTTGGGTTCCAAAAATATCTGCATCCGTTTCAAGGTTTGATGCAAAGGAAGAAAAAAGGCTGGCCATTCTGCCATTCTTGTATTTAAAAATGATGGAGCATTGCTCATCGACACCTGTTGATGCTGGTGTCATCGATGCGATGATTTCATCCGGTTTACCCAGGATTGTTTGTGCCAAAAAAACATTGTAGATGCCGATATCCAATAAACTTCCTCCTCCCAATGCCGGATTGAAATGGCGCTGGTCGGGTGTTTGAGTGGATTTAAATCCGAAATTGGCAACAACCCCTTTTAGATCCCCCAACATTCCAGCACTGATCATATCCCTGACCTTGGCATAATGAGGCAGGAACCTTGTCCAAAGGGCCTCCATCAAAAACAAATTCTTGCTGCGGGCGAGGTTGACCATTTCAATGGCCTGTTGGCTGGTGATCGCAAAAGCCTTCTCGCAAAAAACAGCTTTACCATTGTTCAAACAAAGCAAGGTATGTTCATGGTGATGGCTGTGCGGGCTGGCAATATAAATGATATCAAGATCCTCCAGGGCCACCAGTGCTTCATAAGAACCCAACACATGCTTGGCTGGATATTCAGCAGCGAATTCCCTTGCCCTTTCGATGCTGCGCGATGCAACAGCCACCAATTCAGCACCCTCTACCAACTGCAAGTCAGCCGCAAATTTTCTCGCAATCCGCCCACAGGCCAGGATACCCCATCTTATTTTTTGTGATGTCATAAAAATTAGTTTTTAACCTCATCCCTCTAAACCTCTAAACCCCTCAACCCTTAAACCCCTACACCCCTAAACCCCTAAACCCCTAAACCTCTACCCTCATTTCACTCTCTTCCTCAAATCTTCAATGCCGATCGTCATCATCCTTCCCACCTGCTTTCCAGCGCGGTAGGTCACTACTTTGAGGGGTGCTGCATCAACCGGCACGGGAATGGACGTGCGGCCGTAAGCAGGATAATGGTAATCCGGGAATGAATTGTCGAAACTATAATGCACCGTTAGGCCATCAATTTCAGTTTCAAAATCCAAGAGCAGGTTCCCTTTTGCATCTTTGGAGACCTTCACAGAAGGATCATAGATGCTGGGAGCATATTTCCTGTCAGCCTGTTGGAAGCGACCAAAATGATCCTCTACCCTTCCAACAAAATTGTTCCAGTTGCGGGATTGCTTGGGAGACCATACTGCCTCAGCAATAGCCATGGCCCTGGGCCAGAGCATGTATTGCATGTGGCGGGTATTGTAGATTTGCTCGGTCCACAAATTGGCCTGTCCACCTTTGATCAGTTTGGGATCAACCCCTTCTGGCAAAGGCTCAAACTCGTATGTTTTTTTCAACCGCAGGGATGCATAAACAGGAGGCTCAATGGCTGCATCTCCCTGCATATAATCAAAATATGCATGGGTGGTGGGTGTCATCACCACTTCGTGTCCCATTTTAGCAGCTTCAATTCCACCCTTCATTCCTCTCCAGCTCATCACCGACGCATCTTTCACAAGGCCGCCCTCCAGGATCTCATCCCAACCCATCATTTTCTTCCCTTTGGATCCAACAATTGTTGAAACCCGTCCCACAAAATAACTTTGGACCTCGTGCATGTCTTTCAGCTTCTCGCGTTGCATCAAAGCTTTCACTTCTGCGCTCTTCTCCCAAAAATTCTTTGCGCACTCATCGCCGCCCATGTGGATGTATTCAAAAGGGAAAAGGGCAGCCACTTCTGTAAATACTTTGTCGAGGAAGCCATAGACCTTCTCGTTTGCAGGGCAAAGGGTATTGTCGATGCGGGCGGTAAAAGTGCCATCGTTGTGCCAATCCATGAATGGATCACCTGAATTTACTTTATAGGTTCCTGGCGTACAGGAAAGGTCGGGATAAGACGCAATGGCCGCAAGAGAGTGACCGGGCACATCAATTTCCGGCATGATGTCTATATAGCGATCTTTTGCGTACCTGATCAATTCCTTCATCTGCTCCTGTGTGTAAAATCCACCAAAATCACGGGGTTCATTGTCTGCGGGAGGGGTGAAATAATTGAACCTTCCGGTCTTCTTTACATTCCAGGCACCCACTTCGGTGAGCTTGGGCAGGCTCTTGATCTCCAATCTCCAACCCTGATCATCCGTCAGGTGAAAATGCATGAGGTTGTATTTGTAGCGGGCCATGTCGTCAATAAATGCCTTTACTTCATCCACCGTAAAGAAATGGCGAGACACGTCCAGCATCAGGCCACGCCAGCCGAACCTGGGACGGTCAGTAATATTTACCGATGGAACAGTCCAGCTGATATCTTTGACAACCTCTTTGCTTTCAATTTCTTTTGGCATCAACTGCAGCAATGTTTGCAAGCCATAAAAAAGCCCTGCAGGTTTTGGGGCAAAAATGCTGATACTTTCAGTTGTCACAGCAAGTCGATAGCCCTCATTTCCAAGGGGCTCCTCTGGCGAAAGCAGAAAATGAATACCCTTTTTTCGAGGTGCGTTTTCAATGTTCAGGGAGAAACCTGCGGCTTTTTTCAGCTCAACATTGAGCATTGCTGCCACTTTCATTACTTCGGGATCATTGGATCCTACTACAATCGCAGTATTGGCATCAATGGTAAATGTGCCTGTTCCCTCACGCAATACTGCTGGTTGGGGAATGATGGAAATGCGTTTGTTCTGGGAGAAGGCCGTTGCAGCAATAGCAAAAAAAACGGCCAGGATCAGGACTTTTTTCATTTGTGGAGATTGAAATGGAAAGATAAATAAAATTCCACCACGCTCATCAGGCTAAATCGCAGTTGCTTGGGGTTGTGGAATAGATTCCAAGTAAAGGGTGTCTGGATCAAAATCCAATGCATTTTCAACCCTTGGATTCATATTTACATTCAAATGGTACGTTTAAAGTTAGTATGAATTTCAGATTTTTTCACCGCTAATCGAGTTTTAACACCACCAACAAAGGAAACCATGTAAATTTGTCATCAAAATGAGCAATAAATCACTACAACAAGTCAATATGAAACAGATTTTCAGCATTTCAGCCTGTTTGCTGCTTGCAACAGCTGCCTTCGCCCAACCCAAGGTGGTTGAAAAGGCCATCGTAAAGGTAAAAACCGAGATCATCTTTCCTGAAAACTTCAGTGGTGGAGGACCAGGAGGTGGTGGTGGTGATCGCGGCGGTGGCGGTGGCGGAGAAATGGGCGGGTTTACTATGCCCCGCGAAATGGAAACCAATACCACCATGTATTATACACCCAACTTCATGAGGGTTGAAAGCCTGACCGATTTTGGAAACAATATTGTGATTACAGACAGGGTGAACAAGAAGACCACCACCCTGATCGAGGCCATGGGAAGAAAGACCGGCTTTGAATCTACTGATGCTGAGGCTGAGGCACAACGTGCAAGGATGGATTCTATGCGCAACCTGAGAAGGGATTCCTTGTCCGCCTTAGGCATCAGCTTTAAGGAGAACAAGCCTGAGCTCATCTACTCTGATGAAACGAAAAAAGTATCTGGATTTACCTGTAAGAAAGTAACCATCAAGTCTCTCGGACAAAATGGACAGGTTTCTGAAAATGTGATCTGGTACAATCCTGATTTCAAGATTTCACCCAAGTCAACTGCTGCATCAGCCAATCCTGGCGGATTTGGTGGCGGAAGTGGAAGAATGTCCATGATGGGAGGAGCCATTCCAGGCCTTGACCTGATCAACGGCTTCCCTATGGAATACGAAATGGTTCGCGGAAACGGATTTAAAATGCACATGACTGTGTTGAAGATTCAGCCTGATGCCCAAATTGATGACAAGACATTTGAAGTACCCAAAGGATTTGACATCAAACCAATGGGACAAGGTGGAGACATGATGAGAACCATTTTCAGGAATGGATCAAGGAGTGAGAATTAATCGATCGTTCAGACTCGGTCTTTACAATTGAATTAGAATAACAGAAGCCGGCTTATGCCGGCTTTTTGTTTAAATACCGCATCACATAAACCATCCCCCGGTTATAGCTGTACATCCCTTCGGGCTGGTTGTTCAGGCGAAGAAATTTTGTGTAAAACCAGGTGGTAAATTCATCGATGGGGCCCTGGTATTTCTTAACAAATGCCCTGTAAGATTTCAGGTCTTTGATGGCAATTGGAGATAAAGCCTTGAAATTATTTCTTGCAGCAACCGAATCACTCCGGCGCAAGGCATTGTTTGCATAGATGAACATCTCCAGGTTGGCAGAATATTTAAGGCAACTGTCTGCAGACTGCATGGCAGCCAGATAACCCATAAAATTGGCCTCG
>JBIPNK010000096.1:0-8960 GCA_044373365.1 Chitinophagaceae bacterium
GAAGAGCAGGCGCAAGAAGTACTAAAGCTTGTGGATCGTCTTGAACAGGACGATGACACCCAAAAGGTATTTCACAACCTCAAGTAAGCTAGCCAATAGATATAAAGCTTTTTTCCCCTTTATAGAATACACATTATTCAGCCATCATCTCCATAACCATGGCAACAACATCCTCGGTATTGGGCTTGGAGAAATAATCTCCATCACTTCCATAACCAGGGCGGTGAGGCTGAGAACACAGTATACGGGGTGATGCATCCAGCCATCTGTATCCCCCTTGCTTGTCCATTACTTCTGAGAACATGAACGAGGTAGCGCCCCCGGGGACATCCTCATCTACAAACAAAATTCGGTTGGTCTTTTCCAGCGACTTGACAATAAGATGATTGGTATCAAAAGGAATGAGTGTTTGTGCATCAATAACCTCAGTTTCAACACCTGTCATGGCCAGCACTGCTGCCGCTTCAAGTACAATCCTGAGGGTAGATCCATATGATACGATGGTGATGGCATCCCCCTCGCGAACTGTTTCAGGCATGCCCAATGGGAGCTTGTATGCCAGCAAATCTGAAGGCAGTTTTTCCTTCAAACGGTATCCGTTCAAGCATTCCACCACAACTCCGGGCGTTTTTCCATCCAACAAAGTATTGTAAAATCCTACGGCCTGCACCATGCTGCGGGGTACACAGAAATGAAACCCTTTCAGCGCATTGATCATGAGGCCCATGGGTGAACCACTGTGCCAAATCCCTTCCAGCCTGTGGCCGCGGCTCCTTACAATCAATGGAGCAATCTGTTTGCCCGCTGATCGATAATGCAAGGTGGCAGCGTCGTCACTCATTACCTGCAAACCATACAAAAGATAATCGAGGTACTGTATCTCGGCTATAGGCCTAAGGCCGCGCATGGACATGCCTACCCCTTGACCGATGATGGTGAGTTCCCTGATGCCTGTATCGAATATTCTTTCTGATCCGTATTTCTGTTGTAATCCGGCAAAGCCTTGGTTTACATCACCTATCTTCCCCAGGTCTTCGCCAAAGGCCACCACGGTAGGATTGGCGTCAAAAAGCTCATCGAAGTACCTGTTCAGGATTTCATAGCCATTGATCAGCCCTGCATCCTCAGAGAATGATGGAAGGGGAAGTGCTGAGGGCAGAGGCTTAAGGGCATTGTCTACGTACAATTTGGAATTGTACAACAGTTTATTTTCTTCCTGGAGCTGTTGATAGTAGGCAAGGATGGGAGCTGTCAATTCCTTGTCTGCGGCAAAGAGGATGGTTCGCTGGAGGGCAACCATGACATCTCGCCTGAAAGGCAGGCTGTTGTTAGACAGCTCTTGGTAGATAGTATTCAAGTGATCGGCACCAATCCTGGAAACGACATCCCCAATCAACGCCAGTGTCTTCTGCTTCTGCTCCTGTATCGGGCTATCATACAATTTCCAGTTGGTCAGGCGGCATTCATTCACATAAGACCTGGAACTGTCTTCCAATGATTCAATTTCATCAGTGCTGGCCAGGCCATTTTCAATGATCCAGGTACGCATTTGTGCCAAACAATCCCATTGACGCTCCCATTGCAAGCGCTCTGGCGACTTGTATCTTTCATGGCTTCCTGATGTTGAGTGCCCCTGTGGCTGGGTCAGTTCCTCAACATGAAAAAGAACAGGAATATGTTCATTTCTTGCTATTGTGATGCCTTCTTCAAATACCTCACAGAGCTGGGCATAATCCCAACCCTTTACCTTGTAAATCAGCATCCCATTGGTACCCCTGGATTTTTCAAAACCAGAGAGTGCATCGGATATAGAGGCTTTAACCGTTTGAAATTCTTTTGGAACTGAAATTCCATACCCGTCATCCCAAACAAAAACAGCCAAGGGGACCTGCGATACGGCAGCAGCATTCATGGTTTCCCAAAAATGTCCTTCGCTGGTGGAGGCATCACCTATCGTGCAAAAACAGACTTCGTTTCCACGATTGGAAAAACTTGTCATGTTCTCCAGCACAGGAGCATGTCTGTATATTTTTGAGGCATAGGCCAAGCCCAGTGCTCTTGGCAAATGACCGGCTGTAGGCGCCATACCAGAGGAAAGGTTCTTGGTCTTTGTGAAATTGATGAAGTTGTCATGTTCATCAAGGAAAGGTGTGCAGAAATGACAATTCATTTGACGACCCGCACTGTGGGGATCATGTTCAGGGTTCGGGTCTGCATAGAGCTGAGAAAAAAACTGACCCAGCGTAGCGGCTCCTGTTGCCAGCGCAAAGGTCTGGTCTCTGTAATAGCCGGCATAAAAATCGCCAGGCTTGAAAAACTTTGCCATGGCTACCTGAGGCACTTCTTTTCCATCCCCAAAAATCCCGAACTTGGCCTTCCCAGTGAGGACTTCTTTTCTGCCAAGCAGGCTGGCCTGTCGGCTTTGGAATGCAATGGTATAATCACTGATAACAGTCTGCCTGAACGCCTCAAAGGAGAGTTCATCAGCCAACTGCTGCTCAGTGATTCCTGTGTCTTGCATGCGACAAAACTAACCAATTTTGTTAATAAAAAATCAAAGCCAGGCCTATGGGGACAAACCACAAATATCTGGGCAAAACCCAGAGAATTGGGAAATAAAAAAGCGGCAGGTCAATGACCTGCCGCAATGAGTTGTATATAAAATTTACTTATTTTTTTACCGCCTTGTCGAAGTCTGCTGCAGGAACTACCTCACCGGCAATTTTAAGTTCGAATGGGGCATCAACACCTTTGATCTTTACAAAAACCGTTTTCTCGAAAGGACCAGGAGCGGCAGCATTGAAACCAGCCTTGATTTTATCTGTCTTTGCAGCCATCACAGGCTGTTGGGGCCAGGTTGGGGTTGTGCATCCGCATGATGCAGAAGCTGTTTCGATGATGAGCGGAGCGCTGGCGATGTTGCTGAACTCAAAATCATGGGTAACAGGAACGCCTTGCTTGATCTTGCCGAAATTATGGCGGATCTCTTTGAATTTAACCATGTCTTCCGCCTTCTTGGCAGCATTTTGTGCAACGGCAAAAAACCCTGTTGCCAAGACCATGAGCGTAATCATTATTTTTTTCATTGTTTCTTGTTTTATCTGTTTTGTAAAATTAACGATTTTTCTTGGTTACTAAAACTTCTCAGCTTTGAGCAATGCAATGCTTTTGTTAAAAGGGGCAGGCTTTTCGGGGGTCTTCCAGACATTTCCCTTGATGCTTACCATAGCCGTCATCCCTTCTGCATACATCAATGTAATGGTCTTTTCAAAATAGCCAGGTGTGGCTGAATTGTACCCCACTTTGATGATGGATGTTCCGCCAGGAGCAATGGGCTCCCTGCTCCATTCAGGAGTAGTACACCCGCAAGATGCCTGCACGTTGTCGATCACCAATGGTACAGTATCGAGGTTGATGACTCGAAAATCATGGAATACAGGCTTTCCCTGCATGATTTTTCCGAAATCAAATGATGTTTCCGTTACTTCAATTTTGTCCTTTTTTGCTCCAACATTGATGTTTTGTGCAAACAACATCACCGGCAATGAAAGGCCAACGAGAAACATCAACATTGAGATCTGTTTAAACATGGTATATCTATAACGTAAATCAAATTTACGTATTGTTCTCTTTGAAACCAATTTGCCTAAATTTACAGCATGTTAAAACCATCCACCAGAGGGGACCAGATGCCCGCTTCACCAATACGGAAACTTGTACCTTTTGCAGAAGAGGCAAAAAAAAGAGGAATAAAAGTCCATCACCTCAATATTGGTCAGCCTGATATCGAAACCCCACCCTCTGTGATGGATGCCGTCAGGCATGCAGACATCAAGGTATTGGCTTATAGCCATAGTGCAGGCAATGAATCCTACCGTAAAAAGCTGGTCAGCTACTACGAAAAAGTGGGTGTTGCATTGGATGCAGGTGAAATCATCATCACGACCGGAGGGAGTGAGGCCATTGTCTTTGGCATGATGGCCTGCCTGGATGAAGGGGATGAAATCATCATTCCTGAACCTTTCTACGCAAACTACAACGGATTTGCAGTGATGGCTGGGGTAAAGATTGTCCCCATCACTTCTCACATTGAAAACGGTTTTGCGCTCCCACCCATCGCTGAATTTGAAAATCGCATTACGCCCAAAACCAAAGCAATTCTGATCTGCAATCCCAACAATCCTACAGGCTACCTCTACAGTAAGGAAGAGATGGAACAACTGGAAGACATTTGCCTGAGGCATCAACTCTTCCTGTTCTCTGATGAGGCATACAGGGAGTTTTGTTATGAAGGGACTTATACCAGTGCGATGCAACTGGAAAAAATACAAGAGCAGGTCATTCTCATGGACACCATTTCCAAACGATACTCAGCCTGTGGTGCAAGGATAGGTGCATTCATCACCAAAAACAAGGAAGTTTACCAGGCCGCCATGAAATTTGCACAGGCCAGGCTGAGCCCTCCAGGCTTGGCCCAGATTCTTGGGGAAGCAGCAGTGGATCTTCCAGATGCTTATTTTGACGAACCCAAGGCGGCCTATTTATCCCGCAGAAACTTATTGGTCCAAAGACTGAATGCCATTCCAGGCGTTTTCTGCCCTACACCCGGCGGTGCATTTTACGTCATCGCCAGGCTGCCCATCGACGATGGCGATCGCTTCTGCCAATGGCTGCTTGAATCATTTTCTTACAACAATCAGACGGTCATGCTTGCTCCAGCGAGTGGATTTTATGAAACAAAAGGATTGGGGAAAAACGAGGTCAGGCTTGCATATGTGATCAACAATGAAGACATTGACCAGGCCATGGATTGTCTGGAAGAGGCCCTGAAAATATATCCTGGCAAAACAAACTGATCAGAAACGGTTGATGAGGAAAACTCCTCCAATCACCATGGTAGAGCCGTACAAGGTATACCCATGAATGGTTTCACCGAGCACGATAACAGACAGTATCATCGCAAATATCGGAATGAGGTTATTGAAAGCGGAAGTCTTGACAGGACCGATCTTTTGAATCCCTTCGTAATACCAAACGAATCCCAGGACTGAACCACAGATACCCAGATAAACCAGGGCCATCCAAACGGACCAATCCACCTTGGTGGGATAGGTCTCAAAAGGAACAAAGAAAAGGATCATCAAAAAGCCCAGGAGAATGGCCCAGGTAGATGCTTGTAAAGGAGTGGTTGTCTTGAGTGCATCCTTTGCAAAGTAGGTGTAAAAAGCCCAGGAGATAGGGCATCCAAGCATGAATGCATCACCCCAGGTAAAAGTGGAGAACAGAGAAAAAATATCCCCCCTGGCAATAACAATTGCGGTTCCTGCAAGGGAAAGAAGTAAACCCACAATCCTTATGCCTTTGATCCGCTCCTTCCCGAACAGGGATGAAATCAACATGACCAGTACCGGGTTCAACGCAACGATAAGCGATCCATGGCTGGCGGGCACCCGCTTCATTCCATTGAAAAAGAAAAAACTATACGCGAAAATCCCTGTGCTTCCCAACACCAGCAATTGCAGGAATTGTTTTTTGTTGATGCGCAAGGCAGTTTTATCTTTTATCAACATCAAGGGTATCATGAAAACAAGCGCAATGGCATAGCGGAAGGATGCACCTGTAAAGGGTTCAAATACCTGCGATGCCATTTTGGTGGCAATGAATGTGCCGCCCCACATGATCGCTACAAGAATCAGCTTGATGTAAATCACTGCGCTAAGGTAGGCTTTTTACACAGCCTCAACAATCAATCATGGCTTTGACTACCTTGTTTGAAGGGTCAGAAAGTTGGGGAAAGCCACTCGATACATCATCAAACAAGAGTCGATGGGTAATCATGGGCAAGGGATCGATTCGGCCAGTTGCAATGGCAGCCATGACATGACTGAAATCAGCAGTGGTTGCATTGCGGCTGCTCATCAATGTTGCTTCACGCTTGTGAAAAGCTGGGTGGCTAAAAGTAATCTCACCCAGCTGCAAGCCTACAAGAATGTATTTACCTCCATGCGCCATGTAATCAAATGCATTGTTGATAGCCCGTTGGTTTCCAGTTGCATCAATGACCACAGTCGGCATGTCTCCTGATGTAAACTCCTTCAACATGGCTACTGCATCCTGTAGCAAAGGATTGATGGTATGAGAAGCAGCAAAATGATTTCGACAAAACTGAAGCCTTTCATTATTGGTATCCATCAACACCACTTCGGCGCCTGCCAATTGGGCAAACAATACCAATCCAATTCCTATAGGACCGGCGCCAACAACCAATACTTTTTCTCCGGGTTTGATTTCGGCACGAGAAACTGCATGGGCACCAATGGCCAGCGGCTCTACAAGGGCCAGTTGGTCTAAGGTGAGTCCCCCACTTTTTACCAGGGCATAAGAAGGCACGGATACAAAGGCTGCCATTCCACCATCAATATGCACGCCAAAAACTTTAATGTCTGCGCAGCAATTGGGCTTGCCATTTCTGCAGGCAATACAGTTGCCACAATAGAAATATGGAACGATGGTCAGGGGCTCTCCTTTTTCAAAACCAAGAGCATCGCCTTCTACAAATTCAGCTGCGAGCTCATGCCCTAAAACCCTTGGGTAACTGAAAAAAGGTTGATTGCCGGCAAAAGCATGCAGATCTGTTCCACAAATACCAATTCGCTTGATCTGAATGATGGAAAATCCAGGCGCTGGTGTGGGCATTTCTTTTTCAATCAACTCAAAAATTCCTGGTGTTTGACATGCAATAACTTTCATGGTTTTCTTTGAGCAATCAAATTAATGAAAACTATTGCATTTATCCGCCGATAGATTAAATTGTAACTGGAAAAAAGAGCATATGCAAGCACCCATCAATCCCGAATTTAGCACGAAACGATTGGCCTCATTGGATTTCATGAGAGGGCTCATCATGTTTTTATTGGCTTTGGAAGCTGCAGGGCTTTATGATGTGCTGCAAGATGTAACAAAAGATCATTGGCTTTCCGGACTCATCATCCAGTTTCACCATCACCCATGGAATGGCCTTCGGTTTTGGGACCTGATTCAACCCGGCTTCATGTTTATTGCAGGAACGGCCATGGCTTATTCCATTGAAGGGATGAAGTCAAAAGCAGTGGATTATTGGCAGCGGACGAGTAAAATCCTGAAGCGATGTGGATGGTTGTTTTTTTGGGGAGTATTGATTTATGCGGTAAGAAAAGATGGACTCTCATTTGAATTGTGGAATGTACTCACGCAGCTTTCCTTCACCATCGCTGTTGCCTATTTTATATTTGAGTGGAATTTCAAAAGCCAGTTAATATTCAGCATTGGCTTGCTCTTGCTTACGGAGATCCTGTATAGGTTCATGGACGTTCCTGGATACAACCAAACGTATGTGAATCATTACAATTTTGGGAATTACATGGACATGTTGCTCATGGGAAAGACCAGCCGCGGAGGATGGGCGGCCATCAACTGTATCCCCACTGCAGTGCACACTATCGCAGGAGCATTGGTGGGAAAATACCTGATGAGCAAGCAACCGCAAAAAACAAAACAATTGTTGATATGGGGTGCGGCAACCCTTATGGTTGGCTATGGATTAGACCTGGCGGGGGTTACGCCCATCATCAAACGAATTGCCACTTCCTCATTTAGCATTGCTTCACTTGGCTGGTGCTTGTTGGGTCTTGCTGCCTGCTATTTTTTTATTGATGTGAAAGGAAACAAAAAAGGATTGACTTTTTTTAATGTGCTGGGCATGAATTCTATTTTCATCTACCTTTTCTTTGAAATCGTGGGAGGCAAATGGTTCAATGGATATGTTTCCGCCATAGCAGAGGGTTTACTACACCGGTTCATTGCAGAAAATGGCATTGGGATCATCAGCAGCATCGCCATTTTTTTTATTGAATGGAAGCTCTGTGAATTTCTTTACAAGAAGAAAATATTTTTCAGGCTTTGATGGTTAAACCAATTTAGCCAGGATGTTTTCAATCCTTGTTGACAATTCCATTCTTTCCTTGTCTTTTTCACGGACAAAATTGTTATCGTTCATTTTTCCCAACACGGCTTCCATTTCAGCTTCAT
This sequence comes from Chitinophagaceae bacterium, assembly GCA_044373365.1. GTDB lineage: Bacteria > Bacteroidota > Bacteroidia > Chitinophagales > Chitinophagaceae > Pollutibacter. The sequence goes on from JBIPNK010000096.1 coordinate 8,068, forward strand.
TGGCATAAACCATTTTTCTGAATGGATTGGTCATATCTTTTTCACGGGATTGAACAATCCCCTGAAAAACTTTTTCATTTGTAGCAAGGTGCCCTTTGAACAGAGTGGAAAGTTTTGATGCAGTCAGATCCTCCAATGAAATATGTTCAATTTCAAGTAAAGCAGCAACCGCATGTTGAAAAAGATGTTCAGGACTGGAATCAGCAATCCCTTTATAAGCAAGATGAACAGCGTCCCAACTGTTCAATTTTTTTGACTTTATTTCCTCCAACAAAAGAGCAAGCGAAGATGAAGGAACAAGCTGTCCTCCAATGTTAATCCATTCTTCCCTCAACGGCAGCTTTGAGATGGAAGTCAAACCAAATGGGCTTTTCAGCACATGTTCTTTACTGAACCATGTTGAAATTTGACCGACTGCATAATAGCGCACCATTTCCCTGAACGAAGCATAGGCCTTTCTGGCTTTCAATACCACAACCTTTCTTTTACTGTTCTCAAAACCTTCGGCAAGAATTTCTAGTTCATCCAACAGTTTGTCATCATGATTGAAAAGTTCCCTGCCCTTGGTTTTGCACATATCATCAGTGGGGATCTCTTGTTCAAAATGCCTAAAATAGGCCTTGCCAGCAAAAAGCGAAAGCAGTTCCAGCGCATCAAAAATTTCATTGACACTATCAGGCGCCAGACTTCTGTATTCCAGTGCAAGTTCTTTGGTTGCCCTCGCATCACGGTCCTTGTATTTCCATTCGTTCCGCTGCAAAGCATAATGATTGTATTGAAACCAATAAGCGGGGATGATCCTGAGTTCATTGGCTGTAGGATCATTGATGATTAGGGAAAATGGTATGGGAATATTCAGCTCAAAAGGGAAATCACCCTTGGCAAGCAGTGAG
>JBIPNK010000029.1:0-34805 GCA_044373365.1 Chitinophagaceae bacterium
ATCATCAACACATCACAAAACTGGGCAGCATCATTGGCCTGGTAATCTGCGGTATGGGATACATAGGTCACCAGCCTGCTGCTGTCCAGGTTTTTCTTGATGAAGGGGATGATGGAGGCAACATAGTTGTTCACCTCAGGATACTCCTTTAAATTTCCATTTTCATTTCCCACGCTCCATCCAAAAATGGAAGGATGATTGAAATTCTGTTGAATGAAATTTGTTGCAAATCCTTTGGCTGCGGAGGTCCTGTCATTCATGTAATCAGGCCAGTTGTTGAATTCCGCCAATACCAAAAAACCCTTTTCATCCAGGTAATCCATCACATCCTTGGGCAAAGGACGATGAGACAAGCGGGCCAAGTTGGCACCAGCTTCCTTCATCATGTCAATATCTTCCTTGTAGCGGTGTTCTGGTAAAGTGCTTCCAGTGGTTCGGTCATCTGCAACCCAGTTGTATCCTGCAAGTCGAATCGACTCTCCATTCAATTTGAATTGGTACCCGTCCAACTCAATCTTGCGAATGCCAAAACGATCTTGATGCTGGTATGAAATTTTCCCTCCTTCCTTCAAATCCAGTTGAGAAGTATAGAGATGTGGAAAATCAAAATGCCATAAGGAAACTTTTTCTGAGGGCAGAAACTGCTCCAAGATGAATTTGCTTGTTGTACCCGCCTTGGCAACAAAGGATTGTGAAATAGAAGCCACAGCTGATGAACCTTTTGAGAGTTGCTGGGCCAGTACAATTTTTTTGTCTGCTGTTGAAGCATTCCTGACGTACACTGCTGTACGGATGGTTGCTGTACCTTTTGTCAAATCCGGATTGGCAATGATTTCCTGCCTTTCGATATAAACTGCATTGCGCAATTGCAGGCTTACCGCTCTCCTGATTCCACCCCAATTCCAATAAGCACCCCAGGAAAGTGAATTATCCACTTCAACAGAGAACTGGTTTTGAGCACCTTGTTTACAGTAGGAAGTAACATCAAATTCCTGTGTAAAATCCCCACAAAGAACTGAAGCCACAAGGCTATCATTAAAGTAAACCTTGTATGAATTACCTACCTCTCCGAATGCAAGAATAGCCCTCCGCCCCTGAAGCGCAGGAACCAGAAAACGCGTCCTGTACCATCCCTTCCCTCTGTAATTGGCATATTCATTGTGTAAATCCCAGTTGTCTGGTACGTTGATTGATTCCCACCCCTGGTCATTGAAACTGCTTTTCTGCCATCCAGCTACAAGGCCATTATTGCCGGGATCAATTGAAAATTTCCATGATTTAGAAAGGACAATGGTTTGTTGTCCTATGGGGAAATCATCTGCCAGTGCTGCCATGCCAGCAAAGCAAATAACTACCGTCAAAAGCAATTGGCTCAGCGGATGATACTTCATGATCAATCGTTTTGTTTAAAAGCTGTTATTCAATTCCACTTCAGCACTGCCTGTTTCCTGAATCCCCAGTATCCGTATGACAGTCTTGTGTTTTTGCCGGGCGTTGGCTTTAATGCAGCGCGAAAAATACCCGTGTCCTCTCCGGTTTCAATCAGGTTAATCCGAATGGCATCTCCATTTTCAAGGATTTGTTCTACCCAGGCCAGATCTTTTTGATTGGGGTTGATGTTGAGCGGCGCCTTCAATTCTACAAAAACTTTCTTGTCACTGGTAGAAGTATTGAGCTTCTTTCCAGATTCATTGACAATATTCAATTCTATGCTGTGCAAAGTTGAAAAGGTAAGGGTTGCCAACCAACCTCGGTTGGATATTGCCCAACCTTCTGTGGCATAGGCGTTGAGGCCTATCTTATCAGATACTGAATCTGCAACGGCCGTGGTGGAAACAGATCCGTAACGGGGAAAGTCCTTGTCCAGTGGTGTACCATCAAGGGTTCCCCTTGCAAGTCCAAGCATACCATATCCATTGGGATGTGCTTGCGGCCAGCCCACTTCTACGTCTTCCCAATATCCTTTGATCTCTACCCTTTCCTTGCTTTTATTGCTGAAATGTGCTCCCAGTGGATTAAGCCCAAATGTAAAGTCAACCTGAGACCAAGCAACTGGTCTTGCCTCTGGCCTTTTCAAAACATGCGCAGCTGCAAACAAGCTGCCACCCAAGGCAGGAGAACCGCCCAATTCCTTGGTTTTGGGATGAGCCCATTCTGTATCGCTGTGCGTCCTGTAATGCCATGGATTGTTTGACCTGGAAAGAATATGATCCATCCAGGCGCCCAATTTGTCTTTTGCTGCTTTGGTTTCTTTTTCTGGAGCTGTCATGATGTAAAAAGCCAATGCCTGTGGTGTGATGTGTTCGGCATTCCTGATCCACCACATGTGGCGAACATTGTTAAAATCCCAATGCTTCACAACATCATCCACACTTTCCTTGGCCCAATTCAAGAATTTTTCTGGTTGACCATCTTTCTCATTTTTTTCTGTCAGGTACATGAAAAGATTGCTGAACACAGACTGCCCATAGGCATTGCCCATCTCACTGAATTCCTGGTATCCCACATCAACCCATTTGTTGCTGTAAGTCCAATAGCGAACAACCTTGTGCCTTTCATAGGCTGTCCATTTTTCCAAACAAACCTTCCTGTAGGCCTTGTATTTTTCTTCAGACAAATAAGGCTTCAGAAAGCTGTGATAGCCCGCACATACTGCTGCAAGTTGATCCAGTGTATTCCAATAATCATAATTCATTTTGGGTGTGCCTTCATATCCCAACCAACCATGGCGGCTTCCAATCTGTCCATTGAAAGCATGATGATGATAGGCAAATTCAGCATGCCAAAGAATCAACTTGATCAAATCAGGAACCTTGCCATCACCCATTTCATTTTGCCAATTGTCGAAAAGTGCAGGGTTGCTAGCAAAAAACATGGTTTCAAAAACAGTCTCCAATCCATACGCACCTACATCCCTGGAAGGTCCACCTCCATATACTTTTGCCTCATTGGAATGAACAGGATCCTTTGAACCACGCACATCAATAAAAAAATCATAGGCCATTTTAGAAGAAATGAGCTCCTGATAAAATGCCTTGATGCGAAAAGGTACTGAGGGTTTCAACCCCTTTACCTCTGCAACGTACTCGTCATTAGACAAAGGATTGAAAGAAGAAAAATCTCCTGCAAACTTTTCCAGTTTTCCAGCATATACAATGGCACCTGTGCTGACTGATCGCAGTTGAAAAGCTTCGCCATCTTTTATACCCCATGCAACCAATCGCTTTGATTCATTCAAATTATAACCGGCCTGGTTTACCAAAACTTTTTTGATGGCATCTGGTTGTGCTGCTGCACTGATAGACAAACAAATCATCAAGAGCAAGGACAGTAACTTGGATGGCATGGCAGCCCTCCAAATGAAAATGGAAGCAAATACAATCACTGCCCCTACACTGATTACAATGATTGATGATGTCACCGATAGAATACCAAGGACTGCAATGCCGACACCTACAATTGCCATAGCAATGGCAATAACCTTGATGCCAAAATTATTCTGTGCCTTGGCATCCTCGTCATCTGCTGCATCATTTTCGTCCAATAAACCATCTGCCACTACCACTGGTGTTGGAGCAAATGTTCCTTTGGCCTTATAATATATTTCAAAAGCAAGCAGACAAACCAAAGGAATAGACTGACCGATGACTGTTTCCATCGTCCTTGAAAGTTTTAAACCAAGCAAAGATGGCGCCAGCAGTTTTAAAAAAAGGTTGATGGAAAGGGTAAGTAAGGTAACCGTTACAACAGAAATTGCCGTCTGGCGTTTTGAAAACAAGCTCCAGATGATCGGAGCAAACAATGCGCCACCTGCAATAGAAGCAATGCTCAACACAAAATCAACAATACCACCAATACGGGGAACAAGCAACGCAATAAAAACAGTACCTGCGCCAAAGAGAATGGTAAAAATTCTTGCAACAAGTATTTGTTCTTTTTCAGTGGCTGATTTCCTGATAAGATTCTTGTACAGGTCAGTAGCAAAAACGGTGGCAGCGAGATTGATGGTGGTATTGGCCTTGCTGGAAGTGGCAGAAATCATCCCTGCTAAAACCAATCCAATCAGTCCTGCTGGAAGAATCTTTTGGCAAAGCATCATGTATGCGCCTTCTGCGCCCAGACCGGCCAGGTCAGGATTCATGATTCTGTATACCATGGGAGGAATCATCCAAATGAATGGACTCACCAGGTAAAGAATGGTAAAAAGATAGGCCACCTTCCTTGAACTTTTTTCATCCTTGACACTGGTATACCGCTGAACATAACTCCAGTTACCACCGATGTATGCGGTTTGGTAAACGATGAAAGCCAGCATGAAAGGAAAAGTGTATTCAGTATTAAAAGGCTTAAAAAAATCTACCGGTGCCTGGGTAACCAAATTGGCAGGACCACCAATTTGATCAAATGCAATGGGAATGACAATCAATACTGATGCGGTAAGGATGACAAACTGAACAACATCTGTAACCAAGACTGCCCACAAGCCTCCAGCAGCTGTATACAAAACAATGATCAGTCCGATGATCATGATGCAGGTATTCAGCGAATATGGTGTAGCCACCTGAACCATCTTGCCTACAGGATAAAGCACAGATGCAGTTGTAAACAGACTCAGCAGTAGCACCATATAGGTGTAAAACTGTTGCGTTTTCAGGTTGAATCTTTTTCCTATGTATTCGGCAGCTGTTTTAACACCTGTTTTTTTCCATTTGCGGGCAATAAAAATGGCAACCAGCAAACCACTGATGGCCATGGTCAATTGGATTGTATTGGCAACAATACCATGCTTGTAGGCAATAGACCCCCAAACAACAAAAGTACCAGCAGAAAAATAACTGATGAACAATGATAAGCCATTGATCCACCAAGGGGTTGCCCCACCTGCTTCAAAAAAAGCCTGACTGCTCTTGCTGCCAACGCGGGTAAAAGCAAGACCAATACCAAAAATCAGGAAAGCAAAAATAACCAGGACAATAAAATCAAGCTGTACCATGTAAAATGTTTAATCATTAAAGCAGCGGATGGCAAAAACAGCAGCAGGAACATGTTCAGAGGGATGTTCAAATCGGAAAGTCAATTTTTGTGCAGTAATCTTTTCTGCTGGCTTGAATCTTCGAATGGTTTGATGATTGTCCTGATCACTCCAGAGCAACTTGCCATTTTCATCTTCAACGCTAAAGGTTGATACACAAAAAGGCATCACATTTTCAGGATGTCCCATCAAAACCGATTCCATCGGATGATCAAAATCTGTATCAAAACAAATCTCTATTGTGCCAATCTCCTGATTGCTGTCCCAAACCATTGTTACTGAAGGAGTAGCATCAGCAGGATCAGCGACCCATGCATTGGGATGCGAAACTGGCCGATCAATACCATTTCGGATATTATCTACTGCAAAAACATCATCACTCAACTCCATGGCAATGGAGAGATTTCTACCCTCAGGACGACGGATTGGGCACCAGAATTCAAATGTATCAACCCCAATGTCTTCTTTGGGCTCCTGCTTTCCCCAATTGGATACAGCAGGATTGATGTAATTGAATACACTCAACACACCGCTAATCCGCTGATCAGTGTATGGGAGTGAAACAGCATCATTTTTTAAAAATGTGATATATGCATAGCCTTTATAAGGCATCACTGTATCAAAAGAAAAAGAAACATGGTTTTCACCCTTGATCAAATGAATTGTTTTTTGCTCAAGGATGACTTCTGGGGTATGGTTTGTTTCCACATCACTCACCCTCAATTGTATTTCAAGTGGCGTAGTGGATGCAGCAATACATTTGAAATTGATTGCCGGAATGGTGCCAATTGGCAATGGTACCATTTGTGCCACAGAAGTCTGCAAAGGTTTATACTCCGATACTGTAGGGAAGCCAGAAAATTTCACATGAGAAGATGAAGAAAGCTTTGCAGCAAGAGAGAGGTCATTTTCTTTCTTCGCTACACCAGGTATATATGCACCCTCTTTCAACAGCAATTGCTGCAGGCTTTCCAAATGTTGTTCTTGAAGCAAAGCCCTTGGCATAAGCTTTTCCTGTGCAGCAAGATATGCAGCAGTGCCCACAACCTGACCTATCAAACCGCCGGTAGCCATTACCCTGGTTGACCCGAAAGCAACATGGCTGGCACTAATGATACGACCGGCCAGATAGAGATTGGAAATGTTTTTACTGTAAAGACATCTGTAAGGAATTTGATAGATGCCTTTGCTATGCCATTGGTTGCAACCGGGTTTTTCACTGAAAACACCATCTGCAGGATGCAGGTCTATGCTCCAACCGCCAAACGCCACAGCATCCTGATGAGGTCTTTGCTCAACAATATCCCGCTGGTTCAACATATAATCACCTTCAAACCTGCGGCTCTCCCTTTTTCCAGGGATGGTACCAACCCACTCCAGGGTCAGGTTTTCCGCTTCAGGAAAATTGCCTGAGTTTTTGATATGGTCCCAAACGCCATAAATGACCTTCCACAATTCCCACTTGATTGTTTCAGTTTCAGCAATTGTATCCAACCTTCCCCCGTATTCAACCCACCATAATTTACAACCGAAATCCTTTGTATTGAAAGACCTGAATCGTGGAATTTTGGTGATATCCTTTAAAGCATAAGATGGCGCAACATACCGAACAGGCTTCCCAATATTTTTGGAATAAAAATAAAGGGAATGACCCAGCAGTTCTCCGTACTCTTTTGAAGGAGCAAATTTCTCGTCAAATTCATCTGCAGATTCTGCCCCCATCCTGAAAGCAGCGCCAGACAGAAAACCAAGAATTCCATCACCAGATGCATCTACAAAAAGCGGTGCAGCCAGATGGTACATTTGCTGGTTTTGACTACAGAAAGCCTTGACGGATGAAATCTTTTGGTCATTTTCCTTGATAACCTCATAGGCTGCAGTATTGAGCAGCAAGGTTATATTGCTTTCTAATTTTACTTTTTCAAGCAAAATGGTATCAAAAATCAAAGGGTTTCCCTCAGGGTTTCGGAACATGTTTTCTACCAACATTTCGTCCATGATTCCGCCTTCCCTCGCCCACCTGTTGTTGTTCCCCATGTGAGAGGTAGCGCCTAAAATCCACAAGCGGACTTCACTTGACGCATTGCCGCCAAGTACTGGCCTGTCTTGTACCAGGGCAACTTTCAAACCCAGCCTCGCTGCTGCCAACGCTGCACAAACACCTGAAAGACCACCGCCGACAACCACCAGATCATGCTGGGATTGGTGTGTATTCAGCTCACGTTTGCCAATTGAATTTTCAATGATCATGCTCTTAATATATTAATTCCAACCAGGATTTTGAACGATATTGCCATTTGATTTGATGACCTCGGATTGTGGAATCGGATACAAATACATTTTTTCCAGGAATACACGTTTTTCCAAATCGATGGGCAGATATTTAAACGTTCCATTGGTTTCCCTTGTTATCTTTACACCTTTGATCATGGCCCCAAGTGTATTGTCCCCAATCATCCAGCGGCGAACATCCCAGAACCTGTGGTCTTCAAAAGCCAGCTCAATCATTCGCTCATTGCGGATTTTTTCACGCAAATCATTTTTGGTCACTACAGCTGCAATGGCCGGCATGGCTACACCAGTCCTGGTCCTTACTGCATTAATTGCCTGAAGTGCCGTAACCTTCAATGTATCAGGCACATTGGGTCCAAATGCCTCATTCATGGCTTCAGCATAATTTAAATAATTCTCTGCCAAACGGAAATAGATCCATTGTTTTGCACTGGTCTGTCCGGTTACCAAATTGAGTGTTTCATCAACATATTTTTTCAGATAGTACCCTGTTTTGGAAGCCCTGAAAAGGGGTTTTCCATTGAGTCCACCTTCCCAAAGCTGAACATTGGTGCCTTTCCACATTGAATTGTTTACAATCACATTCATCAACAACCTGGGATCCCTGTTGGCATATGGGTCAGCAGCATGTGCAGGATTTTTCCAGTCGAAAGGAATACCCGTCCGCATTTCATGTGCGTCAACAAAATTCTGGGTCGGGCAAGTGCCTGAGCGGCCTGTCTGGTACCCAAGCGGATAATTGATAACTTCCCATGTATTGCTGGCAGGATACCTCCTTTCAAAAATCACTTCATTGCTGCGCAATGTTTTCAGCTGAAACAAGGCAGGATAGGTAGATTGGAAGCTATATGGTGCAATCGGCATCAGGTCCAACACAGCCTTGTTGGCCAAAGCTGCAGCCCTCCATCTTGCTACCCTGTTGTTATCTGTATAACCAACCAATGCATTGTTATTGGCAGGCCTGTTAAATAGATCACTCGCAGCATAGGTCAAAGTCCTGGCTTTCAACGCAAGAGCAGCACCAACTGTAGGCCTTCCCCAATCAGAGTTTGCCACATCAGATAATCTCAAAGGAAGGCTCAACGCAGCAGAATCACATAACCGTGTAATAAAATTAACGCATTCGTTGAAGCTGTTCCTTTTGAGGGACTGCAAATAAGCCGTTTCATTGAAAATACTGATCTTGTGATCAACAATTGGAACACCTCCGTAGCGCTTCACCAGTTCAAAATAATAGAAGGCTCTGAGGAATTGTGCCTCTGCCCTCCACATTTTCATGTTGCTGACCCTTGCTGCATAAGTAACAGGATCAGGAATTTTATACTCAATAAATGTTATGGTATCAGTTCCTTCGGTGAAATCAAATGTTTTCCGAATACCTTGGTAGTTCCTAGCCCAGCTATCATCTGGATTAGAATAGATATTCCAGTTACCGGTATTAAAATCTTGGATATTCTCTGTTTCGTTTACATCTTCGGATTCATCGGTAGCCGAAGCTCTCCAGGAATTACCATTTGAATTGTACCCTTCGGGCATGGAGGTAAACATGTTGTTGCGCAACCTTGTAAGGTTGCTGAAATTGGTAACAACATCCAAACGTGTGGTCAGGGAAAGGGCTTCAGGTTCAAGGTAAGAGCATCCTACCTGAAATAACATGATGGCCCCAAGTATAAGCTTGAATATATTTTTCATTTTCATTGAATTTTAGAGTTGAATCTTAAAGCCCATGTTAACAGACCTCATGGTTGGATAACCGGAAATGTTTTCAGGATCTGAGTACTTGAATTTATCCATGGTGAACAGGTTCATACCCCGAACAAAAAAACGAGACATGCCCAAACCTGTTTTCGTTAAAAAGGCATTGGAAAAATTATACCCCAACTCAAGCGAACGAACTTTTATGAAATCTCCATTGCGCAACCAAAAACTGGATGTTCGGTAATTGTTGGCATTCTCAAGTGTTGAGAGGCGTGGATACATGGCAATTGCCTTGGTTTCAGGCGTCCATGGATTTTGAACAAAGGTTGAGATTTTTTGATTGGAACGAAGTGGGAAGAAGATGTTCCCATAACTGGCGAGGTTGATGTTCCTGTCCATCTGGGCCTGCAACATGACCTGAAAATCAAATCCGCCAATGTTAAATCCAAGATCGAGTCCAATCTCTTTGGTGGGGATGCTTCCATTACCGATGGGGCCGATATCATAATTGTTCACAACGCCATCATTGTTTCTGTCTTTGTATTTGATATCTCCAGGTTGTACTGGTCCAAAAATCTGCCTGGGGCTGTTGGCAATATCATTGTCTGACTCAAAAAACCCGACAGCCTGAAGCCCGTAAGCATAAAAAACGGGGCTACCTGTTCTGTAAAAATATTCACTACCAGCTGGTACAATCTCTTCTGCCATGGCCATCACCTTATCCTTGATAAAACTCATGTTGACCCTTGCAAAGAAGCCTGCGTTTTTGTATTGTTTGCTGAACAGCATGGAAATTTCAATACCCCTGTTTCTTACTTCACCTTTGTTTACACTCGGCAATACGGCACCAAAAAGTGAAGGAATGGTTGTTGATTGAGAAGTGAGGATGTTTTTACGGTCCTGCTGAAACAAAACCAATGACAAATCCAGCACATTGAACAACCGTGCATCCAGTCCAAGATCATATTGATATGAACGTTCAAAGGTCAAGTCAGGATTGGGTACAAGACCTTCGGTAATTGAGCTAACAGCTGTATTGGTATTTCCAAAAAAATAAGAGGAACCACCAACATACAACTCCCTGAAGGCAAATCTGGTACCGAGATTGCTGCTTCCAACCATTCCGGCGGATGACCTGATTTTTAAATAATTAATGGAGTTGGATGCTTGTTTTGCTTTGTCATCAATCACTACATATGCAGCAGATAGCGCTGGAAAAAAGCCAAATCTTTCACCCTTGGCAAAAGCCTCAGTGCCACCGTATGATGCAGACAAGTCAGCAAAGAATTTATTTTTGTAACCATAATGAACTCTGGTACTAGCGGATTGCATATTGTAAGGATTTTCCCTTCCTACGATTTGACGGGTTTGGTTATATAGGGCAACAAAGTCCAAACCATGATTGTCCCCAAATTTCTTTGCATAATTTAAATAAAACTCAGCAGTACCCCTCCTGTTTTGTGCATCACTGAAAGGTGAATTGTAAGCAAGATTTGAATTGTTACCAATTGGTGCACCGATGATGGGCTTGCCTGTTATCGGGTCTTTACTTGTCTGATAAACAGCAAATGTTTTTGACCATCCATCCGTTACCGTATAATAGTTATCAAATCCAACGCGGGCACCAAGGCTTAGCCCATCTACGAACCTGGATGCATCATACTTAAGATCAAGATCAGATTGAAAAAATCTATTATGTGACTTCCTGTATCCACGGTTGTTGATGTATCCAAAAGGATTGTCTGGGAAAGCTGAACTTCCACCCAATAATCCAGACTGGGCGTAAACTGGGAAAAGATGTGTTGGATAATCATACAAGCGATTCCATATGTCTGATGTGGCCATGCGGGGTGCATTCAAATCATTGACCTGGCCACCCAAATTGAGCTTTAAGGTCAGATCGTTCAAGATGTTCACATCAATATTAGACCTGAAGTTTAACCTATCCAGTGCTGAATTGGTGCTATACCCATCATTGAGTTCAGTGTTTTTGTAGATACCCGTATTTTTCAAATATCCCAGGGAAACATAATAATGCGCAACTTTATTTCCTCCTGATGAGCTGATGTTGAGCGAAGTGGTTGGTGCATTGTTCCTGATTGTTTCCTTCATCCAATCTACATCCGGAAAAAGTTTTTTGTCACCATCAGTAAAACCTGCAATATCAGCGGCACTGTACAGTGTGGGAATTTTATCATTGACCAAGGCCTGATTGTACATCCTGGCAAAGTCTGCAGAACGGTAAAACTGGGGCAACCTTGTTGGAGATTGAAATCCGGTAGAAAAATCTACCGTAACTTTTGACTTTCCCTGTTCCCCTGCCTTTGTAGTAACAAGAATGACGCCATTGGCACCCTGAATGCCATACATGGCTGTTGATGCTGCATCTTTCAACACAGATATTTTCTCCACATCAAAAACTGAAACAGCGTTCATATCCCGAATAAAGCCATCAACAAGCACCAATGGTGCCCTGGCGAATCCAAATGTGGTAACACCCCGCAATGAAAATCCAGGAAGGTCGTTACCTGGCTCTCCACTGTTTTGATCTACAATCAAACCAGGCACCTTACCGTACAAGGTATTTCCCAGAGAAAATACCATATTCTTTTCTATGTCCTTTCCGGTTATTGATGATACAGAGCCAGTCACTTCCCTTTTTGAAAATAAACCATAGGCAACAACTTCTTGCGCAGAGGAGATTTGCAAAACAGAGTCTTTGACAGGTAGTTTTGTTTGTGCATTTATATCCGCAGTAACCAAGGCAATCGAAGCAACTGAAATAAAACTTAAATATTGTTTGAACAGTAGTTTCATTATAACTTTCTTTAAAATATAATCTTGAAATACATTACCAACCTGGATTTTGGATCAGGCCATACCCTTTGTTGACTTCATTATAAGGAAATGGATGCAAGTACCAGTGAGGAAACCATGCCCTGTCTTGGTATTTGTATTTGGTATACGTATAGCTTGAATTTCTTTGCCTGATAACCCGCACATCAAAAATCGGGCCTTTGAACACCTCACCCAACATGAGGCGTTTAATGTCAAAATACCGATGGTTCTCCAAATAGAGTTCAATGCTGCGTTCGTTTTCAATGAATTTTCTTAACCCTGCTTGATCAAGTGTTTTTGAAACAATCGGCATACCAGAACGGGTACGAATGACATCGAGTGCTGCAAATACTTCTGCACTTGGTCCATTTGATTCATTGGAAGCTTCCGCAAGGATGAGGTACATTTCTGCCAATCGCATGTAAGGACTCATAGGAGTCCATACGCCGGTGGTCTCCAAACCATTCAACCATTTACGGGTAAAATACGCAAATTGGGTTCTGGCGGAGGTAGGTCCATTTCTGCCGTGTGCCACTGTTGCGTCAATACCATCATAAATTTCAAGATTATACGTTGGGGTTGTTGTTACCCAGAGGCATCCATTATAAGCAACTGAAAAGTGAAACCTGGGGTCAAGCCTTTTATAAGGGAAGGTAGGATCATTGACAGGTGTAGTAATGGTTGAATTCCAATTCACAGAGGTACCGTCGGTATTCTGGTACTTTTCTACATGGTTTTGTGTTGGCTCTGTTGCAGCAAAACCACCCATGTTTGTACCCCTGCCCGTCCAATAGCTTCTTGATTGATTGATACCCTGAAATGTTCCATACATTACCTCTGTATTACCAGCTTTTGGAACATCCTCGCAAGCAATTTTATAATTCCGGCTAGGCCCAAAGCTTCTCACAATACCATAACCATTTTGCTCGCAATAGGCGATTGCTTCTCGCGCTGCCTTGGCAGCAGAAGCCCACAAATTTTTGTCATACTTCATGAAACAAATCAACTTGTTGTTGGCACCCAAATCCTGGTATGGCTTGTCGGTATTGAACAAGGGGCTGGCCGCGTAAAGCATGGTCCGGGCCTTCAATCCATAAGCAAAGGCCTTGGTTAACCTACCAAACTCCTTTTCATCAGGAACTTTGGCAGGAAAGAATGGGTTGGCAATTGCTTCATCACAAAGATTGATGATATGCTTGTAAACAGAATCCAAGGATGCTCTTGGTATGACAAAATCCTCTGCATCATTCAATGGCTTTGTGACGATGGGAACACCACCATAACGCTTGAACATTTCAAAATATTCAAGGGCCATCACCGCATTGCATTCACCTTTTACACGGCCTTTAACATCAGCTGGTGCATCGGGTACACGGTCTATATTTTCTCTGAGAATCAAGGCCTTTCTTATTGTCCTCCAATGGTTATCATAAACATCTTCACCATTTCCACCATTTACAGTAAACCAGGTAGAGTTGATGCTTCCTGCATAAACATTGTTGGCTGTGTAGCCATTTTGGGCAGTAAAACAAATGGCCTCATCTGTAATGGTTGAAACTGATGTTGAATTCAATTTCCCATTCAACGCCGCTGAGAGAGCCCTTCCCTGAAACTGATAAAGATCAAAAATTAGTCGCTCAACATTTTGATATCTTGAAAAAACAGAATCCGTATTAAAGGATGTTTGTGCAGGCATTTCCAGGTACTTGTTACAAGAGTTCAAGCCCATTAATAAAAAGCCAGCAATGATTATGATTGAAAAAACTATTTTAAACTTCATGATGATTAAATTTAAAATTGAAGATTAATACCAAAATTGAAGACCTTCAATTGAGGATAAGTCATGGATCCAGATGCAACATTTTCAGGATCAATAAATTTGAGCGTATCCCAAGTGAGGAGATTTTGTCCATTCGCAAACACTTTCATTGAACTTGCTCCAATTTTTTTCAAAAATGCGGCATTAAGGTTATAGGCAACCTGAAGATTGCGCAAGCGCAAGTAGGAAGCATCCCTTATCCACAAAGAAGAATTATAATAATTGGTCATGTCTGCATAGTTCAAAGTTAGGCGTGGAATTTTTGCATTGGCATTGTTGTCTGGGCTTCCCGCATACCACCTGTCGCGAATAAAGTCCATCGCAGATCCATAGGCGCTAAAGGGCAGGAGTGCATTAAAACCAAGGCTCATGCTCATGTTTGCAGCACCTTGAAACAAGAAGCTAAAATCAAAGTCCTTGATGGTAAAGCCTCCTGAGAAGCCATAATTGATTTCAGGAAAAGATGGGTTCATGATGGGGCTTCGGTCATTTACATCAACAATGCCATCACCAGTTACATCAGCATATTTTACATCTCCGGGTCTCTGGTTCATGTTGAATTGACGGGGCCATTTGTTGATATCATCCTGGCTGTTGAAAAAGCCCATGAACGTGTATCCGAATACTTCACCCACACGCTGTCCCGTTTGGTTGAGCAACGGATATTGGGTATTGTAAGCCTCATCCATGAATAGAATCTTGTTGCGGGCGAATGAATAATTACCACGCACCCAATAATTTGATTTACCAATTTTATCATTCCATCCCAACTCAATTTCATATCCCCCATTCTCAACACTTCCAATATTGTAGGCATCCTGCAAAACAGCAGCAACATGAATAGGAACCGTTCTTCTGGCCGTTAAAATATTGGAACGCTTTTCGATAAAGTAGTCAACATTCAGGGATAATTTATTTTTTATGAACCTGAACTCTGCAGCATAGTTTTGTTTTAATGACTTTTCCCAGGTTACATTTGAATTTCCCAGCTTACCCTCAATAAAACCTGCCCTGCTGACAGGATCATCACCAAAAATAGCACCACCACCACTTAGGTACTCACTTGGGAAATACATGAACCTCAATGACCCCATCCTATCATTTCCCACTACGCCATAAGATGACCGGAGCTTTAAATAAGAAAGTACATCCTCCCCGATAAATTTCTTTACCCAAGGCTCGTTGGTGACCACCCAACCGCCCGAAACAGCTGGGAACCAACCAAAACGATTGTTCACAGGAAAATTCTCAGAACCATTCCTGCCCATGTTGAATTCAACAAGGTATTTTTGACTATAGTTATATGTAAACCTGGTCACAAAATCCTGATAGCCCAAAGGAATACCAGGGTAAGAAAGCGAATGATAGAATTGTTTCCGTTGGGTATACAACAAAAGACCACTTACAGCATGTTTTCCAAATGTGTTGTTGTATTCCATTGCGGCTTCCAGATAAACCCTCTTGGATCTGGAGAAACTCTCAGAAGGGTCATTGAGCACGCCATCCTCACCAGACTGTCTTAAAATTGGATCGAGTACACCATCACCATTCACATCAATTTGTTCAGCAGCATAACGGGCAAAGCTTCTTGAGAAACCACGGCTCTGTCCATATTCACTGTCATAAGCCCCCATCATTCTTCCGGACAACCCTTTTGTAATAAAATCAAACTTCTGGTTAAGCCCAACATTCAGGTTGAGGACACTGTTGTTGAAACGATCAAAGCCATCAAAAAAAGTTCCAAGGGCATTTCTTCCATTGGCTCTTGCCAGCGTAACAAATTTACCTTCCCACATACCTGCAGTACCATTGGTAGCAGCCGCCAAAATATCTATAAATGGAGATCCACCAGGAGAACTTCTGTTGGCGGTAAATCCGCCAATTTGAATATTGGCCTTGGTCGTTTTAGAAATGTCCAGGCTCAAATTAGACCTGAAATTGAAACGCTTGTAAAGATCATTGTTGTTATACTCTTTTGCGAATTGTTTCCATAATCCTTCTTGAGACAAATAACCCAATGAAACAAAGTACTTGGCAACAGAAGTTCCTCCTGATATGTTGACATTATGCTGTTGCTGTGGAGCATAGTCATTCATCATGAAATCCAACCAATCAATGTCTGGATAAAACAAAGGATCACTGCCATCCTTAAATTTTTGTAATTCCTCTTTGGTAAACATGGGCGCAACCAATGAGTTGTCATTCAACTGGGCTTCCACTTGAAGCACTGAAAAATCATACCCATTAAGAAATTTGGGCAACCGGGTGGGTACCTGAACGGCATAGTTTCCGCTGTAGCTTACCTTAGCAGGACCTTCTTTTCCTTTGAGCGTGGTAACCAGGATTACACCATTGGCACCGCGTATTCCATACACTGCTGTAGAGGCAGCATCCTTCAATACTGAAATAGACTCAACCTCGTTTGGATCAATGCGTGAAAATGGTCTTTCTACACCATCAACTAAAACTAAAGGAGCAGCGTTCCCATTATCCAAGGTTCCAATACCACGGATCCTCAACGTTGTTTCATCATTACCGGGTTGTCCACTCCTTTGAACCGATAACAGCCCAGGTACACGACCTACAACTGCTGCGGTAAGGTTCGGTACAGGGGATTTGATCAAGTCTGCACCCTTTACAGTTGAAATGGCACCAGTAACTGTAGCCTTCTTCTGACTGGAATATCCAACCACAACAACCTGATCCATGTTTGATGCAGAGGGAACAAGTGTGATGTTGTAGTTATTTAAAGTTCCAACCCTCACCTCTTGGGATTCGTATCCCACATAACTAATGATGATGATTGACACAGGACCTTCAACTTCAATTGAAAAACTGCCATCAGCAGCAGATTGGGTTGAATTTTTTGATCCTTTTTCTGTGATGGTACATCCGGCCAATGCTTCGCCCCTTTCATTCAACAATTTACCCTTGATTACATTGCGTAATGGACTTACCGTAAAACCCAGGTAATTCGAGTGGTAAAAAGCGTATGCCTGAGAAGAATTCAAACTGGCAGCAAAAAAGAAAATCATCAACTGCTTGATTGCTCTCCCTTGGGCCATGTGTTTACAATTGAAAAAGTTGGTTAACATTTTCATGGCAATAAATTGTAAAATGAAGAATGAGAAATTTTCTGAGTTCGGCAATGGTCTATTGCAAAAAAAATGTTTGCAACTTCAGTTGTTCTTTTCATACTAAAACAAGCAGTTTATGGCAATTAAAGAGATAGATATTTGGCAGTGTACACCAAAATAGTTGTTCAAATTATTGCGTAAATATTGATTTAACAATATATTGTGCAAAGAATTATCCACATAAACTATCGAAATTGATTGCGATAACGTTTGCGATAGATATAAAACTTTTCTGATGCCAAGAGCAAAATGTCCCAAATGCCAGAAAATTGAGAGAATCCTAAAATCTGGAATAATCAGAGGAAAACAACGTTTCTACTGCAAGGATTGCAATTATCATTTTACCCTTGTCCATGAAAGCAGAAAACAAAAGACCGAAGCAAGGAAAAACAATGATAAAACTTCTTTAAAGGACATAGCAAATGCAGCAGGTGTTTCCATTTCAACTGTTTCCAGGGCACTCAATGAACATCCAGACATCAGCATTGAAACAAGGATGGCCATCAAAACGTTGGCCAAAACAATGGATTATCAGCCCAATCTGCTTGCCCAAAGTCTTGTCAACCGATCAACGCATACAATTGGGGTAATCATCCCCAACCTGGAAACAACTTTTTTTTCCTCGATGCTGGGAGGCATTCAACACATTGCAGCCCAATCCGGATACAGAGTGGTCATCTGTCAATCGGAAGAAAATCATAGCATTGAAGTGGCCAACTTACAAGCATTGATGAACAACATGATTGACGGATTGCTGATCTGCCATACCCTTCATACCACCAATTTCGACCACCTGAAAACACAGCTACACAGAGGGATTCCGATAGTACAGTTTTACCGGGTTTCTGATGAAATTGCAATACCCAAAATTTACAGTGATGACGAAAGTGGTGCTTTCCAAATTACAGAGCACCTGATCAAGAAAGGAGCCAAGAAAATTGGCTTGTTGCTTGGACCAAAAGCATTGTCCATCAACAAAAGACTGAACGGATACCTGAAAGCCCTGAAACAACATGGTATTGAATCAGATGAAAAACTAATCAGGCATGTGGATTTCAGCTATAATGAAGTGATTGCAGTGGTGGACGAATGGCTTAAGATAGAGCCTGCAATTGATGCCATATTTTCCATTTCTGACAAATGTGCGGTGCAAATCATTCGTTACCTGAAAAATAAAAAAATCATGATTCCCAACATGATCAAGGTATGTGGATTTGGCAATGAATACACGGGAGAAATTGTTGAACCACAGCTGACAACATTTGATGTCAAAACAAGGGAAATCGGAGAAGCCGCAGTGAAGTTGCTACTGGATGAGATCATCGAAAAAACTTCAAAAATCAAAAAACAAATGATCAAGGGAAGCTTAATTGTGAGGGAGTCGTCAAGCAAATAGAAAAGCTTCTACACAGACTGAAGCTGTCCTTTTTCACTTAGTCCAGATCAAGTATGAATCCCGGAACAGGTATACCAAAATTGTCTATGAGGTTTGCAGATGTATATGGCGAAAATCCGTAAATAATTTTTTTCGGTTTTCCCGGGGCAATAAGTACAATCTTGTTTTTCTCAATCCTAGCTGAAATCTCTGTTTTCCCATCCAACGAAAACCCTTTGACCAAAACAGCTTCACCACTGTTCAGGTTATTGGAGAATGTAATGACAACCTGCTGGTTTTGGTACTTTGCCTTCAGGGGAACAGTAACAGTAGGTTGATCCTTGAATCCATAAACATCATGCAATGCCCAATTGGTCAGCCTTGTTGCAATAGTCATTTTGTCTCTGGGATGTACATCGTTGGGTGCCCCCTTGTCCATGCTGGCAACAATACCCATGTGATGACCTTCGATGTAGGCTTGCATCTGATTGGCCCGAAAAAGAGGCCAGTACTGTGATTTGTAGCTGGTACTGTCAATGGAAGACAGTTGCACAAAATAAAAAGGAAGCTCAGGCAATTTCCAGGCCATCCTGTATTGCTCAACCATCAAAGATTGTAGCTGAGCGTACTCTTCGACCCTATCCATCTCTTGTGCATTGCTTTCACCCTGGTACCATAAAATTCCTGCAATGGGTAATTTCATCAGCGATTTAACGCTTGCCTCAAAGATGAATGATGGCTGAAAGGCATGAGAAAAATTCGGGGATTGATCACCAATATTTTCCATGGCACGTTGACGAACCCATACAGGCAAATCCTGATTCACCAACCAGTTGGCGTCTGCTTTTTTTGAAAAAAGTGGATGGTTCATAAAAGTGGATGGACTCATCCATGCTTCGATTGGAGAACCTCCCACTGCGATATTGATTACGCCAACCGGAATACCAGTCCTCTGCTGAACAATGTCAGAAAAATAAAACCCAACAGCAGAAAAATCAGGAGCAGTAGCATTATCCAAGGGTTGCCAATTGCCCTTAAAAAAATCTTTTGCGTTAAGGCCAGCCATCATGGAATCTGAAAACTTTTTACCGGCAACCTGTTTGCCAACATAGGTTGGAGAATATACCCGTATCAAGTGATTGGGTTTTATGGGAAATTGATCCTTAAAATGGGATTCGTTGCGAAAAGGGAATTCCATGTTGGATTGGCCGGCACACAACCAAACATCTCCGAAAACAAGATCCTTGTATGTGATGCGCTGATCAGCCATTTCTATTTGAAGTGAAAAAGGAATGGGATTGCTCTTATGTGCAGGAACCATGCATTCCCATGTAGCATCTGAACCAGTTGTCACCTCATACAGCTCATACTCCCCAAGCCTTACCTGTACCGTGGTATTGGGAATGGCCTTGCCAGACAACCTAATCACATGACCACGCTGAAGCACCATATGATCCATCATAGGCTGATCAATGGTCAACTGCGATGAGGCGATCAGTGGAAGCAGATAAAGGATGATTGGCAGCAATTTCATGTCTAATTCTTCAGATGGTAAAAAAATTTGTTGAAATTAATTTTATAATTACAACCTACTCCAACACCTGACCATACCTGATTAACATGTTTTTCAATTCCTGGTATGGCAGTTCCTGAGCATGATAATTTTTATCGATGGCGATACAAGCCGCAATCGCTGCAGATTGACCGAGCACCATGAACACGGGCTCCATTCTTATGGAGCCAAAGGCAATATGAGAGGCAGACAAACAGACTGGAACAAACAGATTGCTTGCTTCTGTTTTTTTGGGAACAATTGATTTATAGCTGATAGGGAAAGGACTGGACACATGGGCTTCTACATTGCCTTCATTCTTTACAAACCCATTCAGGTCTACATATCTTTGAACATTGTGAGAATCCATACCATAGGCACCCACGCCTACAGGATCATGAACAATCTCAAACTGTTCACAATTCTTTTGGCTCATCACGTAATCACTGATCATGCGCCTTGCTTCCCTTATATACAACTGGCCAGACCAACCATCACCATTTTCAAATTCGTCTTTGCACATTCCCCATTTTGACACAACATCCCTCACTTCTTTTGGAACACGAGGGTGATAGGCCAATGACCACATCAAGCCCTGCTGATATTTTTTATGGCGATCGGCAATGTTTAATCGCTCTTCATAACTTGCCTCTGGATAAGCATAATTTTGTCCTATAAAATCTGTTGAAAATCCCTTTTGATTGTTTGTATCGGTTTTCCTGTTGGGCATATCTGAATTGATCCATGGCACCAACGGGTCACCATAATTGTACATCTTGTTTACCAAACCATCAGCTGCCTCATAATTTCTGAAAAGCAATTCATAATCCATATCATTGTAACCTTCTGGCTTCAGAAATGGAATGCGGTTTTCAGGATGATCGGTCAATGTCATCCGGTAACAGTATGCCTGGATTTTATGATCTGCCATACCATCAATGCCAGGTTTATCTTTATTGATGAAGGGCAACAATCCGCTTTGGGGATTCCCTTTAACAATGTAAGGATCTACACTTTCGATGAAATTGTGGTAATATCCATTCAAAGAAACGGTTTTACGCAGTGTCAAACCCAGTTTGTTGGCCTGAACACCATTCAAGGATTCTCCATATTGACTGTTTGATTCTCGGCCCACGGTATAGCTTACCCCTGCAGCAGCCATCAAATCTCCTTCATAAGTACAGTCAATAAACATCTTCCCACTGTACACTTCCCCAGTTTCCATTTGAATGGATTTGATTGATTCCTTCAATTTAACAACCCCGTTTTTCCGATTCAACTGTTGCTGGTAAACCAGGGTAATGTTTTTCTCTTTGCCTAACATTGCTTTGTACACCTTTAAAGCAGCTGAAGGTTCAAAAGTCCACATCGCATCTTCATTGCTTGAAGTTCGGGTTTGTCCGCCATCTCGATAGGTTTCTCTTTTTTGCCAAATCCAATTCTCGGACTGCTGATAATACTGCTTGATATTTTGATAAAATTCTCTGGACAATCCGCCGATGGCTTGTTTGTTGCCAATATCTGTTTGACCCAAACCTCCTGAAGTCAACCCACCGATACGACCACTGGGTTCAATCAAAATCACTTTTTTACCCATCCTGGAGCCCTGTATTGCAGCAGAAATTCCTGCAGATGTAGCACCATAAATCACCAGATCGTAGGATTGATTTGATTGGCCGATGGCTTGTTGCAACAAAAGAATACAACACATAGACAACAAATAATGGGCAGGATTTACACGAGAAAAAAATGAACGTTTACTGATCATGGGAAATAAATTTATTCAACTTCATTTATGCGCTTTAAAAGCATCCAAACTCCAAGCATCCTGCCAATGTAATGAAAATTGATTGTTCCGAATATCCACAGGCAACCAAATATACCTGCTTTCAAAGGGGTGATCAGGCTTGTTGACATCAAACATGGCAATGTAAGCGTCTTCACGTCCTTGAACCTTCAAAATAAAAGTGGATTGGCCTCCAAAAGCTTTTTCAGGACCCAGGCCATTGATTGGGTTGATCCCTGAACAGGGATTGCCATGGTATTCCCATGGGCCGGTAAGGGATGTACTGGTAAAATACCTTGCAGGATTAGGGTCCCAGCCGGTGGATCCGGAAGCCAGCAAATGATACGTCCCATTGCGCTTCACGATTGCGGGTGCTTCAGTCTTTTCAAGAATTCCGGAGCAAACTACGTATTGTCCTGCCGGTAACAGATACTCCTCATCCATTTTCCCAACAACAAATGCCTTGTCAGGTTTTCTCACTGCCAGGTGATATAAATCTCCATTTTCCTCCTGATACATGGCGAAATCACCGGAACCATTGGGAGAATTGGCTCCAAGGAATTTGTGGCTATAAGTGAAGGGACCAGTCGGACTTTTTGAAAGGGCCACGCCAACGAAACCCGTTTCTACACCAAAACCTTTTAGGTATAATTTAAAAAAGGTCACAAAATTACCTGTCTTGGCATTGAAGACAACTTTAGGACGGTCAAAATTACATTCATAGGCAAGATCTTGGGTGTCATCCCCTTTGACCAAATTGAGTACCATTCCCATGTCCTGCCACTTCACCAGATCCTTAGAAGCATAACAGTGAATTCCCCCATCTGCATGTTTTGCTTCAGACAAGCCTTGTATTTTATGGGTACCATACCAATAATAAATACCATTGTGGTAAAGAACCCCTCCACCATGCGCATTGATGGGCTCACCACGTGAGTCATTCCACAATTTACCGGGTTGAATGTTCAACTTGGAACCCATTTGCTGGGCCTGCAAAAAACCCACATTAAAAAAGATAATCAGCAGTATTAAATGTTTCATGCCCGCATCATTATAGTTGAATGTAAACAATTTTCTAATTAGGTGTATGTCGATGCGGATGGTATATTTGTAACTCAATAAAATCAAAAATAATTTTATGCAGAAAATTTTGATTGCCTGCCTGCTGAGCATCTCAACCATAGGGATGGCACAGGATACAACAGAAGTATTTGATTATAGCAAATTTGGTGATGCGCAAGGCGTAAAACGCTATTGCACACAAAAAGTAGCCAATCAGACCCCTCAACGCATTATTCATCTTGGCTATGAATCCACAGGAAGTTTTCAAATGCCCGGCGTGCCATTAAGCTCCATGTTGCCCGCCATGCAAGACTTTAGTGTGAACAGGGTTTCCGCCATCCGCGCCCAGGTAAACATTCCAGTTGTGTCTACCAATAAAATCATCTGGCAATTGGGTGCCAATTATTGGGGCAGTAATTTTAACCTTGAAACCCCGGGAACAAACCTTTTTGCAAAAGAGCTGAACAATAACTCAATGACCAGCGCGGGTATCAACTCCACCATCTTCAAGCCATTGAATGAAAAGAATTTTCTGATCTTACAGGCCAGTATCGACGCCAATGGTTTTTTCAAAAGCATGAGTGATATCAACGGAAAATCTCTTACGTTGAGTGCTACAGCGATTTATGGATGGAAGACTTCCGAAAAGAACATGATTGGTACGGGTATTGCCCGTACATACCGTGCAGGACAGCTCATCCATGTTCCGGTGCTGTTTTGGAACAAAACCTTTAATGACAGATGGGGTATGGAATTGCTATTGCCAGCCAAAGGGCATTTGAGGTATAATTTTTCTACTTCAAATATGCTTCAAGCAGGCTTTGAGCTTGAAGGCAACCAGTTTTCAATGAGATTACCCAACAGCCAAAATGGAACGGTGTTCATCCAAAGGGGCGAGTTCAAACCTAGGATCATGTGGGACAAAAAAATCAGTGGATTCATATGGTTCAACGTTCAAGCAGGTCTTCGTTACAATTATAGGTTTGATGTCATGAACCAATATGATGCTAAAAAAGACAACCAACGCTATTTTACCAGCAAGCTTGGTAACCCAATGTTCTTCAACTTCAGCCTGAACTTCGTATCACCTTAAGAGGTAAATCGCAATAACAAAAAAGCCCCACTTGAAATGGGGCTTTTTTTATGCATTAACGAATGCATGTTATGCTATTTGGCAACCTGCCTTGTCCAGGTATCTGTTCGTCCAATCAAAGAAACGCCGATGAATCCCCTGACTTCAAGGCTATTGGCCTTGTCAAGCTTCATGCTGCAAGAATAGGTATTGCCGTTTTTCGGATCATAAATATTCCCCTCTCCCCAGGTATTCTTTTCTTTGTACTCAAAACCCCAAACATTGATCAATCCGAGGATAGGACGTGTTCTGGATGACTCATCAGGATGAAACTTGTCCACCTTAGGCTTGCTAGTTTCTGGATCAATGGGTTCTTTTAACCATACCACCTTGCCTTGGTACTTTTCACCATTTTTGTAAATACGCACCATAGCATTGCCCTCACCAGTCTTCCAAACACCTACAATGGCATCCGGATTGTCTTGTTGGCTGCGAAAGGCAGTTGTTGTAATCAGCAACATGGCAAGAGCCATTGATGCCAAAAAACTTCCTTTAACTACTGCGTAGAACTTTTGAGAAGAAAATTTAAATGTTTTCATGTTCTGTTTCTAATTATTCAACAAATATAGAAAAACTTATTTCCAATGCAGGATCCGAAACCAACAATTGGCAATAATCCATTTCTTGCAATTGATAAAACGTTTTGGAATAAAAAAGCCCCCTTCAAAGCGGAAAAGGGGGCTAAAAACGATCACCCATAAAAGAGGGTAAAGTGGAGCTGGTGGGATTCGAACCCACGTCCAAACATATTCGCCGAATGCTTTCTACATGCTTATTTTGGAATTGATTGTCAGGAAACGGCAGGGGCCAAACGAACCAACTATTTCCGTAGCTGAATGGTCTTAGTCAACCAGCACAGCCTATGGTTGAGGCAGCCTTGTTTTTTTTGATTCAGCAGGGCGACTTGGTAAAGGCAAACCCGTCTGCCGGCTATAATGGGTGCGCTAATCTCTGATTAGGCAGCCATGGCGTAAGTGTTCTCGCCATTTATTGGTTTCGAATTCAGATTAAAGTGCTAATATTCGCAATGCACTGCATGCTTACATTCAAAGATCTACGCTGTCAATACCGGTCAGCCCCGATTGAACACACAAAATTACCCCATTTCCAGACAGAAAATGATATTTCTTTGAACAACTATTGTTAAAACGGAGAAGATGCAATAAATTTGCATCCCATTCTTCGCCCAGATGGCGGAATTGGTAGACGCGCTAGACTCAAAATCTGGTTATCGCAAGGTAGTGCAGGTTCGATTCCTGTTCTGGGCACAAAACCCCTGATCATCAATGATTCAGGGGTTTTTCTTTACTTGGCCACCTCAAACTCCACCTTCTAGTTTTTGATCCATTCTTCTTTGATCAATTGCAAATTGGATCCAGCATACCCTTGTTCGCCTGATTTTTGGTTTATCTTCAAAGCCCAAAGAAATATGTATGCAAATAAAATTAATGCTGATTGTCTCGTTTTCATTGATGGCCGCATCCAAGCAAGCTATTGCCCAGGAGGCAAAACACTTGTTTATTCTATCTGGCCAAAGCAATATGGCAGGGCTAAAGCCTGAAGAATCATTTCTTCCAACAGTTGAAGCTGCCTTCGGAAAAAATAAGGTAATCGTGGTGAAAGACGCGATGGGCACCCAACCCATCCGACGCTGGTATAAAGATTGGAAACCCATGCAGGGCGATATGCCAACTGCCCAACCTGACTTGTATGATTCGCTGATGAAAAAGGTGAATGCAGCTATTGCAACCCAAAAAATTGCATCCGTAACATTTATCTGGATGCAAGGAGAACGTGATGCAAGAGAACAACTCGGCAATGTATATGAAAGAAGTCTGCTGGGACTATATCAACAACTTTCAGCCGACCTACATAGAAAGGATATCAATTTCGTCATAGGCAGGCTCAGTGATTTTGGTTTGACAAATGAACAATATCCAGACTGGAATCTGATAAGAGAAATACAAGTTAAAGTTGCCCAATCAAACCCCCGCTTTGCATGGGTCAACACAGATGACCTGAATGACGGCTTTGACCGAAGCGGCAAAGCCATAAAAAATGATTTGCATATGTCTGGCGAAGGGTACATCAGTTTGGGAAACAGGTTTGCCAAGCAGGCCATTCGGATCATAAACAACAAATAATGAGGTAGTAATTGGCGTGTAAACAACTTTCTGCCAGAATTGAACTATACCTGCATATCAATTAAAGATTAAAATTGGAATAATGCTTAAAGCCCGGCTTCAAATCATCTTTTTTTTAGTTGCACTATCATCTATGCAGCGTGCTTTTGCAACGGATTATTTCATCAATAATGCTTTAGGGAATGATGCCAATGTAGGTACATCGGGAAAACACCCGTTCAAATCAATAGAAAAAATAAATACAGTTCTTTTGAAACCCGGCGACAGGATACTTTTTGCTGCGGGACAGGTTTTCCCCGGTGAAATACGCTTGATTGGCGTACAAGGACTTCCTGGTAAGTTTGTTATAGTTAGTAGCTATTTTGATGGTAGCGGAAAGCCAACAGCTGAAGCCAAGGTGAACTTTATGATAAATGCCAAGGGTATGCCCAATGGTTTGCTGATTCAGGATTGCAGTTATATTTTGGTAAAGCATGCAATCATTGATGCAGATGGATATGAAACTGAAAAACCTTCGGAAGATAAGATGCGGGTTGGGGTAAAAATTACGGCATCACCAGGAAAAATTTGCAAGAATATTCAGCTTGACAGTCTTGAAATCAAGAACATTTATTTTGAGAACAAAGGATTTGTAAGAAACGCCGAAGAAGTGAAAACAGCCAATGGAACACAAAGGTATGGTTGGGGCATACGCCTATTAGCGGATCACCCTACAGCTCAAATCACGCAGGTTGAGATCAGCAATTGCCGCATCAGGGATGTGGACCATACTGGCATAAAAATCACAGGGGCCAACAAAAACATTCACTGGATAAACATTCATGAAAATGATATTGCCAATACCGGAGGCCCCGGCATACAAATGAGTGAAGTGAAAAATATCCATGTGCACCATAATTCAGTGGATCATTCGGGAAGCAACAACGATAGTCGGAAATGGGGAAGAGGAAGCGGACTCTGGACCTGGAGTGCTTCGCAGGTGCTGATTGAAAACAACAGCTTCACACATGCGAATGGTCCGGGTGATTCGGCTGGAGCACATGTTGATTTCAACTGCGATCATGTTGTGCTTCAGTATAATTTCAGCGCATGGAATGCTGGTGGATTCTGTGAAATACTGGGCAACAATTACAATTGTGCATATAGGTACAACATAAGCGTCAATGACGGTTTTCGCATTAAAGGTGAAAATGGTGCATTTCAGGAAGGTAAAATATTTTGGCTGAGTGGCTATCAGGGTGATCAAAAACCACGGAAAGGACCTGTAAATAGTTACTTCTATAACAATACCATTTATATGGATACAACCATTACAGCTAGAATTGCAATTGATGGAACATCAACAGGTATCATGATTGCAAATAATATTTTTTGCATCATGGGCACTTCCAAAATGGTACTCGGCGATCAGAATAAAACTGATAAAGTTGGCACAAGTTTGGATGGTCCAGTGTTTTTCAAAAATAACCTTTGGTATTCAACTAATGCATGGCCGGCAGATGCAATGATTAAAGACTCCAACCCGAAAATAGGGAATCCTTTTTTCAAAAATCCTGGCGGACTCCGCATTCAGGATTATGTACCTGGGAATATTGATTTCATAAAAGAAAAGGGCATAAAAATTGAACCACTTCCCGGTGATTTTCTTGGATTGCTGCAGGGCATGAATCCTGGGAAAGACATCCTTGGAAAACCCATTGGAGTTAAACCGCATATTGGTGCCATTGCGCCTGAATAAAACATGCATGGCTCCTTACTTGGCCACCTCAATTTTCACCTTCTTGTTCTTGATCCTCTCCTCTTTGATCAATTGGAGTGTAGGCCCTGCCTTTGATTTACGGATGGCTACAAACGAAAAGAAATCCTTCACTTCGATCAACCCAATTTCTTCTTTTTTGAGCCTCCCCTTGTTGGTAAAAAATCCTACAATATCAATCTTGTTGACCTTGTCTTTTTTTCCGGCACTGATGTAAAAGGTTGTCCAATCCGGCTTGGCTGGCAGGGTTAAATCAGCAGGGAGTTCAATGATTGAAGGTTCAGGCAGAATGTAAGGAGGAACTGTTTCCTGAGGAGCAAGCAATAAAATCGCTGTTCCACTGGCCTCCATCCTTGCTGTACGACCATTGCGGTGAATGAAAGATTCCTCTGATGTGGGAAGCTGGTAATGAACGATATAACGGATGTTGGGAATGTCCAACCCTCTCGCAGCAAGGTCAGTGGTCACCAGCACATTGGAGCTTCCATTGCGGAACTTGCAGAGGGCAACATCCCTTTCCTGTTGCTCCATGGCACCATGGTAAAATACATTGACAATGCCTTTGTCTTTCAGAAAATTGCTTACCTGCTCTACAATTTCCCTTTGGTTGCAAAACACAATGGTGGAACGGTTGCCCAAGGCACAAATCAGGTTAAACAATGCATTTGATTTGTTAGCATCATCACTTCTCAGCATTTGTACTGCCAATGCAGGAGACTTCTCCCCTGTTAAAAAATTGATTTCAACAGGATTTTTCAATCCTACAAAGGCGGGTATCTCAACTGCCTCTGTAGCAGAGGTGAGCATTCTTTTTTTAAGCTTGGGCAGGGATGCGATGATGAATGACATTTCTGCTTCAAAACCCTGTTCTAATGATTTGTCAAACTCATCCAGCACCAAGGTTTCAATATGGGCCGTAGTAATGTTCCCTCGCCTGATATGATCAGCCAGCCTTCCGGGAGTACCCACAATAAGTGAGGGGGCTTGTTTAAGGTTATTCTCTTCCGTTTCACGCAGGTGCCCACCATAACAACAGGTGATCTTGAATCCTGTTCCCATCTTTTTGAATACCTGTTCAATTTGCAAAGCCAATTCCCTGGAAGAGACAATGATCATTGCCTGGCTCACTTTTTTTTCTTTGTCCAACAATTGGGCAACGGGCAACAAGAATGCAAGTGTCTTACCCGAACCCGTATCCGCCAGCAACACCACTGATTCATTGGCTTTATTGGCTTCCAGGGATGCCAGCTGCATCTCATTCAGTGCTTTGATCTGTAAGTTGGAAAGGGCGTCATCAATGGAAAAGGAGGCAGTCTGCATGATGCAAAAGTACACCAATTCAATTTGCACACAGATACAAAAAAAAGGAACTGGGGTTTGCCCAGTTCCGCGATACAGCAGTTTTAAACCCTTTTACGGAATTGGATTGTCTGCTTTAATCAATCCGGCATGGGACGATGTCCTTTAACCGACTGATGCAAACATACGCTTTGGCTTGATGCTCATCCTATGGCAGCTATCATTGTTCACGATGACTTGAATCATATTTGACATGTATAGCCATCATGTATATACCCTTATGACGGAATTAGATTGCATCCAATCATCACCTTAAAACAATAGCCATGGCCATCATTAAAGTCATAGAGATTTTGAGCAACTCCGAAAAAAGTTGGGAGGATGCTGCACAAAAAGCTATCCTGGAAGCTTCAAAAACCATTAAGAACCTTAGATCAATCTATATCAAAGATCATAGTGCAACCATTGACAAAAACAACAAAATCGAAGAATACAGGATCACAGCAAACCTGAGTTTTGAAATAGAAGGACCTCAAAAATCTGTTTCCAAAAAATAAACATGGACATTAAAAACAATATCCTGGAAACAATTGGGAATACCCCATTGATAAGAATCAACAAAATTACCCAGGCCCTTCCTTGCCTGGTCTTGGCCAAGGTTGACTATTTCAATCCAGGAAATTCTATCAAAGACCGGATGGCTCTCAAAATGATTGAAGTGGCAGAGCGGGAAGGAAAATTAAAACCCGGTGGCACAATCATTGAATGTACATCGGGAAATACAGGAATGGGTCTTGCATTGGCGGCTATTGTAAAGGGATATAAATGCATTTTCACCACTACAGACAAACAGTCCAAGGAAAAAGTGGACATCTTGCGTGCAGTGGGAGCAGAAGTGATCGTTTGCCCCACCAATGTTGCACCAGAAGATCCCAGGAGTTACTATGCGATTGCACAAAGATTGGCCAAAGAGATTCCCAATGCATTTCATGCCAACCAATATGACAACCTCGCCAATCGATTGGCGCATTATGAATCAACAGGGCCTGAGCTCTGGGAACAAACAGATGGGAAAATTACCCATCTTGTTTCCACTGCTGGCACTGGTGGAACCATCACAGGAACTGCGATGTTCCTGAAACAAAAAAATCCGAACATCAAAATCTGGGCCATTGATGCCTGTGGGTCCTTACTTACCCATTACTATAAAACCGGATTGATTGACATGACCGAGGTTCACCCTTATGTGTCTGAAGGATTTGGAGAAGACTTTGTGCCTCAAAACTTTGACATGTCTTTGATTGACCATTTTGAACAGGTAACAGATAAGGATGGCGCCATCATGGCAAGAAGGATTTCAAGGGAAGAAGGAATTTTTTGTGGATACAGCGCTGGCAGCTGTTTGCAAGGATTGATGCAACTTAAAGATGAATTGAAAAATGATGATATGGTGGTTTGTATTTTTCACGACCACGGCAGCAGGTACCTTGGTAAAATTTACAACGACCAATGGATGACTGATCAGGGATTTATGCAAGAAGCAATCAATATTGCCCCTGAACTCAAAAAAGTATCGTAGATCTACGATACTTTACTCACGTAGATTAACAGGATTGGGAGTAATTACTGAACACCAATAAAAGGGTTGTTTTGCTCTTGTGCAAAGACATGAGGCAAGGTATCTTTGTATTGTTGATCGAAAGATCAACATATCCAGAAAAACCAAACCAAATCCAATTTCCTAAAAGAAAAATCTCCAATTCCTAAAACCAAAAATCCAATTTCCAAAGAAACACCTCCAATTCCTAAAACCAAACAAATCCAAATTTCCTACACAAAAACCAAACTATCCAACTGTCCGAAAGCCGCATTCAACATCCGAAAAACCAAAACCACTCATTTAACCATCAAAAAGGCTTTAGACATAAAAACCCGGTGTTCTCACCGGGTTTTTCATTTTATCAAAGCATTCCTTTTGTTGTGGGAAGCGCATCGTGCATCGGATCTTTTTTCACAGCCATCCGAATGGCTTTTGCAAAAGCCTTGAAGATGGCCTCAATCTTGTGGTGTTCATTATCGCCCTGGCAAAAAACATTGAGGTTGCATTTAGCGGCATCGGAAAATGACTTGAAGAAATGATAGAACATTTCTGTTGGCATGTCCCCTACTTTTTCCCGACTGAAACTTGCATCCCAAACGATCCAGCTCCTGCCTCCAAAATCAATCAACACCTTTGCCTCTGCATCATCCATGGGCAAAGCAAAGCCATATCTTTCCATTCCCCGCTTGTCGCTCAACCCTTTGTATATGGCTTCTCCGAGGGCAATGCCTGTATCTTCTATGGTATGGTGCTCATCAATATGCAAATCACCTTTTACCGCGATATCAAGATCCATCTTACCATGCCTTGCAATCTGATCAAGCATGTGATCAAAAAAACCCAGGCCAGTGGCAATCGTTGATTTTCCAGTGCCATCTATGTTGAGCTTGATGTCTATGCGCGTTTCATTTGTTTCACGTACATGATGAACCGTTCTCAGCCCATGTTTTAAAAACTTGTATACTTCCATCCAATCACCTGTGGCCAATGCAACCGTATTTTTCAAACCCTCCTCCAAACTGTCAATGTCTACAACACCTGCACCATCCTCACTGGTCATGAGAATACATTGGGCACCAAGGTTGAACGCCAATTGAATATCCGTCAACCGGTCGCCAATCACAAAAGAACCCTGAAGGTCATAAGCAGGATTGTTAATGTATTTCCCCAACATTCCAAGACCCGGCTTTCTTGAAGGTGAATTTTCATGTGGCATGCTGGGGTCAATAAACTCCTCATCAAAATGAATGCCTTCGCCCGCAAAGGTTTGCACGATATGATCATGCACTGGCTGAAAATCTGCTGTTGGAAAGGAAGAAGTGCCCAGGCCATCCTGGTTAGACACCATCGCCAACTCAAAATCAAACTCCTTCACAATTCTGGAGAGGGATTGGAAGACAGCAGGAAAAAAAACAAGCTTCTCAAAATGATCAATCTGATAGGTTGGTGGCGCTTCTTTAATTAAAGTACCATCCCTGTCGATGAACAAAACTTTTTTCATGAGATGAATTGAAATGAATTATTGGAATGAATTGATGGCATCCACCAACTTCAGGTTTTCGGCATCGGTTCCTACGGTGATGCGCAGGCAATTGTCGCATAGCAAAACATTGCTGCGGTCACGCACCACAATCCCTTTGCCTATAAGGTAATCATACATGGCCCTGGCTTGGGTAAATTCAACCAGCAAAAAATTGGCATCTGATGGAAAGACCTTGACCACCTGAGGGCTCTTGACGAAATCCTGTTCAAGCTGTTTTCTTGCTTCCACCAACTGAAGAATCATGTCATTGACCTGCCCAATTTCGTCCAATGCCTTCAAGGCCAGTTCCTGAACAGGTTCGCTGATGTTATAAGGAGGCTTTATCTTGTTAAGGTAGCCGATAATTTCAGCTGAGGCAAATGCCATGCCCACCCTCAATCCAGCCAGGCCCCATGCCTTGCTGAGTGTTTGCAATACCACCAGATTGGGATAGTCGGCCAGATCAGTTACCAATGATTTTTGACGGGAGAAATTGATGTATGCTTCATCCACCACAACCAATCCATCAAAATTGTTCAGCACCATTTCGATGTCTTGACGGTCAATGCTGTTCCCTGAAGGATTGTTGGGAGAACAGATCCAAATGATTTTTGAATGGGGTTTGATGGCCGATTCAAGGGCTTCAAGATCCAATTGAAATTCCTTTGTCAACGGAACTTTGGAGAGATGAACATTGTTGATGTTCGCAGAAACCTCGTACATGCCATAGGTCGGAGGAAATACAATCACTTCATCAACACCTGGCTCGCAAAAACAACGAAACAACAAATCAATGGGCTCATCACTTCCGTTACCCAAAAATATCTGATCCACAGGCACCTGCTTGATGACAGATAGTTTTTCTTTGATTTTCCATTGCATCGGATCAGGATAACGGTTGTACCATTTGAGCAATGGAGAACCAAGGGAGTTTTCATTGGCATCCAAAAATATGTTGGCCTCACCCTTGAACTCATCCCGGGCAGATGAATATGGTTTAAGATTCCTGATGTTGTTTCTTACAAGATTATGAGGATTGAACATTACAATTGGTTTAAGCGGATTTTAACAGCATTGGCATGTGCATCCAGCCCTTCAGCTTCAGCCATGGTAATGATGGTTTTTCCAATATTTTGTATACCCTGTTTGCTGATGTGCTGAAAGGTGATCTTCTTCACAAAACTATCAACACTCACCCCGCTGTAAGCCCTTGCATACCCGTTGGTAGGCAGTGTATGGTTGGTTCCGCTGGCATAATCACCTGCACTCTCTGGTGTATAATTTCCTAAAAAAACAGAACCCGCATTGATGACCTTTGCTCCATAACGGGGAGCCTCTTCTGAGGCAATGATCAGGTGTTCAGCAGCATATTCATTGACCAAGGCCATGGCATCATCCATGTCTTTCATCAGAACAGCCTTGCTGTTTTCCAATGCCTTTGCAGCAATCTCTTTTCTTTCCAGCAGACCAAGTTGCGCATGCAAAGACTTGATGGTTTTTTCAATGATGGAATCACTGTTCGCAACCAACAATACCTGAGAATCGGGGCCATGTTCTGCTTGAGACAAAAGATCAGCCGCCACAAAATCAGGATTGGCTGTATCATCAGCCAGTACACAAACCTCACTAGGGCCTGCAGGCATATCGATGGCAATGCCATCCATTTGCACCAGTTGTTTTGCAGCCGTCACGTATTGATTGCCTGGCCCAAATATCTTATCCACTTTTTTGATAGAACCAGTGCCGTATGCCATTGCGGCAATGGCCTGTGCTCCGCCACAGCGGTATATTTCAGTAACACCCACTTTTTGTGCTGCATAGAGAATGGCAGGATGGATGGATCCATCCTTTGATGGTGGCGTGCACAACACAACTTCACTGCATCCCGCAATGTGTGCGGGGATGCCAAGCATCAAGACAGTAGAGAACAAGGGGGCAGAACCTCCAGGAATATAGAGCCCTACCCTTTTCATGGGGGTGGGTCTTCGCCAACATTCCACCCCTTCCATAGTTTCTATTTTCTTTATCTCCTCAACCTGAACAATATGAAAGCGCTTGATATTCTCAATAGCAATGTTGATGGCAGATTTCAAAGACTCCGAAACATTATTTTCTGCAGCCATTATCTCTTTCTGACCAACTGCCAATTTCTTCAGGTCAACGCCATCAAACTTCTTGGAATACCTTTTGAGCGACCTGTCACCGGTTTTTCTGACATCGGCAATGATCTTCCCCACTTGCTTTCGAAGCATCCCATTTTCTATGGCCGGCCTTTCTAAAATGCCTGCCCAATCTTCTTTTGATGGATAGCGTATGATTTGCATGGTAAAATTTAAAGAATCATTTTTTCAATGGGCACAACCAAAATTCCCTCCGCTCCTGCTGCCTTAAGCTTTTCTATTATCTCCCAAAACTTGTCTTCACTCAATACACTGTGCACACTGCTCCAACCTTCTTTGGCAAGCGGAAGGATGGTTGGGCTTCTCATCCCAGGCAAAAGAGAAATGATGTTTTCCAACTGGTCATTGGGCGCATTCATCAAAACATACTTGCTTTTTTTCGCTTTTTTCACGGCCCTTATCCTGAACAACAGTTTGTCGAGTATAGCTATTTTTTCTTCATCCAGGTTTTTTCTTGCCACGAGGACGGCCTGAGACTCAAGAATGATTTCAGCTTCCTTTAGGCCATTCATGAATAAGGTTCCTCCAC
Source organism: Chitinophagaceae bacterium (assembly GCA_044373365.1). GTDB lineage: Bacteria > Bacteroidota > Bacteroidia > Chitinophagales > Chitinophagaceae > Pollutibacter. Next base: position 34,754 of record JBIPNK010000029.1, read on the forward strand.
TGCTGACCAAATCAACAATTACATCAGAAAGTCCAATGCCGGGGGCAATTTC
>JBIPNK010000004.1:0-99927 GCA_044373365.1 Chitinophagaceae bacterium
ATCTGGTGGAAGACATCTAAATCAGCTGGAGTTATCGCCATTTGAAACGGTAAATGAATGCAAGAATCAAGAATAAATAATTTTAATTTGGTTACCATTTTGGTAACTTTGAAAATCGGGATGTGTGAGAGTGATTTCAAAAAAAGCGTTGAAAGAATGCTGGAAAAAGCATCCTGAGACTGAACAAGCCCTAAAGGCATGGTATAGGGAAATGTGTTTGGGGAAATGGTCTAATCCAAATCAATTGAAATTAGATTTCCCAAGTGCAAGTATTCTGGGTGAAAGAAGAGTTATTTTCAATATCAAAGGAAACCGATATCGGTTAGTTGTAAGGATCAACTTTCCTTTTCAATTGATTTGGATTAGGTTTATCGGCACTCATCAAGAATATGACAATATTGACGCTAATTCAATTTAATATGAACATAAGGCCCATCAAAACAAAAAAGGAACATAAAGTTGCAATGAAAAGGCTGGACGAACTTTTTGATGCAAAACCTGGTTCAGCTGAAGGTGATGAGCTTGAAGTTTTGTCAATTCTCATTGAACACTATGAAAACAAGCAACTACTCGTAGAATATCCTGATCCCATCGAAGCCATAAAATTCAGGATGGAGCAGTTAGGATACAGATCCTCCGATCTTGCCCAACTCATTGGCTACAAAAGTCGTGTCAGCGAAATTCTCCACAAGAAAAGGAATCTCACTGTTGAGATGATCAGGACGTTAAGTAAGAAATTGAATATTCCAGCAGAAATTCTCATACAATCAAATTAAAACTGAAAGAGCCAATACTATTTATCGTACCCACCCTTCCTTTTTGCTTTTACTGGTGCGGGCCAGGCTGCATTATTGGCTTTTTCAGTTGAGCTGCGTTCTGGATCTTCACAAGCCATGTACACAAGAATGGCTGTAATAATGGCATTGTTGCGCAAATCATCAAACACAATTTTATCGTAGGTGTCCCTGTTGGTATGCCAAGTATAATTGAAATACGACCAGTTCAGTGCACCCAATGAAAATGCAGGAGCACCCACCGCTACAAACGATGCGTGGTCAGATCCACCACCACCGGGCATTCCAGGGAAGCTGGTTCTGATGGAGTCCTTGTATGCTCCGGGTACCGCGCTCAACCACCTTCCTACATAGTCTTTCGACTTTACATATCCCGAACCACTAAGGTTTACAATTCTGCCAGTTCCATTGTCCTGATTGATCAATGCTTGAAGGTTGCTTACTATTTCAGGATGATCTTCCACAAAAGCACGCGAACCATTCAATCCCTGTTCTTCACTGCCCCAATGGCCTACCAATATGGTGCGCTTGGGGTTGGGGTATATTTTTTTAAGAATGCGCATCGCCTCCATCATCACCATCGTACCGGTACCATTGTCTGTTGCACCGGTTCCACCATCCCAAGAGTCGAAGTGTGCAGACAACATCACATATTCATTTGCTTTGCTTGTGCCTTTGATTTCTCCGATGGTGTTGAAAGTGGGCACTTCGCCAAGCTCTTTTGATTTGGCAAGCACACTGATTGTTGGTGCAGCACCTGATTCAGTCAGACGGTACAACAAGCCATAATCTTCCAGCATCACATCAATGGTTGGAATTTTCTTGGTGTAGGCATCGAAAATTTTATTCACGCCAAAACCCTGGCTCCAGTTGCTGCCCACAATGCCTGCAGCTCCTGCATTTTCAAGTGCTGCAGCAAGCGTGCGGTTGTTGTATCCTGTTTTGCTGATGCGTTTGCGCCAGGCTTCAGTAAGCTCTTTTCTTTCCTGCACCATTTTATCCATCGAGGCTTTGGTTGCAAATTCTTTCCAATTGTAATCGGGTCTTCCTGTGGGTTGAGGCATTGCGATCAACACAAATTTTCCTTTTACATTGGGCAACCATTGTTTGAAGGCAACCGAATCGGCTACATCAGCAAGAATGATGGTTTCTCCCTTTACTGCTTTTTTGGTAGATGGTGAAAAAGCCAATTGTGTGGCTTCCAAGGATTTGGTCCATGGACTGATCATGTCTACATGTGTAATGCCGCGATCCCATCCTCTCCAGGTGCCATAGTTTTCTCTTTTCGCAGAAATGCCATATTGCTGGTACTGTGCAATGGCCCAATCGCTGGCTTGCACCATTTTGGTAGAGCCAACCAAGCGCGGTCCTACGCCATCCATCAATTCATGGCTCATTCTTTTCAATTGCGAATTTTCAGTTGCTTCTTTGATGATGGCTGCAACCATTGGATCTTGTTGAGCAAAAGCAGCGAAACAAAAAGATTGAGCAGTGAAAACAATGGTAAAAAGGATTGTACTTAGACGCATGGGAATTGATTTGAAACTAAAATACCGAAATTCATGGAATATGGCTGCACAAGACATTAAAAAGGGCCCAAGCATTGCTGCATGAGCCCTTTTTCTATTTCTGAAACACTCTCGTCTTCAAGCTCTTCAACCACTAAACCTTTACACCTCTAAACCCTTAAACCACTCAACCACTCAACTATTTCTTCTCCAGCAACTTGAAGAACTGATCCAACTGAGGAAGGATAACGATTCTTGTCCTGCGGTTGGCGGCACGACCTGCTTCAGTTGAATTGTCGGCCAGTGGACGGAATTCTGCACGACCTGCTGCAACCATTTGAGCAGGGTTCATGTCATATTGCTTTTGGAGCAAGCGAACGATGGTTGTTGCGCGCTTCACACTGAGGTCCCAGTTGTCCATCAGGTCCTTGTCGCCTTTCATGGCAACATTGTCTGTATGTCCTTCCACCATGAACTCAATGTCTGGCTGGTTCTTCAAGACCAATGCTACTTTTCCAAGCACCGTCTTGGCCCTGTCGCCAAGGTCAAAGCTGCCTGTTTTGAAAAGCACTTTGTCTGAAATATCAACATATACCACGCCCTTGTCTACCTTGATGTTTACATCCTGATCGTTCAGGTCTCCGATGGCACCTTTGAGGTTCATCACCAGGGCCATGTTCATGGAATCCTTTCTTGCGGCGGCAGATTGGATGGTTTGAATATAGGCATCCTTGGATCCGATATTGTCCAAAGATTTTTTGATGCTTTCTGCCTGAGAAGAAGAAATCACAGAAAGGTCTTCCAGTTGCTTCAGCGTCTGGTTGCTGCTTTTCTTCAGGAATTCAATCTGGTCTTTCAATGAACCGATTTGCGCTTCGCGCTGTGCGTCTGCAATGGAGCGCTGGCGATCAGCTTCAGCCTTTTCATCACGGCAGGCCTTTGCTTCCTTTTGTGCCCCAATCAATTGATTATTTAGGTCACCATATTTTCCTGTAAGTGCCTGAAATTTTTTGGAGCTTACACAAGAAAACAGTGTAACAACCATCACCAGAGGGAGAACAAAGAATTTGCTTTTCATCTTTTTGAATTTTAATTGATATTGACTGAAACGCAAATATAATTTCTCCAAAGCAATTCGGCTCCATTAATAATCCACAACAACAGGGCTTCCTATTTTTCGTCCGACTCAATGGTGCGCACAAAGGCACTCCTTCTGGGCGCAGGCATTGTGCTGTGTTCACCCTTCACGGCCTTCCAGATCACTTCACTGAACTCAAGATCATTGACCCTGTCTTCCTTGCTGAAGTCAAAAGACATGCTCTTTTTGGAAAGGGCATTGACCTTTACATTCTTGTCATTCAAATCAACCCTGGCGGGAAGGGAATGAAAAACAGAAAGATCGGGCGTCTTGCTGAAGCTCCTCCACATCGGCGTGGCAGCTGCATCATACTGAGACATGGGGGGCAATCCCAGAATCAACTCCATGGTCCTGAGCATGGAAGAGGTGCTGTAGGGCGTATGGTCCACAAAACCCCTTTTCACAAAGCCACCAGCCACATAGGCCGTGGTGCGGTGTGCGTCCACATGATCGGGTCCGTTTTGTGCATCATCCTCCACAATAAAAATGGCTGTTTCTTTCCAGATGGGTGATTTGGAAAGGTATTCTACAAACAATCCAACCGCCAGGTCATTGTCGGCCACATGGGCAAAAGGGGTTGGCCGGCCAATGCTGGTTCCTTCGGTATGGTCATTGATAAAACGCAGCGTGTTCAATTGTGGTACCGCTTTTTTTGCCAGCAATGAATCAAACTCCCTCCTCCATTGGTTGAATCTTGTGGTATCGCGCACGGTCTCATCCCAGCTGGTAAAATAGGGGCAGAAATGTCCTTCCAACACCGGGATATTGGCCTTGTAATCATCCGCAAACTCTCCATAGGTTCTGTAGCTGACGCCATGGCGCTGGGCCAGGTTCCAAACAAAACCGCCCTTGTTGTTGGCCGCTTCTTTGGTTCCCTCGGCATTGTAGTCTCCGCCGCGGCCTCCATAATTGGTGGGCCAGGTTTTCTCCAGGTAGTCAGTGGCATAGGCTCCCAGGCTCCAGTTGTGGCCATCAGCACTGACCTCCCCATCCACATAAAAATTATCGAGCAACACAAACTGCTTTACAAGGGCATGCTGGTTGGGAGTGATGTTCTCACCAAAAAGCAAGAGGCTGGTATCGCCATTCCCGCCGGGAACATCAGACAAGACCTGGTCATAGGTCCGGTTTTCCTTTACAATATAAAATACATGCTTGATGGGCGAAGGGTCTCCAACCTTCATCGGTATAGGGTTGCCGGGCTCTCCCGATGCAAGGGTTTCTTTCTCTTTTGTATAAGGGGTGTTGGCATACACTGCTTTGGAAAGGGCGGCAAGCTGAGGGGTGGTAGGCTCCTCAAAAATACTCATCGTGCCCTTGAAAAGACTGCCAATGTATTGCACGTCCTTGGGCTTGGCAGCATCCCCTTTCTGGTAGATAACCTGCTGTCTTTTCTGCACCGGATTCGGCCCATAGGGATTGGCCATGGAGGTGAAGCCCTTGCCATTGCTCACAAAAACCTTCTTGCCAACAATGCGCACATTGGTGGGATACCAGCCAACAGGGATAAAGCCCATGGCGCGGCTCTCGCCAGCATGTTCCACATCAAAAACGGCCAGGCAATTGTTGTCTGCATTGGCGATGTAAAGGCGCTTTTCATCCGCAGACAAGGCCAGGCCATTGGAAGCCGAACCACTTGGTGCATCCGGATAAAGGGCAGCGTTCAGTGTTTCAGTCACTTTCATGGTTGCAGTGCTGATCACCGAAACGGAGTTGTCATTGGCATTGGCAACAAAGATCCTGTCGCCTTTTTTTGACAGGATGATCTCATTGGGGTTATCACCAACAATGGTTGATGCGGTGATTTGACCGGTAACTGCATCTATTTTCAAGAGTCGGTCTCCACCCCAAACAGAAACATAGACAGACTTCCTGTCCTTAGACAACAGGCAACCATATCCTTCCGCACCAATGGACATTTTACGGATGACCTTATTAGAAACCAGGTCGATGGTATAGATAGAGCTGTCTTCTCTTGTGGCAACAAACAGCTTCTTATTGCGAGAATCAACAGCAATGCCGGAAGGGCCAACACGATTGGGCCAGGGTTTGCCCAGCAAGATGCTGTCTGTCAGCACCAGTTTATTTGCAGTAACATCATATTTATTGATACGGTTGTCGTGTCCGCCGGAAACATAGAGGAACTTTTCATCTTCGGTAAAGGCCAATCCATACCAGGCCTTGGGAACAACCAGTGTATGCAGCACCTGCTCTGATGCAGGATCAATCAACTGAATGGAGTGAAGGCTCTGCCCGTTGTTGGTAACGGCCATTTTCTTTCCAGAAGCCGAGAGCGCAATGTTCAGGGGCAGGTCTCCGAGGGGGAAATTTCTGCCGTAAGGAGAAAGCGACCAACCATTGGGAAGCCTCACCGGTTCGGGAACCTGTGCAAAGATTGCCTGTGCAAGAGCCATTGTGCACATTATGAAGCCGATGAATTTCCTCATGTGGATTGATTTTATGGTCAAAACTAACCATCTCATGTGTAAATAATTTTGACTTCATATCAATTTATTATGATTATATTTATAATGATTTTTGTCACCGGTCGCTTGCCGGACTTTCTTGTTTGTTTTCTCATGTACACCCTGCTGTTTGTCTAAATAGCAGGGTTTTTTGTTGAAAACACCGGCCAAAAAGAGAAAAACACTAATATTTTTAGTGGAAAAAATGCTAAAAAAATTAGTTTGTCATTTCAAATCACCCTATCTTTACTTTCTCAAAATTTTAAAGCTATGTCAAATTCAGAAAAGTTAAAAGCGCTGAAACTCACGCTGGACAAGATCGAGAAGGATTATGGAAAGGGAAGTGTGATGATGATGAATGAAAAAGGGGAGGCGCAATTAGAAGCAATTTCAACAGGGTCAATTGGTCTCGACAGTGCACTGGGGATTGGCGGACTGCCAAAAGGAAGGGTGATAGAAATCTATGGCCCGGAGAGTTCGGGAAAGACCACCATTGCCACCCATGTGATTGCAGAAGCACAGAAAAAAGGCGGAATGTGTGCCTTCATCGACGCAGAACATGCCTTTGACAGTGCTTATGCTAAAAAACTGGGTGTAGATGTTGACAACCTGCTGATTTCCCAACCCGATTATGGTGAACAGGCGTTGGAAATTGCCGACAGGCTGATCCTTTCCGGAGCATTGGATGTGGTAGTGATTGACTCCGTGGCTGCACTTGTTCCCAAAAGCGAACTGGAAGGTGAAATGGGTGACAGCAAGATGGGATTGCATGCCCGTTTGATGAGCCAGGCCCTCAGAAAACTGACCGCCACCATCAGCAAAACCAATACCATCTGTATTTTCATCAACCAGCTCCGTGAAAAAATCGGGGTCATGTTTGGAAACCCTGAAACTACAACGGGTGGTAATGCCCTCAAGTTCTATGCATCTGTGCGTCTCGACATCCGCAGGGCTGCCCAGATCAAAGACGGTGATGAAGCCATTGGTAACCGTGTAAAAGTGAAGGTGGTCAAGAACAAGGTTGCTCCGCCTTTCCGCTCTGCAGAGTTTGACATCATCTACGGAGAAGGTATTTCCAAAACCGGTGAGATCCTGGACATGGGCGTAGAACTCGGCATCGTCAACAAAAGCGGTAGCTGGTACAGCTACAATGGCGATAAGTTAGGGCAAGGCCGTGATGGGGTAAAACAACTCCTGATCGACAATCCTGAAATGGCCAATGAAATTGAAATAAAAATCAGGGAAAAAATCAAAGAAGCTCAGGCATCATAATTGCAGTTGGTGCTTTTTGTTTAGAGGCCGCATCCCGCAAGGATGCGGTTTTTTATTTACTTTCACCCTGATAAACAATATCATGGAACAAAAGCGAATCCTGGGTGCAAGAAAGCGCATTGCACTCGTAGCCCACGATAACAAAAAAAAGGAACTGATTGATTGGGCCGTGTACAACAAAACAGCACTTTCGAGGCATGAACTCCTTGGAACGGGAACTACCGGTCGATTGATTGAAGAAGCCCTGGACAGGTCTGTCAAAAAACTGCTCAGTGGACCACTCGGTGGCGACCAACAAATTGGGGCGTTGATTGCTGAAGGACAGGTGGACGTATTGATCTTTTTTTGGGATCCCATGGAAGCGCAACCCCATGACCCAGACATCAAGGCATTGCTACGGCTGGCAGTAACCTGGAACATCCCATTTGCCTGTGACCGTGCTACAGCAGACTTCCTGCTTACCTCACCCTTGATGCACGAAGCCTATTCCTGCACCATTCCTGATTATTCTACCTACATCAAAAGGGAAATGAGATAAGCTGCTCAATGAGCAGCAGCAAAGAACTTTTTTATTGGACACCTTGTTAAGACCCAAAGCCTTTAGCATGATGAGACTATTTCTTGCAATGACCCTTTTCATGGGAAATTTTTGCCTTGCCCAAGACAGCATCAAGCCTGCTGATGTGCACAGGGCCGCCAATTTACTTGACCTGAAATATTCAGATAAGGAGGTAGAGATGATGTTGCCAGACCTGAGGGACAACATTGCTGACTATAAAAAAATGCATGCGCTGCCGCTGGACAACAGCATCGCCATGAGCATGGCGCAGCGCCTGACAGCAGAAAATGTCAAACAAGAAAAACTGAAATGGAAGTATGATAAAAAAATCAAACTCCCTACCAACAGGAATGAGCTGGCATTTTACTCCATCCATGCCCTTGGTTCTTTGCTGCGAAACAAATCAATCACTGCTGTTGAATTGACAAGTTTTTTCATCAACCGGTTGAAACAATTTGGAGACACATTGCAATGTACCGTGAGCCTCACAGAACAAATAGCCATGGAGCAGGCAATGAAGGCCGATGAAGAATTGAACAAAGGAATGGACCGTGGGCCACTGCATGGTATTCCATACGGGCTAAAAGATTTGTTTGCAGTAAAAGGGACAAAAACAACCTGGGGCGCAGCACCCTATAAAAATCAAACCATTGATGAAGATGCTTATGTATATACAAGGCTGAAAGATGCAGGTGCAATACTGGTAGCAAAATTTACACTGGGCGCTTTGGCCATGGGAGACTATTGGTTTGGCGGCAGAACAAAAAATCCATGGAACCTTGAAAGAGGCTCCAGTGGCTCCTCTGCAGGGTCTAGTTCAGCCACTGTTGCCGGATTGGTGCCGTTTGCCATTGGTACAGAAACACATGGATCCATCATCTCTCCAAGCCATACTTGTGGGGCAACAGGGCTAAGACCAACCTTTGGCAGCATCAGCAGAAGTGGTGCCATGACGCTAAGTTGGAGCCTCGACAAAGTGGGGCCCATCTGCAGGTCTGCTGAGGATGCAGCAACTGTTTTTGCCTATATCCATGGAACAGACAACAAAGATGCAAGTGCTGTAACTGCTGCTTTCAATTACAACAGCAAAACTGATGTAAAAACCTTGCGCATTGGTTATGCAAAAAATCATTTTGATAAACTGGACTCTTCCGCACAGGAATGGTCTGTGCTCAAAACACTGAAGGCCCAGGGGCTTGAAATAGAACCCATGTATTTTCCAGATACCGAAGTCTATGCGTTTGATATCATAGGCCAAGTCATCGGCGCTGAATCTGCTGCCGCGTTCGATGCCTTCACCAGAACAGGCTTGGACGACCAGATGACAAGGCAAACCCGTTTTGACTGGCCCAATTATTTTCGGGCAGCCAGGACCATTCCTGCCGTCGAATACATCAATGCGAACAGGCACCGCAGCACCCTGATGCAACGCGTCAATGAGGCCATGCAACCATTCGATGTGATCATCACTCCAAGCTTTGGCGGAAAACAATTGGCCATCACCAACCTGACCGGTCATCCGGCGCTCTGCATGCCTATCGGCCTTTCAAAACAAGGCGTTCCCAACAGCATCAGTTTCCTTGCCAATCTTTTCAGGGAAGAAGAGCTGTTGGCGTTGGGAAAATTCTTTCAGGAAAAAACAGATTACGATAATATGCATCCCGAAAAATTCAGATGATAAATTGGGTTAATTTTGCAGGATGCAATTCAAGCTGCATTCTCCCTATTCACCAGCTGGTGACCAACCCAATGCCATCAGGCAGTTGGTGGAAGGCATACAAGAAGGAGAGCAGTACCAAACACTGTTGGGGGTAACCGGATCGGGAAAGACCTTCACGATGGCCAATGTCATCCAGCAGGTGCAGAAACCCACCCTGGTCCTGACACACAACAAAACACTGGTAGCGCAGCTCTATGGAGAGTTCAAACAATTCTTTCCAGAGAATGCCGTTGGTTATTTTGTTTCCTATTACGATTATTACCAACCCGAGGCCTACCTGCCTGTTAGCAATACCTATATTGAGAAAGACCTGGCCATCAATGAAGAGCTCGACAAACTGAGGCTGCAGGCCACTTCAGAACTGCTGAGTGGAAGAAGGGATATCATTGTTGTTGCTTCGGTAAGCTGTATTTATGGTATGGGCAACCCCACTGAATTTGAAAATGGGATTGTGCGCATCCACAAGGGTCAGATCATCAGCAGACAAGGATTCCTGCATGCACTGGTCAATTCTCTCTACCACCGCACACAAATCGATTTCAAGCGGGGCAGTTTCAGGGTCAAAGGCGATACCATCGACATCAACCTTCCTTATGTTGATTTTGGCTACCGGATCAGTTTTTTTGGGGATGAAATTGAGTCAATTGATACACTTGAAATAGAGACAGGCAAACGCATTGGGTCTGTTGATACCGCTGCTATTTTTCCGGCCAACCTTTACCTGGCTCCTAAAGAAATCATCAACCAGGTGATCTCTGAAATCATCGATGAGCTGGGGCAACAGGTGCAATACTTCAAAGACTCAGGCAAGTTTATTGAAGCACAGCGCATCAGCGAAAGGGTGAACTATGACATTGAGATGATCAAGGAATTGGGTTATTGCAATGGTATTGAGAACTATTCAAGGTTTTTTGACAGGCGAACCCCAGGGGCTAGGCCCTTCTGTTTGCTCGATTATTTTCCCAAAGACTTTATCTGCATGATCGACGAAAGCCATCAAACCATTCCACAGGTCAGTGGCATGTATGGTGGCGACAGGAGCCGTAAAATGGTACTGGTCGATTATGGGTTTCGCCTCCCTGCAGCCCTGGACAACAGGCCCCTCAACTTCAATGAGTTTGAGAACATGCTCAACCAGGTGGTTTTTGTTTCTGCCACCCCCAGCGATTATGAATTGAACAAAACGGAAGGGGTGGTAGTGGAGCAGGTTGTGCGTCCTACAGGCTTGCTTGATCCACCAATAGAAGTGCGACCGAGCATCAACCAGGTTGATGACCTGCTGGATGAAATCGACAGGACAGTTAAAAAGGGAGACCGGGTGCTGGTGACTACGCTGACCAAAAGGATGGCAGAGGAAATGGACAAATACCTGCAGCGCATCCACATCAAATCAAAATACATTCACAGTGAGGTGGATACCTTGGAAAGGGTTGAAATATTGCGACAATTGCGGCTGGGTGTGATTGACGTGCTGGTTGGTGTCAATCTCTTGAGAGAGGGACTTGACCTTCCGGAAGTATCGCTGGTGGCCATTCTTGACGCAGACAAAGAAGGTTTTTTGAGAAATGAAAAATCATTGACACAGACCGCAGGAAGGGCGGCAAGAAATGTTGACGGCAGGGTTATTTTCTATGCAGACAAGATAACAGGCAGCATGCAAAAAACCATGGATGAAACCGAAAGAAGAAGGGCGAAGCAGGTTGCCTACAATACCCTGCACAACATCACCCCAACAACGGTGAACAAAAGCAAGGAAGAGGTTTTTGCACAAACAGCTGTCTTGGACATCAAAGGTTTTGATGAGAAAAACAACCTTGCTGCATTGGCAGAAGATCAATTGAGCGCGAGGGCGGCAGAAGATCAGAACGACTATGTTACCATCCCCCAGATGGAGAAACACATCACCAAACTCAAAAAGACCATGGAAAAAGCAGCCAAAGACCTTGATTTCATGGAGGCTGCACGCCTGAGGGACCTGATGTTTGAATCCAAAAAAAGGATGGAGGAGATGAAAGCATTGTCATAAAAAAGGCTGTCCCTAATCTGTTTTCATACGGCATAAAATGCGTTTATTCTGATTGAATTGATTAAATTCACCATTCAACAACTTATTGTCATGCGTTACAGAATCATCTTTTCCCTTGCTGTGTCAATGCTCATTGCTGCTTTTTCTCAAGCACAGCGCATAAAGCCAAGCCTGAAAGAAATTTCATTGAACAACCTCGAATCTTTTCAAACGCCCACTGCCAACTGGAAACTCATTGGTGATGTTGAGGCGAGCTACAATGATACTGCGCTGAACACAGCAAAAGGATTGGGCATCCTGCACAACGATTTCAGCCGTTCCATTCAAAACAAGCCGGTCCACAACCTGGTAACCAAGATGGAACATGGCGACATGTTGCTTGAATTCGATTTCATGATGGCCAAGGGTTCCAATTCTGGTATCTATTTTCAATCCAGGTATGAAGTGCAGCTGTTTGATAGCTGGGGTGTGAAAACCCCCAGGAGCAGTGATGTTGGGGGTCTTTACCAGACCATTAAAAAAGGAATGAGCGGAAAGGCTCCCATGAAAAATGCTGCATTGGCTCCAGGCCTTTGGCAACACATGGACATCTCTTTCCAGGCACCAAGGTTTGATGCCAACGGAAACAAAACGGCAAGTGCCAAATTCATTTATGTGAAACTGAATGGCATCACCCTGCATGAGAACATCAATGTAGACGGACCTACCATATCGGCAAGCTTTTCAGATGAAAAGCCCTATGGTCCATTGATGATTCAAGGTGACCATGGAACCTTCGCCATAAAAAACCTGAAGTACCTTCCACAAGATGACCTGAAAGTGGATCTGCGCAATATCAGCTACCAGTACTTTGAAAAGACCGCCACCAGTTTGGCAGAAGCCAAAACCACAAAACCAACCCTTCAAGGGAAGGCCAGTGTTATTGATTCAAGGGTTGCACCAGCAAGAGATAAATTTCTGTTGGTGTTTGAGGGAAAGTTGAACATCCCAACCGCTGATAGCTATACGTTCACCTCACTTTTTTCCGGCACAGGAAGCCTTGAAATTGATGGGAAAAAAGTACTCGAGGCAAAGGACTTGTTTTTGAACGGAACTCCTGTTTCGGGAACAACAGAACTGAAGGCTGGCGAACATGCATTCAAATTCTGGATCAACAAGGACTTGGATTGGGCAAGACCAGGGCTTTCCTTGTACATTGAAAAAGCCAACAGCAAATCAATTGCCCTCCATGCTGCAGGCTCTATTCCAGACCGCTCACCCGCACCATTGATTGCAGTAAAAGCAGAAAGCGGACCCGAAATGATTCGCTCTTTCATGAACCACAACAATAAAAAACTGACCCATGTGGTTTCAATTGGAGATCCTTCACAGGTGCATTATTCCTATGATCTCATGCAGGGAGGAATCCTTCAGGCCTGGAAAGGTGATTTCCTCAATACCACAGACATGTGGCACGAAAGAGGAGAACCGCAAACGGCAACACCATTGGGCGCTCCCATTGTGCTCGCAGGAAACTGCCCGATCTATGAAAAGCCCCTCACCAAAGACTCCATCGCCGATTACCAATACAAGGGATATACCCTTAAGGCAGGGTTGCCAACCTTTGCTTACACATACAAAGCCCTCAGCATCAAGGACCGCATTCAGCCTGAAGGAAAAGGCTTGAAACGCAGCATCACTGTTTCTGGTGAAGGAAAAGAAAAAACCATGATCCGGATTGCCCAAGGCAGTAGCATTACGCCTTTGGGAAAAGGTTTGTACAGCATCGGCAACCAGGCCTATTTTGTGCAGCTTGCAGCAGGGCAGTATCCCAAGATTGAAGGCTTTCTTGGTCAGCAGGTGCTTTTGCTTCCGGCGAGCGAAACAATAGAATATCAATTGATTTGGTAGGAAATCTGGCATTTGTTGGTATTTTTGCAACAGATGAGACCCGATTTTCCCTTCAAATTGTTCAATGACAAAAGTGACACCTATGCATGTCTGATGCAGTCGCTTGCGGAAGATGCTGTAAGAAATTGATTTTTTCACAGGAATAATTTCCTGTTTTCTTACCTCAATTTCTCATCAAACCCATTTCTACAATGGAAAGTCTTGAACAATTTCACCAAAAAATCAGTGAAAGGTCTAAAACCTATATCGGCTACCCTGTAGCCACCGACTACGACTATACCGAGCTCTATCCTTTGATGCAATACAGCATCAACAATGTTGGAGATCCCTTTGTGGAATCCAATGACATGCAATGCAAATCATTTGAACGCGAAGTGGTTGCTTTCTATGCTGATTTTTTCAATGCACCTGCCAACAACCACTGGGGTTATGTAACCAATGGCGGCTCAGAGGGGAACCTTTATGCCCTCTATCTTGCCAGGGAACTCTATCCAAACGGTATCGTATATTACAGTGAGGCTACGCACTACAGTGTTCAGAAGAACCTTCACCTCTTGAACATGAAAAGCATTGTAATCCGCTCCCAGCCCAATGGAGAGATGGACTATGAAGACCTTGCCCAAATGATACAGCTGAACCGCCAGCAATCTGTCATCATCATGGCCAACATTGGCACCACCATGACAGAGGCCAAAGACAGCGTTCCCACCATCAAGGAAACGCTGAACAAATTTGCCATCAAAAGCTCCTACATCCATTGCGATGCCGCACTTGCAGGATCTTATCTTCCCTTACTGGGAGCAAGTGATTTCGATTTCGCTCATGGTGCAGACAGCATTGCCATCAGTGGACACAAGTTCTTCGGATCGCCCATCACCAATGGTATTGTGCTGGTGAAGAAATCCTACAAAGACAGGATTGGCCGATCCATCAACTATATCGGTTCGCTGGATACCACCATCACCGGATCGCGCAGCGGCATGAATGCATTGATCGTATGGTATGCCATTAAAAAATGGGGAAGAGAGGGCATGTTGGACAGAACCATGACCAGTTTGGAAAATGCTGCACACCTCAGGGTGCACCTCAATGCCATTGGCGTCAAGGCATGGAGCAACCCGAATGCCTTGACCGTTGTAATGCCAAAGCCTTCCAATGAAATTTGCAAAAAATGGCAGCTTGCTACAGACAATGATATTGCACATGTGATCTGTATGCCAGGTATTTCAAGGGAAAAGCTTGATGAATTCATCGAAGACATGAAGCAGTCTCAAGCTCCACGATAACATTTCAAGATACGCACAAGGAAGCGGGAATTTGACTATCTTTAAGTCAACAAAATTCCTGCTTTCCATGCGCATCATTCAATCAATTTCCCTAGCATTACTTTCGCTTAGCCTTGCCATTGTTTCCAACGGGCAAACCAATGCAGTACAAACCGAAAAGGATTTCTATTCCCTCAAAACCATCGCCATCCCTCAGGATATCAAACTGGAAGTGGGCGGCGTGGCTGTAATGCCCGATGGAAGGATTGCCGCCTCTACAAGAAGGGGCGAAATCTGGATCATCGAGAATGCATACGGAACCGGACAGCCTTATTTTTCCAAATTCGCTTCAGGCCTTCATGAGGTGTTGGGATTGGCCTACAGGGATGGCGCATTCTATTGCACACAACGGGGAGAATTGACCAAAATTGAAGACAAGGATGGCGATGGCAAAGCCGACAGTTTTACACCCATCAGCATTTTTCAACTGAGCGGGAACTACCATGAATATGCCTATGGTCCTGTATTTGACAAAAGTGGCGACATGTATGTTACCCTCAATGTTGCCTGGGTTGGTTATGGTGATGGACTGGGGAAATGGCATGGATGGTTGTTGAAAATAAAACCCAATGGAACCACGGAACCGATTGCGACAGGACTTCGTTCACCGGCCGGATTCAACATCAACAGCAATGGCGATGTTTTCTATGCTGAGAACCAAGGAGACTGGGTAGGAAGCGGCAGGGTTACCCACCTTGAGAAAGGCGATTTTGCAGGAAATGCAGGTGGACTGAACTGGACCAAAGAGCCGGAATCTCCGCTCAAGCTTACCAAGGATGACCTCAAGGTTGTAGACAATGGTCAACCCATGCATGAGGCGGCCAAAACAATCAAAGAACTAAAACTTCCCGCCGTATGGTTCCCCCATACGCTGATGGGCATCTCCACTTCAGACATCCTGGAAGATGAAATGGCTGGCGCATTCGGACCATTTGCCGGTCATTACTATGTTGCAGACCAGGGCCATTCCAAGATCATGCGCATGACATTGGAAAAAGTAAAAGGAAAATACCAGGGCGCTTGTTACCCATTTTATGAGGGATTTGCCTCCGGACTCCTGCGCCTGCGCTGGGGGCTTGATGGCTCCATGTTTGCAGGCATGACCAGCAGGGGATGGGCCAGCACCGGCAAGGCAGAATATGCATTGCAGCGTTTGGTCTGGAATGGTGAAACGCCTTTCGAAATGAAAGACATCCATGCCCTTCCTGACGGATTTGAAATTGAATTCACCCTTCCTGTTGATGCATCGAAACTGAAAAATGCAATGAACTATTCCGTCAACAGTTTCACCTACAAATACCACCATATTTACGGAAGCCCCATCATTCAAAACCAAATCAGAAAGATCAAAGGCATCATTCCATCTGCTGATGGAAAAAAAGTAAAGCTGGTCATGGACAGCCTTATTGAAGGCCATATACACGAAATCAAGGTTCAAAACCTGACATCATCCAATGGCAAAGCACTCTTGCATGATTTTGCCTACTATACCATGAACAATATTCCCGAGGGTAGTGCAACAGTCCTGACCGAAGAACAAAAGGTGAAGATGATGGACATGAAGCATGACATGAAAATGATGCCCGAAACAAAAGCACCTGTCAATACCGTATCGGCCAAGCGCAAATTGACCATGCCTGGCGATTGGAGCCAGCCGGATGTTGTGCTCAAGCTCGGTACCAAGCCAGGGCTGAAATTTGATGTGGCCCGTTTTGAGGTGAAAGCGGGCGCCAAGGTAAGGTTGATTTTCAGCAACAACGACGACATGACACACAACGTGGTGGTGGTAGCACCGGGTGCTGCAGACGAAGTGGGAAACCTTGCCTTGCAACTCGGACTGAAAGGTTCTGAAATGAACTATGTTCCCAACAGCCCGAAGGTCTTGTTCCATACCAAGTTGTTGCCGCCGGATGAAATCGAAAACATTTATTTCTTTGCGCCAACCACTCCTGGTGAATATCCCTTCATTTGCTCTTATCCCGGACATGCCTCTGTGATGCGGGGCATCCTGAAAGTGGTCAAATAAAATGGTCAGGGAAATCCACCAATGGTACAGCCCTGCACTCAACAAAGAGATGCCCATTGCTGTATATGGCCATTATGGATTTGCCTTGTTGATGGTTCCCACTGCCGCGGCAGACTACCTCGAATACGAAAGGTTTGAACTCATCAATGCGCTGAAACCCTTTATTGACAACGGAAAGCTGAAAATTTTTTCTGTCAACAGCATCAATACCGAAAGCTGGATGAACAAACAGATGGAAGGCGCGCACAAGGCCATCCGCCAGAACCAGTTCAATGAATATATTTTCAATGAGGTAGTTCCTTTCATCAAAACCATGACATCCCAAGACACACCGATCATCACCTGCGGTGCCTCATTTGGGGCATTTCATTCGATGAACCTGTTTCTTAAAAGACCCGACCTGATCAATGGCGTCATTGCGATGAGCGGAGTCTACGACCTGATGGAATACACAGACGGGTTTTATGACGACCAGGTCTATTTCAATTCTCCGATGCATTATTTGCCCAACCTCACTGATCACAATACGCTTGAACAGATCAGGCGCGGAAAAATCATCATGGCCACAGGAAGCGGCAACCACGAAGATCCTGAGGCCAACAGAAGATTTTCCAATGTATTGCACAGCAAATCCATTCCGCATGACCTCGAGGTTTGGGCTGCAGACATCCACCACGACTGGCCTACCTGGAGAAAAATGCTGCCTCATTTTATCGAGATGAAATGCTGACGCATCCAGAACACTGGGTAGTGAAACTGGTGCCGAAAAGAGTAACTTTGGGCCATGGAAAAAAAGCTGTTCCTTCTCGATGCATTTGCCCTGATCTTTCGAGCCTACTATGCATTGATCAGAAGCCCGCGCATCACCAGCAAAGGAAAAAACACCAATGCTCAATTTGGTTTCACCAACGCATTGATTGACCTGCTCAACAAGCAAAAGCCCACCCACCTGGCCGTATGTTTTGATACCGCCGCCCCAACTGAAAGACATACTGATTATGCCGAATACAAGGCAAACAGGCAAGAGGCTCCGGAAGACTTGCTCGCCTCGATCCCCGATATCAAAAAAATCATCGAAGGCCTTAACATTCCTATTCTGGAGACCGATGGTTTTGAGGCCGATGATGTGATTGGCACACTGGCCAAACAGGCAGAAAAAGCAGGCTACCAAGTGTACATGGTTACGCCAGACAAGGATTATGGCCAACTGGTTTCTGACAACATCAAGATATTCAAGCCGCCCTACCAGGGTGGAGATTTTGAAATCATTGGCCCCAAAGAGGTCTGTGAAAAATGGAACATCAAGGACGTTTCGCAGGTGATTGATATCCTGGCCATGATGGGCGATGCGGTAGACAATATTCCGGGCATCCCGGGCGTTGGTGAAAAGACTGCCGCCAAACTGTTGGCGGAATATGGCACGGTTGAAAACGTACTCGAAAATGCAGACCAACTCAAGGGGGCACTGGCCGAGAAAGTGAGGCAGGGAAAGGACCTGGCCATCATGAGCAAAAAACTGGCCACCATCATCACCACGGTTCCCGTTGAGTTCCATGAAGAAAACTTCAAGGTTACCGAACCCAACAAGGAAGCGCTTTTGGACATCTTCAGTGAGTTGGAGTTCCGCACCATCGGAAAAAGAATCCTGGGTGAAGACATTCCTGTTGCAGGACCGGTTGAAAAAGGAATAACCGTGCAGGGAGATTTATTTGGAGGTGGCGGCACCACGGTTTCCAGCACCAACAATACTGTTGCAGCGGCAGAAGAAAGCAATACAGCCCTGTCTGCAGACAAGAACATCAACAATACGCCCCACAGCTATGACCTTGTTGACAGCCCCTCAACAATTGAAGCCCTGATTGCTTCGCTCGAAAATGAAAAACAGATCTGCTTTGATACCGAAACCACCGGGCTGGATGCCAACCAGGCCGATATTGTGGGCATCAGTTTTTCCATCAAACCGGGCACGGGTTGTTATGTTCCCTGCCCCGATACCAGAGACAAAACCAAGTCCTTCCTCCTGCAATTCAACCGCCTTTTTGACGATCCTTCCAAGGTTTGGATTGGCCAAAACATCAAGTACGATCTCCTGATCCTCAAGAACCATGGTATCGCGCTGAAGGGAGATATTTTTGATACCATGCTGGCGCATTATGTGATCGATCCCGAAGGGAAAAGAAGCATGGACCTGCTCAGCGCAAAATACCTTGGCTATGAACCCGTCCACATTGAAGAATTGATCGGGAAAAAAGGGAAGGGCCAGGGAAGCATGCGGGATGTGGAGGTTGAAAAAATAAAGGAGTACGCCAGTGAAGACGCAGACATCACCCTGCAATTGAAAAATATTTTTGAGCCCCAGCTCAAGGAAAAAGCTGTCGAAAAAGTTTTTTACGAAGTGGAGAATCCGCTGGTAAAAGTGCTTACAGACATGGAATACGAGGGTGTCAGGGTGGATGTTGATTTTCTGAATGAATATTCAAAAACCCTGGAAAAAGAAGCCAAGATTGCGGAAGAGTCTGTTTATGCCACCGCTGGCGTCCGCTTCAACCTTGCTTCCCCCAAGCAGTTGGGTGAAGTATTGTTTGAGAAACTGATGCTGGATCCCAAAGCGAAAAAAACCAAAACCGGACAATACCAAACCGGTGAAGATGTGCTGCAAAAACTGGCCAACCAGTTTCCGATTGTGGACGATATCCTTGCGTTCAGGGAACTCACCAAATTGAGGTCCACCTACGTGGATGCCCTGCCGCAACTGATCAACCCCAATACCGGAAGGGTGCACACCACCTATGGGCAGGCCGTGGCGGTAACGGGCAGGCTGGCCAGCAACAACCCCAACCTCCAGAACATTCCTGTCCGCAGCGACAGGGGCAAGGAGATCAGAAAAGCATTCACCGCCCGAGACAAAGACCATGTGCTGGTGTCTGCCGACTATTCGCAAATTGAACTGCGGATTGTGGCCGCCATCAGTGGAGACCACAACATGTGCGAAGCATTTCGCTCGGGAAAAGACATCCATACCGCCACTGCAGCAAAAGTATACGGCATCAACGAAGAAGAGGTAACCAAGGAAATGCGGTACAAGGCCAAAAGCGTGAACTTCGGCATCATCTACGGACAGGGCGCATTCGGGCTGGCCGAAAACCTTGGCATCAGCCGAACCGAGGCCAAAACCATCATCGACAATTACAAGAAAGAATTTCCGGGGATTAGCCAATACATGGAATCAACCATCCAGTTTGCAAAAGACAACGGCTATGTGGAAACCCTGATGGGAAGGAAGCGCTGGCTCCGCGACATCAACTCTTCGAACTTTACCGTGCGTGGATTTGCGGAACGCAATGCCATCAACTCGCCCATACAGGGAACTGCTGCAGACATGATCAAACTGGCGATGATCAAGGTACACCATGCCATCAAAAAAGAAGGATTCAAAAGCAAGATGATCCTTCAGGTGCATGATGAATTGATTTTTGATGCGTTGAGGTCTGAAGCAGAGGCCCTGAAAGCCTGTATCCTCGAGAACATGGAATCGGCCCTGCCCCTTCCAAACAATGTTCCAGTGATAGCAGAGGCTGGGATTGGGGACAATTGGCTGGCAGCACATTAATCAAGGTTTATCACAAAGACGCAAAACAGCAGCATGATCAATCGTTTTTTCATCCTGGTTTTCAAACTCCGCGGCTGGAAAATCGTGGGCACCGTTCCTCCGGAAATCAAAAAAGCCGTTGTGATTGCTGCCCCGCATACCTCCAACTGGGATTTCATATATGCAATGGCCATTTTCAGGTTATGCAAACTGAAGGTCCGGTACCTGATCAAGAAAGAGCTCAATTTTTTCCCACTGAGCATCGTGCTGAAAAATACCGGGGCCATCCCAGTAGACAGGAGCAAAAAACACAACCTCACCGAGGATGTCATTGCCCGGTTCAAGGAGGCAGATGAATTGTTCATCACCTTCGCAGCCGAGGGTACAAGGAAAAGGGTTGAAAAATGGAGAACCGGTTTTTACCATGCAGCCCTGGGTGCGCAGGTTCCGGTATTGCCGGGTTATCTTGATTTCAAGCGAAAAGAAGGCGGTTTTGGCCCACCCATCTACCTGACCGGCAACAAGGCTGATGATATGGCCAAATTCAGGGCTTTTTATGCAGACAAGACAGGAAAATATCCTGCGTTTTTCAACCTGGATGCCATCCGGCTTGATTGAACGAATCCGCCGTACATTTGTAACTAGCAATCATGAACACAGAAAATTATTTTAGGACCTTGACCATCATTGGAGGCCGCTATTTTATTTTAGCCGGACTGGCCTTTTTACTGTTCTATGTCCTGTTAAAAAACGTCCTTGCACATAAAAAGATTCAGCAGCGGTATCCAAAAACTGCAGACTATCTCAGAGAAATAGGATATTCAATCCTGACCTTGTCCATATTCGGCTTCGTGCCGGTGTTTTTTATTTACAATCCGGCAATCTCAAAGTATACCACGCTATACCAGAGGATTGATGATTATGGCTGGCTCTATTTTGGCGCCATCTTCCCCATCATGCTCTTCATGCACGACACCTATTTTTACTGGATGCACCGCATGATGCACCAAAAACAGTTGTTCAAACTCTTTCACCTGATTCACCACAAGTCTACCAATCCATCCCCCTGGGCTGCCTATGCCTTCCACCCCTTGGAGGCACTCGTTGAGGCCGGTATCCTGGTTGTTTTTCTTTTTACCCTTCCCATCCATAAATTTCATGTACTGATTTTTTTCTTTTTCATGATTGTCTACAATATTTACGGACACCTGGGCTGGGAACTTTACCCCAAGAATTTTCATAAAACCTGGATAGGAAGATGGATCAATACGTCCGTTAGCCACAACCAGCACCACCAATATTTCAAGGGCAATTACAGCCTTTATTTTTTGTTTTGGGACCGGTGGATGGGAACCCTGAGAGAGGATTATGATGTTCAATTTGCAAAAGTGAAAGCCCAATGAAACCCAAAATCATTTATTGTTACGATGCCTATTGCGGATGGTGTTACGGATTTAGCCCGGTGATCAAGGAACTTTGGCTGAAACACAGGGAGCAGTTCGATTTTGAAACGATTTCCGGTGGAATGATTCCTGTTGAAGCCACGAAACACATTGGCACCATTGCGTCATACATCCAAGGCGCCTACCAAACAGTGGAACAGACAACCGGGGTGACATTTGGAAAGGATTACCTCTGGCATATCTTCAATCCTGACGAGAGCGATTGGTATCCCAACTCAGAAATGGCCGCGATTGCGATGGCCATTTTCAGGGAACTCTATCCTGATCAAACCATCGCATTTGCATCAGATCTTCAATATGCCCTTTATGAAGAAGGGAGGGACCTCACAGACAAGGAGGCCTACCGGCACTTGCTGGAAAAGTACAATATAGATGCTGAAGTCTTTTATCAAAAACTCGGAAGTGAAGCCTACAAAGAAAAGGCCTATTATGACTTTAGCCTGATCAAACAATTGAAGGTGAATGGCTTCCCTTCTGTATTCCTTCAGCTTGACGACGCAAAGCTCTACATGATCTCCCGGGGATTCAGTACCCTGGAGGCTGTTGAGGAGCGAATGAACAAGATCCTGGCCGAAAACAATATTCAGTAAAATGGTCGTAACTTGCAACACTAAATCGTGGACATGGAATACAACAAACTCATATCAGTAACAGGATTTTCAGGACTTTTTGAACTCGTGACCAGCAAGACTGACGGCGCTATCGTCCGTTCCCTGGAAGACAATACAACCAAATTTGTTTCAAGCAGGGTACACCAGTTCTCTCACCTGGAATCCATTGAGGTGTATACCACAGACGAAAATGTAAACCTTGCAGATATTTTCAAGGCAATGGACGCTTCTACAGAAGCCCTTCCTT
This sequence comes from Chitinophagaceae bacterium, assembly GCA_044373365.1. Classification (GTDB taxonomy): domain Bacteria; phylum Bacteroidota; class Bacteroidia; order Chitinophagales; family Chitinophagaceae; genus Pollutibacter. The sequence goes on from JBIPNK010000004.1 coordinate 22,634, forward strand.
CCGAAAAAGACAACAAGGCCGTAAAAAGCTATTTTGAAAAAGTATTCCCTTCCATGGATTTCGAAAGGGTGTACAGCAGCGACATGAAAAAAATGGTCCGCTGGTTTGGTGTCATCAAACAACAGAACATCGAAATCGTCCTCACCGAAATGGATGAGGAAGAAGAAGAAGGCAACGAGGGCTAATATCCTTCCAAAAACATACACCATGCAATACAGCGCCGATATTCAGAAACTGAAGCACAGTTTCCTGCCCGAGCATTTCAGCCTGACAGACTGGGCAACGCTTGAACCCTATTTCATTCAACTCCAAAACAGGGAAATCAACTCAAGCGAGGACCTGGAACAGTGGCTGAAAGACATGAGCGAAATGGAGGCATTCATCAGCGAGGATGCTTGCTGGAGGCAGGTGCGCATGACCTGTGATACAGAAAACAAAACACTGGAAGAGGCTTTCAATTTCTTCTTCATGGAGATCCAGCCGAAAATCCAGCCTTATGCGGATATCCTCAACAAAAAACTGGTTGAATGCCCCTTTACAAAAGGGCTGGACCAGGAAAAATATTTCACCTATCTCCGCTCAGTCAGAAAAAGCATTGATCTTTTCCGCGAAGCCAATATCCCCTTGCAGGCTGAAGCAGCTGTATTGCAACAACAATATGGCACCATTGCAGGCAAGATGATGATTGAACATGATGGGCAGGAATACACACTCCAACAGGCAGGAAAATTCCTTGAAAGCGAAGACAGGAACATCCGTGAAACGGTGTACAAGAAAATTTCGGAAAGAAGGTTGGTAGACAAAGAACCATTGAACGAGTTGTTCAGCAAGCTGATTGCCCTGAGGCACCAGGTTGCCCTCAACGCTGGCTTCAGCAATTACCGTGATTACAAATTTGCGGAGATGGGCCGTTTCGATTATACGCCTGCTTCCTGCTTTCAATTCCACGAAGCCGTCAAAAAAGAAGTAGTCCCCCTGGTCAACCAGATATACCAAGAACAACAACAAAGACTGGGCCTGGACACCATGCGTCCTTGGGATACAGAAGCAGAGCCCGCCGGTATTGAGCCCCTGCGCCCGTTTACCGATGGCCGCGACCTGCTCGATAAATCCATCAAATGCCTGGATGCACTGAATCCTTTTTTTGGGGACTGCCTCAGGAAAATGGATGCACTCAATCACCTTGACCTTGACAGCAGAAAAGGCAAGGCCCCCGGCGGATACAACATGCCATTGGCAGAAAGTGGCGCGCCCTTCATTTTCATGAATGCGGCATCACAGATGTCTGACCTCACCACCATGGTGCACGAAGGTGGTCATGCCATCCATTCATTCCTGGCACATGGGCTTGAGCTCACGGGCTTCAAGGAATACCCAACAGAAATGGCCGAAGTGGCCAGCATGTCGATGGAACTGTTCACCATGGACCATTGGGATGTTTTCTTCGACAATGAGGAGGAAATGAAAAGGGCCAAGCGCCACCAACTTGAAAGGGTGATCACGATCTTCCCCTGGATTGCCACCATCGACAAATTCCAGCACTGGGTCTATGAAAACCCAAGCCATACCGTTGAGGAAAGAAAAGAAAATTGGCTGAGGATCTTGAATGAGTTTGCCACCACTGCCATCGATTACAGCGGGCTCGAGGCCTTCAGGTCTTACAACTGGCAGCGACAACTTCACCTGTTTGAGGTGCCTTTCTATTACATTGAATACGGAATTGCCCAACTCGGTGCCATTGGCATGTGGAAGCAATACAGGGACAACCCCGAAAAGGCCCTCGAAAACTACATGAAGGGATTGAGCCTGGGCGGAACCAAAACACTTCCTGAGCTGTATGCGGCTGCCGGAATTGATTTTGACTTCTCTCCTGAAAAGATCAGCGAACTGATGATCTTCGTCAAAAACGAATTGGAAAAACTTTAATACCTACTACTTTTATGGTATCCCCGAAATTAGCGCACTGATTTACTGCGAGTTATCTTTGTGGTGCTACTAATCAGAGCCTTAACGAAATGTCCCGGTGTTTTTACATTGGGACTTTTTTTATTTACAGGATTTGCAGATGCCGTTTACCACCATGTTGATCTCTTTCATGGTATAGCCGCTGGGTAAGTTTACGGTTGGGATGTTGACGTCGTCCAGGCAAACCGTTTTACCACATGCATCACACCTGAAATGCACGTGGTTGTCATGATGATGCCCTGTGGTGATGCAGGCTTCGTTGCAAAGCGCATACCTGACCATGTTGTCTGTGGAGGGGATGTTGTGGATGATGCCCTTTTCAAGAAATGTTTGAAGTGTTCTGTAAATCGTAACGCGGTCGTACTGGTCAGCACATTTTGTTTCAATGTCTTGATGGGCCAGTGCATTGTCGGCAGCCAGAAAGATGTCAAGTATTCGCTTTCTGCTGGCCGTTACACTGAGCGCGCTGTTCTTCAGTATGTCTTCTCCTTGCTTTTTCACCTTATTCCTTGATCAGGGTTTTGATGTCTGCCATCAGCTGGTCCACCTCTTCTTTTTTGATGCCATCATAGACCCCACGCACGCGGCCCTGTCTGTCTACAAGGGTAAAAAACTGTGTATGCAGAAACTGCTCATCAATGTTTTTGGTGCTGTTCTTGGGGTCATCCAACAAATAGCTTTCGCGGGCGGTTTTGTATAAATTGGTTTTGCTTCCCGTCAGGAACCACCAGTTGGAAACATTGGCGCCCAGTGAATCTGCATAATGCCTCAACACTGGCAATGAATCCGTGTCTGGGTTCACCGTATGCGAAACAATCAGAAAACTGCTGTCTGTTTTGAATTGCTCGTAGATAGCCTTCATGTTCTTGTTCATCTTCGGACAAATGCCCTTGCAGGTGGTGAAAAAATACTCTGCAACATATACCCTGTTGCGGATATCTTTCTGTGAGGCCATGGCGCTGTCTTGTCTCAGGAATTCAAAGGGCTGCACCGTATTCAACACAGGCAACTTCACCTCTTCAAAATCCGTGTACTTGACCATGGCATAATAAAAGCCACCCAGGAGCAGTGCAAAAAAAACCAGATAGCTTAACGCCTTTTTACTCATAATCAATTATTGAAACAAAATTACGCTTGTCGTTCCAATTATACCAACGATTAAGAATGCAACTTTGTTGCAAAAGTATTAATTTTGTCGCCCCACCATGATTAAGATCAACTATGATGCCCTCGGAATTGCTGCTTCGGTAGCCTGCGCCATCCATTGTGCGCTGTTGCCGCTGGTATTGACAAGCCTTCCGGTGCTGGGAATCAACATCATCAACAATACATGGTTTGAAGTTTTCATGATCCTGTTGGCGGCTGCCATTGGAAGCTATTCGCTTACCCATGGATACAAGAAACACCATCACCACAAGCAAGCGCTTATCATTTTTGGGCTGGGAATCCTGATGCTGATCCTCAAGCAGCTCTTTCATCCTTACCAGTTGTGGTTTCTGGTCCCCGCCATGCTCTTGATTGTATCCGCCCATTACATCAATTACCGCCAATGCAGAAAAGCGGACAATTGTCATGCAGACGACTGCAAGCACTGATCATCCGGCTAAACGCAATGCAACAATGCAGAAATGAATCTGTAAATTGTGTCCATAAAATTTAAGGCATGACGTCAAGAAGGGGTTTTATTCAGCAAATGGCATGGGTTGCCGCAGGTTCATTTTTTATCAACGATGCGCTGGCTCTTGGGGGTGTAAAAGACAAAAAAATTGGCGTCCAACTCTATACGGTTCGGGATGATATGGCCAAAGACCCCAGGGGAACCCTCAAGAAAATTGCTGCCATGGGATTCGGTGAAGTGGAGAACTTCGGATACAACGGCAAATTCTTTGGGATGGAAGCACCCGAATACAAACAAGTATTGGATGAATGCGGTCTCGTTGCGCCTTCTGGCCATTATCTCTATGGCAATTTCGGCAACAAGCAAAACCCTGGAACCGTTTTATTTGGATGGGAAAAAGCAGTAGCCGATGCCAAAGCCATTGGCCAAACCTATATGGCGATTGCCTTCCTGATGCCAGAAGAAAGAACCTCCATTGCTGACTATAAAAAAATTGCTGCAGACCTGAACAAGGCCGGCGCCGTTTGTAAAAAAGCAGGCATCCAGCTCTGCTACCACAACCATGATTTTGAATTCCAGGAACTGGATGGACAAATTCCTTTCGATATCCTGGCCAACGAAACCGATCCAGCCCTGGTAAAGTTCGAACTTGACCTGTTCTGGGTATCAAAGGCAGGCAAGGACCCCATTGCACTTTTTAAACAATACAAGGGAAGGGTTGCCCTCTGGCATGTCAAAGACATGGACAATACACCCAACAAGAATTTTACCGAAGTAGGGAGTGGGGTCATTGATTATGCAAGGATTTTCAAGCATGCCAAAACTTCTGGCATGAAACATTTCTTTGTTGAGCAGGATGTTTGCCCCGGTGCACCCTTAGACAGCATCCGCAAAAGCATCGCCCATGTGCAATCAACCCTCCTGAAAAACCTTTAGGATGAAAACCTTCAATTATATTTTCAGCGGCCTTTTTGTTGTTTGTGCCTTGTTGCAAATCAACGATCCTGACCCTTATTTGTGGATTCCAATTTATGGTTATGTTGCCCTTGTTTGTTTTCTTAACGCAAGAGGCAAATACGATGCCTTTGCCCATATCGGCACACTGATTTTTTGCTTATTCTTTGGGCTGAAATTGTTTTTTGCAAGAGACGGCGTAATGGCCTGGTTCAACCAACACGAGGCGGAGAGCCTTGTCCAGGGCATGAAAGCAACCAAACCATGGATTGAGCAATCAAGAGAGTTTGGTGGACTGCTGATCATTTCCATTGTCATCACCATCAATATGGTCGCCAATAAAAAAAGCCGGAGCTGATTCAACTCCGGCTTTTTTCAATATCAGGCGCAGATCAATCCTTTCATTATTTTTTAGGAACCAGCTTCATCGAAATGATGGCCAGCCTGTTAGTTTCCTTAGCATCCATGCGCTCAATTTTCATGTAGAGTTTTCTTTCGCCGGGCACTACGTTTTGCAACTGAAGTTCTTTCGTGCTGAACATGGTGCTTGAATGGTTTTCCAATTTGAACGATGCAATCTTGGGTCCGTTGGGGGAATCCTGGTGCAGGCTGATCTGATAGCCCTTGATCAGTTGTGCAGGAATGCCATACCCAAATTCAATCGTCCCAATGCTTTCCAAATCAATGTTGGAAAACTCCAACCATCCATTGTTGCCCTGGCTGATGTTCAGGAAGGCTGCACGGTGTTTGTTCCAGTCCTTGATCTCAACCCTAAGGTTGCCGCTGTTGCTTGGCATGTTGACCAAGGCACTTTTGAGTGAAACAGAACCCATTGCACTCAGTGGCTTGATGCCTGCGCCACCCTTGTCGGTATAGGTGGCAGTGATCAACATCAGGTTGCCGGTGCCCATGTCTTTTTCTGATGGTGTGATGGTTCCCTTTGAAGGAAGGGAAGGAGCGTCTTTTTTGTTCAGGCTCAATACCCAATCAACAATCATTCCTGCCTCTTCTTGTTTCAGGTCTGGATGGGCAGCCATGGCCACTTCGCCCCAAACACCGCTTCCGCCTTTGATGATTTTATTGGTGAGGTAGGCCCTTGCCTTGGCATCGCCTTCATATTTCTCTGCCACCATTTTATAGGCTGGTCCTACAGACTTCTCTGCTTCTTTATGGCAGGCCTTGCAATCAAGGGTTGCCGCCAGGTTCTTTCCTTCCATGATGGCAGTCATCACCTGGTGTCCAACCACCTGTGCCTTGTCTGGTCCGTTCAGGTAATCAACTTTTACGTAAATGGATTTTTTATCTACTTTATCGGTAGTACCATCTTCCTTGTCTTTCACATTGACGGTATAAGGTACTGGTTGACCAGGAAAATAAAATTTGTTTCCCCCATCCAATGTTACACTTACTTCAGGTGCTTCGTTTCCTGCATATACTTTTACTACTTCGCTCCTGGTAACACCTCCTTTTGGATCTTTCACTTCAACATAGATGGCATATTCGCCGGCTTTGGTGAAAGTAAAAGAGGCATTGGGGTTGTTTGCTGGTGGACGAACAGCGGAACCAAAATGCCATACATAACTCAGGGCATCATTGTCTGCATCAGCTGATCCAATGGCATCCGCCTTGACGGTGAATGGAATGCTGCCTGAAAGTTTTGGTACATTGATTTTTGCCTTGGGAGCCCTGTTGCCTCCATTGTAATCAATTCTTGATATCGCAGCATCTGGGTTTTTGCTGAACCATCCTGAACCGTATTCAAGTACATAGAACCTGCCATCAGGGCCAACCTCAACATCAATGGCGCTTTTGAACTTAGTAGATTCCATGAAAGGCTCCATTTGCTGGTAATTGCCTGCAGCATCCATGCTCACCATTTTCATCCAACCCCTGATCCATTCGTAAAACAAAAGTTTTCCGTTGAAATAGTCGGGATACCTTGTGGCCTTGGGATAGAACTCGGAATAATAAACGGGACCGGCCATTGCATTTCTTCCTCCAGTGCCCACTTCTGGAAATTCAGTTGAGGCCGCATACGGATACCAGATGAAGGCAGGGCTTACCGGAGGCAATTCCTGCAAACCCGTATTGTTTTTGGAGAGGTTCATGGGTTTTTTAGGGTCGAAGAATTCACCCACTTCGCCTGTTTCATAGTTGAACTGGCGGTAAGGATAGTTGTTGCCGATGAACAGGGGATACCCAAAATAACCAGCCTTGCGGGCCTGGTTCAACTCATCATACCCTCTTGGTCCCTTTTCGTCTGGCTTATCATTTCCTGCATCAGGACCAACATCACCCCAATACAAAAACCCTGTTTTCCTGTCAACAGATATCCTGTAAGGGTTTCTGGTACCCATGGCATAAATCTCTGGCCTTGTTTTGGGGGTGCCGGGAGGAAAAAGATTTCCTTCAGGAATGGAATAGGATGCATCTGGATTGACCTTGATGCGCAATACCTTTCCCCTTAAATCATTGGTATTGCTTGACCCTCTTCTGCCATCATATTGCTCAAATCCTTCCCGGTTGTCAATGGCGCCAAAACCATCCAGGATGTATTTTGAATTCGGCTGGTTGAAAGGAGTTGTATTGTCTCCGGTAGAAATGAACAGGCTTCCGTCAGGCCCGAAAGTGAGTGAGCCGCCTGTATGGCAACAAATCTTTCTTTGTGAAGCAACATCCAATACCTTTTTTTCGCTTTTAAGATCGAGCTTGCCATCCTTGAAAACAAAACGCGACAAGCGGTTGGCTGCAGTATCGTTGGTGGCATAGAACATGTAGATATAGTTGTTTTTCGCAAAGTCAGGATCGGCAGTGATGCCAATAAGTCCCTCTTCTGCATTGACACCCTGCACGCCAGACTTGGAATAAAGGTCAAATTTGGCCACCTGCGTTACCTTCTTTGTGGCGTTGCTATAGAGCATCACTTCGCCTTTTCTTTGTGTAACGAGGATATCAAAATTGGGAAGGATAGCCATTTCGGTTGGCTCATCAAAAACGCCGCCTGCCAAAACATTCTTGGTGAAACGGTCTTCGTCTGGGACAAGCATAGACTTTGCCTTGTTGTAGTCTTTTTTTACATTATTGCCGATGGCATACTTGATGCCACCCAGGATATGCTTGAGGAAAAGCGGGTCTGCAAAGGATTCGTTGGTATGACCAAACTCAGTGTAGTAAGCCCTTCCGCCATCAAAGTCGTGGTACCATGCCATGGGATGGCTTTCGCCGTTCTGACCGCCTTCGTATGATTTTTCATCGATGCTGATGAGAATATTGACTTCTTTACCGGGTACCACTTTGAAATTGTACCATTCATCAAAACGTTCCCAAATCGCAGGAAGGTGTGATGTGCTGATATGGGTCCTGTCGTGTACAATCAGTTTTGCATTCTGTTGTTTGGGATGGCTTTTGAAATAGGCGCCAACCAGTTTTCCATACCAGGGCCAATTGTATTCACAATCGCTGGCCGCATGAATGCCCATGTATCCGCCACCCGATTGGATGAACCTTTCAAAGGCCGCCTGCTGCGATGGATTCAATGCATCACCGGTTGAATTCAGGAAGATGACTGCCTGGTACTTTTTAAGGTTATCCTCCTTAAAGGCTTCTGCATTTTCAGTGGTGTCCACTGCGAATCCATTTTCTTTTCCCAATTGCATGATCGCTGTTTTTCCAACGCCAATGGACCCATGCCTGAACCCGGCTGTCTTTGAAAATACCAACACCCTGGATTGTGCATTGGCGACAACAATCAAACAGCAATTCAACAACAACAGCAATAAGACTCTTCTCATAATGGTCAAGTTATAAAGTATATATGAAGTATAAATTTAACGATTAATCCGGCGAAATAAAAAACGCCGCATGAATCATGCGGCGCTTAAGATAAATTGAATGATGCGGTTTTACAGTTGTTTGATCTTGATGTTCCTGAACCATACAGGATTGCCATGGTCCTGCAAGGAGATCTTTCCTTTGCTGTATTTGGCAAAACCCGGCCAGGTCTTGAATTTAGATCCTGCAACCAGTTGGTTGAATTGCTCATCCCCCACTGTAGTGGTCACAACAGTCTCACCATTGAGTTTCAATGTCAAGGCTTTGTTAACATAAATGATTTCTGCGTGGTTCCACTCCATGGCTGGTTTCGCTGTTTCCCTGTTGCACTTGATCAGGTCATACAAATCACCAGCACGGTGCCTTGGATTTTTTGCATCAGCAGCTTTTTCATTGTCCAGTACCTGCATTTCCATTCCTGTATTGTATGACTTCTTGTACTGCGGCTCCTCTTTCACACCAAAGATGATTCCGCTGTTTCCACCTTCAGAAATCTTCCACTCCAAACTGAGGTGGTAGTTTTCATACTCGAGGTCTGTTGTAAGGTCTCCCCCTTTTTTTACTTTAGGGTTCTTTTCTGTATCTACATCAAAAAAAAGAATGCCATCCATCACCTTCCATGATTCACCTGTTCCTTCGTTGTTGTAAACATGCCATCCGTTCTTGGTCTTTCCGTCAAAAAGCTTTTTCCAGCCTTTTTTGACATTGTTCTCCGGCTTGGGTCCGTCAGTAATTGTTGTTGCTGAGAGCAACAGGGCAGCACAGGCAATCGTTAAAAGGGATTTCATTGTTGTTATTTTTTCATTGACAAGATATACTCTACCATTGCTGAGGCATCTTCAACACTCAGGTTGGGATGACCGGCCATTGGGATTTCACCCCAATTGCCCTGTCCGCCCTGAAGCACTTTTTCTGCCAGCATTTTTACATTTTTAGCATTGTTCTCATATTTCTTGGCCACATCTTGGTAAGCGGGTCCAATCAATTTTTGATCGTCCTTGTGACAGGTACGGCAATCAGAGCCTGCAATAAGGGCCTTGCCATCTTTTTTTGCTACCGCTTTGGTCTCTTCTTTTGCGGGCTCTTCCGCTTTTGCCGGGGCCTCTGCCATTGCAGGAGCTGCAGTCTCTTCTGTTGTTGCATTGCTAATCGGCTTTGTTTCCGTTGTTTCTTCTCCACCGCCACAGGCATAAAGTCCTGCTGCGATCACCATTGTGAACAGTACCTTCTTCATTGTTTGTTGTTGTTTGGTTATCATGATTGTTGTCAAATGCCTAAAATTCTCTTGTTCAGCTCCTCGTTGCTGCCGGTTCCTGCAAAATCATCAAATGCTTTTTCTGTTACCCTGATGATCTTGTCTTTGATGAATACCGCACCTTCTTTTGCTCCATCCTCAGGATGTTTGATGGCGCATTCCCATTCCATAACGGCCCAACCGCTGTAATCGTATGCAGTGAGCTTGCTGAAGATAGCAGAAAAATCAACCTGACCATCGCCCAAAGAACGGAACCTTCCTGCACGGTCCACCCAATTCTGGTAACCACCATATACGCCCTGCTTTCCAGAAGGATTGAATTCTGCATCCTTTACATGGAACATTTTGATGCGCTCGTGGTAGTGGTCGATATAACTGAGGTAGTCAAGACATTGCAATACAAAATGGCTTGGATCATACAGCAAGCAAGCCCTTTTGTGGTTGTTGGTTTTTTCGAGGAACATTTCATAGGAAATGCCATCGTGCAAGTCTTCTCCCGGATGAATTTCGTAACAGAGGTCAACCCCATTCTCATCAAATACATCCAGGATGGGCGTCCATCTTTTGGCCAATTCGGTGAATCCGGTTTCCACCAATCCTGCAGGCCTTTGTGGCCAGGGATAGACGGTATGCCATAGCAGGGCACCACTGAAAGTGGCATGGGCATTCAAACCAAGATTGGCTGATGCCTTTGCGGCGTACTTGAGCTGCTCTACCGCCCAGGCTGTTCTGGCCTTGCTGTTTCCGCGTACGTTTTCAGGAGCAAAACCATCAAACAGTTCGTCATAGGCAGGGTGAACCGCCACCAACTGACCCTGAAGATGGGTTGACAATTCTGTGATCTGCAAGCCCGCTGCCTCCACAATTCCTTTCACTTCATCAGCATAGGTCTTGCTTTCGGCGGCTTTCTGCAAATCGATGCACCTTGGATCCCAGGTGGGAAGTTGAACACCCACAAAACCCAGGTCAGCCGCCCATTTGCAGATGGTTGACAGGTCGTTGAAGGGGGCCGCATCTCCCATGAACTGGGCAAGGAATATACCGGGGCCTTTTATCGTTTTCATTCGCTTTTTTTAATTTAAACCGTATGTGGAGTCCACTTGGCTGATGACTGGGAAGAAAGCACCACGTTGTCAATAAAGGCCATGCCGCGGATACCATCCTCAACCCCAGGGAAATCAAGCATTTCAGCCGATGGTGTTGTTCCGTCGATCTGAGCGCCCAGGGTCAATGAAAAATTCCTGTAAATGTTGGCAAAGGCCTCCAAATAACCCTCCGGATGTCCTCCCGGGGTTCGGGAATTGTGGACAGCAAAAGAGGACAGCCTGTCGGCATAGTTACCACCAGCCCTGTAGATCTGTGTGGGCTGGTCCAGCCATTTGACCAACATCGTATTGGGCTCGTGTTGCGCCCATTCGATGCCGCCTTTTTCACCATACACCCTGATCTTGAGGGCGTTCTCTTCTCCAGCAGCCACCTGAGAAGCCATCAATACGCCGGCTCCTCCGTTTTCAAACTTGAGCAAGACATTGCCATCATCATCCAGCATCCTGCCCTCCACCATCACGTTGAGGTCTGCGCAGATCTGGGTGATCTTCAAGCCTGTAATATATTCTGCCAAATGTGCTGCATGTGTTCCAATGTCTCCCATGCACCCGCTTTTACCGCTGCGCTTGGGGTCTGTACGCCAGGCTGCCTGAGCATTTCCTTCGCGTTCTGTGAGTTTGCTCAACCATCCCTGTGGATATTCCACCCAAACCTTGCGGATATTGCCCAGCTTGCCTTCTTTCACCATTTGCCTGGCCTGTTTCACCAGCGGATAGCCTGAATAGGTATGGGTAAGGCAAAGAATGCGACCGGTTGCTTCTTGTATGCGTTTCAACTCCAAGGCCTCATCCAAAGTAAATGCAATAGGCTTTTCGATGACCACATGAAAACCATGCTCCATGGCCATTTTGGCCGGAGCGAAATGGGCGAAATTGGGCGTAACAATGGTCACAAAATCCATGCGTTTGTCTGCAGGCAATTGGCTTTCTTTGGTGATCATTTCCTCAAACGTGAGGTAAATCCTGTCCTCAGCCAAAAAAAGCGACTCGCCAGAATCTTTGGCGATCTCAGGGTTGATGCTCAATGCGCCACAGACCAATTCAATGAGTCCGTCCATTCCTGCTGCATGGCGATGTATGGCTCCGATGAAGGCGTCCTTGCCACCGCCAACCATACCCATTCTTAGTTTTCTGTTCATGTTGGTTGATTGAAAAATGTCAATAAAAATGAGCTTTAAAAATAATGAATTTAGCGCTACAATGCTTCAATATTTGGTGTTGTTTATTTGAAATCATTCGCCGCCCTGAAGAGCACTGTGTTTAAACAAAAAAGAGGGGACAATTGTCCCCTCTTCAAAATCATGGCATGATCGTATTATGCTTTTTGTGCCTTACGGTAGTAGATGTACAAACCAACAAAGGCAACAATCAAAATTGCAGGGAACAGGAGCATGTTGGAAAGGGTAGATTGACCCGCAGCAAGATCAGCGGCATCGCCCACCAAACCACTGGCTTCAGCCACAACCTTGTTGTCTTGGATCCATCCACCAATCACTGGCTGGAACATGGAAGAAGAAAACATGCCAATACCACCCATGATGGAAAGACCGAGGGCGCCCGTTTGTGGAAGCGACTCAGCAATAAAACCAAGCATGTTGGGCCAGAAATAACAGATACCCAACGCATACACAACTGCTGCTAAATAAAGCGCTGCGCCACTCATGGTGCTCAACATATAGATACCAATCAAAGCAAAAACGGCAGAACCCAACAAAACAATAACAGTGTTCAGTTTGTGGATCAATGGTCCGGCAAAGAACCTGCCCACCGCCATCAGACCGGTAACCAAGGCCAGGATCAACATGTCGCTTGCACCTGCTTTGCCAAGGATGGGTCCAACCCATTGTTGAGGGCCAAACTCAGAAATAGCAGTCAGGGCCATACAAGCAGCCATGAACAAATAAAGCGGATTCAACATGGCCTTGAAATTGGCAACAGGAGAACTTGCTTCAGCCTTGGGCTGAGGAAATCTTTGGCCCAAAAACATGATAGCATAAATAACTGTTGGAATCAGGATGACCCAGATCTGCGACTGCCAGGGAAGGCTTGCATCGGTCATGAATTTTGAAATCAGGGAACCCAACACGATTCCACCCGGGAACCACATGTGAAAACGGTTCATCTTGCTGCTGAACTCATTGCCCGTATAGGCATCAGCTATCATGGGATTACAGGCAGCTTCAGTACAACCATTTCCTATGCCTATCAAAAGAGTGGAAAGAAGAAGGCCTGTATATCCGATTTGAATCGAAACTGGGGTTCCATTAATTAGAACAGGAATCTTTGTTGCTGACAGAATGGTTAATAAAATACCCAATGTATGTGCAACAAAAGCCACTTGCATGATCAGTTTGGGACCAATCTTAGAATAAAAAATCCCTCCGAGAATCATCGAAATCGGAAAACCAAGGAACCACATCGAATTGATGGTACCAAGCTGAACCGTGTCCAGGCTCAATTCAGTTCCGAGCTGGGTGAGGATTCCCGCCCTGATACTAAAAGAGAAGGCTGTAGTAATGAGTGCAAAACAGCTCGCCAAAAAAAGACGGTTTGCATTGATGGGCTGAGTCATTGTAAATTAGGTTTGGTTAAGGGGTTAAATTGAAGTTTCACGTTTTGAAGCTAATTAATCTTATAGACCTTGCCAAGATTTGATTTATATTTTTTTGATCCTTTTTTTATCATTCACCTGGATTTTTGATAAATAACTTGCCATTAATCCGGGTAGTTTGCTAATTTTAGACTACTAATTACACCTAAAAACACCAAGTTATCTGCTAAATGAAAACATTTACGTTCAACCTCGATTTTATCGAAGAGCTCTACTCCTATGGTCTTGTATTTGCTGCCGGAGAGTTGTTTCAGTTCATGTCCGATGAATTAAAAAAAGGGAATGCGGTAATCTTGGTAAGAAGTGCCAAAAACAACCAACCCGAAACAAGCCAAACCATCTTGGAAAAAGAAGCATTGGACAGCATTCATGCCGCCATCAGAAACAGCCTTCCTCCCGTTGAACACAGTCCGGTGAAATGATTTGTAGCCATCCGTTTAACATGACTATCTTTTAACACCTATATTGGTTCAGTACAAATACTTAATTTTCATAACTATTGTTGTTGGTTGTGTAAAAGTCTTGCAGTAGTCAATATTTTCACAAGACAAACACCAACCATGACAACCATCAAGATTGACCTCAATTCTATTGAAAGGCTTGTTGATTACAAACAAACCGCAGTAATCAAATCCATTTTCGACTATATCTCCTTAGAAATAAAAAGGGGAAACCCTGTTTTGTTTGAAAGAAAAAAAGAAGACGTGGTTCCCAGCAATATCTTTCACAGCGAACAAGAGCTGACTTCGTTTTATGACGATTTCTTGGAAGAAAAAAAGCCCTTCTTTTTACAGCCCATGCATGCATAAACAATATTCGGGCAACTGAAATGCCTGAATCTAAATAGTTTCGTTATTTTTAGGGATGAGTACTCCAACCCGACGGTCTGCCATCAAGAATCTCATGCTGGGATCCATCGCAGCCAGCACCATCAATGCTGAATCTTTTGGCCACCCCATCACTAAAAATGAATCAATGGACAGCGCAAAAAAGCTGAAAGGAAACATCAACCACTCCGCCTGCCGCTGGTGTTATTCAAGCATTCCGCTTGAAGAATTCTGTCAATCTGCCAAAAAAATTGGACTGGTAGGCATCGACCTGGTGGGGCCCAAGGATTGGAACATGCTTAAAAAATATGACCTCGTGTCAACCATGTGCAATGGTGCAGAAATCAACCTCAACGATGGTTTCAATGATACCAGGTTCCACGAAAAGCTCATCAAGAACTATACTGAAATGATTCCGCTTGTGGCCAAGGCAGGATACAAAAACCTGATCTGCTTCTCCGGTCAGCGCCGCGGAAAGGACTCGGAAACCGGCTTGAACAACTGTGCTACAGGATTGAAACAGCTTGTTGGCCTTGCAGAAAAACATGGTGTAACCCTTGTGATGGAGTTGTTGAACTCCAAGATCAACCACAAGGACTACCAGTGCGACCGAAGCGACTGGGGTGTTGAGTTGTGCAAGCGGGTAGGCTCAGAAAATTTCAAACTGCTTTACGATATCTACCACATGCAAATCGATGAAGGTGATGTGATCAATACCATCAAAAAGCATCACCAATATTTTGCACATTATCATACCGGCGGCGTACCCGGTCGCAACGAAATCAATGAAACCCAGGAACTGAATTATCCAGCCATCATGAAAGCCATAGTTGACACTGGCTACAAAGGATATGTGGCACAGGAGTTTATTCCTACCTGGGATGATAAACTTGCCGCACTGAAGCAAGGTGTTCAAATTTGTGATGTTTAGTACCTTGGTTTTATTGAACACTTGACAACATCGCCAACATTTGTTTGTAATTTCAGATTCGATTTTTAACCCATGGCTGAAAGCTTTGACTTTGATGCGATTGTAATTGGTTCCGGCATTTCGGGTGGCTGGGCGGCCAAGGAACTCTGTGAACGCGGGCTAAAAACCATCGTACTGGAAAGGGGAACCATGGTGGAACACATCAAGGATTATCCAACGGCAAACAAAAATCCCTGGGAGTTTCCTCACCGAAACAGCCTTACTGAAGAAGAAAAAAAAATATACACTGTCCAGTCTCGCCACTATTCTATTGGGGAAGACAACAAGCATTTTTATGTAAAGGATATTGAAAATCCATACGAGGAGAAACAGCGCTACGACTGGGTCAGGGCGGATGTTTTTGGAGGAAGATCGCTGCTTTGGGGGAGAATTTCAGTAAGATGGAGTGATGTGGATTTTGGCGCCAACCTCAAAGATGGCCATGGTGTAGATTGGCCCATCCGCTACAAGGACATTGCCCCCTGGTATGATTATGCAGAGAAGTTTATCGGTGTAAACGGCAGCAGGGAAGGGCTCCCCATTCTTCCGGATGGAATTTTTCAGCCGGCTTTTGAAATGAACTGTGCAGAAAAACACGTCAAGCAAAAAATTGAAAGCAGGTTTCCGGGAATAAAAATAATCAATACCCGATCGGCCAATATCACCCAACCGCTTGATGGAAGATCTGCCTGCCAAAGCAGGAACCTCTGCCACCGCGGATGTCCATTTGGCGCTTATTTCAGCACACAATCTTCTACATTGCCTGCTGCAGCCAAAACCGGTAACCTGACCATCCGCACAGGAGCAGTGGTGAACCGCATTTTGTATGATGAAAAATCGGGCAAGGCCTCTGGTGTTGAGGTTATCGACAGGGAAACCCTCAAGACCTATGTCTATACTGCCAAAATCATCTTCCTCAATGCATCAACCCTGGCCACAGCCCATATCCTGCTGAGCTCTACCAGCAATCGCTTTCAAAACGGCATGGGCAATGATTACGATATTGTTGGCCGCCACCTCATGGATCACCACAAGGGGTCTTATACCACTGCTGAAATAGAGGGGTTTGAAGACAAATACACTTACGGAAAACGACCAACAGGTATTTATGTGCCCCGTTTCAAGAACATTGATCAACAAGATCCCAACTTCATCAGGGGTTATTATTACCAGGGTTCCGCATCCAGGGAAAGGGGCAGCAGTACTGATGCAATAGGAGAAGACCTTAAATCCATCGCAACCGAACCCGGAAAGTGGAAGATCAACCTGGGTTATTATGGCGAAACACTTCCTTACGCAGAAAACCGCATCACCCTCAACAATAACATCAAGGATATTTACGGCCGACCCGGCATGACCATTGATTGCTCTTTCAAGGACAATGAAAAGGCCATCTTCAAAGACGCATCTGAATCAATGAAAGCGATGTTTGAGGAAATCGGGCTGAAAAATGTAAAACAAACCGGAACCATGTCTTTCCCGGGCAACGCCAACCACGAAATGGGCACTGCCAGAATGGGACATGATGAAAAAACATCTGTCCTGAACAAATGGAACCAGCTGCATGCTGTCAAAAACCTCTTCATCACAGATGGATCAAGCATGGCCTCCAGCTCCTGCATCAACCCTTCATTGACCTATATGGCACTTACAGCAAGGGCGGTTGATCATGCATTCAATGAAATGAAGAAAGGGAATATTTAATCCTGTTTAACGCCTTTAACTAATATTGTATCCGTTGGGGCGATTGTAAACCCCAGCGATCATCTCCCCGAGCCTTATTCCTTTTTGGGTTATCTTTGCAACATGCTCAAAAGCACACTTCTTAAGGCCGCAAATGCAGCCGGACTGCTCATCAAGGAAAGGATCAACTCAACGTTCACCATAGCTGTTAAAGATGGTCCCAACGACCTGGTAACAGAGGTGGACAAAGCCTCAGAGGCCCTGATCATGCAGATCATCCGCGAGGAATTTCCTGATCATTTTATCCTCAGCGAAGAAATAGGCGAAGTAAAAATGGATTCCAACTACAAGTGGATCATCGACCCCATCGATGGTACCATCAACTTCGCGAACGGCATTCCGCTCTGCTGCGTAAGCATAGGCATTGAAAAGGATGGCGAAATGATCATGGGTGCTGTGTACAACGCCATGATGAATGAGTTCTTTTTCTGTGAAAAAGGTCAGGGCGCTTACCTGAATGATCAAAAATTGCGGGTCAGCGAAAAAGACAGCGTCAGGCATTCCTGCCTGGTTACAGGATTCCCTTATGTTTACCTGGACATGGAAAATGGCCCGCTAGAGGTTTTTGGCAGGTTGATCCGAGAGGGCGTTCCTGTCAGAAGGCTTGGCTCCGCCGCGATTGATCTTTGTTGGGTAGCAGCTGGACGACTGGATGGATTTTATGAACACAAGCTCATGCCCTGGGACAGCGCAGCCGGGTATTTGATGGTGGAAGAGGCTGGTGGAAAGGTTACTGATTTCAATGGCGATGCCTATTCGCCCTATCAACACCGCATCGTTGCAACGAATGGTAAGATCCATGACGAATTGATTCGCTGGATTCATAATACACATCAATAAAATATCATGTCAAGAACAGAGATAAAGGACTACGGTGAATTTGGATTGATCCATCACCTGACAAAAAACATTGAACTACAAAACGCTTCATCTATCCTCGGTGTGGGCGATGATGCCGCTGTAATCGACCATTTTGGAAAACAGTCGGTCATCACAACTGACCTGTTGGTGGAAGGTGTGCATTTCGACCTGGCCTATACGCCACTCAAACACCTGGGCTACAAGTCGGTGATTGTAAATCTGAGTGATATCTATGCGATGAATGCCACGCCAACACAAATCACGTTGAGCATCGGGCTCAGCAGCCGGTTCAGCGTTGAGGCGATTGAAGAATTTTATGAAGGGGTTTATGCCGCCTGTGAAGAACATGGGGTAGACCTGATCGGTGGCGACACCTCCTCTTCACAAAAAGGGTTTATCATTTCTGTTACCGCCATTGGAGAAGTGGTGGCAGACAAGGTGGTGAAAAGGTCTACCGCCCAAAAAGGCGACCTGATCTGTGTTTCAGGCGATCTTGGTGGCGCCTATCTTGGTCTGCTGTTTCTTGAAAGAGAAAAGAAAATATTTCTTGAAAGCCCGGGTGTACAGCCAGACCTCGAAAACGAGGCCTATGTGATTGGCCGTTTGCTCAAGCCGAAAGCAAGAAAAGATATTTTCGAATTTTTGGAAGAGAAAGACATTCTTCCCACCTCCATGATGGACATCAGCGATGGCCTCAGTTCTGAACTGCTTCATATCTGCGAAAAAAGTGGGGTTGGTTGTGTCATTTATGAAGAAAAACTTCCCATTGCAGAAGACGCGAGAAATGCGGCATACAAGTTTGAAATAGACCCCACCGCCTGCGCCCTCAGCGGAGGAGAAGATTATGAATTGGTCTTCACCATCAAGCAGGATGATTATGAAAAGCTCACCCTCAACGAGCAGATCAGTGTAATCGGTTACGTTACCGATGCAGAAGAAGGCGCGAAATTCAAGAGCAAGGGCGGTAACACTTTCGATATTACTGCACAGGGGTGGAATGCATTTAAGAGCAATTAAGAGGACGCCAGTCTTAAATCAGGCTTTCTGCATGTTATAAATAATGGGATATGTGATTTTTAGATCGTGTTTTGAACACGATTTGAATGTTTTTGCACATTGATTTATCCGTTTTTTCTATTTTCCTTTTTATCATGATAGGATTTCTTTGTTCAGGAAACAAAGTATTCAATTATTGATTAAATTTGCAACTGAATATCAGTTGCTTTTTTGCATGAGTAAAAAAGAAAAGCTACTGAACCGATTTTTAAATGTTCCTGGAGATTTGATGTGGAGCGAACTGGTTTCATTTTTAAAAAACCTGGGATATCAACAATTATCAAATGGAATGACGGGTGGGTCAAGAAGAAGATTTGTCAATATGGATGGTAAGGCAATCTTCATACATGAACCACATCCCAGTAGGATCGTAAAAAAATATGTCATCAGACTGATCATTGAGCAGTGTAAAGAAGAAATAAAAAAACATGGGTAATTTATTCAAATACGGCGAGTTCCTTGGCACTGTTCAATACAGTGCAGAAGATGAAGTCTTTTATGGAAAAATCCTGGGAGTTGATGATCTGGTGACGTTTGAAGGTAGTTCTGTCAGAGAGCTAAAAAAAGCATTCAAAGATGCTGTCAATGATTATGTCAACGCTTGTAATTTGATTGGCAAATCGGCCCATAAATCCTTCAAAGGAACCTTCAATGTCAGAATGCCTATCGAACTTCACAAAAAAGCTGCTGCGGTTGCAGAAGAAAGAGGGATATCTTTGAACGAGCTGGTAAGGCTGGGAGTAGAACGAATGGTAAAATAACTATCTGCTTAATCGATATTATAAACCTGATAGCTTTTTAACGAAAAAGCAAAATTGATTTACCGCCCAGCTTCCTGATTTTTCTTACCTTAACCCATATGACAAAAACCATTTGGGTGCTGCTCTTGATCTGCGGCTTCACCATTCAAACAACTGCCCAGGAAAAAAAACACAATCTTCAGTTTGATACGCTGGCCAAACGCTGGGATGAGGCCCTGCCGATTGGAAACGGCATGCTGGGGGCATTGATCTGGGAAAAAAACGGAAACCTGCGGCTGTCGCTGGACAGGGCCGATCTTTGGGACGAAAGGCCCATGAAGGGACTGCACAGGGAAGAGTTCAGTTTTAAGTGGGTGCAGGAACAGGTTGCCAAAAAACAATACGATACCGTTCAAAAACTTTTTGATCATCCTTACGACAGGGAGCCAGCGCCCAGCAAGATCCCAGGTGGGGCCATTGAAATTCCCATCAACAGCTGGGGGGCACAATCCACTGCTCTCATAGACCTCAAAACCGCCACCTCTTCGGTAACCTGGAAGAATGGAACCGTTTTGAAAAGCTTTGTGCATGCAACGGCTCCTGTTGGTTGGTTCAGGTTTGAGAATACCCCTGAAACCTTTGACATCAACCTTGTTGCCCCACAATACACCGGAGCCACCAAAAACGCCGGAGACCCTGTGAAGGGAGACGACCTTTCCCGATTGGGCTATCAACAAGGAAAGATCACCAAATTGGGCAACAGCATCAGCTACAAACAAGAAGGGTGGGGTGGTTTTGCTTACACAATCAACTTGCTGTGGAAACGGCTTGACAACAAAACCATTGAAGGCGTCTGGACCATCTCCAGCACCAATCAACGGTTCAGGATTCCCGAAACCAATGAGGCGCTCTTGGAAAAACACCTCTCTTCCGGCTTCAACCAGGACCATGTCTCACACAAGGCCTGGTGGGCGGGATTTTGGAACAAATCAGCCATTCGAACTCCTGATGAGTTGATTGAAAAGCAGTGGTACCTTGAACAATACAAGTTTGGATCCACCTCAAGAAAAGGTGCGCCTCCGATTTCGCTTCAGGCTATCTGGACTGCAGACAATGGCAGGATTCCACCGTGGAAAGGAGACTACCACCACGACCTCAATACTGAACTGAGTTACTGGCCCGCCTATAGTGCAAACCATCTTGAAGAAGGCATGGCCTACCTGGACCACCTCGACCAAAACATAGAAAACTACAAGCGTTATACCCAACTCTATTTTGGCATTGACGGCCTGAATGCACCAGGCGTTACCACGTTGGAGGGAACAGAAATGGGAGGATGGATCCAGTATGCGCTTTCCCCAACGGTTTCTTCATGGCTTTCGCATCACTATTACCTGCAATGGCGGTACAGCATGGACAAACAGTTTTTGAAAGAAAGGGCCTATCCCTGGATTGAAGCTGCTGCACACTATCTTGAAAAATTGACCATTGTTGACAAGAACGGTTTCAGAAAACTGCCCATCAGCTCCAGCCCGGAAATCAACAACAACAGTCTTTCTGCATGGTTCCCCCAAAACACCAATTACGATCTTTCACTGATGGTCTTCAATTTCAAGGCAGCAAAAGAACTGGCACTTGAATTGGGTTTGAAAAATAAGGCGGCACATTGGGATTCCATCCTGCAGCAGTTTCCTGCGCTCTCTGTATCTGAAACCAATGCGCTAAACATCGCTCCAGGGCTGGGTTATACAACATCCCATCGTCATTTCTCCCACCTGATGTCGATACATCCGCTCGGATTGATAAAAATAGAAAATGGTGAAAAGGAAAAAACCATCATACAACACTCGCTTCGTCAACTCGATAGCATTGGGCCCTCAGGTTGGTGCGGATATTCTTATGCCTGGCTTTCCAACATGAAGGCCAGGGCAAAAGATGGGGAAGGGGCAGCAAAAGCGTTACAAATTTTTGCAAAAGCTTTTTGTTCTGTCAACAGTTTTCATGTCAATGGAGATCAAACAAAATCAGGATTTTCCAGCATGACCTATCGCCCCTTTACCTTGGAAGGCAATTTCGCATTTGCGGCGGGCGTGCAGGAAATGTTGCTGCAGTCGCATGCGGGATTCATTGAATTGTTTCCTGCGGTGCCTGATGGATGGAAAGATGTTTCTTTTCAAACGCTACGCGCCTTCGGCGCGTATCTTGTAAGCGCGGTAAGGCAAAATGGTTTGACCAAAAGCGTTACAATAACCTCTGAGAAGGGTGGCATCCTGAAACTAAAACTTGACACTACGAGCTTTAAGCAAAAAGCCACCGGTAAAGCCAAAATGCTGCGCCAGGAAAATGGCTATACCACCATAGAAATGGGCGCTGGAGGAACTATTGTAATATATCAATAAAAATGATCGCCATCTTTCCAAAATGGAATTCATGTGCAAGGATTGTGCTATACCAATAAAAAATGATCTCCATCCTTCCAGAACGGAAGCCTGGTGCGCACTTCCTCCAGTTGGGCTTTTTCCAAAATGGTGGTGTGTATATCCTCTTCTTTGGATTTGTGATAGAGTATTTGCCCCAGTGGGTCGATGACCATGCTGTCTCCGCTGTGGTAAAGGCCGTTGCCATCGTTGCCAACCCGGTTTACACCCACAACAAAACACTGGTTTTCTATGGCCCGGGCTTGTAGCAGGGTTTTCCAGTGGTGGATGCGTCTTTCGGGCCAGTTGGCCACATTGATCGTCAGGTCGTACTCGGGCGCGGGTTCTTTTTCCGGATCAACGAAGGCTTGTTGCCTGGCCCATACCGGAAACCTGAGGTCATAACAGATTTGAAGGTTGATTTTCCAGCCCCCAACCGAAGCGATGGTCCTTTTGTTGCCTGGCGCATAGTGCTCGTTTTCTCCGCCCAGAGAAAAACAATGTCTTTTGTCATAGGTTCCATGCTGTCCATTGGGCAACATCCAGATAAACCTGTTAAAATATTCGCCCTCTTCCTCTATGCTCAGGCTTCCTGCAAGGATGATTCCTTTTTCGCGGGCAATATTCCTCATCCAGGAAATGGTTTCTCCGTCCATTTTTTCTGCCATCAACTCTGGTTTCATGGTAAAGCCAGTGGAGAACATTTCTGGCAAAACCACGATATTGGTCTTTTCCCTGATGCCCTTGATTTTGTTGGCCAGCATCTCCAGGTTGGCCTTCTTGTTTTCCCAGTGCAAATCAGTCTGTACTGTTGTTACGATCAGTTTGTCCATCCAAAAACAGTTTGAGTTTTTTTGAAACAATATCATTTTCAAAACCCCGCATCAAAAGGTATTGCCGGGTCTTGGATTGTTTTACAAATACCGTATTTCCGGGGGCCCTCAAAGATGCCCACTTTTTTTCAATCAGCTTCATCAATGTTTTTTCATAAGCTGGTAGATCAATCTCTTCCCTCAGGGCCTTGCTGATGCTGTAGGATGATACATGCCTTTTTTTCAGCTCCATTTCAATCTTTTTCCTGCCCCATTGTTTGATCCTGAACTTTCCACCCACAAAAGCCGCCGCAAACCTCTCCTCGTTCAAAAAATTCTCCTCGATCAGCTTGGACAAGAGCAGGTTGGCGTCTGCCCAGGCAATACCATAGCCAGAGAGCTTCATCTTCACCTCCTGGTGAGATCTTTCCTGAAAGGCACAAAATTGCCGAATCTTTGCATAGGCCTGTTCGGGCGTCAAAACCTTTCTTTTAAAGCCGTATTCCTCCATTGTTGGCAATTTAATCATTAACAAACGTCCCCTGGGTGGTTTTCAACATTATTCACGGTTTTTTTACCCAAAATGTCAGAAAATTTTGACGGCTTTATATGCCGGTTGCGACTATATTTGCCTGATACAAACAAGGACAGCATATGAAATTTATCGTCTCCTCATCAGCCCTTCTCAAGCAGCTTCAGCAGATCAATGGTGTTATCGGTTCAAACAATGTTTTGCCGATCCTGGAGGATTTCCTTTTTGAGATTGAAACCAACAAACTAACGGTTGTTGCTACTGATCTGGAAACCGTTATGAAAATCCACCTTGATATTGAAGCCAAGGACAGCGGCCGCGTTTGTATTCCGGCAAAGATCCTCATGGACTCCCTAAAAAACCTTCCGAATCAGCCGCTGACCTTTGATATCGACAAGAATTTTGGTATCGAAATCACCAGCGACAATGGAAAGTACAAGGTAATGGGAGAGAACCCAGACAATTTCCCTAAAGAACCTCCAGCAGACGAAACCTCTGCCTTTACCATGACCAGCCATGCTTTGTTGACAGCGATCAACAAATCAATTTTTGCCGTCAGCAATGATGATCTTCGCCCAGCGATGACGGGTGTATTTTTTGAATTGGAAAAAAATGGCATCACCGCTGTTGCCACAGATGCACACAGGCTGGTGCGCTATAAAATAAAGGATGTGCAGTGTCCAAGAACAGACAACTTCATCGTTCCTAAAAAACCATTGAACTTGCTGAAGAGCTCTCTGCCAGACAATGAAGACGAAATTGCTGTATCATACAACAGCAACCATCTTTTTGTGACGCATGGCACGGTTGAGCTTTCTTGTCGCTTGCTGGACGCCCGTTTTCCTGATTACAAGGTGGTAATTCCGGCAGAAAATCCATACCGCATGACCATTTCGCGCCAGGATTTCCAGTCTGCCCTTCGCCGCGTTAGCATTTTCAGCAACAAGAGCACCAACCTGGTTACCTTGAGCATTTCTGGCAGCGAACTTCAGTTGCTTGCCCAGGATGTTGATTTCAGTTTCGAAGGAAACGAAAGGATGTCTTGTCAATATGATGGAGAAGACATTACGATTTCTTTCAACGCCCGTTTTCTGATTGAAATGCTCGGAAGCACCGATAGCGAAGAGGTTCGCCTGGAGCTGTCTACCCCAACAAAAGCCGGTCTGATCAAGCCTGTAGAACAAGAGGAAAACGAGGATCTGCTGATGCTTGCCATGCCTTTGATGTCTAACTAAAAAACAATTGATATGGATGCGTTGATCTCCTATTTCAGCGATCTTGAAAAAAGACCCCTCGAAAGAGCGGGTTTTTTTATAGCCGGCATGGTGTTTTTGTGGATCATTGAAAATGCCATACCCCTGCTCCAAACCCATTACAAAAAAAGCAAGGGCCGGCATGCCGCCACCAACATCGCTTTCACAGCCATTCATTTCGTCATCCACACCCTGCTTGCTGGGGGAATTGTATTCATCGCCAGCTGGACGAATCAGCACCAATTCGGATTGGTCCATTGGTTCAACCTAAGCCCATTGGCGCTTATCATCACCACCTGCCTGGTCCTTGATTTTTTTGCAGGATGGCTCTGTCATTTTGTTGAACACCAGGTGCCGCTTTTCTGGCGTTTTCACATCATCCACCATGCAGACAACAATGTAGATGTGACCACCGGCCTTCGCCACCACCCGCTGGAATCTGTTTGGCGTGGTGTCTTTTTCTACATCGGCATCTTTGTTGCCGGGGCTCCCATGTTTGCTGTTTTGTTGTACCAAACAGCACTTGTTTTCATTACCGGTTTCACGCATGCCAACATCAGCCTGCCCAAATGGCTTGACAAATCATTGAGTTGGTTCCTGGTTTCACCAAACATGCACAAAGTGCACCACCATTGGAAACAACCCTATACAGACAGCAACTATGGTGCTGTATTTTCCATCTGGGACAGGTTCCTGGGTACCTTCATGAAGCTCGATCCTTCCAAAATCAAGTATGGCCTCGATCAATACTATCCAAATGAAAAAGACGAGGATTTTGTGCGGCTCCTGAAAAGACCATTTCAAAAATTAAAATAAGGGTGAAAAATATTGCTGTCATTCCCGCCCGCTTTGCGGCCAGTCGTTTTCCAGGAAAACTAATGCAACGAATTGGTGAAAAAACCATCATCAGGATGGTTTATGAAAATGCCGTTGCCATGAATCTTTTTGATGAAGTCCTGGTTGTTACCGACAGTGATGAGATCATGAACGAAATTATTGCTGCTGGCGGGGCTGTAACAAAAAGCACGAAAGACCACCAGAGTGGAAGCGACAGGATTGCAGAAGCCATTGCATCAATGGATGTTGATGTAGTGGTGAACATTCAGGGGGATGAACCTTTTGTTGAAAGGGAGCCCCTGCAGAACCTGCTCAACTGTTTCAGCGATCCTGCCGTAGCCGTTGCATCCGTCATGAAAAGGTTTGGGGAAGGGGATGAGCCCGAAAATCCCAACCAGGTAAAGGTGGTTTGCAATAAAAACAACGATGCACTTTATTTCAGCCGTTCTCCGATTCCTTTCAAGCGCAACCGCAGCGCAGAGCTGCCTTATTTTAAACACGTTGGCGTCTATGCCTACAGAAAGGAAACCCTGCTCAGTTTCACCCAGTGGCCCATGGGTGCGCTTGAACAAGCCGAAATGCTTGAGCAGTTGAGGTATCTTGAAAACGGGGTTGCCATCAGAATGGTAGAAACAAAAACCAGCAGCATTGGCATTGATACGCCAGAAGATCTTGAAAGGGCAAGGATTGAATACAAGACTACGTTGAAAGGGTTTTAATTCCTTTATTTTCTTTTATACACAGGAACTGTGCTGCATGGCTCACCATACATGAGCGATTTGACCACGGGCAAAAGCTTGATGGATATTTCTGCATATGCATACTCGGGCACAGGCTTGTCTCCACAACCCTTCACCACAACGCGCTTTCCTTCATATACTGCCGCATTGACCTGCCTGATGTTTTGGACAAAGACCTGTTTAAATGCCTCTTCTGGGGTTCCGGAGATGATTGATCTTGCGATTCCGGAAAGCTTTGAGGCAACAAGCATATAAGCCCACATGGGAACAATGGCATCGGTTGAACAATAGACTGCAACGTCCTTGTTCTCGTATTGGGTCCAACCGTGCTGGTCAAGTGCCTCTCTAAAATCTTTTTCCTTGAGCAACATTTCCATAAAAAGAACGTTTTTCAGGTCAAATGCCAGTGGCTGGTGTACTGGGTAATATTGCTCAAGGTTGATGGTGATCAAACCGCTTTCTGCAACCTTGTTTCTGATCTCTTCCATGGTGTAAAGTTACCTAAAATGCAGCAGCCACCCTTGTGGGTGGCTGTGCGTTTGTTTTCTCATGAGCAGTATCTGATTAATATCCGGCGTCCCTTCTTTTATCAACGATTTTCATTGATTTTTTCAAAGACTCCATCGTACTGTATCCTGCGAATTGCTTCATTTGTGACTCAAGGGCCTTCTTTTGACCAACAAAATCAATTGTTGAAGAAGGAAGAGCACCAACCTGATTTACTTTAATATAGTATACACCATTTTGACCGTCAATCACGTCTGATGTATTAGACAAGTTCTTTTTGTTAAACGCTGCACCAATTACTTTTGTTTCTGAACCAAGGTTGGGAACAAAAGGATCGGCAAACCTGACGGTGTCTGTTCTTCCGGTTGTTCCACCGAGCAAAGCAGCCAATTTGTCCAGGTTTTTCTCTGCTCCGGCCTTTTGGGCAACCATTTCAGCCTTTTTCTTGTTCCTGAGGGTTGGCTCAACCAATACCCTTGCAACCGTTGCGGGCTGAACACCTTCTTTGAATTCGTTGGTAACCATGGCTACCACATATTGGTCTTTGAGGTCGAAGGGCTCTGAAACGGATCCTGTTTTGTTTTCAAATATCCATTTTACAATGGCCCTGGAAGAAAGTGGACCAGCGCTGTAATCAAGTTCCTTGATGTTGTCGGCGGTCAGCTTGTTGATCTTCATCTTGGCAACGGTTTCGTCGAAAGACTTTTGGTCCCTGCTGCTTCCTACAAACTGGGTTGCGGCAGAAGAAGCTGTAGCGTCTGTTTCTTCACTGGCCACAATTGGCTTGGCCAAATAGGCAACCTTGTAAGCCTCTTCAAAGTTTTTCTGGTTCAATACTTCTATAATATGGTAACCGAACTCGGTTTTAACCACCTCCATGCTTCCTTTGGGTTTGTTGAAAATAAAATCTGCAAACTCCTTAGCCAGGTTCATGTCAACAGAAGAGAAATCATATTCTCCGCCCTTGGCCTTGCTTCCCTGGTCATCGCTGAGGGCTGCTGCCAAAGCGCCAAAGTTTCCGCCTGATTTGATCACGGCATAAATGCTATCGATGCTCTTTTTGGCTGCGCTGTCGCTGCGCCTTTGTTGACCTGTTTGCGGATCAACAATTCCTACGAGGATATGCCTGCATTTTACAGAGTCGGGCAATGATTTTGATTGAATTTTTTTTGCGATCACATAGCTTCCGCCATCGAGGTAAGGACCAGCAACGGAACCAACGGGCAAGGATATGATGGTGTCCTTGGCGCCCATCTGGAGTTTTGACTTCAGGGCAAATCCATCAAAAAACGGCAGAGAGGTATTGTTTCTTGTAACAAAGCTCTTTGCATCGGGTGCAGCATAGAATGCGGCCTTCAGTTCATTGAGTTGGTTGTAAACCCTTGCAGAATCCTGTGGTGTTGGATTTGCACTGAATGATACATAAGCAATGCTCTTTACATGCTCCTGCTTGAATTCATCTTTGTGTTTTGCAACATAATCACTGATTTCACTGTCGCTCACTTTAATGGTGCTGTCTGCGATTGTGGTATAAGGAATACCAACAAAAGATATAGAAGCAAAAGAAGCATTGTCTGCTGCCATTTTCTCAAGCATCCACTTGGGTACATAAGAACCCTGTGTAATCAAGGAAGTATATTTTTGAGAAAGCAGGTTGATGCCAATGGGCTTGATCAATTGCTCTTCAATATTCAAGGCATCTTCAGGCTTTGAACTCTTTTTGACATTGGTAAACCAGTTTCTCGCAGCGTTTACATCATACGCTCCTGTGGCCTTATCTGCAAACATTTGTTTAAACTCCTGTGGGGCATCATCAGAAAACAATACCGCACCCAGTTCTTTAGGAGTAACCGCCAATCCAAGCTTCGCAGCTTCTCCATTGATCATTTCCTCCTGCACATATGAATTCCAAACGTTTTCAACAATCGTTTGGGTCATCATTTCGTTGGTTTGCATGCCCTGAGAACGGTAGTTTTGTTCAACCATGTTTACCTTCTTGCTGAAGTCCACCAGTTCTACATCTTTTCCGTTGATGGATCCTGCCGTGGTTGCCTGTCCGTCAAACATGCTACCGCCCTTGCCAATAAATGCATCCTGAACCAAAAAGCCGATCAAGCTGATCGCGATCATTGTAGTAAGCAACACTGCTGCCTTATCCCTGATTTTCTGAATAATTGACATACTATATATATTATTATAAGAGTTGGCAAAAATAGGGTAAAAATGGTTATTAACAAATTGTGGAAAACGCCGCGGGACCAAGAATTTTAAATGGAATTTTGGCTGTTTTAGGCTGTTCAGGGAAATTTTTTGGTTTTCCACACCCAGCTGTTGATATCCTCGTTTTTCTGTGGATTACTGGCCTTTTTTGAATTTGATATTGTGGATTATTTTGAACAAGTTGGGGTTTAAAACTGAATTTGGGGTTTTGGGGATTTTTTAAAACATTTTACCCATGGTTTATCCACAGGAATTTTATTCTTTTTTGGATGTTGAAAAAAACATTTGGCTTTTTTTTGAATGTTAATAGGATTGAAGTTTATCAGGTGTAGTGGTGATATAAATCATGTGCATAATTGTGAATTGATGTGAATACATGTGATTTTAGGTTGAATAAAATTTGATAAAAAATAGTTTTGAACATTTCCACAGCCCTAATAGTAATAGTGTCTTTTATAAATAATAGATAATTATAAATACTACAAGGGATATTAACATTTAAAAAGACCTGATGAAATCAATTGAATATTCTGTAATTTTCAACTGATGAAACAAATAAAGAATATCGTTTTTGATCTGGGTGGCGTGTTGATAGATTGGAATCCTGAGTATATGTACAAAAAGATCATTCCCGATGAACATGAAAGAAAAGCATTTTTGGATAACATTTGTACCATGTCTTGGAACGAAGAGCAGGATGGTGGCAGAAGTATACAAGAAGCCAATGATTTACTCCTTTCTCTATACCCCGATAAGAGCGATTATATCCTAGCCTTTTATCAAAGGTGGGAAGAGATGCTCAACGGACCCATTGAGGGCACTGTTGAGGTTCTAAAGCTGCTTAAATCAAATAATCAACATAGGATCTATGCACTCACAAACTGGAGTGCTGAAACTTTCCCTCGTGCTTTAGAATTGTTTGATTTTTTACACTGGTTTGATGGTCGCATCGTATCTGGTGAAGAAAAAACAAGAAAACCGTTTAGGGAAATTTATGAATTAACCTTATCAAGATTTGGTATAGACGCTTCTGAAACTTTATTTATTGATGATAACCTTAGAAACATCAAAGCTGCTGAAGCATGTGGTATACAATGCATTCATTTTCAATCACCAGCGCTTCTGATCAATGAGCTTAAAAAAAGAGCAGTAATTTAATCAACTTAACAGTTGATATGCTATAAAACTCAGTAGATAAGCCAATCCTGTCATATAAATCAATTGAATGATAGGCCATTTCCATGAACCTGTTTCTCTTTTAACTACCGCCAGTGTACTCATGCATTGCATCGCCAGTAGATAAAATATCAACAACGAATATCCTGTAGCTGTTGTATATACCTGTGTTCCATCAGCCCTTTTTGCAGCATTCATTTTATTCCTTAACGTTTCACTGTTTTCGTCAGCATTCTCTCCCACACTATACAAGGTTGCCATCGTGCCAACAAATACTTCTCTTGCCGCAAATGATGTAATTAAAGCAATGCCTATCTTCCAATCATAACCCAATGGTCTGATCACGGGTTCTATACTACGGCCCATGATTCCAGCATAAGAATTTTCCAACAAAGCAGATGATTTTTCTGCTTGGTATCTGCTTTCATTAACAGGATCATTCTTGATCAATATTGCATAATTTTCTTCAATTTTATTTCTTTTTTCTGTTGGACCAAAGGAACTGAAAGCCCATAGAACCAAAGAAATGATCATGATTACTTTTCCTGCATCAAATACAAAAACCTTCGCTTTTTCTACCATTGTATAGAGAATGTTTTTCCAGCGGGGTTGTCTATACACAGGGAGTTCAAGTATAAAAAAACTTTTTTCTTTTATCTTGATGAACAAGTTCATCACATAAGAAACCAATAATGCAATGACTATTCCTAACACATATAAGCCCATCAATACCAACCCTTGTAAACTAAATATTCCTAAAATATTTTTATTGGGTACAACCATTGATGCTAAAATGGTAAATACGGGCAAACGCGCACTACAACTCATGAAAGGAGTTACCATGATAGTAAGCAACCTTTCTTTTTTATTTTCAATATTTCTTGCACTCATGATCGCAGGTACAGCACAAGCAAAACCACCAATCATGGGCATTACACTTTTTCCATTCAATCCAACCCTTCTCATGATCCTGTCTGAAAGAAAACTAATCCTGGCCATATATCCTGTATCTTCCAAGAGGGTAATCAATCCAAACAAAATCATGATTTGAGGTACAAACACAAGTATTCCTCCCAATCCTGCGAGTATTCCATTGACTACAATGTCTGCAATCCAACCGCTTGGCAAAACAGAGCCCAACCAGCCACCTAACATCCCAACACCAGATTCTATCAGATTCATTGGATATTCTGCAACCCAAAAAACAGACTGGAATAAAATAAATAACACAACACCCATGATGAGGTATCCCCATGTTCTGTGTAAAAAGAAATGATCAAGCTGCTCAGAGAATAGCTTTCTTTTTTCTATGCTCTCTTCCTGAACGGATTTGAGCA
This sequence comes from Chitinophagaceae bacterium, assembly GCA_044373365.1. Lineage (GTDB taxonomy): Bacteria > Bacteroidota > Bacteroidia > Chitinophagales > Chitinophagaceae > Pollutibacter. The sequence continues at coordinate 54,002 of JBIPNK010000004.1, forward strand.
TTACCTGTCTTATTTTTTGATACCTGAGTTGAATGTCTTCAGCCTGTATTTTGGTATGGTTGAATTTGTATTTTTCCTCTATTGTTTCAATCTTCTCTTGTATCTCAGATCCTAATTCAAAAGATTCATGGTTAATCAGGTGATGAATGGCACCATAATTCCCAAGCGTAGGAATCAAATCACGCATCTCGCCAATTGCCTCTTTTGCCAAATCTTCAATAGGAAAGAAATCCTGCCCGGTAACTTCAATGTTCAACATTTGAGCAACAGTTGACTTCAGTTGTTCAATTCCTTTGCCTGTTCTTGCATTGACCAAGACTACAGGTACCTGCATTTCCCTTGATAAGCAATCAACATCTATTTTAATACCCCTTTTTTTGGCCAGATCAACCATCGTCAGTGCAACAACTACAGGAATTTTCAGGTCAATCACCTGGGATACATACAGTAGGTTTCTTCTAAGATTACTGGCATCAACCACAACAACAGCTAAATCAATGGATTCACCTTTTTCGGGTGTCATCAACTGTTTATAAGAAACCCATTCATCACTCCTTCTTGGATATAAACTATAGGTTCCAGGCAAATCAAGTACTATACAATCCTGTTTATTGGGTAGTGTAAAGCCACCCTCTTTTTTTTCAACGGTAACACCTGGAAAATTCCCCACTTTTTGTCTTAATCCAGTCAATAGGTTGAACAGGGAACTTTTTCCACTGTTTGGATTACCAATAAGGGCTATATTAGACTTATTACCGATCATTTATTGCCATCGAAGGTACATTCATTTGCACCCACCCCCTTACGAAAACAGTAAAAAGCACATCTTTAAACAGATATTTCAATACATCCCACCAACTACACTAAATTTGCTTAAAATACTTTAGATGTTTAGGTTAATAATCCCCCTCCTTTTATTGTCTTCATTTGTCTCAGCTCAAAAGTTAAAAAAAGTTGACAAAGAGATTGTACAATATTTACAGCAACAAGTTGGTTACCTATCTTCTGATGAACTGAAGGGTAGAAGAGCGGGTGATCCAGGTGAAATATTGGCTGCTGAATTCATCGCTTCAAAATTTAAAGAGATAGGCCTTAGCCCCAAAGGAGATAATGCTACTTATTTTCAGCATTTTACCATCAATGATGGAAAAGAATTATCAAAAGACACTGATTTAAGGTTAAATGGTAAGGTCCTTAAAGCCGGTGTTGATTTTTTTCCGCTTTCGAATTCTCCCGCAGCATCCATCAATGCAGAGTCTTCCCCCTCTTTAAATGAAAAGGGTCAGCCGTGGATGGTTGATCTTGCAGAAGCAATTCTTGAAAACAAAGAAAACCCACATTTTGACGTTGCCAATTTATTGTCTGAAAAAATGCTCAAAGCCAAAGAAAAAGGTGCTTCTGCTGTAATTTTTTTCAACTCTTCTTCTTTGGATGACAAAATCAAGTTTGATCCAAAAGACAGATCAGAAACTGCCCCTTTGCCTGCCGCATACATCAATACCAACGCACAAAAGCAACACCTTACTGATGTTTCTTCCTCTTATCAAATTTCTGCCAACCTTTTGATCACACCAAAAATCAGAAAGTCAAGAAACGTGGTTGGATATTTAGACAACAATGCAGCTTTTACCATTGTCATAGGGGCACATTTTGATCACCTCGGTTATGGAGAAGATGGTAATTCAATGATCAGGACTGGAGATCTCGGCATACACAATGGTGCTGATGATAATGCCAGTGGAACATCTTCTATGATTGAACTGGCCTTTCTTTTGAAAAACAGCAAAGCAAAACAATACAACTACCTTTTCATAGCTTTTTCTGCAGAAGAATTGGGTCTTAATGGTTCGAAATATTTTGTTGAAAATCCAACAGTTCCATTGAACAGCATTAATTACATGATTAACATGGACATGGTTGGACGAATGAACGACAGTGCCAAAACAATCACGGTTGGTGGATATGGAACATCACCATCTTGGAAAACAATGATTGAATCTGTTAAGAAACAGGATTTTACGATTAGGGTTGATTCCAGTGGAACAGGCCCCAGCGACCATAGCTCATTTTATCGAAAAGATATCCCTGTACTTTTCTTTTTCACCGGGCTTCATTCTGATTACCACAAACCCAGTGATGATGCAGATAAAATCAACTATATAGGAATGTTGAAAATCATTCGTTTTATTCAACAAATGATTGAGACCAATAAATCAGACCAAAAACTGGCTTTTACCAAAACAAGAGAACAACAGACGTCTACTTCAGCAAGGTTCAGTGTTAGCATGGGTATTATGCCAGATTATTCTTACACTGGATCAGGTGTAAGGGTGGATGGTGTATCAGAAAATCGTCCTGCAAAGAAAGCAGGAATTTTAACAGGAGATATTGTCAAACAGTTGGGAGAACACAAAACATCATCAGTTGAATCTTATATGCAAGCCCTCTCTCGATTCAAGAAAGGCGATAAAACAACAACCATTGTTTTGAGAGGAGACAAAGAATTCAGTTTCGAAATAGTTTTCTGATGAAACTAAGGCTTGACGACGATAAAATGTCTGATCATTTTTTTGAAGATACAAGAATACTGGGTATTGTTTGTACTTTAAAAAACTATCATTTTTGTTGGCACATTGAGAAGGCTTTACAAATTGATTTTCAAACAGCACCTGATTTACAGATTGGGATGGAAAAGAACAGAAGATCATATTCATTTACGGTTTATGAATTTCTTCACCCCATTTCAGCAAAGGAACATTTTCTTTACAGCAATAAACACGATGGTGAATTTCTTTTACCAGAGCTTCAACATCTCGATTTTATTTGGTTGGTCAGGGATAGTTTTCAAGATGAAAAATATTTTCAATTATTGCAACAACAACTCAAAACCATCTCTGGTGTGCAACTTGTAACTGAAGTTGCCCACGAGAAAATTAAATCAAGAGATAATTTACAACGATAATATATGTGGGAAGAAAAAGACAATACCTTGTACAGAAAATTCGTATTCAATAATTTTATTGAAGCCTTTGCCTTTATGACAAAGGTTGCAATACTTGCCGAAAAGTATAACCATCACCCTACCTGGAAAAACACCTGGAATACTGTAGAGATTTGGCTTTCAACCCATGACGCCGGAAATATCGTTACCAAGAAAGATCTTGAACTTTCAATTGCAATAGACGGCCTTTAAATTAAATATTAATTTTACTAATTCACCGAAACGGCAAAATCTCCCGCTTCTGTTATTTCTCCAATAGGTATAGTTCTATCTGCTAAACCGTTTTGTTTCAGTTGTTCTATTACCTCTTGTATTGAATCTTTGGAAACAGCAATCAACAAGCCCCCACTCGTTTGAGGATCTGCCAAAATGTTTTTTTGTAACAGTTTGTTCTTTTCATTGTGAAATTGGACTTTATGCCCATAGCTATCCCAGTTTCTGTTTGTTCCTCCAGGTACAGATCCCATTTCGACATAATCAATCAACCGATCAGATATCAATGGAACGGATTCGAAGTTTATCATGGCCGATTTACCACTTCCCTCTGCCATCTCAATCAGGTGCCCCAACAATCCAAAACCTGTGACATCTGTCATAGCATGAACACCTTCTATTTTGCCGATGATAGCACCGATTTTATTCAACTGCATCATTTGTTCCGCCGCCAATGTTTCATCTCCTTTTTTCAACAGATTCTTTTTTTCTGCTGTAGTCAAAATACCAACACCAATTTTTTTCGTTAAGAATAAGATGTCACCTTTTTGAGCAGTATTGTTTTGTTTCAAATGTTTGATGTCAACCAACCCGTTCACAGCCAAACCAAAAATAGGTTCTGGCGAATCGATGCTGTGTCCACCTGCCAATGGAATCCCAGCCTCTAAACAAATACTTTTGCTACCCTCAATTACCCTTCTTGCAACCAGTGGAGACAAAATATTGATGGGCCATCCCAGTATGGCGATTGCCATGATCGGATCTCCACCCATTGCATAGACATCACTTATGGCATTGGCTGATGCAATTCTTCCAAAATTGTAGGGATCATCAACAATGGGCATGAAAAAATCAGTTGTTGAAATCAATGCCTTTCCATTTTGTAAATCATATACCGCGGCATCGTCTTTGCTATGGTTCCCAACAATTAATCGATCATTGTCTGGCATACTAAAACTGGAATGCAATATTTCATCCAAGATTTTTGGTGATATTTTGCAGCCACATCCTGCTCCATGTGAGTATTGCGTTAGTTTAATTTCTTCCATTGTTTTGTTTAATTATCAGCCTTGCATTTTCTTCATCATTCACTCGCTCTGCCAAGACCATTTGAATTTTGGGTTTGGGTTCTTGCCTGTTTTCTAGTCCTTTTCTATATTGTTTATCATAGTATTTCAACAAAACATCAAAACAGCCATGAAAGTTTTTTTCTTCTAATGCTATTATTGCTGTTTTGGTTTCAAGACCACCCAGTCTTTTTTGTATTCTCAAAATAGCATCCCGCAGTGCTATCAAATCCAGTGCGCCATAGGTGTCTACCAAATAATCCAATCTTGCAGGAAAAGGAATGTCCATAAATACAATTTCACATTTCCTCATGTGTGTCCACATGTTTTGTGGAATATTTACCGTTCCAATGCGCTGGCTTTCATCTTCCAACCAAATTTTTTTATCGGGGTATTTATCCTTCTCTATTTTAACGGCAATGGCTAGTTTGTTTTCAAACATCTCTTGACTGGGTTGTTTGGGTAACCCAATGTTACCAAATGCCGATCCTTTATGTCCAGCCAGCCCTTCAAGGTCTACCACAGCTTCGTTCATGTTTTTCAACGACTGCAATACAATTGTTTTTCCTGAACCAGTATTTCCTCCCAATATTTGGAATGGCTGTTGCTTATCCAATGCATCAAGTACCCAATTCCTGAACGCCTTGTATCCACCAATAAGTGTATACACCTTAAATCCATAAAGATCAAGCAACCAGGCAACTGCCGCACTTCTCATACCACCCCTCCAACAATGCACCAACAAGGTTTTATCATCAGGGTTCTTTTCTTTTATCAACCCCTCAGCCCGCAACAACATTTCTTTCATTTTCGGACCAAAGAAATCAAGTCCCCTTTTGATGGCATCTTCTCTAGATTGTTGTTTGTATATGGTGCCAACAACAGCGCGTTCTTCATCGTTGAAAAGAGGAATAGATGATGCACCTGGAATATGGGCATGTGCATATTCCGCATCGCTTCTTACGTCAATGACTGTATGTATTTGTGATAGTTGAACAAACTGTTCAACAGGAATTTTTTCTATTCCCATATAAAATTTAAGAAAATCACTTGTTCATCGTAGCAAGAAACTCCTGGTTGTCTCTAGTACCTTTCATTTGTTTAAGCAACAAATGCATGGCTTCTTCACTGTTCATATCAGCTAAATGGTTTCTTAGAATCCACATTCTTTGCAGTACATCCTTATCAAGCAAAAGGTCTTCACGCCTGGTTGAGGATGCTGTAAGATCGATGGCCGGGAACATGCGCTTGTTGGCCAGTCGCCTATCCAACGCCAGCTCCATATTACCGGTTCCTTTGAACTCTTCAAAGATAACTTCGTCCATTTTACTTCCTGTGTCTATGAGTGCAGTAGCCAAAATGGTCAATGATCCACCATTTTCAACTTTTCTTGCTGCTCCAAAAAATTGTTTAGGCTTTTGCATGGCATTGGCTTCCACACCACCCGACAATACTTTTCCTGAAGATGGCGCAACGGTATTGTGTGCCCTCGCCAATCTTGTGATAGAGTCCAACAAAATCACCACATCGTGACCACACTCAACCAATCTTTTGGCTTTTTGAAGCGCCATAGCAGATACTTTCACGTGTTTTTCTGCTGGTTCATCAAAAGTTGATGCCAATACTTCCGCTCTCACACTGCGCTCCATGTCAGTAACCTCTTCTGGACGCTCATCAATCAATACCACCATCAAATAACATTCAGGGTGGTTTGTGGCAATTGCGTTTGCCACTTCTTTCAGCAACATTGTTTTACCAACCTTGGGCTGGGCAACAATTAAACCCCTTTGACCCTTACCCAAGGGGGTAAATAGATCCATCATCCTGGTTGAATAATTATCTTGTTTTGTGTACAGGTTGAATTTTTCAAAAGGAAACAATGGTGTCAGGTAATCAAATGGCACCCTGTCGCGCACCTCATCCGGCAAACGACCATTGACCGTATCAACTTTATATAATGCGAAATATTTTTCACCTTCTTTTGGTGGTCTTACACTTCCGCTAATGGTATCACCGGTTTTTATCCCAAAAAGCTTTATTTGTGATGGGGATACATAAACATCATCAGGAGAAGAGAGATAATTATAATCACTGCTCCTCAAAAATCCATAACCATCAGGCATCATTTCCAAAACACCTTCTCCGGCAATAGCGCCATCAAATTCTACATTGAATACAGGCTCCTTCTTGATAAAAAGTTGTTTTGCCGGCGCCTCATCTTGTACAATTTCATTTTCAGGTGATTGTGGTTCTTCCCCATTGTCGTTTTCATTAACAACAACTTCCTGCTGCTCCACTTTTGGCGTTATCGCTTGTACAGGGATGGGTTTTATTTTTTTAATAGGCTGTTTTAGCTCTTTAGTTACTGGGGCAGGTTCTTCCACGACAGCAACTACCGGTGTTGCCGGAGGCCTTCCTCTTTTTGCTACTTTTTTCTCCAATTTAGGTGCTTCCGCTACTTCAATCGCCTGAGGACTGGCGTCTTCATTTTCAACGATAGCTTCTTCGGTACTGTTTGATGTTGTTGTTTTTACAATGCGTTTCTTCTTAACTAAACCATCTTTTGTTTCAGATTTTGTACTGCTGTTCAAAATCGCTTGTTTGTCTAAAATCTTGTAGATCAGATCCTGTTTTTCCAGTTTTTTTACACCAGTAATTTTAAGTTGTTCTGCAATATCGAGCAGTTCTGGAACAAGCATGTCGTTCAGCTGAAGAATGTCGTACATAGATAACATTTGAAAAATAGACCCTTTTGGGAATTTGACGAGATAATGATGATGTTTGTGAAGTGAAAACGATGTATGGGGCGATGCTTTCTAAATAATACCCCTGTTTTCTTCCACAATATTAACGCTTTTTCAAATTTAAAAAAAATATTTACCCATCTTATCCCCGAACACCAACCCTCCCTCCTCCCTATTTATTACCTTTGCGCCAAGAAATTAAGTATATGTTCAACAAGAGGATCAAGATAAAAGAACTTTTGCTTCAGCCTGCGGGCCAAAAAGATATTGTTGTAATGGGCTGGGTACGCACTTTCAGAAACAACCAATTCATCGCCCTCAACGATGGCTCTACCAATACCAATATTCAGGTTGTTGCCCCCCTTGGTCAATTTGATGATGAGCTTTTAAAAAGAATTACCACAAGTGCTTCTCTCAAAATAACAGGTGAACTCGTCTCTTCTCAGGGAAAAGGTCAATCTGTTGAAATTGTTGCCCATAATATTGAGGTTTTGGGCGACTCCGACGCTGAAAAATACCCCCTTCAACCCAAAAAGCATAGCCTTGAATTTCTGCGGGAAATTGCCCACCTCAGGTTTAGAACCAATACTTTCGGATCTGTGTTTAGGATCAGGCATGCTTTAGCCTTTGCAATTCATCAATTTTTCCATGAAAAAGGCTTCCTGTACATGCACACACCGATTGTGACCGCCAGTGATGCAGAAGGTGCCGGTGAAATGTTCCGTGTTACTACACTTCCTTTTGACAACCCACCACTAAACGAGGATGGAACTATAGATTTTAAAGAAGACTTTTTTGGTCGTAGCACCCACCTGACCGTCAGTGGACAATTGGAAGGAGAACTTGGCGCTACTGCCTTTGGTGAAATTTATACTTTCGGACCCACATTCAGGGCAGAAAACTCCAATACGACAAGACATCTTGCAGAATTTTGGATGATTGAACCAGAAATGGCCTTTTCTGATCTTGAGGACAACATGAATCTTGCCGAGTCTTTCATCAAGTATATCATTGGATTTGTGATCCAACACAACATGGAAGACTTGGTTTTTCTTGATCAACGGCTTGCGGAAGAGGAAAAACAACTTCCTACGGATAAGCGCAGTGAGATGGGTTTGATTGATAAATTAAGATTTGTACTTGATAACGATTTTGAACGCATTACTTATACAGAGGCTATTGATATTCTATTGAACTCACCTGCATACAAGAAGAAGAAGTTTCAATATGAGGTTAAATGGGGTATCGATATGCAAAGCGAACATGAAAGGTACCTGGTTGAAAAACATTTTAAGAAACCAGTTATTGTTACCAACTATCCCAAAGACATCAAGGCTTTTTACATGCGCCAAAATGATGACGGCAAAACAGTTGCCGCCATGGACATTTTGGCTCCGGGCATTGGTGAAATTGTTGGTGGTTCCCAAAGGGAAGAACGGCTTGCATTGTTAACAGAGCGCATGAAGGATATGCATATCGCTGAAGATGAATTGTGGTGGTACCTTGATACAAGAAGATTCGGTACGGTTCCTCACGCTGGTTTTGGACTTGGGTTTGAAAGAATGGTACTTTTTGTAACCGGTATGACCAACATCCGTGACGTGATTGCCTTCCCTCGAACCCCTAAGAGTGCTGAGTTTTAGCCATCTCAGGTTCTTTGACCTTTCGGTGAATACACATCATGGGAATATGGGTTTCATGTATCAGTTGCCTTGTTATGCTTTTCTCAAAAAACCGCTCTAGCATGCTGTGTTTTTTGGGTAATGTTATCAAAAGGTCAAGATCGTTTTTTTCTGCAAAATCATTCAGCCCTTGGTCAATGTCTTTGTTTTCTATAAAATCATACAAGGGATTTAATCCTACAAGCAAGTTGTCTATGTTCATTGTTTCTTCTGGTGTGCTTGGTGTAAAATGTTTGCGATGATAATCCACGTTCAGCACGTGTAGTTCTGCGTTAAAGAATTGTACAATTTCTCTAATTTTTCCTACAGGCGTATTGTCTACAACTTCCCGTAGGTCTGTAGCCAATCCCACTTTTTTAAATAGTTTGAATCGTACGCCAGGAGGTACAATAAACACAGGTACACCTACTGCTGATATTACAGATATTGTATTGCTTCCCATAAAGAATCTTCCTGTTCCTGTTGTACCCCTTGTTCCCATTACTATCGCAAAAGGGGATAGCGTATCTGTAAGTTTCGTAATTTCTTCACTTACTTCTCCAAGTCGACTCTCTGTATATATTTTTATTTTATTTTCAGTAATGCTTTCTATGTTCTGTTTTAATTCAGCCAGTTTCTCACTTATTTTTCTTATTTCATCCATTGAGATAGTGACAAGTGGCACCTCTGAAAAACTTATGGGTAGCTGATATACATTAACCAACATAAGATTGGTTCCCATAGCAACTGCCATATCTGTTGCATACCTGATTGCGTTGTCTGATATAGCGGAAAAGTCAGTCGGAGCAATAATTAATTTCATCTTAAGTTTTTCCAAACTTAACCTGCTCTTTTGTTTTAACAAATGACCTTACTTGCACCAATTGATGATGCTTGTCATTTGACGCTTAAAAAATATGCTATTCTTCTGCTTGCATCTGTTCTGACATCAACATAAAATAAATTGATGTCTCCAGCATGATAATTTTTTTTCGTGTATAAAAAGGAACCAGGAAATTTAGGATGCGAAACCCATAATGCGCTTCCTTCCGCTTGCGTGTTTTGTGTATTTGTATATACCTTGTTTAGGTTATACAATACTGCACCTTTTTGTAATGACTTATCAGCTATTTCATTGTTTGTTTTCCATGTGACAGGATTAACAACTGCAATACTGGTGTCTAAACGATTTGCCCAATCATCTGAATGGTCTTCTCTAAATGTTCTCCAGCTTACAAAACACCCCGTTTTTGTACTGTCTGAGCAAATGGGAATTTTTTCATAACTATCTTTCTTTACCCCCATACCTATCAGGTATGCACAAACCAATTGATTGCTCAATTCCTTTCCATCAAAAAACTCTTTCAACAACCTTGTTGCATGCGTTGTTCCTTGGCTATGAGCGGCGATAATTATTGGGCGCCCTTTGTTTTCATTTTTTAAATAATATATAAACGCATTTTTTACATCTTCATACGCCAGGTTAAATGCCGCATATTTTGATGCACTATCTTTTTCGCTGTACATGCCAATATGCGCTTGTCTGTACCTGGGTGCAAAAACCCTGGCACTTTCATTGAATGCAGAAGCTTGATATATGATGGGGGAATAATCTGTTTTATAATTGATTGTAGGATCATCAATCTTGGCATTGTTGTTTCCATCTTCTCTAAGTCCTAGCAGCGTTGTTGGATGTAGAAAAAATACATCTGCTTGTTTTTCTTTTTCGCTCCACTTGAGCGGTAATGGTATGGTATCTGATGGATCTTTTTTTCCTGGATGTGCAGCCCAATATTGTATTTTACCATAATCGGGTACCCCTGTTTCGCTTTTGAATGCAGCTTCTCCTGTATAAGATGTAATTTTTGGGGAGCATGAAAATAATGTGCAAACAATCAAAAGCAAACAATATAACCTAACCATGCAATTTCTATTTATAAATCAAAATTATGTTTGTTATTTTTACCCAACAATCTTTTTTACCATGAACATACCAGTAGTTGATCTTCATCATTTTATAAACGGTTCCGAAGAAGAAAAAGTTCAATTCGCATCTACGCTTGGCAAAGCCTTTGAAGAGGTTGGCTTCGTTTCGGTTAAAAACCACGGTATACCAGATGTCCTTATCAACAACCTCTATGCTACTGTTAAAGAATTTTTCAGCCTATCTGAACCCGAAAAAAGATCTTATGAAATAGCTGGTCTTGCTGGTCAGCGTGGCTACACCTCTTTTGGTAAGGAACATGCCAAAGGGAGTGATGCACCAGACCTCAAAGAGTTTTTACAATACGGTCAAATCATTGATAATGGTATTGTTTCTCCAGAGCCATACCCGGAAAATGTAAAAGTTACTCATCCCGCTGCATTCAATACGCTTTTTGAAACTGCTTATAGAGCATTTGAAGTTTCTGGAGCTGCACTTCTTTCTGCCATCGCCATACACCTTCAATTGGGCGCTACCTATTTTGATGAACATATTCACCTCGGTAACAGTATCTTACGTGCCATCCATTATCCCCCGATCTTGCACGAACCCAAATCGGCCATTCGGGCTGAACAACATGAAGACATCAACTTGATTACGCTTCTGGTTGGAGCATCCGCCGATGGACTTGAAATCCTAAGCAAAGATGGTGAATGGCTACCTGTAAAAGCCGGACCAGGAGAAATTGTGGTTAATGTTGGCGATATGTTGCAGCGCCTTACAAATGATAGATTAAAAAGTACTACCCACAGGGTTGTCAATCCTCCGAGAGAAATGTGGCATAGTTCACGTTTTTCTATTCCATTTTTCCTTCATCCGCGCAGCAGCATGTCTCTTGCTTGTTTATCTTCTTGTATTTCTGACACTCATCCAAAACTTTATGAAGACTATACTGCTGGATACTATCTTGATGAACGGCTAAGAGAAATCGGTCTAAAAAAATAATCCTTGCGATTTTCAAAACATTTTCCTTTTTTCCGTGATGTTTTGCTGTTCAGCCTATCAGCTTTTGGTGGCCCCCAAGGACAGTTTGGCATGATGATTAAATCTTTTGTTGAAAAGCATCCTTATATTTCACTCAAGGATCTTGTCAACATCAATGCCTTTTGCCAATTGATGCCTGGTGCAACAATTACACAAACAGTTTCACTCATCGGCTATCGGCAGGGTGGTGTATGGGTGGCCATGATTAGTTTACTGATCTGGACCACGCCCGCAGTTATTTTGATGTCTGCCCTTTCTTTTGCTTTATCCGGTAAAAACCTTACCCTTCTTCAACACCTTCGCTTCATCCAACCCATGGCCCTTGGTTTTCTTGCCTTTGCTTCCATCAAAACATATGCAATGATTGATACCAAACAAAAATGGTTCATTGTTTTTGTTTCAACGATTGTTACTTATGTACTTTTCAAAACACCCTGGGTTTTTCCAATTGTATTAGTTTGTGGCGGTATCCTGGGTATAACAAAGAAGCCTATAGCTACACTGAAGCATTCCCTTACCAAGCCGCTACGAATTTTACCTGCCCTTCTTTTTGCCCTTCTTTTTCTTTTGGCTGGATATCTTTCTGAAACTGCACGAAAACAATCTTGGGAAAACAGAACCCCCTACAATGTTTTTGAAAACATGTACCGCTTCGGTAGCATCGTTTTTGGTGGAGCTGATGTACTTATACCGGTGATGTACAATCAATATGTGGTCAGACCAACGACGGATAGGGTCAAAAGAAGCAACAAAGATGTCATCAGTATTGACCGGGATGTTTTTTTATCTGCATCAGGTGTTGTTCGTGCCTTGCCTGGACCTGCTTTTTCTATCAGTGCTTTTATTGGTGGAATGGCAATGAGTGATAGGGGCTGGGGTTATCAAATGTTAGGATGTTTTTTGGCTGCAACAGGAATTTTTTTACCAACCTTTTTATTGGTTATTTTTTTCTATCCCTTCTGGGAAAGCATCCAACAGTTCAGCAGGGTTCAACAAATCATGACTGGTGTAAATGCCGCCGTTGTCGGTATCATGACTGCAAGCATCATTTATCTTTTTAAGGATACTGTTATTCCATTTGTTGATAAACCGATGTTTGATACAATGCTTTTCTTGACCGTATTTTCAACAACCCTTTTCTTGCTTTACCACACAAGGATTCCTGCACCATTGATTGCCCTTGGTTGTTTGTTGTTGGGTTTTCTATAGAAGGTTCTACTTGTAATATCCGCTTTTCAGGATTTCTTCGTTCACCGTTTCTGGAACCATATACCTGATTGATTGGCCCGCTGCAACCATTTTCCTGATAATGGTAGATGAGATATCTAACATAGGAGCATTGAGCACGGTTGCTTTTTTTGCAGCATCTTCAGCAATCGAAAACCCAGGTCTCAGGTATACGAGAATGGGGTATCTTTTCTGAAGCACCTCACCGCTTTTCCATTTTGCAATATTTTGATAACTGTCTGATCCCATGATCACACTGAAACTATTTTCTGGATATTTCTCTTCTAAGTAGGTGAGTGTATCAATTGTATACGATGGTCTTGGAAGAGAGAATTCAATGTCCGAAGCCTTCAGTTTTGTTTCTCCTTCAATGGCCTGTTGCACCAAGTGGAGACGGTGATACTCGTTCAACAATGTACCACTTTGTTTGAATGGGTTTTGTGGACTGACCACAAACCAAATCTGATCCTGTGTAGTATTTTGTAAAATATGGGTGGCGATGATCAGGTGACCATTGTGAATAGGATTGAAAGACCCAAAATACAGCCCAATTTTCATAAGTAAATGAAAATCAATGATTTGTGATTATTTTATCTCTACCATTATTGTATCTGCCTCGCTGATACGCAAGCTTACCTGGTACCCAGCCACCATTACTGAAATAGGATCACCCAAAGGCGCTATTTGTTCCACGGTAATTTCTTCACCTGGAAGAAAGCCCATTTCCATCAGTTTCAAAACCAGTTCCTCGTCTTCGAGAGAACAGATGATTGCTTTTTGTCCGACCGCTAGTGCTGAAAGTTTTTTCTGCATGTTCAATTCTACGAGGTGCAAAGCTACTTCCCTTCGGTGGATTTCTTGTACTTTTATTCTCTTTCTATGAACGATATACATCTCTTTTGCCTGAAGCCCGTGCATGTACTAAAACAGCGAAACCGCCTGAAATCATTTCTGGCAAGTACAGCCGAATCCTCCAAGCGACCACTGGGTTCGCTCAATATCATTTTTTGCAGCGATGAGCATTTGCTCGGGATTAACCGAGATTTTCTCCAACACGATTACTATACAGACATCATCACTTTTGATCTTTCTGCCTCCAGCAAAGCACCCCTCGAAGCAGAGTTGTACATCAGTGTTGACCGGGTAAAAGAAAATGCAACAACCCTCGGTCAGCCCTTTTACAGAGAACTGCACCGTGTCATCTTCCACGGCCTGCTTCATTTGTTGGGCTATAAGGATAAGCAAAAAAAAGACCAGGCCCTGATGAGGGAAATGGAGGAGAGGTTGTTGGGAGAGTATTTTCTTTAGGGTGTAAGGGTTTAGTGTTTTAGGGTGTAGGGGTTTAAGGGTTTAATGGGTTTGTGGGGGTTTTATGGTTTTACGAAAGCATCAGGGTTTTTAGAATAAACCCTGTTAGTCCATCATCTTTTTAAAATCCTCGTTTGCTCAACAAACGGCTGAGTGTTCCAGGTAGAACATTGCGTGTGGTACACTCAAAAGCCTTGACTGTGGGTTTATGCCCCTTTTGCTAAGTAATCTTCCTTGGTCACGGATTGCTCTTTATGGGAGTTTTAGTTTGGCTCAATCAAATGCTTCATATATAGTTTGTCCACCCATGGATTTACTGGGTGCCGCGCTTAGTAATGGGCGAGCGTTCCACGTGGAACATTGAATTCAAGTTTATTGCCTGTGGGGTTTGGGGAATTCTCCTGATAAAGAATAGATTCCACCACCCCGCCCTGCCTGCCGGCAGGCGAGTTGACTCACTTCGTTCATCGATCTCGGCACCCTTCCTGGATGGGTTTACCAACCTCCGATTGGAGGGCGTTGTTTGATCCTTTCCGAATGGTACCACGTATTATGAATAGATGCGGTGTTGCGATAAATCTGCTCGTGTGTTCCACGTGGAACATTGGGTGTGGGACAATCAAAAGCCTTGCTTGTGTGGCTATACCCCCTTTGCCAAGTTTCATTGCTTGATCATGAACTGCATCTCATGGACATTTTGCTTTTACTCAATCAAATGCTTCGTATTAGGGGCTATCCACCCAGGGGTTTTACTGGGTGCATGCCTACTGATGGGTGAGTGTTCCACGTGGAACATTGTTTTCAAATAGCCCAATGAGCAGGGTGATGGCATTGATCATCGATGAAATAGCCACAAATCCACCGTCCGTTGTCTGCCTGCTCGCAGAAGGGCTCACACGTCCAGACCTTCATTGCAGTCGAATTCGTTTCATTTCCTTCAGCCGGGAGTTTATTGTTCTCAATAAAGATGCTTAACAGCATACCCTCCCTCAAACCAAAGGTTGGAAAGCATAGCAAGGGGGGTGGTAAACACAAGTAAAGGTTGTAAGGTATAACGGGAGGGTGGTAAAGACGAGCAGGGTTGGTAAGGCCGGACAGGTTTTTATTCAGGTATGGATCGAAGCGAGACTGTCGGGGTGGGGTATAGACACTGATGAACAAAGTAAAACGCTGAAGCCTTACTCCTGGTAGGGCAGGGTGGTAGGATTAACTCCTTCTGTAATAAAATCAAATCAACGGCTCCATCCCTCATTCATCAATAGCTCTGTGGGCCAAAATTACTGCCACCCCTCTATCAGGATAGGTTTTCTCCCGATTAAATAACGTCTACAATCATTACCAGATCCTCCCACATGTTATAGGCAGACTAATGTTCCACGTGGAACAATCCACCTGGTCCAATCCAACGCTTGGTTTGTGAGGCACATCCGCAAAGGATTTGCCAAAAATTGCGCTTGGTAAGCCGGACTAAGCGCAAAGACCTGAGTTCTTTTTTATCTTTGCTCTATGTTCCATAAGTACGATGTTATAGTAGTTGGTGCGGGCCATGCGGGCTGTGAGGCTGCTGCTGCAGCGGCCAACATGGGAAGCAAGACCCTTCTTGTTACCATGAACCTTCAGACAATTGCTCAAATGAGTTGTAATCCTGCCATGGGCGGAATTGCAAAGGGACAGATTGTTAGGGAAGTTGATGCACTTGGGGGATACTCTGGCATAGTTACCGACCAGACCATGATCCAATTCAGGATGTTGAACAGGTCTAAGGGCCCTGCCATGTGGAGCCCAAGGGCGCAGAGTGACCGTATGCTTTTTTCCCAACGGTGGAGAGAGTTGCTGGAGAATACCCCCAACCTTGATTTTTACCAGGACATGGTGAATGGGCTGATCGTAAAAGACGGAAGGGTCAGGGGAATCATCACCGGAATGGGCAACGAGATAGAAGCCAAGTCTGTGGTGTTGACCAATGGAACCTTTTTAAATGGCATCATCCATATTGGCGAGAAGCAGTTTGGTGGTGGAAGAATGGCTGAGCGAGCGGCAACGGGCATCACCGAGCAGCTGGTAGAACTTGGATTTGAAAGCGACAGGCTAAAAACCGGAACCCCTCCGAGGATAGATGGCAGAAGCCTGGATTATTCCAAGATGGAAGAACAGAAAGGAGATGATGAAATAACAGGATTTTCTTATTTGAATATTGATAGAATCAGACCAGAACAACAAAGAAGTTGTTGGATTGCCTATACCAATCAAACGGTACACGATACGCTGAAAACTGGTTTTGATAAAAGCCCCATGTATGCAGGCCGTATTGAAGGAACCGGGCCAAGGTATTGCCCAAGCATAGAAGACAAAATCAATCGGTTTGCTGAGCGCGACAGGCACCAGTTGTTTGTTGAGCCGGAAGGGTGGAACACCGTAGAGATTTACTTGAACGGATTTTCGACTTCTTTGCCAGAAGATGTTCAATACAAATCATTGCTCAAGATTCCAGGATTTGAAAACGTTAAGATGTTCAGGCCGGGTTATGCCATAGAATATGATTATTTTCCACCACACCAACTTCATTACTCATTGGAAACCAATCAGTTGCGTGGTTTGTTCTTTGCTGGGCAGATCAATGGAACCACAGGATACGAAGAGGCGGCCTGCCAGGGATTGATGGCTGGTATGAATGCACACAACAATGCATTTGAGCGCGAGCCGCTGGTGTTGAAAAGGAGTGAAGCTTATATAGGGGTCTTGATTGACGACCTGATTACCAAAGGAACCGAGGAACCCTACAGGATGTTTACTTCCAGGGCAGAGTTTAGAACCCTCTTGAGGCAAGACAATGCAGATATCCGCCTTACTGAAATTGGTTACGAACAAGGATTGGCCAGTGAAGAAAGGTACCAGCAGGTAAAAAGCAAGAAGGACAATGTAGACCAGATCATCAAAAAGTTCAGTGAAGTTTCTGTTGAACCCGAATCCATGAATGCGTTTTTTGAGGCAGCAGGCTCCGCAGCCCTGACCCAAAAGCAGAAAATATCGCAACTGGTCTTGCGCCCGGGCATTGGGGCCAAAGAGATGATTGA
This sequence comes from Chitinophagaceae bacterium, assembly GCA_044373365.1. Taxonomy (GTDB): domain Bacteria; phylum Bacteroidota; class Bacteroidia; order Chitinophagales; family Chitinophagaceae; genus Pollutibacter. The sequence goes on from JBIPNK010000004.1 coordinate 71,265, forward strand.
ACATTCAGAACAACTGAAAACTGAGTTTGGTCATTATGCGCCGCTCGAAATTGAGCAAGCGGAGATTCAGATGAAGTATGCGGTTTACCTTGAGAAGGAAAGGGAGATGGTGCATAAAATGGCACAAATGGAAGAATTGGAAATCCCTGAAACCTTTGACTATACCAAGGTTCAGGCCATCGGCACCGAAGCAAGAGAGAAGTTGAAAAAAATTCAACCCAAAACGCTTGGCCAGGCATCCCGTATATCGGGCATCAACCCCAGCGATGTTCAAATCCTGATGGTATACATGGGAAGATAGCCGTAACTTGAAATCAAACCCGAAAATGACAACACCGAACCCCAAAGAACTGATTGGCTTATTTCCATTGTTTGATCTTCCGCTGGCAACATTTTTACATGAGCACGGCGAAAGCAAAACATTTGAGCAGGGTTCAGTCCTCATGAAGCCGGGACAGTTTTTCAAATATGCCATGCTGATTGTAAGCGGAAGGGTAAAACTCTACCGCGAGGGTGAAGACGGGGAAGAATTTTTCATGTATTTTCTGGAAAGTGGAAACGCTTGTGCGCTCAGCATGATGTGCATGGCGCGCAGCCAGGCCAGCACCATCATGGCGGTTGCCGTTGAAGAAACCGAAGTCATCATGATTCCGATCCAACACATGGATACGCTGATGAAAAACTACAGCGCCTGGTATCATTTTGTGATTGAAACCTACCGCAACAGGTTTGAAGAACTGCTTACTGTTGTAGACCAGATAGCCTTCAAGAACATGGACGAAAGACTGGAGTGGTACCTGAAAAGACAGGCAAAATCACTGGGAAAAACACTTCCCTTGACACACCAGCAAATTGCACACGACATCAACTCTTCTCGGGAAGTGGTATCCCGATTGCTCAAAAAAATGGAGAAGACCGGTCTGGTTGCCATGGAGCGCAACAGCATTGTTTGGATGGGAGAGGAGCTGGAATAAAAATACTGGCCATGTGATAAATATCACGTTCCAATACAATAAGTTTTGTGACTTTTGATCTATTGTTGTCAGCCGACATCACCAAAAAATAAACTATGACAATTATTGAACTGATCAAACAACCCTGGCCATGGTATGTGGCAGGACCCATCATTGGATTGATGGTGCCAGCACTCCTGATTTTTGGCAACAAAACATTTGGAATTTCATCATCACTGCGGCATGTATGCGCAGCTTGTTTGCCTGCCAAGATTCCATTTTTTCAATACGATTGGAAAAAAGAAATTTGGAACCTTTTCTTTGTTTTTGGAATTTTTCTGGGAGGCATCATCACGGCCATGTATTTCAAAAATGACGCTGCTGTAGTTGTTGATCCAAAATTGATCACGGAACTCTCGGCTTATGGTATTGTTGATTTCAGTGGACTGGTTCCTGCAGAAATTTTCAGCTGGGCTTCTCTTGCTACACCAAGGGGTTTTATCCTGATGGTGATTGGTGGTTTTCTTGTTGGCTTTGGTACGCGCTATGCAGGTGGTTGTACTTCGGGCCACGCGATCATGGGTTTGTCCAACCTTCAACTTCCATCATTGATTGCCACCATATCTTTTATGGCCGGTGGTTTTATCATGGCCAACCTTATCCTTCCCTACATCCTTTCACTGTAAAATTGAATAATCATGACAACGAACAAAAAAGATAACAATACTGATTTTGAAGTGAGGTCGCTGGATGCGATATGCAAAAATCAAGAAGCGGTAGAATTGCCCATGTGGCATAACCTCAAGTACCTTGCCTTTGGTGTAGCCTTTGGAATTGTATTGATCAAGTCTGAGGTGATCTCCTGGTTCCGCATCCAGGAAATGTTCAGGCTGCAAAGTTTTCACATGTTTGGTGTGATTGGCTCTGCTGTTGCAGTGGGCGCACTCTCTGTTTTTCTGATCAAAAAATTCAAGATCAAGTCAATACAAGGCGAAGAAATTATTCTTCCTGAAAAAACATTTAACAAAGGACAGATTTATGGCGGATTGCTTTTTGGTTTCGGCTGGGCAATGACCGGCGCTTGTCCTGGCCCCATGTTTGCGCAATTGGGCTATGGCGCGATAGCAACAGCAGTAACCATTTTGATGGCCATCGTTGGCACATGGGTTTATGGTTTGTTGAGAGAAAAACTTCCTGCTTAATTCCATAAATGCCATTATAAAAAATACCGCTTGAATTTTCAAGCGGTATTTTTATGTCCTATAAATCTTGTCTGTTGTAATCAAATTTCTGATGCTTATCGGAACTCATAACCGAAGCCCATCAATTGTGTGAGCAAAGAGTTGGGTGCATCGGTTGCTGTGCAACGGCCTTCCAGTTTTGGTGAAATGGGTGAATGGACTTTCAGGTATTCTTCAATGACACTGTGCAACGTAGCGCCCAGCCGTTTGGGATTTTTAACTCCTTCAACGCGACAGATGGTGGTATCGGGATCGCCCTCTCGTTCGCATGCAACGAAGCTGTAGGTTTTTTCCATGTCAACGGGTTGGCCTGCAACTTTGATCCAGTTGACCCTTTTGCCTGCATCATTGCCAATGGTGAAGTTGACTTCCATTCCTTTGAAACGCACCACCCATCCACCAAAGCGCTTGGCGGGATCTTTGGCAAATGCATTTTGTAATTCTTTTTCCATCCAGTCCCAGAGTTGTTTTCCGGTAATGAATCCTTTTTTTGCTTCACTGTCAACAGGCAACATGTTCCACAAATAATCAACAGTGATGATGGCTTCTCCGGTTTTTGGATCGGGCACCAATGGAGGACAAAAACGAAATCCATTGCTGAGTGCTATGTCTGGCTTGAATTTCCACATGATGGCATCCGTAATGAAATTGTCCATCGGTGTTTCAATCACATAGTAGCGCATCAACGGTGTTTTGCTTTTTCCGATGACGCGGTTCAATTCTTTTTTATAAGGAGCACTTGCATTTTCCACCAGCCGTTTCATTTCTTCATCCTCCTTGTACAATACTGGATCAACATCCAACAATTGATAGGTATGGTCTTTCACTATTCCGTTTTCAACAACAATGTCCAGTTTTGCAATGAAGGAGCCGAAAGCACCGGGCTCTGTTACTTTTGTATGCACGCCCTGAATCGGAGTGCGCACGCGCTCGTGTGTATCTGCACCAAGAATATAATCAACCCCTTTGACCTGTGGCATGTTGGCAAGACCAACCTGTTGTGCGAGCCCCATGTGCGTCAGCAGAAAAACCATATCGCACAGTTCATACTCCCGAAGGATTTTCACGTATTTCGAAACATTCAATTCAGGCATGGTGAATTTGATACCATCGCTGTAAGCGGGCGATTGACGCTTTGGTGTGAGCGGATCATTGTATCCGATAAAGCCAATTTTGATGCCTGCAATATGCTTTACAAAATAGGGTGGGAAAATCAAGTCACCTCTCATTTCATCCTGGGTATCGTGGAACATGTTGGCACAAACTTTCACGCCGTCGTAGGCAAACATGTCTTTCATCATCATCTCTTTTCCATACACAACTTCCCAGTTGCCGGGCAACATGATGTCGTAGCCAATATTGTTCATGAGTGGTATGATAGCCCGACCCTCACTCATGGCAGCAACGCCGCTGCCCTGAAAGCAATCACCGCCATCAATCAACAAAGTGTTTGCCCTGTTCTGGTTGCGGATGCTGTTGATCATGGATTTCATGGTGGCGAAGCCGCCCCGTTTTTTGAAAACAGGTTTGCCTTTTTCCATGAAGAATTCATCGTGGGTTGTCAATTGCGAGTGAATGTCCGCGGTATGCAACAAGGTTAGTTTTGTGGCCTTGCCATCGCGAACCGCCTTGTTGTTGGCCATTGCATTTTCCTTGTAAGCGGCGTTTTCGTTATTGAGGGCCGAAGCTGCAACGGGAGTGCTGATCAATCCGCCGCCAATGCCCAGACCCAACCCCAGCCTGGTTGATCTTCTCAAAAAATCCCTTCTGCTGTTTTCGGAAAGTTCAACATGCATTTCTTTTTCTGCCTTGCTGATGGAGGCTGCATGGCAGGAGTTGCAGGAGCAATTGTTGGTGTGCGACATGGTTATTTTTTTCTGGTTTCAATGATGGGCTTGAAGGGTCCGAATTTGTGTTGCTCTTCTGTAAAGCCATCTGTATAAGGACCAAAGGGATGGTCGATCGGTTTCTTTGAAATGTTGGGCCAGTCTTTGCTCAGGTCTTTGGAGGGGCGTGGCCTGGAATTCACAAACGCTGCCACGTCCCAACTTTCTTCATCTGTCAAAGCAGGGTTCCGATGGGTTGCCTGGTTGAAGGGCATGTTGTCGCGCACATATCCCGCGAAGCGGGAAAGACGAAACAAGCCTGCACCATTGTTGTAACTATTTTCTCCCCAGAGCGGAGGGTAGGTATAGGATTTTGCATCTGCCGCCATCAGCCCTTCGCCATTGGCACCATGACAGGATTGGCATTTTGCAGTGTATACAGCAAGGCCTTTTTCCGGGCTGGCCGCACGATCGAGGTATTCGGGGGGCTTGATGCCCGAGCCTTTTGGAATTGAATCTTTTTCAACGCCGTGTCCTACCCATTTGATATAAGCAATCATGGCCTTTATTTCACGGCTGTTGCTGTCGAGGGCTTGGCCGTTTAGGCTTCTTTCCATGCAGTCGGTTATACGCTTGTAAACGGTTTCGATCGATCCGCTCCTGTCGCGAAACTTCGGATAGTTGGCAGCAACAGCGCCATAATTGTTGCCCCAGGTTTTTCTTCCAGCATTGAGGTGACAGTTCTGGCAATTCATGCCGTTGGTAACCTGCGCCACGGAGCCATTGGGCCCAAGGTATTTGGATGTATTGGCAATCAGGTCTTCACCATAAATCACTAGTGCTCTTTCTTCTCCCTGCAAAGACCTGTCAGTAAACAAGCTGGGGGCTGTCCATCCTTCTGAGACAAGTGCGGGTATTATCTTTTTGGGTGTATTGACGAATTCAATGATTTCAGTTGAGATCGTCAAGACCAACGCAATCGTAATAGCATAAATGATCCAGTTTTGTTTCGAATTGTTCATTGGCTGTACTTATGGTGAACTAAATATAAATCAATTCGGAGGGATGGTATGTGATTTTGGTCACAGGGCCTGGAAAGTCTTTATATTTACCCATTAAAACATAAACCATGACCGAACAACAATTTGCCAACCACGCACGCATGCATCCGCTTTATCATTATGTGACAGCGCCACTGGTATTGGTTGGTCTGATTGGAAGCATTGTCAACCTTGTCAAATGTGAGCCGAGTAATTTTTACAGTGCATCGTTGATTGTGTTGGCTTTTGTAATTCTCCTTTTCATCGGCGCGATGTTGAGAACCTATGCCTTAAAGGCACAGGACAGGGCCATTCGCGCAGAAGAAAGCCTTCGCTATTTTATCCTCACCGGAAAGGCGATTGACACGCGCTTGAGAATGGGTCAAATTGTTGCACTTCGCTTTGCGTCAGACAATGAATTTGTTGCACTGGCCGAGAAGGCAGCAACAGAGGGTCTTTCTGGAAAACAGATCAAGCAACTGATTCAAAACTGGAAGGCGGATTATAGGAGGATTTGATGAAATTCAATCGATATTGCTGAAAAGCAGGTGACCGCTATGATAATTGGGTGTCAGAAAAAACGGCTTTGAGTTTTCATTTGAGTGTGGCAGCAGTCATTGTTGGTGTTTGAAATGGTTGATGTTTGTCGGAATAAATAAATGCGAAACCCTGATTAGGATTTCGATTTTTCCTTAAGAGGCTATCTGATTGGAATTGAAAAGTTAATCCAATTTTATCCTTGCCTCAGTTATTTTGGTCAAATAGTCAATGCATTTCATTACCATATTCCTTAATGATGGCCTCGTTAAGTGATTCCCCAATTTTTTTTAATTCAATAAGCTTGGCGTTCAGGTAGCGATTGGTATTTAGTCCAATGGAAACAAGGTTTAGCAGTTCGTTGAGAGCAGTCTTGTTTTTTTGGGTAATGTCATCTGCCTTGGCGGGTGGCTGAAACCGCATGATGCCCTCCTCCATTTGATGGATAGACATTTCATATAGAATGCCCGCATCCATCACTTCTGCCATTTTGAAACGACCTTTTTCAAGTGTTCTTTCCCGCAGATCCTCCAGTTTGTCGATGGAGCTGAGCATGCGTTCATATTCCTGAATTCCTGAACTAATTGTCTTATTTCTGACCATTCTTAATCCACCCGCTGATTTGATCTGGTCAAATCCAATGCGTGAACTTTCGAATGTAGCCCTGAGAGCCAAGTTTCGAACATAATAATAAACCTCTTCGTTGGTGATCGATTGATTGTTCAGTTTTTGAAACAGCGTATCAAGATTTTTTAATCGTGTCTCATTGGAGCGCACTACATAATCACTGGATTGAAAATCAAGCAGTAAATCTTCATGCACATTTTTCAGGTACGAGATTTCCCTGTGTTTTTCAATTTGTGTTTCGCGAAGGTTTTCTGCTAAAAATCCAAGGGTGACTGCTGCAAACAACATCACGAACTCAGTGATGTATTCCTTCCATGCTTTTTTATGCGTGGGATGATGGGGATGATGAACTTCCATTTTTTGAAATATAAACTCCTTAAAGATAAGATTGATATTTCTCCTAATCAAATGTCAAGTGAATATTATTGACGATGACTCATTTGCTTAATGATAGAGAAACCGAAAAAAAATAAGCCGTATTTAAAAACCAGCAGGTACAGCTTAACACCTCAGCATTCAAAATCACATCGGCACCTCCATCAGCAAAATCTCAGACCCTTCTTCTGAAGAGGTCAACATGAATTCTGCTGTTTCCCAGATGCCGAGGCCATCGCGGTTTTCAATGTCAATGCCATCAAGGTTGAATTTTCCTTTGAGCACAAAAGCATAGACGCCGTTGCCGGGTTTTTTGATGGTATATTTTGCTGCAGCGCCATTGTCGAATGTTCCCAAATGGAACCAGGCGTCTTGGTGAATCCAAACACCTTCGTCATCGCTATTGGGAGAAAGTATCTGTTGCAGTTTATTTTTTCTGTCATCCATTTTCAAGCTGACCTGGTCATAACGGGGAGCAACATTTTTCTTGTTGGGATAGATCCAAATCTGAAGGAATTTTACTGCTTCATTTTCGTTCTTGTTGTATTCGCTGTGATGAATGCCCGTGCCTGCGCTCATCACCTGTATGTCTCCTTTTTGGATGACTGTTGTATTTCCCATGCTGTCGCGGTGTTCAAGATCACCTTCCAGGGGGATGCTGATGATTTCCATGTTGTCATGCGGATGTTTTCCGAAGCCCATGCCACCATTTACGCAGTCGTCATTCAACACCCTCAGCACACCAAAATGCATTCTTTCTGGATTGTAATATCCGGCAAAACTGAAACTGTGAAAACTTTTCAACCAACCGTGGTCGGCGTGTCCCCTTGAATCTGCTTTGTGTAAAATCGTTTTTGACATGGCCTGAAATTTTTACAAAGTTCGGGTAAGTTGTGGGGAATGCAATGGAGTTTAAGGGTTGAGGGCTGCAGCGTTTAAATGTTGAGGGGTGTAGGGGTTTAAAGGTTTAGCGGGATAAAAAACTATGGAAAGCTTAAAAATCAAAACGCTTGAACATCTATCAGGTGGTTTGTGTTATTATATCAATACCTTGACATGAAAAAAATGATACCTGCAGTTTTGATTGTTTTGTTAATCCTTGTTGCATTCCAATCTTTTATGGCCATATCCACTTCAAAAATAGAAAAGCAGCCCTACCGGGTGGTGAAAAAAGAAAGCGGTTTTGAAGTGAGGTTTTATCCTCCTGCCACTTTTGCGACCATCAAGTCGTCTGCAAAATCCTACAGAGAACTTTCAGGCTCTGGCTTCAGAAAAATTGCAGGCTATATTTTTGGCAACAATGAAACATCTGCCAAGATTGCGATGACATCGCCTGTACACATGGACATCAACCAGGATGAATCTTCGATGAGTTTTGTGATGCCTGCTGAATATGATATCAAAAGCCTTCCACGGCCTAATGATGCCAAAGTAGAGATACATGAATCTCCCAGTGAATATGCTGCCGCCATTGAGTTTGGTGGATATGCCAACGATGAAAGCATCAGCAAACATGCCGAGCAACTGAAAAAATCACTGGAAGAAAAAGGCATAAAACCGATCGGTCATTACCGCTACCTGGGTTACAATCCGCCCTATCAATTGGTTGGGAGAAAAAATGAAGTGATTGTTGCCGTTGAGTGGAAGGAATAAAATCAATTCATTTTTTGGTTCAACTGATGCTTATTTTATAGGACTTTCCCACCACGAATGACATTCAGCAAAATTGCTATAATTGCAATGATAAGGAGAACGTGAATTATCCCGCCTGCACTATAGGCGAAAAAGCCAATGGCCCATCCCAGAATGAGGATTACAGCTATGACATACAAAAGGTTTCTCATGTTTGTGTTTTTAAAGTTAATCACACAATGTACAATGCAGGTCCACGCTTAAAACCATTCAAGTTCATTGGTTCCAGTGATTGGCATCACACTAAAATCATAGAGAAATATAATGCTGTTGTTCATCATGATGCTTAGGTATATTTTTGAGAATATACTCAGCCCAAATTTCCTAAACCAACCTTCACCCTCTTCATCGCCTCAACCATCCTGTTGTATCGCATCAAACTTTCTTCTTCCCCAATTTCCCTGAACTGAATTTTTGCCCCCGGCCTGCATTGTGCAAGCAAAGAAATATCTGCAGAACAAATTCTTACTATGCGCGGATAACCACCTGTTGTTTGTGCGTCTGCCATCAGGATGATGGGATTGCCTTCGTGTGTAACCTGCACAATGCCTGTGGTTACTGCTGTTGAGACCATTTCGGCTTTATGTTCCAGTGTGAGTTTTTTTCCTTCCAAACGATATCCCATCCTGTTGGACTGGGATGAAATCGTGAATATGGAATTGAATATATCTTCTTGTGATGCAGTATTGAAGCGATCAAACTCAGGCCCTTTGATGGCATGGACAGTTGCAATGTCGGGTGTAGGGACTACAAGATCTGCAGTATGCCAATGCGAAATGCCTACGCCGTTGGGAAGCATATGTAGATTTGATGCGGCATGTAAATTCTGTTCACGTTTGAAGGCCAGCATGTCTCCGGTGATCAGGTTTCTTCCATTTATTCCTCCAATCCCTGATGGTGTATAGGTTGATGCGCTGCCCAATACTTTTTTGACATTGAATCCGCCACTGACCGCAAGATATGATCGGCATCCTTGTATACTTGCTGTTGTTTTGATGATGCTGAATGCAGGAATCCAGAGCAACCGGTTGAAGGGCAATTCCACATCGTCAATATATGCCTTGCATCCACCACCAACAATTGCACAAAAGGCTGCCTCGTTGAACATGATCAATGTTCCATGCAAGGTCATTTCAATCACCGCTTCATTTTCATCATTGCCACAAATGATGTTGGCCAATGCAGCAGAAACCTTGTCCATTGCACCACCGATGGGAACACCAAACTGTTGAAAGCCCCACCTGCCAAGGTCTTGCAGGCTGCTCATCATGCCGGGCTTTAGAATGGTGATGCTCATGAATATTGATTGAATGCTTCGAGGGTGATGGGTTTGAATTGCACAATGTCTCCGGCATTCAAAAAACTGCAGGGTGATTGGGAGGGGTCAAACATTCTCAAGGGTGTTCTTCCAATCACCTGCCAACCGCCCGGCACTTCTGCCGGATAGATCCCTGTTTGTTTTCCTGCAATGGCAACACTTCCCATCGGGATCTTCAATGAAGGTGTTTGTTTTCTGGGTACTTCCAACTGTTCAGGCAGTGTTCCCATATAAGGGAATCCCGGAATGAAGCCGATCATGTATACCCGATAGGCAACGGAGGTATGCAAGGAAATGATTTCCTCCAACGATAGGTTGAGGTGGGATGAAACCCAGGGAAGATCAGTGCCAAGCGAAGGGTCGTAACAGACGGGGATGCAAATTTGATTTCCTAATAAAGATGAAGGATGGATGGTGTCAGCAACTTGAGCAATCAGTTCAGACAACAATACTCGAACTGCTGTTACTGAAATATTTTCACTGAAGTACACCGTCAAACTGCCATAAGCAGGAACACATTCAATCAATCCCTTGAAAGGATTGGATTCAATGGCATGCTGCAAAGCAATTACCTGCATGTTTTTTGCTTCACTGATTTCTGCTGCGAATTCAATGGTGATGGCCTGATCGTGTATGTTGTATATCCTCGTGATAAGCAAATTGTTTGAATCTACAACTTACAACCATTGGGCTAATAATTGATCACCTGCTCTTCAATATTGGAAGGCAGCTCGCGCCACTGGTATTCCTGGTTGCGGAGCTGTGGTTCAAATCCCGCTTCGCGGATGGCATCTTGCATCGACTTGTATGTGAAGCGGTGCGGCGCGCCTGCAGCACTGACCACATTTTCTTCCAGCATGATGCTTCCAAAATCGTTGGCACCTGCATGCAAACAAATTTGAGCAACCTTTTTACCAACGGTCAGCCAGGAGGCTTGTATGTTTTTGATGTTGGGCAGCATGATCCGGCTGATGGCAATCATCCTGATATACTCTTCCCCTGTGGTAAGGTTTTGCACGCCACGGATTTTGGTGAGCAGGGTGTCAACATCCTGGAAGGTCCAGGGGATGAAGGCCAGGAATCCGTTTGCATCTGCGGGCTTTCTGGATTGCACTTCCCTGATTTTGATCAGGTGCTCAAAACGTTCTTCCAGTGTTTCAACATGGCCAAACATCATGGTTGCGGAGCTGGTGATGTTGAGCTGGTGTGCCGCCGCCATGACATCCAGCCATTCCTGGGCGCCACATTTTCCGTTGCTAACCAGTCTCCTTACCCTGTCTACCAGGATTTCGGCTCCTGCTCCTGGAAGAGAGTCCATGCCGGCCGCTTTGAGGGCAGACAGCACATCGTGGTGGGTCATTTTTTCCAACTTGGCAATATGCGCAACCTCGGGTGGCCCGAGGGTATGCAGCCTGATTTCTGGAAACTCAGCCTTGATGGCGCTGAAGGTATCGGTATAATATTTGAGTCCGAGGTCTGGATGGTGGCCGCCTTGCAGGAGCAATTGATCGCCGCCCCACTTGAGGGTTTCCCGGATCTTTTCCCGGTAGGTATCCATGGTGGTGATATAGGCTTCGGCGTGTCCGGGGATCCTGTAGAAATTACAGAACTTGCAGTTGGCGATGCAAACATTGGTGGTGTTGACGTTGCGGTCGATTTGCCAACTCACTTTTCCATGGGGCACCTGCTTTTTCCTGAGTTCGTCTGCCACGTGCATGAGGTTGGTCAGTGGGGCTTCCTTGAACAGGAACAGGCCCTCTTCTGCTGTCAGAAACTCCAGGTTCAGTGCTTTTTCGTATAATCCATTGAGATCATTCATGTAATTCATTATCAAGGCAACAAAGTTAGGGCAACAATGGTTTAAATTGGGAGCAAATGAGGCATATCCGGTACATATATGTATTGATGATCTTGGCTTTTCAGCCAATGGGCGGAAACGCACAGGAGTTGTTTGTTGAACCTCCTTCAACCTTTATCACCTCATTTTCATTTAGGATGCTCAACGGAGGGGTTATTTTGGTGACCGCAGGGGTGAATGATTATGCCGATAGCCTCAACTTCATCCTGGACACGGGCAGCGGTGGCATTTCCCTTGATTCCGCTACTGTGGAAGACTTGGGCATCCCCATCACACCATCAGAGAAAACAATCAAAGGCATCGGGGGCATTCGCAAAGTATCTTTTTTGAACAACGCAACGCTCAGGTTGCCGGGGCTGGCCGTCGAAAACCTCAACTTTCATGTCAACGATTATGGAATCCTGACCAGCGTCTATGGCATCAAGATTGACGGCATCATTGGCTACAGTTTTTTCAGCCGGTATATTGTCAACATCAATTACGATTTCCTTCAGATCAATGTTTTTTCAAAAGGGGAGTACAAATATCCATCAGGGGGATTTATGCTCTATCCCATGTTCACAGCGCTTCCTATGCAATCGCTTCAATTCACAGACAACCGCAAATTTGTTCAGCGGTTTTACCTTGATACGGGAGCCGGACTGAACTTCCTCTTGTCAGATAGCTATCTCAACGATAGCGCTGTCCTGAAAAAGAGGCGCAAGCCTCCGGTGGTTACCCAGGCCGAAGGAGTTGGGGGAAAAATGAGCATGCGCCTAACCACCATCAAACAACTCAAGGTGGGTCCTTATCGGTTCAAGTGGGTACCAACCTTTCTGTTCAATGACGAGTACAATGTGACCAATTATCCTTTTGTGGGTGGATTGTTGGGCAATGATATCCTGCGCAGGTTCAACATCACCTTCAATTATGCCAAGCAGCAAGTGCATATTCTGCCCAACCTCCATTTCAAAGACGATTTTGATTATGCCTACAGTGGGCTTTCCATCTATTTTATCGATGAAAAAATTGTCGTAGACGATGTGGTGCCCTCCTCTCCTGCGGATAAGGCAGGGTTCAAAAAAGAGGACATCATTGTTGCCATCAACAACGATACCAGCAACAATATCCAGGCATATAAAACGATCATGCAGACGCTTGGTCAAAAGCTTAAATTTTTGGTGATCAGGGATGGAACACCCATGATGCTCTCCATGAAGGCCAAGAGTATTTTGTAATGTATTGATTACATTTGCGTTATGGTGAAGTTCGAAAGATTCATGCTCGACAACGGATTGAAGGTATTGGTGCACATCGACCAAAGTACACCGATGGCTGTAGTAAATGTATTGTACGATGTTGGCGCAAGGGATGAGGATGCCCAGCAAACAGGGTTTGCGCATTTGTTTGAGCACCTGATGTTTGGTGGATCTGTGAACATTCCGGACTACGATGAGCCCCTGCAGGTTGCGGGCGGAGAGAACAATGCCTATACCACCAACGACCTCACCAATTATTATTGTCAGCTTCCTTCCGAAAACCTGGAGACGGCCTTTTGGCTGGAGAGCGACCGTATGCTGAGCCTGGCCTTCAGCAAAAAAAGCCTGGACGTGCAGCGCAAGGTGGTTTGTGAGGAATTCAAGGAACATTATATCAACAAGCCCTATGGTGATGTTTGGCATATCATGCGCGAACTGGCTTTCAAGGATCATCCCTACCGCTGGATGACCATCGGCAAGGAATTGTCGCATGTGGAAAATGCACAGCTGGAGGATGTAAAAAGATTTTTCTTCAAACATTATACGCCATCCAACGCCATATTGGTGGTTGCAGGAAATGTGTCGGTTGAACAGGTCAGGGAGCTGGCAGAGAAATGGTTTGGTGATATTCCTTCGGGAGAAAAACACAAAAGAAACCTTCCTGTTGAGCCGGAGCAAAAAGAGGAAAGGCGTATGACGGTTCACCGCAAAGTGCCTGCTGATGCCATTTACAAGACATGGCACATGTGCAGCCGCCTTGACGATGATTATTACGCAACAGATTTATTGACCGACATTTTGGGAGGTGGCGCTTCATCAAGGCTTTACCAGGCACTGGTGAAAGAGCAACAACTTTTCACAGGCATCAATTGCTATCATTTTGGTAGCCTGGATGCAGGGTTACTGGCCATAGACGGACAGCTGGTCAAGGGTGTTGACATCAAAAAAGCCGAAGACGCGATTGAAGCCGAGCTGGACAAAATCAGGCATGGACTTGTTGATGCCCGCGAGTTGCAGAAGGTCCAGAACAAAACAGAAAGCGTGATGGCCTTTGAAGACATGAGTGTGATGAACAGGGCCGGCAGCCTGGCCTTCTATGAATTGCTGGGTGATGGAGAACTCATGAACACTGAGTTCAAGAAATACCAGGATGTGTCTGTGCATGATCTCAAGCGCATTGCCAACCAGGTGATGCAGCCTTCCAACAGCAATACCCTTTGGTATCTTGCTGAAAACTAGAACCTTAACCATTCAAATCATTCCATGCCAGATAGAAGCCAAGCGCCCCATATAAAGGATGCCATCGAGTATGCCATCGCACTAAAAAAACCAGAGATCTTTACCCTCGACAATGGTGTCAAGGTCTACAATGTTAATGCTGGAACAGAAGAGGTTGTGCAGATTGAGTGGATTTTCAAGGCAGGAAACTGGTTTGAAAAAACCAACAACCTTGCGTCGGCTGCTAATTTTCTGATCAAGAACGGCACCTCAAAAAAATCTGCCTACGAAATCAATGAGTACGTTGATTTTTATGGCGCTTACCTTAACCGCAGTTGTTACAACGAAACGGCGGTGGTTACCTTGCATTGTTTGTCCAGGCAGTTGGAAAACCTGCTGCCCATGGTGCAGGAGCTTTTTCTGGATGCCATTTTTCCAGAAGAGGAGCTGCATATTTTCAGGCAGAACATGAAACAGAAGCTGGAAGTCAACCTGAAGAAATGTGATTTTGTAGCCGGAAGAAAAATTGATGAATTCCTGTTTGGTGCAAAGCATCCCTATGGGGTTTACAGCATTGCGGAAGATTACGATGCCCTTGATGTTGAGGCACTGAGGAGTTTCTATGCAACCTATTATCAGCAGGGCCATTGCAGCATTTTTTCTGCAGGCATCCTTCCTTCCAATTATGCCCAGTTGATGAACGGATTTTTTGGAAGCCTGCCTTTCAACCAATTGTCCATCGAATCACCAGAACATCTTGTTGCTCCTGCCGAACAAAAAAAATGGAACATCATCAATGATCCCGAAGGCGTTCAGGGCGCAGTGCGTATCGCAAGACCTTTCCCTACAAGGCATCATCCTGATTTCCCGAAAGTGCAGGTATTGAATACCTTGTTTGGCGGGTTTTTTGGATCAAGGTTGATGAACAATATCCGCGAAGACAAGGGGTATACCTACGGAATCTATAGTTTTCTGGTCAACCATATCCATGGCGGTGCCTGGATGATCAGTACAGAAGCGGGTCGGGATGTTTGTGAAGCCACGGTCAATGAAGTATACAACGAAATGCAAGCACTCCGCGAAGGAGATATTGATCCTGAAGAACTCTTGCTGGTCAAGAACTATTTGATCGGCACCCTGCTCGGCGATCTCGATGGGCCCTTCCACATCATAGCCCGCTGGAAGAACCTGGTCCTGAACGGACTGGACGACAGCTTCTTCTACCACTCCGTAGACACCATCAAAAACATCAGTGCTGAAGAATTGAAGGCCATGGCCAACAAGTACCTCCAGCCCGAAGATTTTTATGAGCTGGTGGTGGTTTAGTTTGCCCACAATGGCGTAACTTCTGTCTTCAACGATAGAAGTATGCAACGCCGAAATTTTTTGCGCTCATCTGGTATTTTTGCTGCGGGCATCTATGCAGGAAATGCCAAAGCCATTGCTGGCCCTTTTCAGCCAGGAGAGCTGTTACACAATATTCCAGCAGATAAAAGACTTGACCCCAGCTGGGTCAGGTCTTTGTCAAAAAGGGGATATGTCACCAAGTACATCAAGACAAGAAACGAGCTCAAGTACATTGGCATGCCGGTTGGCGGCATCAATGCGGGTACGGTCTATCTCGGTGGAGATGGAAGGCTGTGGCTATGGGATATTTTCAATGCCAATCAAAATGGTGTTGATCCCAAAACCATTGAATGGCATTCCAGTGTCCATGTTGGAAAAAAAATACGCTCACAGGATGGCTCCGCCTATGTTCAACCGGCCAAAGACATCCGGCCACTTGAACAAGGGTTTGCTTTTAAAATTCTGATTGATGGCAAAACCATCATCAAGAAAATGGAAGCCTCGGATTGGGATGATATTATTTTTGAAGCCACCTACCCCATGGCAAAAGTGAGGTATATCGACAAACAATTGCCCATAGACATCACGGCTGAAATATTCTCTCCTTTCATTCCGCTCGATGAAAAAAATTCATCATTGCCTTGTACTGTTTATTCCTTCAACATAAAAAACAGGTCTGCTTCAACCATCTCGGTTGATGTGCTTGGTTGGTTGGAAAACAAGGTTGCGCCCAGGTCTGCAAAGGAGTCAGACAAGCGCATCAATACTGTTTTTTCAGACAAGAACACGGAGGGTGTTTTCTGTTCAATCGGTTTGAATGCAAACCCAGGGCTATCAGCTGCAGCAGATTATGGCAGCCTGTCCATTGCTTCAATTGGTGAGCAGGCCATCACTCAAACCAATTTTTCTTTGCCTATCACATTTTCTTCTTTTGGCAAACAAATCGCTGACAAAACAGAAAAGGGAATTGCTGAACGGTTGATGGCATCTGTTTGTTCATCGCATAAGATTGGTGCCAATCAATCTCTATCTACCGAAGTGGTGATCAGCTGGCATTTTGTGAATTTGAAATTGAACAAAGCCATCCAAGACAAGGGTCGGTATTACAACAATTGGTTCAAGGCTGCGGATGCAGTGGCAGCATATGTTGCCGCGAACGCCCATCAACTTTTTTCAGAAAGCAAACAATGGAAGCAGACCTGGTATGATTCCAGCCTGCCCTGGTGGTTCCTTGAAAGAACGTTTTTGAACATCTCTACCCTTGCCACCACTACTGCACACCGTTTTGAGTCTGGCAGGTTCTATGCCTGGGAAGGCGTGGGTTGTTGCGAAGGAACCTGCATGCATGTCTGGCAATATGCCCATGCCATGGGCCGCATTTTTCCTTCAATAGAAAGGGATACAAGAGAACGGGTAGACCTTGGTCTTTCACTGCAGCCCGATGGGATGATCTGGTACCGCGGTGAAGTGGTGAAGGGGCCTGCCATTGACGGACAGGCGGGCACCATTCTCAGGATCTACCGTGAACACCAAATGAGTGCAGATGACAGTTTCCTGAAGAAGAACTGGGACAAAATAAAACTGGCCAGCCAATGGGTCATCAACCAGGATCTGAACAAGGATGGCATGGAAGACAGGCCCATTGAAAATACATTGGATGCTGTCTGGGATGGAGAGATTGCCTGGCTGGTGGGGCTTTGCATTGCAGCAGTAAAAGCTGCAGAGCAGATGGCCATTGAAATGAAAGACGATGCTTTTGCCAAGACCTGTGCAGACTATGTTGAATTGGGCAGCAAGAACATGGATGAAAAATTATTCAACGGTGAATATTATATCCACCGGCCCGATGAAATAAAGGGCCGTGAAAAACTGGGCTCTTACAATACCTGTCATATCGACCAGGTCTATGGGCAAAGCTGGGCGCACCAGGTGGGCTTGGGCAGGATCAATGACAAGGAAAAAACACTTTCTGCCCTGAGGGCTTTGTGGAAATACAATTTCACACCCGATGTTGGTCCCTACATCAAAGACAGACCGGGCGGAAGGCCTTATGCCCTGCCGGGCGAAGGTGGACTGGTGATGAATACCAATCCCAAAAATGAAGCCAGACCCTATGGAGAAAAAATCACCTGGCAGCTGGGATATTTTCATGAATGCATGAGCGGATTCGAGCACCAGGTTGCAGCACACATGATGGCCGAAGGCATGTTGGATGAATCACTTGTATTGACCCGCATGATCCATGACCGCTATCATGCCGGAAAAAGAAATCCCTTCAATGAAATTGAGTGCAGCGACCACTATGCTCGGGCCATGGCGAGTTATGGAACATTCATCACTGCCTGTGGTTTTGAGTACCATGGCCCCAAGGGATACATGCGCTTCGCTCCAAAAATGGGTGCAGATAATTTCAAGGCGCCATTTACAGCCGCATCAGGCTGGGGCAGCTACAGTCAGAAAATAGACAAACAACAATTGAACGCAAAACTGACAGTGGCCTACGGATCAGTTGCGCTGCAAGCATTTTCCTTGCAACATGCAAACAAGGTTACTCGTCCGGTTGTGAAGCTGGAAGGCAAAATTATTCCTTCAACCTTCAAACAGGAAGGAGACAACTGCACCATCAGTTTTAAAAACCCCATTGCTGTTTTAACCAACCAAACACTCCACATAACAATCTGAACATGATCATTACAAACAACAAAGTCGTATCCATCAACTATCTGTTGAAAGATGAATTGGGCAATGTATTGCAGGGCAATGATGGCTTTACACCGGAAGAATATTTGCATGGGGCAGACAATATTCTTCCAGGATTGGAGCGGGCACTCGAGGGCTTGAAGCAAGACCAGGTCATCGATGTTGTCATCTATCCTGAAGAGGCCTATGGCCCCAAGGAAGTGAGCCTGGTCATTGAAGTGGCCAATGAGGATCTTGACAATCCTGATGAAATCAATGAAGGGGAGTACATTGAATTGTTTGATGGAACCGAAGCCATTGTTGTGGAGAAAAATGATGACCACATCATTGTAGATGCCAACCATCCATTGGCAGGACAAACACTGTATTATACCGTTAAGGTTTCTGGCATAAGGGATGCAACGGAAGAGGAAATCATCAATGGAGAACCTTCAACAAAAATGCAAGGATCCTGTGGTCCGGAAGGCTGTTGTTGATCAAAAAATAGCGATGAAATCAAAATGGATTTTTTTATGCTGCTTTCAAATGGTTGCTATAATCCTGTCAGCACAGGAGTTGTACAAGGCACCAGCCCCTTCTACAATAACAAAATGGATCAGTCCTGAAAACATCAGCGGTAAGAAAGGAGCAGGAGGCAAAGAGAATCAAGGTGCCAAGGGCAGTGCTTTTCTCACAGTGAAAGCGGGCGAGCAATTGGTCATGATGGACGTGAAGGGTTCTGGCATCATCCGCCGCATGTGGCTCAGTGGCACCATCCCCAGAAGCGAAGAGCAAAGAAGAATGGTAAGGATAGACATGTATTGGGATGGGAGCAAGAAGCCTGCAGTGTCTGCACCCATTGGTGATTTTTTTGGCTTGGGGTTGGGCCTGTCGGTGCCGTATAAAAATGCATTGTTTTCCAACCCTGAAGGACGTTCATTCAATTTTACGATTCCGATGCCTTACAGGACTGGCGCCAGGATTGTCATCACCAATGAATCATCCGCTCATGCATTGGTTTGGTATGATATCAATTACACCGTTGAAACTGTGCCAGAAGATGCAATGTATTTTCATGCCTATTGGGACCGCAATCCCAAAACAACATTGGGCGTTGACCATGTTATTCTTCCGGAGGTCAAAGGCAAGGGAAGATTTCTCGGAACGAATATTGGTGTGATTGGAGATTCCGCTTACCGCAATACCTGGTTTGGCGAAGGAGAGGTGAAGGTCTTTTTGGATGGCGATAAACAATTGCCAACACTTGCAGGAACAGGAACAGAAGATTATATAGGAACAGGTTGGGGTCAAGGAGAATACCAGGACCAGTACCAGGGTTCATTGGTGTCTGACAGCAAAAATGATGTGTATGCATTTTACCGCTATCATGTTCCTGACCCGGTATATTTTCAAAAGGATTGCAAAGTTACCATTCAGCAAATAGGAAACACCAGCGTGAAGAACCTCCGCGATATGATAGCAATAGGCGTACAACTCAAGCCAGTATGGGTTTTCAAGCAAGGAAGCAATGCGGATATTTTTAACCTACAGGGTAATCCTCCTGAGCAAATACTTTTGCTCGACAGGCCAGACATCAAAGGGATCAACGATCCAATGTTTGACAAAGAAGCTTTTGGTGCCAATTTTTACAGGAGTGATGACGTTTCATCGGTTGCTTATTTTTATTTGAACAAGCCATTCAGCAACCTGCCTGAAATGAAAGACAAGCAGCTGCAGATTGAGGGGATGAAAGAAAAAGTATGGACCAGAAAAAAATAATCAACCAATGAAAAACGTGAAAACAGTCTTGTTGCTCTGCTCGGTTTTTTTCATCGCCTGCAACAGCAAAAAAGAAACCAACATGCAACAAGGTACTTTCGGATACGATCTTGCATTTTTGCGCAAACACCACAAGGATCTTGTTGTGTTGGAAAACGGCGATGCCAAGTTGGTTGTTTTGCCGGCCTACCAGGGACGCATCATGACCAGCACGGCAGAAGGCAATGCTGGAGCGAGTTTTGGCTGGCTGAACCACGAACTGATTGCATCGGGAAAGTTCACTGAACACTTCAGTGCCTTTGGTGGTGAGGAAAGATTTTGGCTTGGACCAGAAGGAGGACAATTTTCCATCTACTTTAAAAAAGGCGTTGATTTTACATTTGAGAATTGGTTTGTACCAAAGGAACTAGACACAGCACCTTTTGATCTTGTTGCTTCCGACAAGTCTTCTGCGCAATTTGAAAAGCAAATGCATCTTGAAAATTTTTCAGGAACAGGATTTGACCTGAAGGTTAACCGCAACATCAACCTCCTGAATGATTCTGCCATTCAATCATTGTTGGGAAAACTTCCCACAGGAGTAAAGGCTGTGGCCTTTCAGTCAGACAACATGATTACCAATACAGGCAATGCCGAATGGAACAAATCAACAGGCATGCTTTCCATCTGGATCCTGAGCATGTTGAATGCCGGAAACCAGACATCCATTGCAATACCGTATAAAAAAGGCGATACTGCAGTGCTCGGCAAAATTGTTACCGATGATTATTTCGGAAAAGTACCGGCAGAAAGATTGAAGGTAGGAGACGGGTTGATTTTGTTCAAGGCAGATGGCAACCAGCGCAGCAAAATTGGTCTTTCACCTGCACGTGCCTTGCCCATGGCCGCCAGCTATGACGCCACAAACAATGTACTGACCATTTCCCAATTCAGTTTGCCCGAAGGGAAAACAGACTATGTAAATTCACTGTGGGAGCAGCAGCAACATCCATTTGCTGGTGATGCCGTGAATGCCTACAACGATGGACCCATTGAAGGAAAACAAATGGGAAAGTTTTATGAACTGGAAAGCTCATCGCCCGCAGCAGCCCTGGCTCCAGGTCAAAGCCTTAGTCATTTTCACAGAACCATCCACCTGAAGGGAACCAAAGCAGCGTTGAACACAGTTGCTCAGCAGTTGCTGGGGGTTGGCATTGATGCACTTGTGTTGTAAATTTTTTGACAGGAACTGAAGTGGTCTTTTTGGTTGGTATACTTGCTTTGAAGATCACACTAGCGCAATGACCGCAGGTATTGAAGGCTCATGGGCAGCTGTGCCATCACCCTTGTAGATTCATCTTCAATAAAATAATGTTTCACGCCGGCTTTTTTGGCTGCTTTCATGACTGCTTTGATGTTTACATCACCCTTTCCCAACACCACATTGGTTTCTTCATCGGCACCGCCGGTATCGTTGCATTGGGTTCCGTGTTCACGGTCCTTGAGGTGTAACATCTTCATGCGTGCAGGATATTTCTTGATTAGAGAAACAGGGTCAGCACAGCCTTGCTTGGCCCAGTAAACATCGAGTTCAAAGTTCACATAAGCAGGATCAGTTTTGGCAACAAGATCATCAAACAATGTACCAGCGACAGAAGGCCTGAATTCAAATCCATGTGGGTGATAACAGAAACTGAGGCCTGCTTCTTTCAGGATCTTTCCTGCACGGTTGAACCTTGCAGCGGCTTCATCAATGTCTTGGCTTCCAAACTCATTCCCCTTGTGTCCAATCCAAAAACAAACCACATAAGTAGCGCCAAGTGCCTTTGCATCTGCGATGGTTTTACTGAGGTCTCCTTTCATCGCTTCATAATCAACGCCAATGCTTACCATTTTGTATCCCATCTGGTCGAGCATTTTCTTGTAGCTTATGATATCCATGCCATAGAGTTCTCCACCTTCCAATTCCTTGATGCCCATGGCACGGACTTTTTGAAGGGTGCCTTTTAGGTCTTTCTTCACTTCGTTGCGAACAGAATAAAGTTGCAGTCCAATTTCTTGTGCACCTGCAAAAAAAACAGTGGAGCATAAAATGGTAATTGACAGCATCAACTTTTTCATCAACGTAGTTTTTTAGAAATTAAAAATAAGACTTTCCATCATCTCTTGCGAAAAGCATCAATCGTGTCCATGGTATAAGTATAAAGCACCATAGGTCCAATTGGGCGACTGTAACCCTGGGTAATTAAACCTGTCCATCATCAGCGCAACATAGCGAAAAGGATAGCCTTCGGGCAATTGAACAACATTCGGCCAAACCCTTGAGCCGGAGGTTTCATCCCATGGCGGAAGGTCCATCTTGAGGGTGCCGGCTTCCTTGAGATCAGGATAGGTATAGATATAGATCTTACGGTCTTTGCTGCCGGAAAAACAATAGAACTGGTTTCCGATTTTCTGGATGGAGGTGCCTGTTGAGTTAAAAGCAACTGGGCCTGCAATCTTTGTATAGCCTTTGTTCCAGGCATCAGACTCCAGCATGATGGCCTTGTATCCGTTTTCATTGGTGCAGGTCAACATTCGCCATTTCTTTGCTTTTGCATCAAACAAAATATGCGGATCCTCGTAATCACCCACCATGCCAAAGGGCTTTGCCCGCATGATCGAAAAACCAAAACGCGGATCCTGTTTGCTTTCAATGGTGAGCAATTGTTTTTTCTCCTGTTTGTTGGCATAGGCACTGAAACCCGTTGTCAGCCCACGCCACATGCCATCTTTCCTGTCGTAAAAAATATGCGAAGCCACTTCATTCCTGAGCAATCCATCTTGTCTGTCAAATACAATAACCCCTTCCATCTTGATGTCAAATACGGAAGGGCTCATGCTGAAAACACCTTGCATGGGATGCGGCAAACCGCGGCCCCTGACGGTCATGGTATACCATAGTCTTCCCTTATCGAGCAGGGGATCACCATTTTCATAGGTGATGGCCCTGATGTCTGCCAGTCCGATTCCACTGCTGAGCGAGGCATCAACTTTTTTGATATCAACCCTTCCCATTTCAAGGGTTAAAAAAAGCCTGGATTGGAATGAATGGATGAAGTCCATTTTTCTGAGATCAAGGTACTCGCTGATTTCAAATTGCGCAACTGGTTTTGGGAGGTCATTGTGCTGCAGATACAGCACCATTCCACTTCCCAGCATTTGCAGGATGATTTTTCCCTGCAGGCTGTTTTTTTCACCAGCCTTGAAGGCGATGGATTTTTCAACAAGGGTGATGGAATCTTTGACAATCTTAATTCTCGCATCCACCATGTTGTGATCATCAAAAACTGCGGTGATGGTGCATTGGTTTTTCATTTGCTCATCGGAGAACTCAAATCCGACTTCCCCCTTTCCCTTGCAGCTGTCCAGCTCAATTGAATAGGTGGCAAAAGGATTGAAGCCGCCAAACCAGATGGCCGTGGTCGATATTTTTTCTGATTGCAAAGACAGTCGATTGCCAGTTGTTTGTATGTTGGCATGTGTTGCAAGGCGATGTGCTGTCGGATACATCACTGGCAATCCGATGATTTCGTTGGGATGCAATGCGGACAAAGGAATAGACAAGTCCTTGTCAAACAAAAAACGTCTTACGGCCTGTCTTGTGAATTGAATCCCATCGGGTGTATCCTGTTGCTGGGCCAACAACGGTGTACAAGCCATGGTGCCATAGAAAAACAAACAGTACAATGGTTTCAGCAAGCGGTTGATCTTTGTCATGGGTATTTTCATTGTTGTCCGGGCATGTATTGCTTTTCCATGTTCTTCAGTACATCTTCCTTGTAAAACAATACATCCTTGAACTGTCCTTTGGTATACATTTCTGCCTGGTCTTTGAAATGTTTGGACGCAGGATCTCCGCTTTGTCCACCAGCCAGCAAGGATTTTGCTTTGATTTTTTTCCCAAACTCAACTGCACAGATAAAGCTGTTTCCACCATATCCATAGCGTTTTTTAGTGCCTTCAGATGTGCGGGAATTGAAGGAAGGAAGGCTGCCCCAGGCAGATGAAGCAAAGGGTGATGGAAGGCTGGGCTGGTTATCATCAAACCTTGATTTCATCGCATTGCTGATGCGTTGAAAACGGTTGACCTCTCCCCAGGCAATTTCCCAGGTGCCATAGTCGGCCTTCAGTTTTTTCAAGGTTTCGATCAGAAAACTGATCTTGGTGGCATCAGGCATTTCTTTCAACATCCTTGGCAATTCAAAGGGAAGATCAATGTCCCTCTTTTTCCCTCTTGTCAGAAAAGGCAGCACACGCTCCGCCCAATGGATGGCAATGGTGGTGGCCACCGAGTTGGCAGATGAATTTCTGTCCCATGCGTTCAGCAATTGTATGGCCTTGTTGATGTCTGGTTTGATGTCGTCTGCAATGGCCGTTCTGTTGGCGCTGATCAATGATGGCAACAAAACATCGAAGGCCGCGAGATGGGTATCATATCCAGCAGCAATCAAACTGTTGATGTCATATTTTTCCCGGCTGCCCAATACCCTCACCGCATTAACGCCACGGAAATTCTCAGGGTCTGGTGCCATGTAGCTGGGGTATTTCTTTTTCGAAATGCTTCCATTGCCTGCAACAGTAAAGGGTGTGGCATTGCAGTTCTGCAACCAGCCGTTGGCGGGGTTGTAGAGGTGAACAGTTTCTTCCACCGTATGCAGTCCTTTCCAATCTGTTGCAGCAATTGATCCGTCCACCGGATTGTTCCAGTCATAGTTGGCATCACGTTTGGGCATGAAATTTCCATGCCAGTAGGCAATGTTTCCCTGGTCGTCTGCATAGACTGTATTGTTGGAAACATTTTCACGCAGGTCCATGATGGACTTGAATTCAGCAAAGGTTTTTGCCTTGGTCCTGCTCCAGGATTGTATCAAACCTTTCAGTGATCGGTTGTTGGATTGCATGCTGATCCACTTGTCTTCCTGCATCGCCATCACCGGTCCATGGTGTGTGGCATAGACCTTGAATTCTTTTTTGGCCATGCTGCCGTTGGCAGTCTTGTAAGCAATCGTTGTTGATTGAATGCTCACAGGGCGAAGTTGTTTTTCATGCTGATAGAAGAGTCCATCCTTGTTTTTGACGATGGTCTCTTCATAGAGGTCTGCCACATCAGCCTGGCTGGAGGTATGCATCCAACCACAGTGTTCATTGAAACCCTGGTACACAAAAAACTGTCCCCATGTAACGGCACCATAGGCGTTGAGCCCTTCTTCGCTCACCATGTGCACTTCGGGACGGAAATAAAAAGTGACATGCGGGTTGATATAGAGCATGGCATTGCCAGAAAGGCTGCGCGATGGGGCAATGGCAAAACCATTGGAGCCGCTGAGCTGCTCGGGATCTTTCTTTTTCAACAAAGCAAGGTCTGTTGAAAGACCCGCATAAAATTTCTTGATGTCATTGGCAGTGAGGTCGCTGGTTTGAATGGCAGAAATGCTGCCGTCTGTATAGGTCAAAGGATACCAAGGCATGAACTCACGCAGCAACGCAGGTTTTACTTTTGGATTTTTGTAGAGATAATAATTCACCCCATCCGCAAATGCGTTCAGCAGTTTTTTCATCCAATCCGGGCTTGCTTCATAATCTTTTACAGATGCTGCAGAATCGATGACCATTTTCACGAGCAGGTCTTCATACATGCTTTGCTCTCCATTGATTTCACTGGTTCTTCCGAGCATGGTGATGTAGTTCATTTCCACCCGCTGAAAATCATCTTCACATTGCGCGTACAACAATCCAAACACACAGTCAGCATCTGATTTTCCATAGACATGCGGGATGCCCCATTTGTCGCGGATGATGTTAACCCGTTTGGCAGTTTCCTGCCAGCGTGCGATGTCTGTTTTTGATTGTGCTCCTGACAGGAAAGGGAGGAGCAGAAAACCGATCAACATGTATTTCATAAACATAGCCCGGGCTTTAAATAATTATTGGTTTACCTGGTTGGCTTTCAGGACACGGATGAAGTTGCCGCCGAGGATCTTGGTGATATCTTTTTTGCTGTAGCCTCTTTTCAACAATTCCTCGGTGATCAAGGGCATGTTGGTTACATCGTTGAGTTCACGGGGAGATGAATTGATGCCATCAAAATCAGAACCGATGCCGATATGGTCAACACCAATCAAGTTGGCAATATGGTCGAGGTGGTCAATGAGTTGTGCAAGCGAAGGGCGAACATTGTCCATCTCCTCCTTGTATTTTTCATGGATGAGAAGGTTGGCATAAAAATCACTGGGATTTATTTTCAGCAAAGAATCTTTTTCTTTCTGGTGTTTTCTGATGAAGGCATTGTTCTTTTCGCGGAAGCTGCTGTCTACAAATCCGGAATAAAAATTCAGGTGGATGACGCCATTGTTTTTTCCAATCATCCGGATCTGGTCGTCGGTCAGGTTCCTGGGAACAGGGCAGAGTGCATAGGTACAACTGTGTGAAGCAATCACGGGTTTTGTGCTGATGCGCAGGGCATCGTAAAATGTTTTTTCGCCCACATGCGAAATATCAACAATCATCCCCAGTTCGTTCATGCGTTTTACAATAGACTCACCCAATGCATTCAATCCGTAAGGATGCCCCAGGTCTTTTTTTGCCCTCTCGTCGGCAGCAGAACTGGCCCATGATGTGCTGTTGTTCCATGTCAGGGTCATGTAGCGCGCGCCCCGTTCATATAATTTTTCTAGGTAGTCTATCCTGTCTTCGATCATGTGACCGCCCTCCACGCCAATCATGGATCCAAGCTTTCCGGTTTTAACTGCAGTCTTCAGGTCTGCCACATTGCGCACCATCATCATCTTGTCGGGGTTGCGGTTCACTGTTGCATAGAGCGTATCGATTTCGCGGTTCGCAAATGCATAGGCGGTACCCATTCCATAATTTTCATCACAGAAAATGGAGAAAACCTGCACATCAATGCCACCGGTTTTCATTCGTCCAAGATCAGAATGGGTGATGCCCCTCAGGTCCTGGTCAAAGCTTTTTCCTTTTTCAAGTCCCGTGCTGATGAAATCATTGTGGGTATCAATCACAATGGCTTTCTGGTGAATTTTTTTGAAGGGTTGCGCAATAGCAAGCATTGGTCCGGATGCGATCAACAGCGCAGAAAGAAAGATTTTTTTCATGTTTTAATCATTGATGGATTGGTACATCAGCACTTTGAAACGGTCGTGAATGTCCCCAAATTGCATGGGGTAGATATTGGTGAAGAAAAGGCCCACGATTTTTTCTTTTGGATCAACCCAATAGGTGGAAGAGAACATCCCGCCCCAGCTATAGGTTCCTTCATTGGTTGGAAGTTTTCCGCTGCCGGCGGAGGTGATGATGCCAAAGCCCAATCCAAACTTGTCGGTCCCATTGCTGATTTCACCGATCTGGTTCTGTGTCATCATGCGTACACTGTTCCTGCTGAGGATCCGCACGCCATTGTATTCCCCACCATTCAGCATCATCTGCAAAAAGATGGCATAGTCCATGATGGTAGAAGAAAGTCCGCCGCCACCACTGAACATCTTGAAATCCATGTTGGGGAAGTCGCGGTAAAACGTTCCTGTGAGTGTATAGGTGGGTTCCATCATCTTCAACTTGCCCTCCTTGTGGGAATAAAGGCTCACCAGTCTTTGTTTTTTGTCAGCAGGCAGGTAGAAGTAGGTGTCTTTCATGCCCAGTGGTTCAAAGATCCGCTTGCGAAAAAACTCATCCAGCGTCATGCCGGAAACCACTTCAACCAGATAGCCCAAGACATCTGTGTTGAGTCCGTACAAATATTTCTCGCCCGGTTGGTGAAACAAAGGAAGGGTTCCAAGTTTTTTGATGTTTTCAGCAAGGTTGATGTCTTTTACCCCAATACCCCCTACAACCCCATTTTTGGCGTATATGGCTTTGGCGGTAGAAGAACCGATTTGTGCATAGCCAATGCCTGAAGTATGGGTCAACAAGTCGCGTATGCTGATCTCCCTTTTGGCAGGAAGGGTGGTAAAGCTGGTATCTGCTGCATTGAACTTGTCCAGCACCTTAGGGTTTTTGAATTCAGGGATGAATTTGGAGACGGGCTCGTCAAGCAAAAATTTGCCCTCCTCAAAAAGCATCATCACAGCCGTACTGGTGATGGCCTTTGTCTGTGAGGCGATGCGGAAGATATGGTCAGTCCGCATGGGCGTTTTCTTTTCGGTGTTCTCATATCCGAAAGCCTTATAATACTCCACCTTTCCATTGCGAAGGATGAGCCCCACACCTCCGTTCATCCATCCTTTGTCTGCCCAGCCCTGGATGACCTGATCGGCCGTTTTCAAACGCTCGGCAGACAGGCTGCTTTGGAATTTCAGGTTTTGGCCAGTTGGTTTGGCGGTTTGTGCAATGGACGCGGAAAAGCAGCCCGCAGACAAAATGATCAGCAGAAATTTTTTCATGTAGAATAAATGAGGCTTGAAGTTACTGAAAAAGGGGGAAGGGTTGAGAGGTGGAAAGGTTTAGGGGTGGAGGGGTTTAAGGGTTGAGGGAGGTTGAGAGAGGTGTAGGGGTTGAGAGGTGGAAAGGTTTAGGGGTGGAGGGGTTTAAGGGTTGAGGGAGGTTGAGAGAGGTGTAGGGGTTGAGAGGTGGAAAGGTTGAGGGGTTGAAGGGGTTTAGAGGTTGAGGGAGGTTGAGAGAGGTTTAGGGGTTGAGAGGTGGAAAGGTTTAGGGGTTGAAAGGTTTAAGGGTGGAGGGGTTTAGGGGTTGAGGGAGGTTGAGAGAGGTGTAGGGAAGTTGAAGGGTTGAAGTTTCCAATTCTAGGCCTTGGGTGATAAAGTTGAACCCCTTCGACTTTATCGCCCTCTCTAAACCCCTAAACCTCTAAACCCCTAAACCTCTCCACCCCTCAACCCCTAAACCCCTAAACCCCTAAACCTCTCCACCCCTAAACCCCTAAACCTCTCCACCCCTCCACCCT
>JBIPNK010000005.1:0-98510 GCA_044373365.1 Chitinophagaceae bacterium
GTCAATGATGGCGTAGGATTAACAGTAACAGTCACTGACTCAATGTCAGAACATCCAGCAGCTGTAGAAACCTTGATGAAATATGTACCAGCACCAACAGCTGAAGGATCAGCCACAGCAACTGTAGCATCAGCATTAGTCCAGTAACTCAATGAACCACCTTCCAGTGATGAACCAAAAGTAACCGAAGCAGCAGTCAAATCAACTGTATTAGGAGCACATACCGCAGATGGAGCAGCAATAGTCAATGAAGGACAAAGAGGTTCAGATCCACACACTGGACCCTGTACTGTAAAAACATCGCATCCATTACCGAATTTTGGAGTGAATTTATTACCATCTCCGAGTATATAATTACCAGTGAAGACAAACTTTACATAAATGATTTGCGCATCACTACCATAGTTGACTTTAATATTTTGATTCGAAGTAGTAGCTGGAATACACCCTGTTCCTCCACCATCTCTGCCAACCGAAATTATATCGGTTATATCATTCCATATAGCATTAGGGGGAAGAGTTTCGTTAACCGTTGGTACATAAACAAAAGCCTTTATTTTGTCTTTGGGGATTTCGCAACCGGGAGTTAAATTAAAATGGCTGAGCCCCTTGAAATCTTGCCCTGTTCCACCCCTTGTTATCTTGTAAATGAAAGTTGAGAAACCCCCATTTTTGTCATAACTAAAGTAGTCAGCGGTCTGCGAATAACCTCCCGCATACCCCGTCAGAATTAGCATGAACGCCAACAAGACTCTTGTCATCGTTCGTTTTAGTTGATTTGTTTGATTCATAATTGTACTTTATTGATTAAAAAACGTAAAGACTGTTTGGCGTGGTTTGGATAATGGACATAACATGAAACCAGCTCTTTGCAGAACTGCACCAGTCAAATTCGTTTATGGAAATGACCTCAATCCGAGTTAATCTGTGAGATTAGATTTAATGTGGAAATTCGGAGAGGATAGAGGGTACTTAAGTGGATTATAATATACTTTTACGTATATAGTTTGGGCAAAACTACTTACCAGAGTCTGCACCTACAAACTTTTTTCACAATATTTTTATATTTATTTCGTTAACATAGTCAAATCAATGGATTTCAAGTATTTACGAATTAATGGGCTTAATGCAGTGAGTTGAACTGCTTTGATTATCTTTGCCCCCTATGAAATTTTATAACATTTTCATCAAATATCGCCTTCAGCTGGGTATCGTATCCTTAGCACTGGCCATTTTTGTCAATTTCAATTCAGGATTCTGGCCCTCTCTGGCATTGTATATCATTGCAGTTCTTTGCATTTTCACCCATTTCTTTATCGGACCGTTGAGGCTGATCCAGGAATACCTGGAGGGAGGTGATTTTGAAGGGGCTGAAAAAATCCTCAACGGAATCAAATATCCGGGGCTGCTTTACAAGCCTATTCGCGCGGTATATTTTACCCTCAAAGGGAATATTGCCATGTCCAAGCAAGACTTTGACTCGGCTGAAAAGCACATGAAAAAAAGCCTTGACCTTGGTCTTCCCATGAAAGAAGCCGAGGGAGCCAATAAACTTCAATTGGGCATGATGGCCATGCAAAGGGGCAACATGAAAGAAGGTGAAAGCCTGATTCGCTCTGCCATTCGTTTGGGTATTCCAGATAAGGAAAGCTCAGCACTGGCTTACTTACAAATGTGCCAGATCATGATGCAAAAGCGTGAATTCCGCGCCGCCAAAGATTTCTTCAAAAAAGCAAAAGCCCAGAAACCCACAACTGATCAGGTTGTAGACCAGATCAAGCAGATCGAGAAGTATATTTCGAGGATGCCGGGGTAGCGGTTGAGATATTTTCCACTTTTTGTCAGCGAATAATCCTGCCTGGATACGGTTATTTCACCTTGGAATCGTTTGCTGCTGATGGCATCTTTGATGAAAAAAATGAACATCATTGACTCCAAATCTGACCTGGGATTTAAGAAAGTATTTGCAGAAAGGCCTCACCTGCTCATGAGCTTGTTGAATAATCTCCTTCCCCTCAGCCACCCTATCGCTTCTCTTGAATACCTCAGCCCGGAACTCACACCAGACCAAGAAGATGGCAAGAACACAATTGTTGATGTGCGTTGCACCGACACACATGGTAGGCATTTTATTGTAGAAATGCAGGTGAGCAAACAGGCTGGTTTTGTGAAAAGGGTCATTACCAACATGACCAAAGTCTATTCCAGACAACTCTCTAAGGTTGAACCTTATATCCTGGCCAAACCGGTGTTTTCGCTCAATCTTTTAGACCATGCATTGTCAGCCAATGAAAACAAATGGTTTCACCATTATACATTGACTGAAAGAGAGTTGCATGAAGATTATTTTGACGAATTAAATCTCATTGTTATCGAATTACCCAAATGGAAAAAATTAAATATTTTTGATCTGGAAAAACCCAAAGACCGTTGGCTTATGTACCTCTCAGACCCAAATATGTTCAGCAAATTCCTCACGGAAAAAGAACTTGCCCGCTTCAATGAAATAAGTGAAGCCATCGAAGTATTGGAAACAAAGAACTTCACTCCAGAACAGATCCGCGGATATGAGCTTTACCTGGATAACATGCGGACATATGTTACAAATATGTCTGAAGCAAGAAGAGAGGGATTGGAAATGGGAATCGAACAGGGGATTAAAGAGGGCATCGCTGAAGGCCGAAACCAAATCATGGACAATACATTTGCCATACTGGAGGATCTCAAAAACACAACACTATCAATTGAGCAAATTGCTGAAAAACATAATGTCAACGTTCATTATGTTCAGCAACTGAAAAAATACAGCAGCTAGTCTATGTGCATTATTATTGGGAATTCCCCTATGTAGAAGTCGGTACCTCTTCAACTATTTCCCTGGAAACAACTCCTCCACTTTCTTCTTCCTGAAAACGAAAATCCCTTCGAGTTGCTTTTTGATAAACAGGGCAACAGCGATATCACCTAAAAATCCAAGGGGTGCCTTGTAATGGATCAGATCGGTCATCATCACGCCACCTTCCACTTCCTCAAAATGATGCTGGTGGTGCCACATGGCATAAGGACCAAAGCGTTGCTCGTCTACAAAAAACTTTTTCGGAACAACATGGGTAATCTCGGTCATCCAAAACATAGGGATGCCAAGCACTGGCCTGACATTGTATGTCATCACCTGGCCGGGATACATTTCCTCCCCATAGAGTTCATTCGTGAACTTCAGGTTCAGGTATTCAGGAGTCATCACCGCCAAATTCTTGGGATGGGAAAAAAAATCCCATGCAGCGTCAAGAGAGATGGGGATGAACTGGGTTTTTTTGAGACAATAGACGGACATTGTTGAGAGAGGTTTAGGGGTGGAGGGGTTTAGAGGTTTAAGGGGGTTGGAGTAATTAAAGAGCATCTGGGAAATTCTTAACAAACAAATAGATGATGTTGTTGTAACTTGACCAACTTAAAAATTCGTCCGTTATTAATACACGGATTAATTCATTATGGTTGGCATAAAACCAAAAATCCCCCCTAAACCTCTAAACCCTTAAACCTCTCCACCCCTCAACCTCTACACCACTAAACCTTTAAACCCTCCATGACCACCTTCCTCTCAACCTACCAAAACGAATACACCAAACTGAATGCTGCTCAAAAAGAGGCGGTGGATACCATTGAAGGGCCAGTAATGGTGATAGCCGGGCCTGGAACGGGCAAGACCCAGATACTGGCCATCCGGATTGGGAAAATCCTGGTGGAAACGGACACACTTCCTCAGAATATTCTCTGCATGACCTATACCGACTCCGGGGCGGTGGCCATGAGAAAGCGTTTGTTGAAGATGATTGGCCCAGATGCTTACAAGGTCAACATCCATACCTATCATTCTTTCTGTAACCAGGTCATCCAGGATAACCTCGCGTATTTTGAAAAAAACAGCCTGGAACCCATCTCCGATCTGGAATCGATTGCCCTGCTCAGGGAACTGATCGACCAGTTTCCCAAAAACCATCCACTGAAACGGTACCGCAGTGATGTCTATTTTGAAACCAAGAACCTCCGCCAGCTGTTCAGCAGCATGAAACGGGAGGGATGGAGTGAAGACATGATCCTGGATGCCATCCAAGAATACCTCAACGACCTTCCGACAAGGGATGAATATATATATAAAAGAAAAACGGGTCAGTTCAATGCCGGCGACCTGAAAATGGAGATTCTCAATGCTGAAAAGGACAGGATGGCCAAGCTGGAAGCGGCTGTCAAGGAATTTGAGAAGTTTCGAAAAATGATGCAGGACCACAAACGGTACGACTTTGATGACATGATCAACTGGGTCATTGATGTTTTCAAAAACAACCGTCAGATCCTTGCGCAATACCAGGAGCAGTTCCAATATGTGCTGGTGGATGAATACCAGGATACCAGCGGTACCCAGAACACCCTGGTTGAAATGTTGATCAGCTACTGGGACGAGCCGAACATTTTTGTTGTGGGAGATGATGACCAGTCCATCTTTCGCTTTCAGGGAGCGAACGTGGAGAATATGCTGGTTTTCATGAATAAATTTCAAAACATCAAAACCATCATGTTGACGGAAAACTACCGGTCAACACAGCCCATCCTGGATATTTCCAAAACCCTGATCGATAAAAACAACGAGCGACTGATCAACCATGTGCAAGGCCTGGACAAGACCCTTGTTGCAGGAAAAGCCACCCTCAAAAACAGTATACACCAGCCGATCATCAAGGCATGGAGAAATGCAAGGGAGGAAATGATCGGCATCACCAATGAAATTGAAACCCTTGTCCACAGTGGCATTGAGCCGAAAAAAATTGCCGTCATTTACAAGGAAAACAAATACGGAGAAGAATTGGCAGAGTTCCTGAAATGCAGGAGCATCCTGTTTTACAGCAAACGCAACATCAATTTGTTGGATCTCCCACTGATCAAAAAAATCATCCGCCTCTTCGAATACCTTGATGCAGAAATGGATACGGCTTTCAGTGGAGACCAGATGCTGTTTGAAATCCTGCACTACGATTGGTTTGGCGTCCGCCCATTGGAAATTGCCAAACTCAGCATTGAAAACACCCAGCGTTTGTATAAAAAAGATGTGTCAGGATTCAGGAACATCATTGATATCAAGACCAACTCCATTGCAGGAAGCCTTTTCGAAAAAAACATTTCTGATGAACTGGCCAATACAGGAAAATTCATTGAGGGCCTGATCGGCATGATCAACAACATCACCCTTCAGCAATTGCTGGAAAGGCTCATTCGCGATTCGGGAATGCTGGGCGTGATCATGAAATCTTCAGACAACCACTGGCAGATGCAGGTGCTGACAGCCTTTTTTGACTTCCTTAAAAATGAAACAAAAAAAGATCCATCGCTGAACCTGAATAAATTGGTGAAGGTCATTCAGATGATGCGCAAAGAAGAAATTGCACTGCCCATTGTTCAGGTTGGGGGCAATGAAAAAGGCGTGAACCTCCTGACGGCCCATGGGTCAAAGGGTCTGGAGTTTGAATACGTGTTTTTTGCTGGATGCAATGCCTCCTTCTGGGAGAAGAAAAGGGCCAACAACAAAGGCTACAAATTACCGGACACCCTGTTCCAATCGCATGCAAACTCAAGTTCAGATGAGGAACTCAGGAGACTTTTTTATGTAGCCATCACAAGGGCAGAGCAATACCTCACCATTTCATATTCCAAACAAAAGGACGATGGCAAAGACCTTGAGGCATCCATGTTTTTAGAAGAAATCAAGGCTGTCCATTCGCTTCCTGAAGAACATCCGGTGCCTGAAGAATCGGTGATCACTGCTTTCAATTTGGTGAGGCTGCTTTCTTTGCAATCACCCGTGATTGAAAAAATGGATACAGACATCATTGACAAGGCATTGGATAAATTCGCCATGAATGTAACGGCCCTTAACAATTACCTGAATTGTCCGCTTCAGTTCTATTACAATAACCTGATCCGCATCCCATCTCCCAAAAATGAAACCCTTGAGTTTGGCTCTGGCGTTCACTTTGCGCTGGAATCCTTCTTCACTAAAATGAAAGAAGACCCCAACAACAAGTTCCCTCCAAAACAAGTGCTGATTGATGATTTTGTGCTTTACCTCTACAGACACAGGGAAAGTTTCACCAAAGAAGAATTTGATAGAAGGATGGAATATGGCCGTGAAATCCTGGACAAATACCACGATAAAAAAATCAATTCTTTCAACAAAATTGTAGCGGTTGAACGCAACATCAGGAATGTAATGGTGGATGGTGTTCCGCTCAAAGGAAAAATTGACAAAATGGAATTTGATGGCCACAAGGTCAATGTGGTGGATTATAAAACCGGAAATCCTGACAACGCAAAAGCGAAGCTTAAAAATCCGCAAAGCGATCCTCCTTATGGCGGTGATTACTGGCGCCAGGCTGTTTTTTACAAGTTGCTGATAGACAACAATGACCAGGGGAAATACCAGGTCATGAGCACAGAGTTTGACTTTGTAGAACCCAATGCCAAAAAGGAAATCAGCTCCATCCTGGTGCCCATCTCAAAGGACGATACTGATGCAGTGAGGGAACAGATTCAACTGGTATGGGAGAAAATCCAGGCCCGCGACTTCTATACCGGTTGCGGAAAGGAAGATTGCCACTGGTGCAATTTTGTCAAAACCAATAAACTTCAGGTAGGTTTCATTGAGGAAGAACAGGAGGTCCTTTTTGATTAACTTTGCCGGTGAACATGAAACTCATTTATTTCATCCTTATTGCTGTTGCCATTTCATCCTGTGGACAACAGGTTGCACCAACGGGTGGGCCCAGGGATTCCATTCCACCAAAACTTGTTGCCGCCATACCTGAATATGGTGCCAAAAACTTCAAGGGCAACAAGATTACCCTGGTTTTTGATGAGTACATCACGCTTGAAAACCCTTACGAAAAGCTAACCTATTCCCCCATTCCGAAAAGCAATCCCAATGCAGAAGGAAAGCTCAAGACCATCACCATCAAACTGAAAGATACCCTGGAGGAAAACACTACTTACAGGATAGATTTTGGGGAAGCCATCAAAGACATCAATGAAAACAATATCCTCAAGGATTTCTCCTATAGTTTTTCTACCGGGCCTTACCTTGATTCTGCTTTTTTCACCGGAAAAGTAATCATCGCTGCCACTGGAAAAGTAGACAGCACCTTGATTGCAGTCCTTCACCGAAGCATGGATGATTCAGCGGTTGCAAAGGAAAAGCCCCGTTATTACACCCGGCTCAAAGGAGATGGAAGTTTCCTTTTCAACAATCTTCGTCCTGGTCAGTACAACCTCTTCGCCATCAAGGATGCAGATGGTGGCAAAAAATATGACCAGTCCAGCGAGCTGATCGCCTTCTTGAACCGCCCCATCAACATTGGTACAGATACATCTACCGTTTTGTATGCTTTTGAAGAAGAACAGGAAGCCAAGCCTGCACCAAAATCAACTCCAAAACCTGCTGCAACCAATAAAAAGGGTGAAGACAAACGTTTGAGGTTCAACAACAACCTGGAAGGAGGAAGACAGGACCTGCTTTCAACCTTCATCCTGACCACAGAACATCCCCTGAAAAAACTGGATTCATCCAAAATTCGTTTCACAGACAAGGATTTCAAGGCCATCGCCGGTTTCAAATTAGACAAAGACAGCACAGGGAAACAACTGATCATACAACACCCATGGACAGAAAACACCGCATACAACCTGATCCTTGAAAAGGATTTTGCATCGGATACCATGGACAACAAATTCATGAAAACCGACACCATCGGCTTCACCTCAAAAAAAGAGTCGGATTATGGCAGCATCGACATCCGCATCGCCAATATCGACAGCAACCTGCATCCTATCCTGCTGCTCATGAAAGACAACAAAATCTTTCTTCAGCAACAGGCCAAACAGGAAAAATACAAGATCAAATTGTTCAACCCGGGGGAGTACCAGATCAGCATCCTTTTTGACATCAACAACAATGGCAAGTGGGATACTGGTAATTACTGGAAAAAACTGCAGCCAGAAAAAGTGGTGGCCAGAAAACAAACCCTGCAAATCAGGGCCAATTGGGACAATGAATTGAGAATTGATCTCAAAGACATTCAGTAATTTTGCAGATGCATTTATCCTCCAACCTTCTTGAAGCAGCTGTCAAAGAGTTTTCCCGCCTTCCGGGGATAGGAAAAAAAACTGCACTGCGGCTGGTGCTTCATTTGCTGAAACAGGAGGAGGCCGAGGTGGCGCAATTCAGCGAAACCATTGACCGGATGAGAAAAGAAATCAAGTTTTGCAAAACCTGTTTCAATATTTCAGACCTGGACCAGTGCCCCATTTGCAGCAATGCAGGCAGAAAAAAAGAGGTGATCTGCGTGGTAGAAAACATCAGGGATGTGATTGCCATTGAATCAACAGAGCAATACAATGGGCTCTACCATGTGCTGGGCGGCGTGATCTCGCCATTGGACGGCATCGGCCCCGACCAACTTACCATTACCGCATTGGCTGAAAGAATTCCAAAGGAAAATACAAAGGAGATTGTTTTTGCACTGAGCCCCACCATTCAGGGAGATACCACCATTTATTATATCCGCAAAAAGCTCAACAATCCTGAACTCCGCTTCACGACCATCGCCCGAGGCATCGCCTTTGGTGGGGAGCTCGAATTTGCAGATGAAATGACATTGGCAAAAAGCATCCGCAACAGGTTGCCTGTAGACAGTTATATACAATAAAAAGCTTGTCTACCTTGCCTTTGAGCCCTTAGCAGTTTTAACTACCTTTGCGACTCTACATTAAACATGAAAGATATTTCCACACTACTCAAAGAAAGGATCCTGGTCATCGATGGTGCCATGGGAACCATGATCCAAAGGCATAAGCTCACTGAGGCTGATTACAGGGGTTCAAGATTTGCCGATTGGGCTTCCGACCTCAAAGGCAACAATGACCTGCTCAGCATCACCCAACCGGAGATCATCAAGAACATCCACCTTCAGTACCTGGAGGCCGGCGCAGACATCATTGAGACCAATACCTTCAATGCCCAAGCGGTTTCAATGGCTGATTACAACATGAGCGACCTGTCTTATGAAATCAACCTGGCAGCCGCACAATGTGCCAGAAATGCTGTCAACGAATACAGGGCCAACCACCCCGAAACCAAGGATGCTGGCGGACCCTTTGTGGCTGGCGCCATTGGCCCCATGAACAAGACCCTTTCCCTTTCTCCGGATGTAAACAATCCGGGTTTCAGGAGCATCAGTTTTGATGAAGTGGCAGAGGCTTATTACGAACAGGTAAAAGCCCTGGTGGAAGGCGGTGTTGACCTTTTGTTGATTGAAACCATTTTTGATACCCTGAATGCCAAGGCCGCCATTTACGCGACCAAGAAATTCTTCAGAGACCATCAGCTGCAAGAACTTCCCTTGATGATCAGTGGAACCATCACGGATGCCTCCGGAAGAACACTCAGCGGTCAGACACTGGAAGCTTTCTATACCAGCATTGCGCATGCCAACCCACTGAGCGTGGGCCTCAACTGTGCACTGGGCGCCAACCAGATGCGTTCACACATCGAAGAACTTTCGCAGATTGCCGCTTGTTATACTTCGGCCTATCCCAACGCAGGGCTTCCCAACGCCATGGGTGAATACGATGAGGAACCAGCCCAAACAGCACATTTCATTGAGGAATGGGCAGAAAAAGGATTTGTAAACATCGTTGGCGGATGCTGCGGAACAACACCAGACCATATCAAACATATTGCCGATCATGTAAGGAAGATAGCGCCGAGGGAGTTGCCGGTGGTGGATGTTGAGGGTTGAAGGGGTTGAAGGGGTTGAAGGGGTTTAGGGAGGTTGAGAGAGTTTAAGAGAAGTTGACTTTAAGAACAATTTACAATGGGAGAAAAAGTACATATTAAGCCTTACATGCGTTTGTCCGGACTGGAGCCTTTGGTGATCCGACCGGAGACGAATTTTGTGAATGTGGGCGAAAGGACCAATGTTACCGGCTCTAAGAAATTTGCCAGGCTGATCAGGGAAGAGAAATACGAGGAGGCGCTGAGCATTGCCAGGCAACAGGTGGAAAGCGGCGCACAGGTGCTGGATGTAAACATGGATGATGCCTTGCTGGATGGTGAAAAGGAAATGGTCATCTTTTTGAACCTGCTGCAAAGTGAGCCAGACATTGCCAGGATTCCGATCATGATTGACTCTTCGAAATTCTCAATCATTGAAGCCGGACTCAAATGCATCCAGGGTAAATGTGTGGTAAACTCCATCTCCCTCAAAGAAGGAGAAGAAAAATTCATTCAACAGGCCATCATTTGCAGAAGCTTTGGTGCGGCGGTCATCGTGATGGCCTTTGACGAACAAGGACAGGCCGATACGCTGGAAAAAAGAATCAAGATTGGTGAGCGTGCTTATGAGATCCTCACCAAAAAAGTAGGATTTCCTGCTTCAGATATCATTTTTGATCTCAATGTTTTTGCAGTAGCAACAGGCCTGGAAGAACACAACAATTATGGGGTTGACTTTATTGAGGCCACCCGGGTATTGAAACAAAAATATCCACTGGTCAAAATATCTGGCGGTGTCAGCAACCTTTCGTTTTCCTTCCGTGGTAACGACCATGTTCGTGAAGCCATGCACTCCGTATTCCTGTTTCATGCCATCAAGGCCGGCATGGACATGGGCATTGTGAATGCAGGACAGCTGGTGATTTATGACGAGATTGACCCTGTGCTCAGGAACCTCTGCGAAGATGTTATCCTCAACAGAAGCAATGATGACAACCAGGCAACAGAAAAACTGATTCAGTTTGCTGAGACCGTCAAGGCCAAAGGAAAGGTGCAGGAAAGGGACGAAGCCTGGCGCAACAACCCCGTTGAAGAACGCCTGAAACATGCGCTGATCAATGGTATTACAGAATACATTGATGCGGATACAGAAGAAGCAAGGCAACAATATCCCCGCCCATTGGATGTCATTGAAGGTCCCTTGATGGATGGAATGAACATTGTGGGAGACCTGTTTGGTGTTGGAAAAATGTTCCTGCCACAGGTGGTGAAAAGTGCCCGAGTCATGAAAAAAAGTGTGGCTGTTCTCACCCCCTTCATTGAGGCAGCCAAGCAAGAGGCCTCTGCTGCAGGGAAGATTTTACTGGCCACTGTAAAAGGTGATGTGCATGATATTGGAAAAAACATTGTGGGTGTTGTATTGGGTTGCAATGGCTACGATATCGTAGACCTTGGTGTGATGGTTGGGGCCGATAAAATCCTTGATGAGGCGGTTAAACACAATGCTGATATCATCGGATTGAGCGGATTGATTACACCTTCACTGGATGAAATGGTGCATGTGGCATCAGAGATGAAACGCCGAGGAATGAAACAGCCCCTGCTCATTGGTGGAGCTACAACATCTCGCATGCATACAGCACTCAAGATCGCACAACAGTACGACGGTGGTGTGGTGCATGTACTGGATGCATCGAGAAGTGTCTCTGTTGCAGGATCACTGCTCAATCAAAATAAAAAAGATTTTCTTGGCGCAATCGATGTGGAATACGACAGGCTGCGCATTGAATTTGCCAACAAGAAAAACAGCAAAGAGATGCTTTCTTATGAGGAAGCAGTAAAGCGAAAATTCACCATCAACTGGGATGAATCGACTTTCACTGCACCAAGTTTTACAGGCAAACAAGAAATCACCGGCATCAGCATTGAAACCCTGATTCCCTATATCGACTGGACGCCATTCTTCATTGCATGGGAGATGCATGGTAAATTCCCTGTGATCCTCAAAGATGCAATCATTGGACAAGAAGCATCCAAATTATACGATGATGCAAACGCCATGTTGCAACAGATTGTGGCAGGCAAATGGCTTGAACCAAAGGCCATCATTGGATTCTGGCCAGCCAACAGCAATGAGCGTGACAGCGTTACCTTGCTCAATGTTGAAACCCATGAAGAGGTAGAACTGCAATTCCTTCGCCAGCAAATGAAAAAGGCTGCCGACCAGCCCAATCTTTCATTGGCCGACTTTATTGCACCCGCATCAGCCTCCACACAGGACCATCTTGGTGCCTTTGCCGTTACCATCAAAGGAATTGAAGCGCACATCAAGCGCTTTGAATCAGAGCATGATGACTACAGCAAGATCATGCTCCAGGCATTGGCAGACAGGCTAGCAGAAGCGCTTGCAGAATACATCCACATGAAAGTGAGAACGGAATACTGGGGCTACGCGAAGGATGAACTGCTGTCCAACGATGACATGATCAAGGAAGTGTATACTGGCATCAGGCCAGCTCCTGGCTATCCTGCATGCCCAGATCATACCGAGAAGAACAAGCTGTTTCAATTGCTTGATGCCACCCAACAGATTGGCATCACCCTTACAGAATCATTGGCCATGTATCCTGCCTCTTCAGTTTGTGGCTGGTATTTTGCACACCCTGAAGCAAAATATTTTGGTGTAGGAAAAATCACCAAAGACCAGTTGCATGACTATGCAGCAAGAAAGGGAATGGAAACTGCAGACGCTGAAAAATGGTTAAGGCCAAGCCTTGATGCCTAAGAGAACAATTAAAAATAATCCATGCGAATCATATCCTACAATGTAAACGGGATAAGGGCTGCCATCAAAAAAGGTTTGATTGAATGGCTCAAAACCGATCCAGCAGACATCATTTGCCTGCAAGAAACAAAGGCTACCAAGGATGATGTTGACATGAAGGAAATCAATGACCTGGGCTACGAGGACTATTGGTTCAGTGCGAGCAGCAAAAAAGGATACAGCGGTGTAGCGGTGTTTACAAAAATAAAGCCAGACAAAGTGGTCACTGGCAATGGCCACACGCAAAGCGATGATGAAGGCCGTGTGATTCAGCTGCATTTTGGAAAACTGCTATTGATCAATGCCTATTTCCCATCAGGCACTTCTAGCGATGAAAGACAAGCCTTCAAGATGGAATGGTTGAATGAGATGCTGCCCTACCTGAACGAAACAAAGAAAAAATTTGATGGTGTGATTCTTTGTGGTGATTACAATATTGCCCACAATTCCATTGATATCCATGATCCAAAGGGCAATAAAAACACAACAGGATTCCTGCCAGAAGAAAGGGCCTGGATGGATGATTTTTTTGCATCAGGATGGGTGGATGGCTTCAGAAAAATTCATCCTGAACCCCACAGGTATTCCTGGTGGAGCCAGCGATTTCCTAGTGTGAGGCTCAACAATAAAGGCTGGCGAATCGATTATATCAATGTTACAGAAAGCCTTAGTGCACGCATTGTTGATGCGGAGATTTTCCCGGATATCAAACACAGTGATCATTGCCC
Source organism: Chitinophagaceae bacterium (assembly GCA_044373365.1). Taxonomy (GTDB): domain Bacteria; phylum Bacteroidota; class Bacteroidia; order Chitinophagales; family Chitinophagaceae; genus Pollutibacter. The sequence goes on from JBIPNK010000005.1 coordinate 13,373, forward strand.
CGTTTATCTTGAACTATCAAAAAAATAAGATGTTGGTATACAATATTACTTATGCCGTCTCCCATGAAATACATGTAGCATGGATGACATGGATGAAAGGAATACATATTCCAGAAATCATGTCTACAGGGCTTTTCAGCAGTTTCAAGATACTGCGTTTGTTGGAAGTGGATGAACAGGAAGGACTGACTTTTGCAGTACAATTTCATGCCGAAACCGAGGAGCATTACCGCAGGTATATTGCGGAACATGCACCTGCATTGCGTTTGAATGCAACCCGCCAATGGGGCGACCAAGTAATGGGATTTCGCACTTTAATGGCAATTGTGCAATAAGTGTGGAAAAATAGATTATCTTTACAGGCTAAAATGCAGGTCAGTATTGGCTTTTAGCGGAAATAAGTGAAGAAAAAAAATTTTGTTAGAATCAAAAAGCCTATAAATTTGTCAGTATACAAATCAATTAAAAATTTAAGTCTATGAACAAAGCTGAATTGATCGCCAAGCTCGCTGATGATGCTGGTATCACCAAAACTCAGGCTAACGCTACACTTGATTCATTTGTTAGCGCAGTAACCAAAACCCTTAAAGGTGGTGGTAAAGTTACATTGGTAGGTTTCGGTACTTTCTCTGTAACCAAAAGGGCTGCACGCAATGGTCGTAACCCACAGACTGGTGCTGTGATCAAGATCAAGGCAAAGAAGGTTGCCAAGTTCAAAGCTGGTAAAGAACTTTCTGCAAAGATCTAACCGCTTAAAAAAAATAAAAAAGCAAGACGCTTGCGTGTCTTGCTTTTTTTTTCACTTTAAAATTTTAAAAACAAATACAATGGGAAGAGGCGACAAAAAAACAAGGAAAGGAAAGATATTCAAAGGTTCTTTCGGTAAATCAAGACCAGCCAAAACAGGCAAGAAAGCTGTTGCTCGCAAGGCTTAATCGTTATCCGTTATCAGTTGTGGGTTGTGGTTTCATTATGCACAGTTCATCAACTGATAACTGACAACTGATCTTATCAGGGAGCCAATCTTTGAATTGTCCAGGCTCCATTCAGATGGCTGTATTTTATTCTGTCATGCAGCCTATTGCTACGGCCCTGCCAAAATTCAATGGTATCTGCTACAACCCTGTATCCGCCCCAATGCGATGGACGGGGAACTTCTCCTGAAGCATACTGCTCAAGCAAAGCTGCTGCATTTTTATCAAGGATTTCCCTGCCTTCAATAACCCTGCTTTGTGGAGAGGCCCATGCGCCCAACTTGCTTCCCAATGGCCTGCTATTGTAGTATTCATCACTCTCTTCGGGAGACACCCGCTCACATCTTCCCTCTATACGAACCTGTCTTTCCAATTCTTTCCAAAAAAATACCAGTGAAGCAAAAGGATAAGCATCAAGCTGTTGCCCCTTATTACTTTCATAATTGGTATAAAAAACAAAGCCCTTTTCATCAAACCCTTTGAGCAAAACGATTCTCGCAGATGGCCTTCCTGCTGCAGTAATGGTAGACAGGGTCATGGCATTGACTTCATCAATGTCAGATGCCAAAGCCTCATCCCACCATTGGCTGAATTGCGCAACAGGAGTGGCATGCACGTCTGATTCAGATAGTGATCGAAGCTGGTAGTCTTTGCGGATGGAGGAGATGGACATGAGGGTTAGGGGGTTAGGGGTTTAGAGGTTGAGAGGTTTAAGGGTTGAGAGGTTTAGGGGGTTGAGGGGTGTGGGGGTTTAGATGTGGAGAGGTTTAAGGGTTGAGGGGTGTAGGGGTTTAGGCCTGGAGAGGGTTGGAGCTTAAGGAGATAAATTGGAATTGAAAAGAGTTGGATAGAGTAGAAAAATGAAATTGAGGTAGGGGAGAATTACAGTCCAGGAATTTATAAAACCATTGCCTTCAAAATCTATCAACCCCTAAACCTCTTCACCTCTAAACCCCTCTACCCCTAAACCTCTCAACCCTTAAACCATCACTTAACCAACGTCCCTATCTGCTCGCCGGTCACCAATTTTTTCAAATTGCCTTCCTGGTTGATGTCAAACACAATGATGGGAAGGTTGTTTTCCATACAAAGGGTGAACGCTGTCATGTCCATGATCTTCAGGTTCTTGTCGATACACTCTTTGTAGGAGATGGAGTCATATTTTGTTGCAGTTGGATCCTTTTCGGGATCGGCTGTATAGATGCCATTGACGCGGGTTCCCTTGATGATGACATCTGCACCAATCTCAACAGCACGCAGTGAACCAGCGGTATCAGTGGTGAAATAAGGGTTTCCCGTACCGCCACCGAAGATCACGATCCTGTTTTTTTCGAGGTGCCTGATGGCCCTTCTCCTGATATAGGGCTCTGCTACCTGTTCCATCTTGATAGCAGTAAGCAGACGGGTGTACATGCCTTGTTTCTCCAGCATGGCTTGAATCGCCATGCCATTGATGACAGTGGCCAACATGCCCATGTAATCTCCGTGGGCGCGCTCAATGCCGGTTTCAGATTCATTCATGCCCCGGTAGATGTTGCCACCACCAATAACGATGGCCACTTCAACACCAAGATCCACAACACTTTTTATTTCTTTGGCGTAGCGGTTGATCATGGTAGGATCAATACCAAATCCGTTGTCTCCCACGAGGGACTCACCGGACAATTTCAGCAGTATTCTTTTGTATATGGGTTGCATGGTGCAAAGATACAAAAAGGGCCTTCATGATGAAGGCCCTTTTCTATATTCGATTGTCGATTGAATTAACCGAGTGCAACACGCTTGAAGGAAACAACCTTCAGGTCAGCTCCTTTAGACTTCAGGTAATCTCCGACAGACATGCCGCCATCCTTTACAAAAGCCTGGGCCAGCAAGGTGCTTTCCTTGTAGAAGGAATTTAGCTTTCCCTCAGCGATCTTGGAAATCATCTCTTCGGGTTTTCCTGCCATTTTAGGGTCATTCTTGATCAACTCAAGGATAACGCCTTTTTCCCTTTCAATCACTTCAGCAGAAACTGAAGATGAGTCGATGGCTACTGGATTCATGGCAGCAATCTGCATGGCAATGTCCTTGCCTACTTCAGCTTGCGCTTCATTCAAACCAACCAATACACCCATCCTGTTTGCACCGTGGATATATGATGATACGAACTCAGCATCAATACGCTCAAACTTGGAAACACCAATCTTCTCACCAATGCTGGCAAGTTTGTCGTTCACCAGGTCAGCGATCTTGGCGCCATTGATTTCCTGTGCATTCAACTCTTCAGCTGAATTCACATTGTTGGCAATGGCAGCATCCATGATGCTTTGGGCGAATGCGATGAAATCATCGTTTTTGCTAACGAAATCTGTTTCGCAGCTCAGGCACAAAGTGATACCGGTCTTGTTGTCTGCAGTTGTTTTGGCAAGTACAACACCTTCCTTCGCATCACGGTCTCCCCTGAGTGCAGCAACTTTCTGGCCTTTTTTCCTCAACCAGTCAATCGCAGCTTCAATGTCTCCATTGTTTTCAGTGAGTGCCTTGCGACAATCCATCATGCCTGCACCCGTCATTTGACGCAGCTTGTTGATTTCAGCTGCCGTTATTGTTACTTCTGACATATTTATCCTCCGGTCTTGAAACCATTGCTGATTCAAGACACGATATTTAAGTTAATGTATGGTTTAATTACTTTTTCTGGGCTGGCCTTCTTCCGCCACCGCCTGCTGCAGGAACCCTGCGCTTCGGTGCACCAGGTTTGCCCCTTCTGCCACCATCTGCATCGCCTTCCTCATCTACTGAGAACTTCAATGCATTGTCACCTGAATCTTCACCCTCTTCTCCATCGTCTGACTTCTCAGCCTGACGCTCAGCCAATCCTTCAGCAATGGCTGCAGTGATGTAGTTGGTGATGATGGCGATGGATTTGGTTGCATCGTCATTGGATGGTACAGGGAAGTCAACCTTGTTAGGATCACAATTGGTATCAACCATCCCGAAGGTAGTGATGCCCAAACGCTTGGCTTCTGCCATGGCAATATGCTCATGACCGATGTCAATGATGAACAAAGCAGCAGGTACACGACCCAATTGTGCGATACCGCCCAATACTTTCTCCATCTTATCCCTGTCGCGAGACAGTTGAAGGCGCTCTTTCTTGGTGATGTTATCGAAGCTGCCATCAGCAAGCATTTTTTCAATGCTCTGCATTTTCTTGACCGACTTGCGAACGGTGTTGAAGTTGGTCAACATGCCACCCAACCAGCGCTCAGTAACAAAAGGCATGTTCACCTTCTGTGCACACTCGGTAACGATTTCCTTGGCTTGCTTCTTGGTTCCAACAAACATGATCTTTTTACCGCTTTTGGCGATGTTCTTGAGGGCAAGGGCAGTTTCCTGCAAGCACTCAACAGTCTTGTTCAGATCAATGATATGGATGCCTTTTTTCTCTGCATAGATGTAAGGCAACATCTTAGGATTCCACTTCTTACGGAGGTGACCGAAGTGAACACCTGCTTCAAGGAGTTGCTGCTGCAGTGTAGTATTATTTTCCATTGTATAATGTATGTTTTTGATTCTAGATTGGTGATCCTGTTAACGCTTGCTGAACTGGTAGCTTCTACGTGCTTTCTTCTTACCGAATTTCTTCCTTTCAACACCCCTTGGATCCCTTCTCAACAAACCTGCAGCTTTCAAGGCAGGCCTGAATTCAGGATTCAAAGCGATGAGCGCACGGGAGATACCCAATTTAGAAGCTTCAGCCTGGCCTTTTTTACCACCACCTGCAGCATTGATCTTGATATCATACTTTCCGGCACCTTCTACAACAGTGATAGGAAGTTCAACCTGGTTCTGAAGATAGATCTGAGGAAAATATGCCTTGTAATCAAGGTCGTTTACGATGATGTTACCATCCCCCTTGCTGAGGAATACCCTGGTAACAGCTTCCTTTCTACGACCAAGTCCGTTTTTTTGTTTTTCCATTATTCTTTATTTGAAATCGTTTTGTAATTAGAATTTGAAAGGAGTTGGTTGTTGTGCAGTGTGCGGATGCTCTCCACCAGCGTAAACGAACAACTTCTTGTACATTTGGCGACCAAGCCTGTTCTTGGGAAGCATCCCTTTCACAGCCCTTTCAACGATCTGCTCAGGACGACGCTTGATCAAATCCTTGGCGATCTCAATCTTCTGTCCACCAGGATAGCCAGTAACGTGCTGGTATTCCTTGTCTTGGAATTTGTTTCCGGTGAAAACGACTTTCTCTGCATTGATTACGATAACGAAGTCTCCGCAATCAACGTGGGGCGAATAATACGCTTTGTTCTTTCCGCGCAATACTGAAGCAATCTTGCTACAGATTCGTCCCACAGTTTGATTGGTCCCGTCAACAACGTGCCATTTACGTTGCACGGAAGCTGCATTTGCATGCTTTGTGGTGAAATGTAATTTACTCATGTGTACAATTTTTCGGATTTACATCCGGGTTTAAAAATTTGTCCCCGCCATCCCGGGAAACACCCCCTCTTTCGAAAGGGAGCGCAAAGTTAGCAGAAAGAAGGTTGAAAAACGAACAAAAAAGGATGTTTTTTCAAATACACCCTTGTAATCAATTGATTTTCAATAAAAAATTAGCTTGTATTTTTTATGTCTATGGCAAAAAGCAGATAAAATAAGGATGCAGGACTGGTCGATGCTCAGAATTGAAGGCCTACAAATGATTTGCGCTTGATCTGCTCGTAGGCCTTTCTGTCAAAAGAATACAACTTGCCGGGGCGGTGTCGCACCATTTTTTCCATCTCTTTTTCATCTTTCAACAGGCCTGTTATAAACAATTTTTTTCTGAAATTCCTCCGATCAAATGCTACACCCAGGATTTGCTCAAACAATTGCTGGAGGTCGCGAAGCGAGAACTTCTCTTCGAGGAGATTGAAAATGATGGGTTCTTCCTGGATCTTCCTTTGCAGGGCGGCAACACAAGTATCCAGGATCATCTGGTGATCGAAGGCCATTGTCTTGATCTCTGAGACTGCATGCCAATGCAAAGCATTGCCCAGGGTTTTGAGCTGGTGATCCCTGACATTGACCAGGGCCAGGTAGGCTGTGGTGATTACCCTTCCCGCAGGATGGCGGCTCAAAGCACCGAAAGTTTTTACCTGTTCAAGAAACATCCCTGTCAGCCCCGTCCTTTCCCGCAATACCCTGTAAGAGGCTTCATCCAGGTCTTCATCTGGCCTGACCAGATCACCCAACAAGGACCATTGGCCTTTGTAGGCAGGCAGGTCGCTCTCAATCAGCAATACCTTCAGCACACCTTGGTCATAACCAAATATTACACAGTCTACTGATATTGCAAACTGGAAGGAAGGCATCAGTTCAATGGGCGTGGTATTGATGTTGGGCTTTTTTGCCTCTTTCATGTTGGGTTATTGATTGGGGTGTGATGACAAAAATAATTTCTATTGGAAGGAACAAAAAAATATATTTCAGCAGAGATTCCTTTTAACTTAGCCCATCCGATGACAAGCAACAACGAAAATACCCGGTTTTACCAAGACAAAAGCAAGGAACTGGAAGCACATGCAACCGATCAGGCCTATTTAACAGCAAACATCAGCCTGCTCAGGGATGTGATTCGGTTTCATGAGAACCGCTATTATGTGATGAATGACCCATTGGTCTCCGACGCTGAATTTGACCTGCTCTACAAGGCACTTGAAAAGACTGAGGCAGCCAATCCCCAGCTGATTACCACAGACTCTCCTACACAGCGGGTTGGCCCGGGCATGACCAAACAGTTCAAGACGGTCCAGCACCTTGTGCCGATGTTGTCGTTGGAAAATTCTTATGACGCTGCAGATTTATTGGAGTGGGACCGCAAAGCAAGAGAACTCTCAGGATTGGAACAGCTTGCCTACTGTGTTGAGCCCAAGTTTGATGGTGCCAGCATTTCGCTGGTATACGAAAACGACATGTTCGCGCGTGGAGCCACCCGCGGAGATGGTGTGGAAGGTGAAGACATTACCCTCAACCTCAAGCAAATCAAGTCCATTCCGCTCTCTGTTGCCTTTTCAAGATACGGTATCCAGCAGGCAGAGATTCGCGGAGAGGTCTTGATCAACAAGCAAAACTTTCAACAATTCAACGAGCAACTGCTCGAACAAAACCTTCCTCCGCTGGCCAATCCACGCAATGCTGCCTCTGGCTCACTGCGCTTGAAGGATGCCCGCATGGTGGGCAAAAGAAACCTGGAAGCCTTCATTTACCATATTGCCTACCTCAATTTTACAACAGAGCACAAAGAGATACCCTCCCATTCCCAAAGCCTTGAAATGCTGTGGGAGCTTGGCTTCCGGAGTCCTGTACATGAAAAAAAAGTTTTCAATGGCATCCAGGGCGTGATTGATTTTTGCAAAGACTTTGAAGCAAAAAGGGATGAACTTCCTTACGAAATAGATGGACTGGTGATCAAGGTCAATGAATTGGCCCTGCAGGAAAAACTGGGCATGACCACCCATCACCCCAGATGGGCCATCGCCTTTAAATTCAAGGCAAGGCAATCTACCAGCAAACTCTTGCAGGTGGAGTACCAGGTGGGTAGAACCGGCAGTGTAACGCCTGTTGCCAAGATTCAGCCCGTGCCGATTGGTGGCGTTACCGTTGCCTCCATCTCTTTGCACAACCAGGATTTCATCCGGGAAAAAGACATCCGTATCGGTGACACCCTGCTGGTTGAACGCGCCGGTGATGTCATTCCTTATATTGTAAAATCTTTCCCCGAACTCAGGGATGGCAGTGAAACAGAGATTGTTTTCCCTTCTGCCTGCCCGGTCTGCAACACAGCCCTCGTCAAAACAGAAGACGAAGCGGTTTGGCGATGCCCTAACGATGGCTGCGATGCACAAGTAGTGGAAAGGATGATCCATTTTACCAGCAAAGATGCCATGGACATCAGAGGACTGGGAGATGCCATCATCCGAAAGTTTCATGAACTGGGCTGGTTGAAAGACATTCCATCGATATACAACCTGCCACTGGATGAGCTGCAGAAGATGGAAGGTTTTGGCGCAAAATCAGTGACCAACATCAGCGAAGCGATCGAGAAATCTAAGTCACAGCCCCTGTACCGTTTGATCAACGCCCTGGGCATTCGGTATGTGGGGGAAACAACGGCCAAAACCCTTGCCCAGGCGGTATCCCATTTGCTGGACCTGGCTTCAATGGACAAGGAATCGCTCCAAAAAATTGACGATGTTGGTGTGAAAGTGGCAGATAGCATTCAACAATACTTCAGCAACCCCAGCAATGTTGACATGCTGAAAAAATTGGAAGCTGCAGGCTTGCAATTGCAAAGTGTTCATCAGCCCCCGGTTGATGGCAACTTAAAAGGAAAGAGCTTCCTCTTCACCGGCACATTGTATAAAATGAAGCGTTCTGAAGCGGAAGCCCTTGTGGAAGCCAACGGGGGAAAAATACTTTCCGGCGTTAGTTCGAAACTTGATTACCTGATCGTTGGAGAAGATGCAGGATCCAAGCTGGAAAAAGCAAAGAAGATCGCCTCCATCCAGATCCTGGATGAAGACGGCTTCATCAAATTAATTCACTAGCCAGGAGATACTCTGCAATCTGCACTGCATTGGTTGCAGCTCCCTTGCGGAGGTTATCGCTCACGATCCACATGTTGAGGGTCTTGGGCTGGGTCTCGTCGCGGCGAATCCTTCCAACAAAAACCTCATCTTTTTCATGTGCATCCATGGGCATGGGATATTGCTGGGTTGCAGGATCATCTACCACAATGATGCCTGGTGCATCTGCCAGAATACGCTTCACCTCATCCAGGTCAAACTCCTCTTCAAACTCAATGTTCACGCTCTCACTGTGTCCGCCCATCACGGGAATCCTTACGGTGGTTGAGGTTACGCGGATGCTGTCGTCGCGCATGATTTTTTTGGTTTCCAACACCATTTTCATTTCTTCCTTGGTGTATCCATTGTCAAGGAAAACATCAATCTGTGGAATGACATTGAGATCGATGGGATACTTATACGCCATCTCTCCTTCGATGCCATTGCGCTCGTTCATCAACTGTGTAACAGCTTTCACGCCAGTACCGGTTACACTCTGGTAAGTGCTCACCACGATGCGTTTGCTTTTGTATTTTTTGTGCAAGGGTGCAAGGGCCACCACCATTTGAATGGTAGAGCAGTTGGGGTTGGCAATGATCTTGTCTTCTGCGGTCAAGGCATCTGCATTGATTTCAGGAACCACCAGTTTTTTGGTAGGGTCCATGCGCCAGGCAGAAGAATTGTCGATGACCGTAATGCCGGCAGCAGCAAAAGCTGGAGCCCATGCTGTAGAGGTTCCACCACCTGCTGAGAAAAGTGCAACAGCCGGTTTAAGGTCGATGGCGGTCTGCATGCCAACCACTTTATACTGTTTACCCTTGAACGTCACTTCTTTGCCTACAGATCTTTCTGAAGCCACTGGAATGAGTTCGGTAACAGGGAAGTCTCTCTCTTCAAGGACCTGTAACATTTTTGTGCCCACCAAGCCGGTTGCACCAACTACTGCAACTTTCATATTGTCTAGTTTTTCCCTTTCGGGTTTGGTTAAAAAAAAGCCTCCCAAATCTGGAAGGCTGTTACATATTTGATACACACAAACGGAACTAACCTTCCCTACGGGACTGTTTATTGTTCTTTTTTATGTGTTTATTTTGGTTCATGTTGCGGGGGCAAAGCTAATAACGAAAGATTTTTCTGCCAAATAAATGTTGTTTTCACCTTTTTAGGGGCTGCGGTTGAAGATATTTTTGTTGGATGAAATGGAGGTGGATGATTTTTTTGGGGATGATGCTTGGCAACGCCTGCCATGCACAAATAGAGCGGTATGCAGTAGTGATCAATGAAATCATGGCCGATCCTTCGCCGGTCATTGGCCTTCCCAATGCAGAATACATCGAACTCAGGAACAATTCATCCTCAACCATCAACCTGTTCAAATGGCGCATTGACAATGGCACTACAACGGCCACAGTAGCGGTCAATTATTTGCTTGCCCCAGACAGCCTGGTGATCCTCTGCTCAAAAGCACAGGGAGTTTTTTTCAATGCACCTTCAAAAACCCTGGGGTTGACTTCCTTTCCTGCATTGACCAATGATGGCGACCAGATAACCCTTACTGCACCAGATGGAAAGACCATCCATGCTGTGTCGTATGACATCAACAGTTATGGAAATATCATACAATCAGCTGGTGGATGGTCGCTTGAAATGATCGATCCGCGCATACCCTGCAATGGGAACAACTGGCGGGCAAGCATCAACAATAAAGGCGGAACACCAGGAACAGAAAACAGTATCTACAAGAAATTTTCAGTTGATGAGGTGCTGCAAGCCCTGCAATGCACGGCCATCAACGAAAAGCTTTTGTTGCTGACGCTGAACCATGGGGCAGACAGTTTATCTCTTTCTATTGCTTCGCATTACCAACTGGCAGGATGGAGCAATGCGGTTATGGGTGCAAGGGCCGTTCCGCCGCTGTTCAACAGCATTGAAATTTTGCTGCAACAAGCCCTGGACAAAAACCGGATATATCTCTTGAAAGCAGCTCCCCTCAAGGGTTGCAACAGCAACAAACTTGACAGCCTTGAGATCAGGACCGGACTGCCAAAAGCACCTGAAACGGGAGACCTCGTCATCAATGAGGTCTTGTTTGATCCACCAACTGGTGGCTCTGATTTCATTGAGCTCCATAATCCCTCAAACGTGCTGATCAATGTCAGGGATTTAATGATTGGCACAAGAAATGCAGGCGGTGCTATTGGCAATGCAGTGATGGTGTCTGACAAAGACCATCATCTTTTTCCAGGAGATTTTCTTGTACTGTCTGCAGATACTGGTTTTGTGAAGCGGCAATGGCCCAAAAGCATCAGGCAAAAAATGATACGCGTAAAGTCTTTGCCCAGTTTACCCGATGACATGGGGAATTGCCTGGTGATGAACAAACAGGGAAAGGTGATTGATGAGCTCAGCTATACGGATGACATGCACTATCCGCTGTTGCCTGTAAAAACAGCTGTTTCCTTGGAAAGGGTTGATCCCAGGTCTCCTTCATCTGCCACGGGCAATTGGCATTCTGCGTCATCTGATGCCAATCATGCCACACCGGGTATGGCCAATTCCCAGTTCAGGAATTTGGATACCACTGACAACACCAACATCAGGCTGTTCCCGGCCTTGATCAGCCCAGACAATGATGGCCTGGATGATTTGCTCAACATCCAATACCAGTTCAGGGAGACGGGAAACCTTCTGTCTGCCTATGTTTTCAACCAAAATGGCCAACTGGTTGCAAAGATCATTGACAACAGGCTCTGTGGAACAGCAGGCAGTTTCAGCTGGAATGGATTTGATGCAAAAAACAATAGACTCCCAGAGGGAGTCTATGTTGTATTGATTGAAACATTCAATTTAACGGGTAAAACACAGCGGCTTAAGAAAGTCATTGGCATCCGCTTCTGACCGCAATGGATCAGATGATGTTGATGTCAAAATTCACCAGGTCTACAAACTGCCTGATCCTGGCATTGATGTCCTCTTTGGTGATTTCTCTCATGCGGGTTGTTCCAAATTTTTCAACACAAAATGAGGCCATGGCGGAGCCAATGATGATGGCCGTTTTCATGTTTTCAAAAGAGATGTCTTTGGTTCTGGCGATATGGCCTACGAAGCCGCCTGCGAATGTATCGCCCGCTCCGGTTGGATCAAAAACCTCTTCCAAAGGAAGGGCTGGCGCAAAGAACACCTGGTCTTCGTGGAAAAGCAATGCGCCATGTTCACCTTTTTTTACCACCAGGTATTTGGGGCCCATGGCAAGGATTTCCTTTGCTGCCTTGACCAATGAATATTGTGCACTCAATTGCCTTGCTTCACTGTCGTTAACCATCAACACATCAACATCCTTCAACAACAATTCAAGATCATCCATGGCAGTTTCCATCCAGAAATTCATGGTGTCCATGATCACCAGCTTGGGCTTGGTCTTCATTTGCTTCAACACACTGTGCTGTACAGCCGGAACGCCATTGCCCAACATCACAAACTCACAATCCTGGTAACTGTCTGGCACGACAGGCGTAAAATTGGCCAATACATTCAACTGTGTATCCAGCGTATCACGCTCGTTCATGTCCATGTGGTAACGGCCAGACCAGAAAAATGACTTCTCGTCTTTTTTGATTTGCACCCCTTCAAGTTCAACACCAATGCTGGCCAGGTGATCCAGTTCTTCCTGTGGAAAATCACCACCCACAACAGAAATCTGCTTGATGGGTGTTACAAAATTGGCAGCACTCAGGGCGATATAGGTTGCCGCTCCACCAATGATGCGGTCACTTTTTCCAAAAGGCGTTTCTATGGCATCAAAGGCCATGGTTCCGACAACAAGCAATGACATAAGCGTTCAGTTTTGTGCGGCAAAGATAAGCATCAATCGTGAACTCCACGACCCCGCCGAGCCGATTCACTTCGTTGACCACCCCGCCGAGACCGATTCACTTCGTTGACCACCCCGCCGAGACCGATTCACTTCGTTGACCACCCCGCCTGGCCAGGAGGGGAGTTTTAAGTAACCCTGTTTAGCGCTAGTCATAAACTACTTGTTAATAGCGCAACACGTTAGACAATTCCAACTGTGTTCAAAATTCTTCAGTAAATTCATTCAAAATTAGGGAACATGAAAAAGCTTTTCTGTCTGTCTTTGCTCTTCATCAGTCTGTTTTCAATGGCACAGGAGTCTGCCTCCTACAAGCTTCCTCCAAAAGAGATTGCTGATTTGCTGCTGGCAAAACCAACGCCTGCTGTATCCATCGACCATCTGGGCGAATGGATGCTGATCATGGAAAGGGAGTCCTATCCTACCGTTGAAGAGCTTGGACAACCAGAGCTGCGCGTGGCTGGTCTTCGCCTGAATCCCAATAACTATTCTCCCAGCAGACAGAATTTCATCAACAACCTCAAACTCAAACATATTGCAGACGGAAAAGAGTATACCATCGCTGGGATTCCCGCAGGGGCATTGATCAGCAATACAGAATGGAGCCCTTCTGAGAAAAAGATTTCCTTCACCAATACTACTGCGGGCAAGGTCGATTTGTATGTGATTGACATTGTAAAAAAGACAGCAGTCAAAATCAACAAGATGGCATTGGTCAGCACAATCGGACCCGTATCCCAATGGGTAGACGACAATACCATCCTCTATACAGCAGCCACCAAGCCTGCTGCCATGCTTCCCAAAAAACCGATCACTCCAGTAGGGCCTTCCATCCAGGAGAACCTGGGTAAAGCAGCGCCCAGCCGCACTTACCAAGACCTGATCAAATCGGTGTACGATGAAACTGTATTTGCTTTCATGACCACAGCACAGCTGATCAAGAATACCAATGGCATAGAAACCAAGCTTTCCACCCCTGCCATTTATACCTCGTTTACGATCAGCCCAGACAACAAGTATATCCTTACAGAAACCATCCAGGCTCCATATTCTTACCTCGTTACAGCTTACTCTTTTGCTTCCACCATGGCCATCATAGACATGAGCGGTAAGATGGTGAAAACACTTGCCAAGCTGCCTTCGGGTGAAACAACCCCCAGCGGCTATGACAATGTACTGCCTTCGCCCAGAAGCTATGCATGGCGCGCTGATGAGCCTTCGACCATCACATGGTGTGAGCCCCTTGACAGCGGACTGATCAAAAAAAACATGGAATTCCATGATGCGTTGTATGCCCTCAAATCGCCTTTTACAAGCACTGCATCCCTGTTGGCCAAGACCAAGATGCGGTTCAGGAACATTGTCTGGGGCAATGAGCATTTTGCTTGGGTGAACGAAGGCTTGACCGGAAAACAAATCCAGAAAGCAAACAAGCTTGACCCGGCAACAGGCGCGATGGAAACCCTGTTTGAAAGAAATACCACCGATGCCTATAACAATCCCGGTATGCCCGTGATGAAAAGAACTGCATTCGGAACATCGGTCATCAACCTGCTAGAAAACAACAAGATCCTGATGAACAATCCCGTTGGATCATCCCCGGAAGGAGACCTTCCTTTCCTTGCTACATTCGACCTGGCTTCCAAAACAAGCCAAATCATCTGGAGAGCAAAACAGGGTAGTTATGAAACGGTGACAGCCGTTCTTGATGCCAACAAGCTCAAACTGGTTACCAGAAAGGAAAGCCAGACCGAAGTGCCCAATTATTACATCAAAAATATCAAGGTCGGTGTCTCAGATCAGCAGATCACAAGTTTCTCCAACCCTTATCCTTCTATGGTGGGTGTTACAAAAGAAAAACTCAAATACAAAAGAGCCGATGGCGTTGACCTCACCGGTGATCTTTATTTGCCCAAAGGATATGACCGTACAAAAGACGGCCCCCTCCCTGTACTGATCTGGGCCTATCCAAGAGAGTACAACAATGCAGCAGATGCCGCACAGGTTAGGGGAAGCAAGGACAGGTTTACCACCATCAGCTGGGGATCCCCGATCTTCTATGTGATGCGTGGCTATGCTGTACTGGACAATGCAGAAATGCCCATTGTTGCTGCATCAAAAGATGGCAAGCCCAATGATACTTTTATTGAGCAGTTGAAACTGAATGCTGAAGCAGCCATTGGCGCTTTGTCTAGCATGGGTGTGGGCGATCCCAAAAGGGTTGCTGTAGGCGGACATAGTTATGGCGCCTTCATGACAGCGCACCTGTTGTCTCATACCAATCTCTTCAAGGCCGGACTGGCCAGAAGCGGCGCCTACAACAGGACCCTTACCCCATTTGGTTTCCAGGCAGAGGAAAGAACCTACTGGGAAGCCCCAGATCTCTATTATAAGATGAGCCCCTTCAGCTATGCCAACAAGATCAAGACCCCCATTCTGTTGGTCCATGGTGAGGCAGATGACAACCCTGGCACCTTCCCCATCAACAGCGAGCGCCTGTACAATGCCATCAAAGGACATGGCGGTACTGTTCGCCTTGTCTATTTGCCCTACGAGGCGCATGGATACAGGGGAAAGGAGAACCTGCTGCACCTGTTGTGGGAACAGAGCCAGTGGCTCGACCGCTTCGTGAAAAACGCGAAATAAAGGTTAAGGTGATGTGCTAATAAAACACAGTTAACCGTTAGAAATCAATCTGCCCCGCTGCCCTGTCTGGTTTTGCATACTGCAACCGGACATTGGGCTGAGTGGTGTAATAAGCATCCATGCCAAGGCTGACCATAGAAGCGGCCTTATCCAGGTTGATGAAGCCATCTTTGCTGAGCAGCGTAGGCTCCAGGAAGGCATGCATGAGTTTGCCCACCACCAGGAAGGTATTGTTCATCGTCAGCGGAATGATTTCAGTAAGTTCCATGGCGTATTGCACTTGGCTTTCCAAAACAAAAGGAACAAGAAAATCAACCTTGTATTCTGCTGTCAAACCCACCTCACTGAACTCATTTACCCCTTCAGGATATTTTGCACTGGTCTGGTGGGCTTTTGCGATAAACTCCGGATGAATGTGGTTGATGGTATACAATCCGTTGGCACGGATATTAGACAGGGTATGTGGTGCAGCATCGATTGGACGATTGATAAAGCCAATATAGGCAGGATCTGCACCGATATGAACGATGTTGCAGAAGACGCCAAGGTTCGGAATGCCTTCCTTGTTGATGGTGGAAATGAGACTGACAGGTTTGAAACCACTTAAGGAGTTCACAAAATTGGCCCGATAGAACCTTTCCCAGCCCTGAATTTCATCGATTGAGTAATGTTTCACAATTCGTTTAACATAACAAGACTAAAAAGGTTGGAGCTTTGTGCAACAATATCCAAACCCCAAACGCGTTATAGTGATGAAAATCCAAAAATCCTAACCAATGAAAATTACAGCTGCAGGCTTAACCCTGTTTGCAAGCCTTACCATGCTGGTTTCCTTCACCAGCAACAAACCGGTTCCGGCAGACAAGACAATTGCCGAGAAAAAGGGTTCAGCTTCAAACACGCTTTTCATCCATTCAATCTATACAGAGATCCATCAGGCAGGTGCAAACCTGTCTGAGGAGATCTTTTCTCTGGCCTTCTCAGGCTTCGAGAAACTCAATGCACAGGGCCGTCTGAGTACAGACAGCATCCTAACCATCATCGACTTTTCAAAATCTTCCAGAGAAAACAGGCTGTTTGTTGTTGACCTGAAAACAAAGGAACTGCTCTTCAAAAGTATTGTCGCACATGGCAGGAATACGGGCGAAGAATTCGCAAGATCTTTCTCCAACGCCATGAATTCCCACAAAAGCAGTCTTGGCTTTTATGTCACAGGAGGCACCTACATGGGATCCAATGGATTTTCCATGCTGCTCAATGGTGTTGAAAAGGGATACAATGACAAAGCCAAAGACAGGGCCATTGTGATGCACGGAGCAGACTATGCCAGTGAACAGATGATAAGGTACAAAGGATATTTGGGAAGAAGCTATGGTTGCCCTGCTTTGCCCAGGCCCATCAACAAAAAAGTAATCGAAACAATCAAGGAGGGGAACTGTCTGTTCATGTACTACCCCGACCACACATATTTGAGTAACTCAAGAATTCTCAATGGTTAAAATGGGATCTTAGAATGGTTAATCCGACCCGGCCTTTCCAGGCTGGGTCTCTTTTTTTATACCCATAGTGCCACGAGCTGACAAATCAATCCCACCACAAATCCGGAAATCAAATCAAACCATTGATGATCTGAAACGACTTTTCTGGAAGAAAGCACCAGCCCCGAGACAAGGGCAGTAACCATGAGTGGCATACCCGAATACATGGTACCATCGAAAACTGTCAGTACCATCAGCCCCATCATTCCGCCTACGCCGATTCCATGCATGCTGATCTTGTAATAATTGTTCAACAACAAGGCAGCAGATGAGGCAAAAAACATACCCCTGCACATGTTTACAATGATGCGCGGTGTTTCAGGCTGGTGCTTGAAAACATAATAGGTCCAAAAGAAAAAAGTGATGCTGGCGATATAGGGAACGATGCGTTCTTTCTGCGTTGTCAGAAAAACAGACTTGCTGAAACCAAGGCCTTTGAGCAAAGCCACCACCAGCAAGGGGAAAAATACATTGTTGTTGATTACGGCCAAGAGTTTGAGCATTTTGGCCTTTTCAGAAAAGCCCACAAAATAAGAAGGATGAATAAAAATCAGGTAGAATGCCATCATCACCCCTACAAAAAGGGGATGAAATACAATGGAAATGATCTTGGCTGAAACCTCCATCCACCGAGGAAAAATGACCTTGTCTGATTCGATTTGCATATGGGTTATTTAAAGTTCTTTTCTCAAGCGTGCAACAGGAACATTGAGTTGTTCCCTGTATTTGGCAACGGTCCTGCGTGCAATATTATAGCCTTTGGCCTGCAACATTTCAGTAAGGCTGTCATCGCCCAAAGGATTTCTTTTGTCTTCCATCATGATCAATTCATGCAGGATGTTCTTCACTTCTTTGGTAGACACTTCCTCGCCACTTTCTGTACTGAGCGATTCACTGAAAAAATATTTCAGCCGAAAGCTCCCGAATTCTGTTTGCACAAACTTGCTGTTGGCCACCCGACTGATGGTAGATATATCCAGCCTGGTTTTTTCTGCAATGTCCTTGAGGATCATGGGCCGCAATGAATTCTCATCCCCGCTGAGGAAGAAGCTCCGCTGGTGCTCAATGATGGCCTGCATCGTCATCAACAAGGTTTGCTGCCTTTGCTTGATGGCATCGATGAACCATTTGGCTGCATCAATTTTTTGCCTGATAAAAACAACCGCCTCTTTTTGGCGCTTGTCCTTCTTGCTGCCTTTCTCATAGTCTTTGAGCATGTCTCTGTATTCATCGCTGACCCTCAGGTCAGGAGCGTTTCGCTGGTTAAGGGTCAGCTCCGGTTCTCCATTGTTGTTGTACACAAAAAAGTCAGGAATGATGTACTGTTCAGCCTTGTTGATGGATCCGGCTTGAGCACCCGGTCTGGGATTCAAACTCCTGATCTCCTGCATGGCATCCTTGAGCAAGTCTTCGTCTAACTCCAGCGAACGGATGATTTTATCAAAATGCCTTTTGGTGAATTCGTCAAAATGAAAATCAAGGATTCGAAGTGCTGTTTTAAGTGCGAGAGATTGACGTGCCTTGATTTTTCTGCGCAACTGGATGATCAGGCATTCCCTGACATCACGGGCGGCGATGCCCGAGGGATCAAACTGTTGAATAAAACCTAAAACATGTTCTACCTGATTTGCCGAGACAATGATGTTTTGCTTGAAGGCAAGATCGTCCACAACAGAATTTGTATCCCTGCGCAGGTATCCATCATCATCGATGCTGCCAATCAATTGCTCGGCAATTTTTTCTTCCAGTGCATCAAGGTTCAATAACCCTAACTGTTCTGTAAGCATTTCATGCAAACCGGAAGAGACAGGATGCGGAATAGAGCCACTGCCTTCCAGCTCAGGTACATGATCATCCTTGAGCTTGTACTCAGCAATATCATCATCATCCCCATAGTCTTCGTACTGAACGGGGTCCTCCATGTCATCCACTGGTTCATCCTCCCCTTCGGGCAAATCAAGGTCCAGCTCATCTGAAGCATCCTCATCGGTCTCTCCTGTCTTTTCCTCCCCAATTTCCAATGCAGGATTTTCCTCTATTTCTTCCTTGAGCCGCTCTTCCAACAAGGCTGTAGGTACCTGCAACAGCTTCATCAGCTGGATTTGCTGTGGAGAAAGTTTTTGTTGCAGTTTTTGTTGGAGTCCCTGGTACAATGCCATTGCTAAAACTTCCCTTGTGTGAATGGGAATTGAGCTGTAAATTTACGAACAAAACGCACCATTGAGAACACTGGTCATCCTCATATTTATTTTAACAGGACAAACCTGTTTTGCGCAGGACAGCAGCCTGGCAAAAAAGCCGTTTTTTTTCCTTTCCGGACAGATGATCATGCCTGTCAAAAAAACGAATGCCCCCGTAAAAGCCAATCATGCCAATGTACAACAGGGATTTGTTTGCAAGCAAGAATGGAAACTGGAAAAGAAAACAGGCGTTCCGATGCGTTTTAGGTTGGGATCACTGGACTATGTAAACAAGTTGGAAGGCAAGTAACGTTGTTGGCTATTCTGCTGACGAGCCCCTCATTTTATCCAACAACCCATTCAGCATTTTCATCTCTCCTTGGTTGAGGTTTGTAATGACAGCCATCATCTCTTTTTCTTTCTGATCAATTGTTGCCAGTACTTTTTTCCCTTCCTCCGTGATGCTGATGTCCACAAGCCGCTTGTCGGAGGGACAGGTTTTTTTGTCTACCAATCCTTTCAACACAAGCCTGTCGACAATCCTGCTGGTATCACTCATCTTGTCCAGCATGCGCTCACGGATGGTCAGTGTAGAAAGCGGCCTTGGATGGCTACCGCGCAGGATCCTGAGGATATTGAATTGTTGCAGGGTGATGTCTTCTGTGGAAAGAAAATCCCTGATTTTT
The DNA here is from genome assembly GCA_044373365.1 of Chitinophagaceae bacterium. Classification (GTDB taxonomy): domain Bacteria; phylum Bacteroidota; class Bacteroidia; order Chitinophagales; family Chitinophagaceae; genus Pollutibacter. The sequence goes on from JBIPNK010000005.1 coordinate 32,872, forward strand.
TCCGTGAGCCAGTTGTTGGTGAAAACCAGGTTGATGATCAGCTTCTGGTTTTCGCTGGTGAAGTGCTGTTGTTTGATGTCTTTTTCCAGTCCCATGTTGTCAAATTGGATTTTTGGTTTGATCAACAAATTCATGGGAATAGATCTTGACCAGGATGATGGTATAGCTGAATATGAGTGGTCCGAATATAAATCCCATGAATCCAAACAACTGAAGCCCAACAATGACACCAAATACGGTGATCAGGGGATGAACGTTTCCAATCTTTTTCATCAGGGTAACCCTGGCCAGATAATCCACATTTCCGGTGATGATGAGGCTGTAGATCAGCAGGCCCGTGGCCTGGCCACCCATCCCTTTTGAGTAAAGGTATACAACCAGTGGAACCCAGATCAACATGGTGCCAACAATCGGAAAAAAAGCAAAGACCCCGGTAAGAAAGCCCCACATCAAGGCATCATCCATCCCAAACAGGAGATAACCTGCCCAGGCAAAAAGTCCTTGAATAATGGAAATCAATGGTATGCCAATGGCATTTGCCTTGACCATGTGCTTGGTTTCATGGGCCAATGCAACCACACTTTCCAGATGAAGGGGGATGAATTTTCTGATGGAGTCTTCCATTGTTCTGCCACCTGTAAACATGAAATACATCACAAAGAACATGACCAGCATGTTGCCGAGAATCATGGCAGAACTGTTCAGAAAGGTAGGTATGTAGTTGGCCAGGTTAGATTGAAAGGCAGCAAGATTTTTGGGAGAGAGCATTTCTTCACCAGTGATGGCCTTGATCTTGTCTGAAAGGGCCTGCACACCCACCAGCAGCTCATCAGCGTGAAGGAACAGGGAGCTTATTTTGGGGGTTACCAACAAGACCGCATAATAAAGAGGGGCTGCAATCAGGAGCAGAAATACAACAATGATCAAAAGGGATGTAAGGCCGGGATTCCATCCCCGCTTTTCAGTTAGCCTGAAGTACCGTTCCCTGCCCAGGATATAAAAAGTAAGCGCACCCATCAGTCCGGGAAGAAATACATACAGCTCCTGGATGATCAGAAAAGCCAGAAAGGCAATCACCAAAAGCAAGACAACCTGTCTGATCCTGTTGTTGAACTGGGTCATGAATTTTATTTGTAGGTTCAGCTCCAGACTTTCAGTCCTTCGCTGCAATTGGAACAAATATCAATGTTTTTTCTGCCCCGCATCAATTCTGTCCTGAACTCATTGTATTTTTTACTTTCCCATATTTCCTTCATTCCGTTTGTTCTCATTTCTCCAATGACGTGCTGGGCATCTTTATCAAAACAACAAGGCACTACCTTCCCATCCCAGGTAATCACATTGCTATGCCACATCTTCCAACAATGGTTGGGCATTTTGTTCTTCGGAACGGTCTGGCCAGCGGCATCTTTTCTGTACCGGCTGAACTGGTCTGTTGATGGTATCAGCCGGTTGGGATCATGTTGATAATCATAGATCTGTGCAGTCTTGAACCAAACGTCGTCCAAACCCATTTCCCTGGCCAACTGCTTTACTTCATTAACCTGGTGTTCATTGGGCCGGACCACCAAAAATTGAAAAACCACCATGGGTGTTTTGCTGTTCAGCGCTTTCCGCCATTTGATGATGTTCCGGGCACCCTCAAGCACCTTGTCCATCTGGCCATTTCTTCTGTACTGCTCATAGGTTTCCTGGGTTGTGCCATCAAGGGAAATGATCAGCCTATCCAAGCCACTTTCAATGGTCTTCCTGGCATTTTCATCAGTGAGAAAATGTGCATTGGTAGAGGTTGCTGTGTATATATTTTTCGAAGAAGCATAGCGCACCATGTCCAGAAAACCCTTGTGCAAAAAGGGTTCTCCCTGAAAATAAAAACTCAGGTAAAAAAGCTCCTTGTGCATGGCATCAATGGTTTGCCGGAAGAAATCCATCTTGATGGTACCGGTTGGCCTTGTGAAAGATTTGAGTCCACTAGGACACTCAGGGCAACCCAGGTTACAAGCAGTGGTGGGCTCAACGGAAATCGAAAGGGGCAATCCGAGCATGAAGGGGCGGCCGATGACCTTGCTCAACTGATAAGAACCCAATACTTTTAACGCATTCCAACATTTGTTGAATGTGAGCTTGGACAAAAAGTTAAAAATATCGTTTTTGTTATGCTTGGGCATGGGCTGTAAAAATAAATGAAAGTCTTGTTCGTTATGTAGATTTGTACAACAGTTCAATAATAAATAAGGCTCAGCCTTGTATCAACACCTAATCCATGCAACCCAAAGCCATTCTGACCATCGTTTTCCTCGTCATCTTTGTTACAGGATTCAGCCAGAAAAAAAATGTATTCATGGAGAACCATGAAATAGCAACCATGGAGGCAAAAGCAGCCGGACTGAGACAAGAAGCATTGATGGGCACAGAAAATTTTTCTAAAGCCTCCGCCAATTTTGACATCAACTACCTCGATTGCAAATGGAATGTAGATCCCGGAATTCGCTACATCCAGGGAAGCGTCAAAACGGGATTTACGATCACAGAACGCACCAACATCATCACATTTGATCTGGTTGATGCACTGAAGGTGGACAGCATCCGGTTCAGGACCGGTAAAATCAGCCATTACAGACCATTTGATAATTCTGTCATTGTCAACCTTGGTGTTTTTCTGGACAAAGGAAACAAGGATGCCGTTGAAATTTTTTACCATGGCATACCCCCGGTTACAGCGCCCATCAGCACGTTCACAACCAGTGCACATGCAGGAGTTCCCGTGATATGGACACTCAGTGAGCCCTACGGAGGAAGGGATTGGTGGCCTTGTAAGAATGGGCTGAATGATAAAGCAGACTCATTGGATGTTGCGATCACAACCCCAGAAAAATATACATCCTCCAGCATTGGTATGCTACAATCGGATGAGGTCAGGGGCGGATTCAGGACAACCCGCTGGAAACACAGGTACCCCATTGCCACTTACCTTGTTGCATTTGCGGCCACCAACTACCAGGTCATTCAGGATGAAGTAAAATTGGGCAACACAACCATGCCCATCATGGAGCATGCCTACCCGGAAAGAGCAAGTGATTTTCTCAACGCTGCAGCCATCACCAAAAGAGCACTGCAGCTGTTGCACAATACTTTTACCCCATATCCATTTATCAAGGAAAGGTATGGCCATACCCAGTTTGGTTTTGGCGGAGGCATAGAACACCAGACCAATTCATTCATGGGGAACATGTCTGAAACGCTGATTGTACATGAAGCGGCACACCAGTGGTTTGGCAACAAAATCACTTGTGGAACATGGAGAGACATATGGCTCAATGAAGGCTACGCCATATTTTGTACCAACCTCAATCTTGAAAAGCACTATCCTGAAGCGACCCTTCTCAACACATACAGAAGCCAGATCAACTTCATCGCTTCACGCCCCAACGGATCAGTGTATGTTGATGATACCACCAGTGTATCCAGGATTTTTGATTCAAGGCTCAGCTATAACAAGGGCGGATGGGTATTGCAAATGCTTCGCTGGAAACTGGGTGATTCTGCTTTTTTCCGTGCAACCAGAAATTACCTGAACGATCCTGCATTGGCCTATGGTTATGCAAGAACCACAGACCTTAAAAAACATTTTGAGAAGGTTGCAGCAACAGACCTCACAGAATTTTTCAATGATTGGGTATATGGACAGGGTTTCCCCAGCTACAAACTCCAGTGGGCAACTGGTGGTGGATCATGGATTCAAACCACGCTGAACCAAACCACATCCGATACTTCAGTCAGGTTTTTTGAGATGCCTGTTCCCATTCGGTTTAAAAATACTTTCTATGATACCACTGTTGTGCTGAACCATACGAAAAACGGGCAGGTTGATTTTTTCAAGATCGGCTTTGTGCCTGATTCTGTATTCATTGACCCTAAATTGAAAATTGTTTCTGCCAACAATACAGTCACCAAGGCTGAAATTTTTCCTGGATCAGGGAATGTTATGGTATTTCCCAATCCTGTCCGGGATGAGTTCAGTGTTTTGTTAAAAGACATGTCTGAGGGTATTCTGAATCTTTCGCTATACAATAATGTAGGCCAATTGGTTTGGAGACAACGGTTTGGCAATTTCAGCGGTGCGGACCTTTTTGTAGTGCCCTCAGCCAACCTTCCTGCAGGCAGCTACTGGTTGAGGGTCAACAAGGATGATGATCCTGAGATCATCAGAAAAATCATCAAATAAGGCTAAAGGTGTTCCTTCCACCACCGTTTGAACAACCTAAAGAGAAGGAAAATACTGCCAACAAACCAGCAATAAAACAGCACGTTTCCTATTGGATGCTTTCCATCAAAAAAAGCCAATTCAAACTTCAATCCTGCAACAGCATTGATCATCAGCCAAACAAGGGCTGATGTCAGAGACCAAACAATGCGTTGCATGAAAGCACTTACTATAGGATCCATGTTCTCAAAACAAAAAAAGCCGGAATTGGTTCAGGACTGATCCTTCCCATTCCGGCAATAAATTATTGAAGCACTATTTTGCGTCGAGGATCAGCGGTGTGCCTCCTTTGGAAGGCATGACGATGATTTTTGAATTGGCAGATTTTGCCAGTTCTTTCATGGCCTGAATCTGCTCATACTGGAGCTGCCTGTCACTAAGGCTCTCACTGATGATACGCTGGTAATCAGAAATACCCTGCGCCTCAACCCTTTTGCGTTCTGCTTCCTGTTTTTCTTTTTGGAGGACAAACTGCATTTTTTGGGCCTCCTGTTCTGCATTGATTTTTTGCTCAATGGTAGATTTTACTGAAGCAGGGAGGGTTATATTTCTCACCAAAAGGTTCTCAAGAATCAAGCCGCGTTGTTTAAAATCAACTTCAATGGTTTTGAAAATTCTTGATTGGAACTCATCCCGCTTGGTTGAATAAAGCGCCACAGCATCGTAGTAAACTGAATTGTCCCTGATCCTGGTACGGGTGATAGGACGTACTATTTTGTCTTCAAAGTTGACCCCAATCTCACTCAACAATTTTGGGGCTTCGGTTGGATTGACACGGTAAAGCACAGAAAGGTCAATGGTTACTTCCAGTCCATCTGCTGTCAAAACTTTTATTGCATCGTCGCCTGACTTGGTACCTTCATCATGAATGCCACTCATGGTATAATTCTGGGTACGGGTATCAATGTTGGTGACATCCATCATTGGATTGATAACACTCAGGCCACTTCCCATGGTTTCCTTTTGCACCTTTCCAAAAAGTGATTTTACGCCAACAAATCCTGCATCCACCTGACGGACGCTGGCGCTGAGCGCACCAAGAAACACCACAACAATACCCAATCCTTTGATTCGGCCGGCAAATGGCGTGATTTTGGTTTCTGAACGCATGGCAGAAGCGCCAATAATAAACAGTACAATACCGAGAATGATGAGAAACATAAAAATGATTTTAATGTAGACGCAAAAAAGAAAGAATAGTTGCTTTTAACTGCTGTGGTCTGCAACGATGACCCAGCCACCGTTTTGTTTCTCAAAGGTAAGGGTATAATACCCGCCCACGTCACCGGCTGTGCGCTTGAGTGACCATTTGCCCACTACCAGGTAATGTTTTCTGCCCAATTTCTTGAGGTGAAGGATTTCGAAACTGAGTTTACCCATTTTGTCAGCCCCGGAGTAACTTTTCTTGTAGTTGTTCAGGGTAGCGGCATAGCCGTAAGTGATGCCGGATTTTCCAATGAACATGAGTGAATCTGTATGCAAATAACCCACCATGAACTGGTCGAAATCTCCTTTGTTCCATGCAGCCGTCTGATTGCTGAGTATAGATAAAATTGCCTTCTCATCTTTTGACTGAGAAAACGCAAGCATGGGTACAAACAAAAGGACCAGGAAAAACTTCATCCAACAACTATTTTATGCCCAAGCCCTGTCACCTTTTTTGTAGGGAACACATCCTTCATACTTGCCAGGGATGGCAACATAACGGAGTGCTTGTGTGGCGCCTATTTCTGAACTGAAATACCCAAGCAAGGTAAGCTGTTTCATCATGCCGAAATAATGATTGGGATCATCTTCTTTTTTGCTGTCGTTGTATGCTTTCAGCTCCTTGTTCACCTGGTTGAGCAAGGATGTCCTTTGTGCTGGGGTGATGTTCATGAAGCCTTTGCCAAACATATGGTTTGCTGAATTATCAATCTCAGTGATGCCTGCAGCAAAAATTTTCTGGTCTTTTTCCTTGTAACAATCCGTAACCATGGTGTTCATGAAAGCTCCTACCAATGCCGCTTTTGCCCCGGGTGTGCTGGTTGCGGGAATGATGGTCTCCGCTACCTCATCCAAAAAGGCAATCTGTTCTTGAGACAAAGAGAAACCTGCTGCTTTTTCCGAGGGGGTTTTGCAACCCTGCAAAAAAGCGGCCCCGCCGATAACTGTTCCACCCAAAATGAGGGCAACCCTTTCAAGCGCATCACGTCTGTTCATAAACTGTATTTAGTTACTAAAAATACAAAAGAATAGCCAAAAAAAACAAATGGTGTAACTTGCATGCAATGGCATTAATAGACATACGACTGCCTAAATCGATTGCCAACGCCCTGAGGCTTCCCACCAACTCACCCGGAAGACAACAAAACCGGGTGTTGAAATCCCTTTTGAAAAAAGCCAGGCAAACACAATTCGGCGAACATTACCAATTCAGTGAGATCCTCAAGAGCAAGACGCCCCATGATGATTTTCGAAAAATTGTTCCTGCTTTTGACTATAGCACACTATACAGTGAATGGTGGAACCAAACCTTGAAGGGAATTCCAGACGTATGCTGGCCCGGGAAGATAAAATATTTTGCACTGAGTTCAGGCACTTCTGAAGCTGCCAGCAAGTATATCCCCATCACAAAGGAGCTGATGAAGGGCAACAAGATTACCATGATCAAGCAGCTCCTCTCTTTGAGAAATTACGATAACATCTCATGGAAATCTGTAGGAAAGGGATACCTGATGCTGGGTGGAAGCACAGACCTTCAAAAGGGACCGGGTTATTTTGCAGGAGACCTGAGTGGTATTACCGCCAAAAAAGCACCTTTCTGGTTTTCTCCCTTCTACCGGCCAGGAAAAAAAATAGCCAAAACAAGAGACTGGAACAGCAAATTGGAAGCCATTGTGGAAGAAGCCCCCAATTGGGATATCGGATTTGTTGTTGGGGTTCCTGCATGGATACAGATGTGCATGGAAATGATCATCGAACGGTACAAATTAAACAACATCCATGAAATATGGCCAAACCTTACCTTGTTTTGTCATGGTGGCGTGGCTTTCGAACCCTATAAAAAAGGGTTTGAACGGTTGCTGGGGAAACCCATTTCTTACATTGAAACCTATCTGGCTTCAGAAGGATTCATCGCTTATCAAGACCGACAGGATCCGGATGGGATGAAACTGGTATTGAATGAGCATATCTTTTTTGAATTCATCCCTTTTGATGAGGCGCATTTTGACACTGACGGGAATATAACTGATGCATCCAACACCATCCTCATTGAGGATGTTGAAGAACAAATAGACTATGCCATCCTGATCAGCACTGCGGCAGGTGCCTGGAGATACCTGATTGGAGACACCATCCGGTTTGTGAACAAAGAAAGATCTGAAATCATCATCACCGGAAGAACAAAACATTTTCTCAGCCTAGTAGGTGAGCACCTCAGTGTAGACAACATGAACCGCGCTGTTCAGGTGGCCAGTGAAAAATTGAATGCCTCCATCACAGAATTTACGGTAGCAGGGGTTCCCATGAATGGCTTCTTTGGACACCACTGGTATATCGGCACCGATGATGTCATTGATTTGACTGACCTGAGGAACATCATTGATGAAACATTGAAAGAGTTGAATGATGATTATGCGGTAGAAAGAAAAAGCGCCCTCAAGGATGTTGTTGTGGAAATATTACCGGAAAATGTCTTCATGGCTTTCATGGAAAGCAAAGGAAAAATGGGGGGTCAGCACAAATTTCCAAGGGTTTTGAAGGGAAGTGGACTGGAGGAGTGGAAGGGATTCCTGACCAAAAGATAGCTCCTTGCCAAACAAAGAAAATTCTATGCTGATTGTTCAGTAATTTCAACCTTTTGAACCTTTAAAATCTCGCTGCTTTTCCATCATGCTCGAATCAATTGTCAAAGGAATTGGACTGGGGCTTATTTTGGCTGTTTCAGTGGGGCCGGTGATTTTCACCATCCTGAAACAAAGCATCAACAACGGACACAAGGGTGGATTCAGCTTTGTGGCAGGTGTATGGCTGAGTGATCTTGTACTGATCATCATCAGCAACATGTTTTCTTCACTGGTGATGGAGGCCCTGGCATTTAAAAATACGATTGGCTATGTTGGTGCAGTGTTTGTGGTATCACTGGGCATTTACTATGTTTTTTTCAAGAAAGTCAATTATGGAGAGGATAAAAATCTGATCAGGGTTGAGTTCGGAAAGAAAGCCTTTACAAAAGCATTCATGTCTGGATTTATCATCAATACACTGAATCCCAGCGTGATGTTGTTTTGGCTGATCAACGCAACAGCTTTTGCTGTGACCCATACCCCATTTGAAAGGATCATTCTTTTTGGGATGTGCTTGCTGGTCAATGTGGTTGCAGATGTACTCAAGGTGATGCTTGCCGCGAAAGTTCGCCATAGCCTGACCCCACACAACATCAACATCATCAATAAAATATCAGGAACCATCCTGATCATATTTGGACTCGGCATCGTTTATGGAATCCGCTTCTTAAACAAATGACATGACCATACTCAAACGAAGCCTTTGCCTTTTCCTCATCTGCTTATCCTGCAACCAATTGCTGGCCCAGGGATCAGACATGGTGGTACTGAAAAAAGGTCCTGAAAGAACACTCAAAACCTATCTTTCCGGCTCCCAAATCCATTTTGTAACAATTGCGGGCACTGAAGTGCAGGGAATGATACGAAAAATCCAAAAGGACAGCCTCTACATCAATATTTATGATGAAAGGGCTGCCTATACCATCTGGGGAACTTCTTTTTGGGACACCGTTTCAGTGGGGCTTTCGAGGTACCATATCAAGGAAGTCCGGGAGATATTCAAGCCCCGCGAAAAATTCAGTTTCATCAAAAATGGCTTGATTTTCATGATGGGAGGATCCGCCTATGCCATCCTTCACAGTGTCAACGCCCTTTACCTGAAACAACCCATTATCCCCTCTACCATGGCCATCTCTGGAGCAGTCGCACTGACCGGATTTGCACTTGGCCGTATCCACAAAAAAACTGTCACCCTGGGGAACAAATATTATCTTCAATACATCCCTGTCACCAAATAACCAACCGTGCTGCGCATCATCAAAAAGATATTCTACTTCCTGCTCATCTCTCATCTTGCCTACATTGTATTGACAAGATTTATTGATCCGCCCATCACCATCACGCAAATCACCAGCATCATTGAAGGGAATGGTTTCAAAAGAACGCACCTGTCCTTGGATCAAATGTCAACGGCTGCAAAACTGGCCGTGATTGCGTCAGAAGACCAGTTGTTTCCTGACCACAATGGGTTTGACATCAAGGGCATTGAAAGGGCCCTGGCTTTCAACAAGAAAAAAAAAGGAAAAAAAATCAGGGGCGCTTCTACCATCAGCCAGCAGGTGGCCAAAAATGTATTTCTCTGGCAGGGACGGAGCTGGTTCAGGAAAGGACTGGAGGTTTATTTCACGTTCTTGATTGAGCTGGTTTGGAGCAAGCAAAGAATTCTGGAAGTATACCTGAATGAAGCGGAGATGGGAAAAGGCATTTTTGGGATTGAAGCGGCGGCCAAAAAATATTTCAAAAAGCCTGCCTCAAGACTCACAAGAACTGAAGCCGCCATGATTGCTGCGTCACTGCCCAACCCGGTGCGGTATACAGTAAAACCAGTATCCACCTACGTTTCAAGGAAATACCCCTGGGTATTGCGCCAAATGAACAACCTTGATGGCGATCCTGATGTAATGGAAATCATTCGGTAATAGATCGCTTCAATGCATAGGTCCTGCTGTTGATGGTGGGCTCGGAAAAACTTCCTTTCAATCCCCACCGTATGGTGTATTTTTTTTCTTCCAATGGCGGTAGCTTTAGCCGAAAATTCAGCTGATACTCACTGTCATGCCCAATGATACGACCGGTTGGAATGAGCATGGGATCTTGTTTTCCGGACCGGTAAATGATCAGGATGATTTCAGGATGATTTGCCATTGCCCTTTCCAAGATTTTCCTGTTGCCATAGCCAGGCTTTAGCGCCACATTGACAAATCCCTTCTCATCCGTCTTCAAATCTCCTCCGTCCAATTGAACAGCTCCATAAGAGAGAAAAGCTTCTGTTGTTTCTGCAGCCAGCTGCATTCTGGGGGTTTGAACAGAATCCTTCATGGTTGCGGCGCCCATCGATCCAAATACCATTAGCTTCCTTCCTTGAAGCTGCTCTTCCATCGGCCAGAAATTATAATTGCTCCTGCGGTAGCGGTGGGTATTGAGAGAGAAAGAGGTATCTCCTGCATAGAACCAATATTTGGAAGCCCGCTGGTAGGAGTTGGTGAAGACCACAGGCAGGCCATTGGCTTTTTTCTTGATGGCAGCAGCCCATTCCCTGTTCTGGTGAAACTCGTCTTTGGGCATGAAGGACAGGGCTTGGATATCGAGGATCATGTAAACCCTGACCAGCAAAACCAAGACAATTGAATAAGGCAGCAACTTGAAGATCCACCGGGCCTTGTTCTTGTTTTGACTGAGGTATTGGTAAGACAATACAATCAACGGCGCCATCAGCAGGATGGTCCAGTTGGCCTCGGTACGGCTCCTGAAAGAGGAGAGGAAAAACAAAACATAAGTGCCTATCAAAGACCAGTACATGGCTTTTTCAGTTGCAGTGGCGTACCTGTTTTTCAGCGCCGCCCAGATGATCAGCCATCCCACCAATGGACCGGTCATCAGCAACTGTCCCAACAGATAGTCTGCTGTGAATGACGGCTTATACGGCGGTGAAAGCCTTTCAAAAAGATGGTAGTTGATGGATGGAAGACCATGCAGGAGCTGCCAAAGTACATGTGGCATAAACAAGATGACCGACAAGAGAATCACCAACAAACTTTTCCATCTTGCCAGGATGGATGGATTGGAAATAATGGTGAAAAAAATAATCAGGATGCCATGGTATTTGCTATAGAGCAACAGGGCAATGACAATGGCAAGGAATAAGGCATTTATGAGTGTATTTTTCTGCTCAAATGCCTGGTAGGCAATGAAAAACAAGGCTGTAAAAAACAGCAGGGGAATGTCCGGGACCGCTATGATGCCACCGATTTGCAGCACGGCCATGTTGAGCACAATGGCAAAGAAAAGCCTGATGTCTTTGGGTTGGGTGAGGTACTCAATCAGGGCGATTGTTGCAGTGCCCATCAAGACGATGAAGAACCGCAATCCCAATTCTCCCGGCAAGAGGGCTGTTCCTAATTTGATCAGCACAGCAATCATGGGAGGATGGTCAAAATAGCCCCAATCAAGGAACCTGGAATAGACCCAATAATAAGCCTCGTCATCAAACAACTCCGTTCCGGCAGCCTGCACCAGGGAAACCAGGAACCAGGCAGCATAAAAAACCAAACGAAGTTGTCGGGGATTTGTGGCAGTTGATGGTATGGCTGGATTCATCATTTGGTTATTTCAGCAAACTGGTTACCCAATCAATGGCTGATTGGCTTCTGTCAGGATCTTGGCCTGAAACTTCATGCCAGGGCAGGGATTGGTTGATCAGGATGTCCTTGTAATGGTGGTACAACTTGTCTCGGGTTCCCAAATCAGGATATTCCCTCAATTCATCCTTGACCCAGGGCAGGTCGGGCTTGCACAGCAGGTATCCGTCATATTTTCTTTGCACAATTTCTTTGAGGATGAAGGGATGACAATTGTCAAAAACAAATTCACACCATACTTTCATCACTTGCATGTCTGTGTCGATGAACAGTATCGGCAGGCCATCGGTTCCGGCTTGTTTGTGCAAGGCAATCGCCTCATCCGTGGCTTGATCCTCCAGGGTCAACTGACCTTTTGCAATGGTGAGCAGGTCTTCAAACCTGTAATCAGTGCCATGCTCCAAAAGGTACTCCCTGGCATATTCCTTGCACCAGATGGTTGAAAAATGCTTTGCCAGTGCCGTACACAACGTACTCTTCCCTGTTGATTCAGGACCAATCGCTACTATTTTTATGATTCGCTTAGGCTCTTGACTGTTCATTTGCTTTTTTTCTCCATTCCTGCAATCCCATGATGGCCAGCACCAGCAGGATGGCATAATAAACAGCTGTGAAGGTATAGCCTTTTGAATAATACAAAGGGATAGAACAGATATTGGTAATGATCCACCAGATCCAGCTTTCCACTTTTTTCTTGGTCATGAGCCACATGCCGGTGAAAGCCGAAGCGGATGCCAGTGCATCAGCCCAAGGAATGGCGCCGGGAGCAAATGCTGTTTGAATGTAAGAAAGAGAGAAGAAGATGGCCAGGTAAATGGAAACAAAAAAAGCCAATTGCTGGATCCACTCTTTGTTTGTGGAGAATTGAATATGGACAACAAGCAGTTGTGCGTCGTTGCGCCTCATCCAATTGTACCATCCATAGATGCTCATGATGGTATAGTAAAGGTTGACTGCAGCTTCACCAAACAGGTCACCTTTGAAACTGAGGTAAACATAAAGAATGGTTCCGACCAACCCTGTTGGGTAAACCCAAATGCTTTCTTTTCTTGAAAACCAAACGGAAATGATGCCTGAGAAGATGGCGGTTAGTTCCAGGAAATTCATTGAAGGGTTTAAGGGTGGAGGGGTTGAGGGGTTTAGGGGTTTAAGGGTTGAGGGAGGTGTAGGGAGGTTGAAGAAAATACTTAAACCCCTTCAACAGCCGCAGGCGACTTAAACTGCTTCAACGCGTCTCGCTTCTTAAACCTCTTCAACAGCCGAAGGCGACTTCAACGCGTCTCGCATATTAAACCACTTCAACATTTTAAATTATTCTGCTTCCGCCACTACTTCCACCACTTCTGGAATCATGCGTTTCATCATTCCTTCGATACCCGATTTGAGGGTAATCATGGATGAGGGGCAGCCGCTGCAGGAACCTTGTAGCATAAGGGTTACAATGCCATCTTCAAACTTCTTGAACTGAATGGCGCCGCCGTCCATTTCTACTGCAGGCTTTACATAGTTTTCCAGCAATTCCTTGATGCGTTTTACAACATCTCCATCTTCTGAGAGGACAATATTTCCATCAGTCGACTGTGTTGCAGGCAGCTCATCTTCATTAACAATCGCTTTACCATCTTCAAGATAATCCTTGAGGAACTGGCGGATAGAGGGTTTTACATCGTCCCAATCCGTTTCGGCAGTTTTGGTCAGGGTGACAAAATTACTGGCGATGAACACGCCTTTTACAAAAGGAAAACTGAAGAGTTCCAGTGCCAAGGGTGAAGGTTTTGCCTTTTCAATGTCTTGAAAATCAACACTTTTACCAGGATACAAGAGTTTGTTGGCCACAAACTTCATGGTTTCCGGATTGGGCGTCATTTCTGTATAAATGCTTACGGTGATATTTCCTGTTTTGATCATAATATCTGATTAACAAGCAAATTTACGAGAAGTTGTGGTTTAATGTGGCGAAATACGGAAAATACAATCACTTCTTCCTGATGATCTTCTCAACGAGTTCCATATGGGCTGGATGGATGAAATATTCGAAACTGCGTTTGTCAAATTCTGAGCGTTGTTTGTCCACCACAGGTTTTTTATCCCGGGTAACGATGCCCAACTTTTGGTTGATGGAGCCAATCAAATCACTGCGCATGCGTTTTTGGATTTCTACAGATCGGTTCTGCACCCCTAACACTTTGTTGATCTCTTCTATGGAGGTAAGCCTCTCATCCGCTGAGTGGTTGAAAAGGAATTCAAGCAATGAGCGCTCCCGCTCCTCGAGCAGTTCGAGGATGCGCGTAGATCTAAACGTGGTTGGATGTTTCTCTGATTCAAGTGCTGCAACGGCATGAAGGCTATCGTTAGGAGCAGATAAGGATTCAACTGTTGGTGTGTGTACTATTTCAACTGCTGGAGTGGGTTGTGCTTTCTTGGCCTTGTACAATAGCAAGCCAAGAAAGGAACTTAAAAAACCAAGGATCACAAGCAAAAAAGACTCTGCTTCTATATCGTCCAATAATCCTGGAGGTTCAATGGGTGTATACATGGGAATGCCTGTATCGATGAGATCAGCCCGAGAAATCACCACTGAATCATATGGATGAAATTGATCTCCCATGTAAAATACCGAATCAATGGCAAAACTGGCTATGGCAGGATCAGCATACTTGTTGGAGGAGAAAATGGCATTAATTTTGGAACGGATTTGATTTGATAACTTGCAGTAGCGATTATTAACAAGGTCCAATACCCCAAAATTATCATCCAATAGGCCCCATGGCAGGGTTGCAACAATAACATGAGAAGTGTCTGACATCCTCCCCATTCTGGTCCAATCGCCTGTGTTAACGTTTAATCGATAAAGCCCCTCTTTACGCTGTTCAGCATTGCCATTTTTCAACATCTCATGTGAAGGTGTAGGCATTGCATTGAGGGTCAGGGTTTTATTTGCTGTGTCGAGAAAGAAGAACCCATCCTTATTTTTTCTCCAGTGGATGTTTTCTGATAATTGAATAGCATCCCATTGTCTGCTGAAAACATTGTAACTCCTCAAGGTGCCATTGGTAATCCAAAACCCTTGACCACCGAAAGAATAGAAAACGGAATCTAGTCTAAACCCGATGCTATTGAAGTTATACCCACTGTAATATGTATCATCGATCCGTTGCCAGCGATACCTCCGTTGGGAAGTATCCAATTGGTATATCCTACCTGTACCCTGCGGAAAAACATAAAGCCCTGAAGGATCTTTGATTAAATTATAGCCTTCAGTGTTGAAATTGACCGGAAGGTCTGATAAATCAACCAGTGATTTCTTGTGTTGGGAGTAAACAAGGACGGTACCCTTGGAGGAGGAAAGTTTTTTTAAAATTGGGGGTATTCCCTGCCCCAGGGAAAATGGTCCGTAACCAAAAATCAAGAGCAATAAAAAAGGGCAGAACTTCGACATTAGACAGCAATATCAATCACTGCCAACTGTGGGCAAGGTGAAAAACACGTAAAAAAAGTGTTTTTTAACCAATTAAGATAATCACTAATGTATAAATAATTGATATACAATTACAACAATGATTAAACAATAAAAATATTTTTTCACCTACTTTTTACCCTTTCAGCAATTTAAGCAGCTTTTCCTCTACCATTGAGGGTGTAATTTGCCCCATACAGGCATGGTCTCCGCGCCAACAAGTGGTGTTTCCGAAAACAGAACAGGGGCGACAAGAAAGATTAACCTGTACCGCATTCAATGGGTCTTGCCTGAATCCATAAAATCCAGCATAAGGATGGGTGGGTCCCCAAAGGGAGATAACAGGAACATTCACCAAAGAGGCCAAATGCATGTTTGCCGAATCCATGGTAACCATTGCCTGCATCTCCCGCATGATTTGAAGCTCATCGGCAATAGAACTGGTAGATGACATGGGTACAGCACGACTAAAATGACCTTCCCAATCAGCCAACAGAAGACGTTCGGCGCCTTTCCCCCCAAAAAAATACAATTGATAGGGGGCACGGTTAAAAAATTGGACAATCTCCTTAAACTTATCAAGGGGATACATTTTGGCAGCATGTTTTGCAAAAGGAGCAAAGCCAATTTTTACCACCGAATCACTGGCCTGCATTGAAATATTATGCTCAGTTCCCGTTACAGTCCTTGTATCCCGGTCAACGTCACCAACCTGGGGAAGATTGATCATGAATCCCAGCCTTTTGAACACATCTGCATACCGCTCGGTAGCATGGGGCAAAGGCCTGAATATTTTATTGTCCTTCCTGACAAGGGCATATTTTTCAATTCGGCCCTTGTTGATGACTTCTGTTTTTCGACGACTGGCTTCAAAAAGAAACCTCAGTACATGGGTGCGAATGACACCATGAAGGTCGGCGACCATGGAGAATTGATACTTCTTTCTGAGGAGATTAAAAATCCTAAAGATGCCAATAAATCCTTTGAATTCAGCTTTAAGGTCAAATCCTTCAAATTCCAATCGATCAATGCCAGAAAATAGACCTGCACATTGCTTTTCACTGGCCATGACAAGGGAAACCTCCTTGTTGGCAGCAAGAAAAGCTTTAATTACGGGTACAGTCAAAGCCACATCCCCCAGGGCAGAGAACCTCAAGACCAATATTTTCTGTTGTATGGAATCTGACATCATTTCTTCTCCAAGTTGTACAATACAGGATTCAGGGAAGGATCATTGTACATTTTCATCTGCCGGTATACTTTCATCTGCTTTTTGCCTTCACTGATCTCTGCCAACAACTCGTCTATGGAAGTAGAAAGATCCGTTTGTTGTTCCAACAGTACCTGCAATTTGGCAGTGCATTTTGCTCTGTGTTCTGGAGTTGCATCCACCCTTACGGCCTCTTCCTGCATATGGTAAATCTTGAGGATGAGTATAGAGAGTCTATCGATGGCCCATGCAGGGCTTTCGGTATTGAGTTTTGCACCAGGCACTGCATCAACGCCAGCATAGAGGGCTAAAAAATAATCGTCAATTTGCTCCACCATATCGGTCCTCACTTGATTGGACTTGTCAATTCTCCGCTTGAGCGCTATTCCTGCAACAGGATCAATATTGGGATCCCTCACAATATCTTCCAGGTGCCATTGCACCGTATCAACATGGCTTTTAGCAAACAAGAGGTGCTCAAAGCTCCCTTCAGAAAAAGGATTATGCTCTGCTTCATCGACATTGTTGTGCAAGTGGTATGCCGCTACTGCCCGCTGAAAAACTTCAATACATGTTGAACTGATCGTCATGGGACAAAAATAAAGAATCTGGGGCTGATTGGCACCAGGGAATAACAAAACCTAACCCGGCAGTGATTTGGTTTTTGATTTAATGAGGATTGTAACTGTCAGTGAAAAAATAAAAGACAAGGATGGGCCTGCAGTAAAAGCGATCATCCTTGATTCGGGAGACTGCGCGGAGTAGATGCCCCAAAATGCCCAGGCCAGTACGAATCCAAATGCAGGTTGCTTTTGTTTGCCCACCATAAAGACACCCAGCACAAGGGCCACCAGTATCATGATCATGCTCCAGATCTGGGGAGACAAAGGTTCGCCCTGCCATCCAAACCCTACGAGCAATGCTGTCACATTGGCGATGGTGGCTACAGAGATCCAAGCCAGGTAGACTACAAAGGCATGGTAGGTCCAAAGCCTGTAAAAGAAAGGCATCTGGTTTTTCATGGGTCTTATGGCAATGTACAAGAGCAAAAGGGTAACCAAAAAAGCTATCATGATGGCAAGGGATATGCCAAGGTACAGGTAGTGCCAGGCAAGAATCCAACCTGCATTCAATAGACAAGTAATCAGAAAATAAGGCCCTGCCTTTTCAATGCAGGCTTTGGCCGCATCATTGAATTTCCCAAAAGCGGCAAAAAGACTACAAAAGACAAAGCCTATCAACAACAGGTAAATCACCCCCCAAATGCTGAAAGTGAACCCTGCAGGGACAAAATAGTTGGGATACAGTGCTGAAATCTGCCCGGTGTTATACCCGTTGATGGGTAAGATATTGGCCAGGGCATTGACGGCCAGCACCAAAAAGAGACCTGCAACATTGAGCAATGCATTTAGTTTGGATCCCATTGTAACAATTTTATATAAATAATATACGCCAATTTTTTAAGGTCAACATTAGGGCGTATTGACTACCTAATCCACACACCTGAATCCCGTATGTTCCAGCCCTGTATCGGTTGCTGTCTTCATCCTTGATGTCACCCTGTATCCTTTGCAATAAGAAGCATTGCAGAGGAAGGACCCTCCCCTGACAACCCTTTTCTGAACGGTGGGTTCCTGTGGGTCATAACTGTCTGCAGGCCCTTTGGGATCGATGGATATCTGTCCACTTACCTTGGCATAATAATCATCCCTGAACCAATCAAAGCACCATTCCCAGACATTTCCAGCCATGTCATAGAGACCAAAGCGATTGGCGGGGAAAGTCTTTACAGGTGACGATGAAGGGAATTTGTCCCAATTGGTATTTGTGCTCGGAAATGTTCCCTGCCAGGTATTGGCCTTGGGATTTCCTTGTTCAATGTCTTCATTGCCCCAGGGATATTTATCTGTTCTGCCTCCCCTTGCTGCGTACTCCCATTCTGCTTCGGTGGGCAAACGCTTTCCTGCCCATTTACAATAGGCCATGGCATCATCCCAGGAAACATGCACTACCGGATAATTTTCCTTTCCCATGATGTTGCTGCCTATCCCTTTGGGGTGTTTCCAGTTGGCTCCTTTTTTCCAGTCCCACCACTGGCTGGGGTCGCCCAATCCTGTGCCGGGAGCCTGTTTCACGAATACCAGGGAAGCGGCTACCAACACACTGTCTGGAGGCTTGGGCGTACCGGCAGGGACCTGTTTCTTTATTTCTTCCCAGTTGGGAGCAATTTCTGCAGTGGTCACATAGCCTGTGGCGTCCACAAATTTTTTGAACTGGGCATTGGTAACTTCGGTGGCATCCATCCAAAAGCCACTGACCTTTACGCGGTGTTGGGGATATTCATCTTCCCTTCCTTCATCATCGTTGGCGCCCATCATGAAATCACCACCTGCAATCCAAACCATTCCTTCGTGGGACGCGCTGTCTGCAGCACTGGAGAAACTGGTGTCTGATGCACCTACAGCATACCTTGCTGGCAAATTAGACGCACAATGCAGCAGGCTGTCTTCTACAGAAGCATATTTTTTTGGCGCAGCAGGCTGGTTGCAGGAACAGGCAAGGATTGAAAGGATGGCAGTGGTAAACAATAATGACTTCATGGATGGTATTCAGGATTTAAATGTAGTTTTTTTAGCGGCAGCAGCGCAGCATTTATCGTTAAAATAATGGCCGATCCTTGAGATTTCCCATTTTCAGGTAGATCTTGTTGAGGCCCCATTTGAAATCACCTTCTTTGAAATGCACCAGCAAATCCTTTGCAGTACTCATGTTCTTTCTTTTTAAGGTGATGGTTTCACCGGCTTTGGTATCAAACGAGTAGCTCACATGGCCATTTGATTTCTTGGTTAGCGGCACCACGATTCCCCTTTTGTCTGAAACAATGTCGAAATCAAAAGTTGACATCATGTCCAGTGCACACCTGTTTCCTGCGAGGCTTTTGACCTGCACCTGTTGAAGGATGCCGTCATACATAACAGCACTGACCCTGAAGGCCCCTTCGGCCCCCAGGTCTTTGAAGGACATCTCCCTCCACTCTGATGGAATGGCAGGCAGGATGCTGATTTTCCCATCATCGCTTTGGATCATCATTTCCAACAGGCTGGTGGCAAATGCCATGGGCGTTTCAAAACAAGGCCCTGACTCTGCATAGAGGCCCCCAGGTTCTGCATGCCTGTTCAGAAAATCATTGAGATATTTGATGGACTTATCACCCTCTCCCAACAAGGAATACATGGCCGAGGCCCCTGTGTAAGAATAGCCTGCCAACGCCGCTGGCATGGAATGCCAATGGTTAATGGATCGGATGGTCATTTCCCTGTGTGCAGGATTTTTCATGTCCAACAAACGATAAGGATAGATGGCCAGCAGATGAGAATAATGGCGATGGGATGAGGTCAGGTCAACATTCCGCCCAATCATAAACCCCTTATCACTGGTCGGCAATGGGGTAAGTCGCTGGAGCACTTCGCTCCATTTGGTTTTATCAGGATCATTGAGCTTCAGCAGCTGGTCTACATGCACCAGTGTTTGTAATCCCCATATCAGACCAGACAAGGAATAGTGTGCATCTTCTGCATCCGCATATTCGGGAGAATGGGATTTGACAAGGTGATAAATCCCGTTTTCATCCTTGTACAGCAGGTGCGTGAGGTAATTCACCGATCGCTTCAAGAGTGGGTAAATCTTGTCTTTGAGTGTTTCCTTGTCACCACTGTACTGATAATAGCGATAGTAATACAGCATGGTCCAGAGCAGGTTTCCGGGTTCAAACTGGCCTTTTCGAAGATCGTCTTGGTTCAATGGTGCATGCAGATCGAATGAGGTGATTCTTCCAATAGCAGCTGCATCATGACGCCATTTTTCAGGCACATTGTTGATGAGCGTTTGTTTGTTTTTGTTCAGCAAATCAAACATGGGCTTTGTCAATTCCAGGTGATTTGACGCATAAAGGGGTGAATAAGTGAGCTGCTGGTTGAGGTTCCACCAGATGCCGGGCCAGGGGGTTTTGGAACTGAACCATGGCCCCATCAGGTCCATCATGGGCTTGTCTTCTCTTGTTGCGGAAGCCAGCTTGTACAATTGAAGCCAGTAGTAGGTTTCAACCCTTTTATCGGGAATGGAAATAAAGCTTTTTCTGAAATAGGCATTCCACCAATTTCTGTGTTTGGCCATTACAAGATCGAATGCTTTTGCCTGAAATCGCTTGATGGCAGCGATGGCCTCAGGCCTGGCCTTCCCTGTTTCATCTTCACTGTATCCTACAGCCACATCAATCACGTGCTTTTCTTTGATGGCACCATGTTTCCAAACCGTTGCATATTCACCTTTTGTGAGCAAGGGCTGGTAACAAATACCGTAACCTGCAGAATCCTTCATGACAAAATCAGGATTGGGCTGGTATTTATACAATTTGTTATCCCCCCTGCCAAAGGAAATGCGTGGGCTGATGCTTTGCTCTGCCACCCATTCGCAAAATATTTTTTCGCCTCCGAATTCAGATGCTTCAATATGGATGATATCCTCGCCGGTTGGTACAACAAAAAAAAGTTCCACCCTGCCATTTGTGGTGTTGATATACCCTTTGGCCATCGCATTGTAGATATCCAGGTAAATTTGAGCGCCCAGAATTTTCCCTTCTGTCCTGATCACCATCTTGCCAATCGGTAATCTTGGGCGAGAAACCAGTTGCTGGGTGAACATGCTGTCGGGATAATGCGGACGCTGGTCTGTAACATCAGATCTTCCTACATCAAACCTGATGGCCTTGGCTCCCTCACGGTATGCATTCACACCAAGTTTGCCATTGCCTGCAATGATGCCATCATAATAATCCGTTCCCAGGCTGTCCCAGTAGAGCCGGGTATTTTTCATGTAGTTGCTCCATTCGGTGGTATCGATGGGCTGTGCTGTTGCAGCAATGGCCATCAGTGACAGGAGGGTGGAAAAAAGAAATTTCATGTTGCCAAGTTATTAAAAAACAACGAGGGAAAGCATTGCTGCCATCCCTCGTTTTTGTTTTGAATGTTGGAGTGTTGATAGGCTACTATTCCTTCACCGTTGTGGTGATGGACGGTGCCGCTTTTTCCCACTCAGTTCTGTTGAGTTTTTTCACTGCAGGTGCGATCTCATCTCCATTGTCTCCATTGTACAACCTTCCGTTTTTCATGACGAACTTGATGGTATTGGTGTTGCGGATATTTTCCAGTGGATTCTTGTCAAGGATGATCAGATCAGCAAGTTTTCCTGCTTCGATGCTGCCAAGGTCCTTGTCCAAGCCCAATGCCTCAGCACCCTGAATGGTGGACACTTTCAAGGCATCAATGGTTCTCATGCCACCACTCTGCATGGCCCATACTTCCCAATGAAAGCCAAGCCCCTGCAACTGGCCATGGGAGCCGATGCCGGCGATTCCACCCTTTTCAACAATGGACTTCATGCTCTGTGCATGTTTTTGGAAAACATGTTCCTCTGGGAGGAACCAGGTTGCACGGCGCCTTGATTTGGCAGCAAGCTCTTCGTAGGGTGTAAAGAATTGCAATTTCTTGTTGCTATAGGGATTATCGGTTTCGTAATAATAATTCTCTGCCCAAGGCCCGCCATAAGACACCAGCAAGGTAGGCGTCACAGCCATCTTTGCATCGGCCACAACCTTGGTCACGTCCTTGTACAAAGGAAAGATGGGAATAGAATGTTCGTGCCCTGGATAACCATCCAAAAGATTTGTCATGTTCAATTTGAAATCCAATCCACCTTCGGTAGTGGGCATGAGTTTCTGGTTCTTGGATGCATTGATGATCCACTGCCTGGCCTGCCTGTTGCCAGTGAGGTACATTTTGATGTACTGCGTGTTGTAATATTTGCTGTATTGCTTGAGCACATTCTCTGCCTGTGCGGAGTCCTTGATGTTGTATGCCCAGTACCCCACGCCAGGACCGGTTGAGTAGACACGGGGGCCCACCATCTGCCCGGCTTCTACCATGTCGGCATAGGTCAATACATCCGTAGTAGCCGTCTGTGGGTCACGGGTGGTGGTAACGCCATAGGCAAGGTTTGCCGCATAGATCCAAACCTGGTTCTTGTGGATTCCCCAGCTGGGCCACATGTGCGAGTGCACATCCACAAAACCCGGAATCACTGTTTTGCCCGCAACATCAATCACCTTTGCACCCTTGGGTGCTGAAATGTTTTTGGCCACCAATTTGATGCGGTTGTTCACAATCAATACATCACCCTTGGCAATGACCTCATCGCCTTTCATGGTGATGATGCGTGCACCTTTGAGCAAGATGGTTGACGATGGATTGTCTTTGGTATAATAGACCTTGACCCAGGTTTCTTCAGGGGTATATTTTGGATCTTCTTTTTTAGTTATTGATTTCTTTGCGGTATCTGCCGGTGATTTTTTAGCAGTATCTGTTAGGGCCTTGAGATCAGCCAATTTCTTGGCAGCCTTCAGGCTATCATCCAGGTTATCGGATTGTATGAGATCGTATACAAAATGGGCTGCACCCAGGCTGTAGTGAATCTTCTGTCCATTGGCAGACCAGCTTGGAAATTCACCCCCAATCTCGGTCAGTTTTTTGCTCGGAAACTCAGCACTGCTGGCATCTGCAACAGAAATGGAAATCGTTTTCCCAGTTGAAGGAATGGTCACTGCATAGATATTGTTGTTGACCTTGGCAATCGCTTTTTCGCCTTTGGGAGAAAGCCATATTTCGCTGGCAGGGGATGCAGGATTGTTTTCCCTTGCATCTTCTGTTGTTAATTCCTGTGGAACGATACAGGGATCTGCCATGGGTTTGCCCTTGTGCATGGCGATGGAGCCATAGGTGGTGATGCCACTGATCTTGGCATGTACTTTCTGATCTGTACCATCCCATTTGATGGAGATCAGGCTGCCACCTGCATTCAGGTAAATGCGTTCATCATTGATGGAAAAATGAGGATTGTAGCGGCCATTGGCTCTGTCTATTATATTTTCAGTTCCGCCCGCTGCATTCATCCAGCAAAGCAGGTCTTCTGCATCATCATATCCAGGATCGAATGCATCCCTGAATTTTTGGTTTGGTGCATGCACGTATACAATCCTGTCGCCAGACAAATTAAATCTTGGTGATGAATAAAGGCCTGGAACGGTTGTCAGTGTTTTGGCATTCCCTCCATTCAGATCCACTGAAACAATGTTTCCGCCATTAGGGGCCCAGGTACTGAAAACAATTTTTTTACCGTCTGGGCTCCATGAAGGCTGGGCTTCTGTGAAATCATTCGAAGTCAAGCGCTTGGGAGTACCGCCGGGATAATCCATCACGTACAACCTGTTCAACACGGTAAAGGCCAGTTGCTTTCCATCAGGAGAAGGAACAGCATCGCGGATCTGACTGGCCATGACAGCAGTGGTATCCTTGATGGGATATTTGAAAAGGACTTCAGGACCCAACTCCAGCTTGCCATCCACCGTGTAGGGAACTTCAGTGTACTTGCCATTGCCGATATCAATTTTGTTGATTTTACCACCGAAAGAGGCGAGCAGGTATTGGTTGTCTGGCGTGAAAGTCATGGCGGGCAAAACACCGGATACGGCAATAGACTCTTGGTCATCCCTTTGCACAGGATAAGCCAGCCAGCGCTCATCACCGGATTTTAGGTCACGGATCACCAGCCCTGTCTTGTCTTCAAACCTGGTTCCATAGACCAGCCATTTTCCATCACCAGACAGAACGGGCGTGAAGGCAGATCCGTAGCGGGACGTGAGTTTAGTGGTGCGGGCATTGGCTCTGTCATACACGCCAATCTCATATTGTGGAAGCTGTGCAT
Source organism: Chitinophagaceae bacterium (assembly GCA_044373365.1). Taxonomy (GTDB): domain Bacteria; phylum Bacteroidota; class Bacteroidia; order Chitinophagales; family Chitinophagaceae; genus Pollutibacter. The sequence continues at coordinate 57,086 of JBIPNK010000005.1, forward strand.
TGTAGTTCCATGAACCGGTGCGGAAAGAATAGTAGATGAGTTTTCCATCGTGGCTGATGGCAGGATCGATGGTTTTGAGGGTAGCAGGCTCATCAATGAGCTGTGTTCCTGCACCGCCATCCATGTGAATCATGTATAGTTTATTGACCCTTCTTCCCTTGGAATAAACAATGTACTTGCCATCGGGAGTCCAGTCTGCAGAAGGAAAATTCTGGTTGATTTCCTTGGTAAGCTGAACCGTATCTTTTTTCTCTGTATCAATGTACCAAAGGTTTTCTGCACCACTTTTGTCTGATACAAAAAGGATTTTTTTGCCATCGGGGCTGTAGCGGGGGTGCTGGTCAAATGCCAGTCCACGGGTAAGCTGGGTGGCCTTTCCGCCTTCGGCGGGAATAGAATAAAGGTCGCCCATCATGTCAAAAATGATGGTCTTGCCATCCGGGCTGATGTCAACCGAGGTCCAGGTACCCTCATTGGTATTCAGGTCCATCATCCTGCTGGCTTTCAGTGGAAGATTTTTGTAGCGGGTGAAAGCAGTGTCTTTTTGGGCAAAGGCTCGATCAACCATTGCCAAACAGGCAAGTGCAATCAGACTAATCCTTATTGATTTCATAAACAGTTTTTTGGAGTATCTAAATTAATGAATTTAGATACTCCAAAAAACTAAATGATAGACGGAACACCCTTACTTCTTAATCTCAGCTTCATAGAGAGTGATCCATTGATCAACAGTCATTTTAGTAGCCAGTTCAGCAAGAAGTTCCCATGGAATATTTTCAGCCTTTTTAAACCTGATACAACTCTTCCCCATATCCAACTTGGCTGTATATCTTTTACTATACTCTTCCGTAAACCAACTAAATAGTAATTGATCGGCATACAAACCCATATGATATAACCCGATGAAATTCTTTTGACTGCCAATATTGATATATGGCAATGGCAGACTTTTGTCACAGTGATAACCATTTGGATAAATGGATTTTGGAACAACAAAGCCAACCATACCATAGCTCATTGTTTCTTCAAACCCTATTGGCAAATTATTTCTAAAAAGCTCAACTAGTTTTTGAAAAGCGCCTTTCCTTTCCTCGGGTAATTGGTTGATATGCTCGGAGGTTGTCAAATGGAGGTGATTTTAACCAAAAATAGCCAAATGACTATTTTAATCTTAAATAAATTTTACCCCATCCAGTCGACATTACAAAAGGATTACCTCCGCCATTTAAGCTGCCTTTTAATTGCTCTTTGTTCTCCTTTGCCTCCGCATCCTTTTTTAATTTTCCAACCAAGGATTGTGGAATATAAATCTTACCCAAACTGGTCTTTAGATTTAAATCAACTTTTGAACCCGAAGGCATATTTACACTTACATCACCATAAGATGATATAAGTGAAACAGGCATAGTCGGATCTGTGTCAAAAATAGCATCAATCTTGCCGTACATTGAATTGATGATAGCAGGACCAGTAACGTTTTTTATGACTATAGGATTAAATCTCACTGCAACATCCAACTCAGTTTTTATATTCATTAATGTAATTTTTTCATTCTGGTATGTACTGTTGTACTTAAGGACAATCTTTACTGATTTAGGAACCATAATTTTTACACTAGTAACCCCTTGCATGTCCAATTCAGTGATAGATAAAAATTCTCCAGAAACTTTTTTATCTACTTTCAAGCCCATTCCAGTATTGTCTGCCTCACCATTACTATTTACTAAAACAAGACCATCAACCAAAGCTTGTTCTTCTTTCTCCACCCAAGACTTTAAAATTATTTCCTTACCATCATATGCCTCTATGCTATCAGGAGCAAAATTTAACTCAAGCGTACCTGATGAAAATGAAATAGAATAAGTGACCTCCTTGAAATTTTCAGAAGAAAAAACTCTATTTGTTAAATTACCCTGGACATAAGTCAGATTCCTAAAAGCTCCTATTGAATACCCTTTTCTTATTAAGCTATCGCTATTGCTTGTAATTATTCCGGCTACTTTTTTTGCTTTTTCTAAAGCGCTCAATGATTCCAGTCTAGCCCCTTCCATTTCCTTACGCGCTTCGTTGATTTTTTTATAATGATCGACCTTGGCCTCCTCAAATTTCTTTTGTGCCTGTTTTGCTCTTCTTTGTTCAACTGATTCCTGTGCAAATAAAGAAACTGCTCCAAAGAGAAAAACAAAGGTGATTGTAGTTGTTTTTTTCATGATTTATAATTTACTATTAAAAAAGACTTGTGTATTGTGCGTATGAAAATTTGGCTTCTTCACGGACTCCATCATCAGTTCTGGGATCCTCAATAATTTGTCCCAATTTTTCAATGAATTCCTTTTCTTTAATTCCGTTAAGTAACTGAATAATTGAAAGCTGAATCAATGGGTTATTCTGTTCTGCCATAGCATAAACCATTCTTCTTCGAATCTCACTGTGACTTGTATAGGGTGCTAAAACATCCATAGCAGCAAGTCGCACATTTGTATTAGGATCGGTTCTTAAAACCTCAAATAACGCAACTATAGCATGTTTATTAAGTTTACTGTTCTTTTCCGACTTGTATATAGCAGTTAAACGAGCAGCAGGCGAAATTGCAGTTTGAAATGAATACCGTTTTTCTATTGTTTTGACAGCAGTTACATTCTCATACTCATTAGATTGTTGTTTATTCAAAACAATATGCTCTGCTTCAACCTGCGAATCATAAATATTTACTGAAGGAGGCACTTGTTCCAACTTAGATACTATTTCAATATCTGTTCCACTGCCTTTTTCTTTCAGATTTTGATCAAAACCGATTATAAAAAATCCAATTATCAAAATGGCTGCAACAGAAGATACTGTATAAAATATCACAATTCTGAAGACCCTTTTTTTTCTTTTTCGTTTTCCCATTTTTTCCAAAATGAGTGGAAATACAGCTTGATTAGGTGAAGCTGTATCAATAAGATTTTTATTGGACGCAATAAGCTCTTTTAATTGATCATCCATTTGTTTTCATTTTTTGAACAAGCCTTATAATTTGTTTACGCGCACGGAAATGCTGACTGCGGACTGTACTATGAGCAATACCAAGCATTTGCCCAATTTCTTCTTGTGGTATATCTTCAATCAAATACAGCTGAACAATTGTTCTATAACCAGGAGGCAATTGTTGTATAGCCGTTAAGACATGATTTAATTCTATTTCAAAATCTTGATCATCGGTTATTTCAGATGACATATCCGGTAAATCATCCTTACTATCTACCAACAATAGCTTTCTTTTTCTAAGTACCGCAATAGATTTTTTAATTCCGACTCGCTTTAACCAGGCTGAAGGCTGAGGACGAGAGAAAAAATAATCAAGATCTTCAAATGCATCAAGAAAAGTCTCTTGGAGCAAATCTTCTGCCTCACCAGTATGTTGCACAATTCTATAGATAGAATTATAGACTTCCTTGGCATACCGATGATAGATCTCCTCATATGTCATTCTACATAACTATAGCAAATCAGTAAAAAATGTTGCACACAGATGGAATAATTTTCACTAAACTGTTGCTTACAGTGACAAATCCCACAAAATAATCAGCAAAATTGGCTGTATGGGAACTATTCTTATCATCGTTTTCTGTCATCGCCCAGAAAAAGTCGGTGTTGAATGCGCATTTAAGTTAATCTAAGGTATTCAGTAGCCTTTCCTAACGCTTAGATAAGATTTTCCTAATAATGGACAGGAACAGAGATTTGAATGCTTAATTGTGATAATTTTTAAATCCCTCTGACTGTTGATTGGTCTACATTTTCTGAAGAACATTCAGATTCCCTGCAGATCCTTCACTGCAGCTTTGATAATTTAAAGCCTGCAATCATGCAGTTTTTTGCTTTAGTTTTTTCAAGTATTCCTTAGGATCAAAGTCATTGAAAAATCTACTTTTCTCACCACTTGCAAGGGCTTTGATGAGGGCTTTCTTTTGTATTTCCTCTGCTTCCATCATCCTTAAAGCGTTTCTAACGACTTCACTCGCTGAGCTGAAACGACCTGAATCAACCTGTTGCTGAATGAACTGCTCGAAATGATCACCCAACAACATTGAGGTATTTTTGCCCATGGCAATATTTTCAATAAATATACTAAGTTTTGACACTCATTTTAATCCATTCTTGTTTAAAGGTTGAAGGCATGTAGGCCCTGATTTTAAGAAATGTTGAATTTCAGTTCTTGCATTGTTTTTTTCACGAAGTTGGCTAGAATTACTTGAATGAAAGCAACTTATTCCTGAGCGGCCTTCAGAGCAAGTGTTTCAATTTCAACAGAAAGCCTAAAATTTGTTTGCCGAATTTTTTCTAATAGAGGCCTTATTGATGGGATTATACCATTTAATTTTGCTCTTACAATTATGCCTATAGTTCCTGTTACGTGCAGACCCAATTGATTGGCTATTTTTCTTGCTTTGTTGTCATCTAGTATGAGCGTAGAGTTGGACATTTCAAGAGCCAAAGCGATTGCACTAGATTCCCCTTTGTCAATTTGTAATTCTAACAGCTGTTGCTTGTAAATGTCAGCTGCGCCTTTAATTATAATCCATTCAGGCAAAAACTCGCCAAATTCTTGGGCTATTTCAACAGTTGTAAACACTTGACCATATACTTTCTGCAACAACTGAAGCTCTCCAATATTTGAGAGAATAATCAGGCAGCTTGTATCGGAAATGATGGTCTTAGGCATTTGTAACGTCCTGGAAGATTTCTGTTGCAGGGTAATTAAAAATTGAAACCCCGTATTTGGACAGTAATTCTATAAAGGCGCGCTTTGTATAACCAGCCAAGTCTGCTGCCTGACCCAAAGAGAGTTTACCCTGCTCGTAAAGCCTTGTCGCAAGGAGCATGGTGAGGTCGTTATTGTCAACTTCCAAGTTGTCCGGAAGCGTGAGTGTAAGCGTTTTCATACTGCAAAGATATACCTTTTAAAAACAACCCCGTCGAACAGGGCTTATGCCGATTTAACTAGTGTTTGAATGCCCACTTGATTCAATGCATATTTCTTTATTGTCGTATCTTGTCAATATCTTTTAACAATCGCTCAATACAGTAGATTTATGAATCGCAAATTGGCATTATTTATATTTCTTATCCAACTTTCATCTTTATCAATTGCCCAGGAAAAAGCCTACTATCCTGACCCCAACCCTGCCATTCAGCAAAGGTTAGAAGAATGGCAGGACCTGAAATTCGGCCTGCTGATGCACTGGGGACCTTACAGCCAATGGGGTGTGGTTGAAAGCTGGAGCATTTGCCCTGAAGATGTGGGTTGGGCGATTGATGCCTGGAAAAAAGGTGTAGCAACAGAATACAACGACTATGTGAAGAAGTATGAAGCATTAAAAAATACCTTCAACCCTACAAAATTTACTCCTGAAAAATGGGCAGCTGCAGCAAAAGAGGCCGGCATGAAATACATGGTGTTCACCACGAAACACCATGATGGATTCAGCATGTTCGACAGCAAGTATACCGACTACAAGATCACCGACAAGGGAACTCCTTTTTCAAGCAATCCAAGGAGCAATATTGCCAAGGAAATCTTCAGTGCTTTTCGCAACCAGAATTTCTGGATTGGTGCTTATTTTTCAAAGCCTGACTGGCACTCTGACAACTACTGGTGGAAGCGATTCCCGGCCAGTGACCGCAATCCCAATTATTCAATCAGAAAGCATCCTGAACAATGGAAAAAATTTGTGGACTTCACCCACAACCAGATCGATGAGCTGATGACCGATTATGGCAACATCGATATCCTTTGGCTGGATGGCGGTTGGGTGCGCAAGAAGACCGATGAGGAAATAAAAACCGAATTGCTGGAAATCTATGACAACTCAAGGGTGGCCAGAAACCCGCAAAGCCAGGACATCAACATGGCGGAGATTGTCAGAAAATCAAGGCTCAAGCAGCCCAAGCTGATTGTGGTGGACAGGGCTGTTCCGGGCGAGCACCAGAACTACCTGACACCAGAACAACATATCCCGGAAACCGGATTGCCTTATCCATGGGAAACCTGCATGACCATGGCGGGATCCTGGAGCTATGCACCGAACGACAAATACAAACCAACCAATGAGCTGGTGGAAAAGCTGGTTGACATCGTGAGCAAGGGAGGTAATTTTTTACTGAACATCGGACCTGATCCCAATGGTGAGTTGGACGCTGACGCCTACGATCGTTTGAAGGGAATGGGTGAATGGATGAAAGTCAATGGAGAAGGCATTTATGGCAGCAGGATGAACAAGGCCTTCAATGAAGGCGAACATATCCGATTCACCAAATCAAAGGATGGTAATACACAGTATGTTTTCCTCTTTGATTTTCCTACTGAAGGCAAAATCAATATCAGCAAGATCGACATTCCTGAAAAGGCCACCATCAGCCTTCTGGGCGGAAAGAAGAACCTGAAATGGAAAAAGACCAGCGCTGGTTATGAAATCATGGTTCCTGCTGAATTGAAAGCAGCAACTGATCATGTATGGACATTGAAAATTTCAGCAGCAAAATAACAAAGCCTATTGAGCAGCCTTGACAGCCTTATACACCGCCGGCAGCGCTGCTTTCAAACGCTGATAGGTTGCTTCAGAAATATTCTTATCATCAAAAGGGGTGAACAGCACAAATGGCTTGTTTGCCCCTTCTTGTCTTCCATACTTGTAAGCATAGGTGAACCAGCCATCTGATTGGAGTTGCACTTCTGGCAAGGACTTGTTCGGGACGGTGATGAAGAATTTGTTGGGCTGTTTTGCCGAAGGATTACCCAGGGCAAGCTTTCTCATTTCAATATAGGCCTCCTTTGCAGTTTCTACTGCGGGGTCGATCAGTTCTACATGTTTAGCCAACACGGAACGGTAAGCATATTGGCCATTGAACTGCATGTTGTACAACTCATTCAACACATTCCTGATTGTGTCTCTCATGAATGGATAATGTGTGCATCCCAGGATCAGGGTATTCATGGGTGTGGTAATGCCTTCTGCGCGCATCTTTTCAAAAAGACTAACGAGATGATAGCGCACATAGTTCTCAGGGTCATTGAGCTGGATGTCCAGGCACTTGCCCTTGTCATCATATTCGCAAAGCAGCTTGTTGTTCTCTTTGTTGAACTTGTAGACGTTGAGCAACGCTGTATCAATCTTATACTTCGTATTGTTGACAGATGGTCCCTTGTAATCTTTTCTGTAAGCACTTGCAGTATCAACATAAAAACTGTAATCGCGATCAATGGCATCTGCCAAACCGAATCCACCCTGGCTGACAATCACTGGCGCTGCCATTCCCATGGATGCTGCGAGCGCCCGGATGGTCTTGGGATAACCATCTGAAGCAACGGTACCGGCTGTTGCGAATACCCCGATGGCCCCTTTTTCATGGGTAGATTGATAGGCCAAAGCTGCCTTTACTCCAGCATTGATGACCCCAACCACCGGTGCCTTGGTGCCATTGGTTTGAACAAACTGTTTTACTTCATCAAGGGCAAAGGCCGTTGCGGTATTGCAGGCCAGGACAAGCATCTTTACCGACTGTTTTTCTTTGGGGCTTGCTTGCTGCATCCAATTGATATCATATCTGTTCTTGAGCAAAAAATCCATGTTCTTTACCACATGCTCCTGCAAGAGTTTTGTTTTGTTTTCAGCAGCATAGTTTCCATAAGGCATGTTGGCCTGGTCTGCGAGGTACTGAAAATACTCCTTATCAAAATCAGGCTTTCCATCAGCACCAGCCTTACCGGTAATGTTGTTGAAGGCGTCAAGGGTAAGCATGGCTTCCAATACCGTCAGCCCGCCTGTTCCAGAGTCGAAAACGCCAATGGGCAAATTATTTTTAGTTTTTTCTTGTGCAGCCAATACACTACAAACGGCGAGAAATGATAAACAAATTGCCGGAAGTTTCAGAAGCCTCATGATCATGAATGGTTTATTTAACTGCATTTCTGTCATTTATTGATAAAATTAACCCGTTTTCAATGGAAATTGATAAACCTATCGCAATTTTGTGCGCGACTCGGCATTAGTAGATATTAAGTAACTTCAAAAGAAAACAATGAGAAATTCTATCCTTACCTTTTCCTTTATCATCTTCTCACTGGCCTGTTCTAACAACACCCAAAAAGCTGCTGTTGAAAACAAGCCTGCAGAAATGGAATCTTCCATGGAAAACCACAGCCAGTTTACGCCAGAAATGGTGGTCAATACAACCGATTTTGCCTGTGGAATGCCCGTCTCTGCCGGAATCAGCGATACCTGCCATTATGAAGACAAGGCCTATGGTTTTTGCTCTGCAGAATGCAAGGCCGAATTCCAAAAAGAGCCTGCAAAATACCTGGCCGCAAAAAAGTAATTAATTCAGAAAAATAAATATTTATGCCAATTGTTAAAGCTTACGGAGCATCCAGTAGCCAATCTCCTATTGAACCACTGAACATCCAAAGAAGAGACCTTCGCCCAAATGATGTTCAGGTGGAAATTCTTTACTGTGGCATCTGTCACAGCGACATCCATACAGCAAGAGGTGAGTGGGCTGGTACCGTTTATCCTGTGGTTCCAGGTCATGAAATCGTGGGAAAGGTAAAAGCAGTTGGCGCTGCAGTTACCCAATTCACTGTTGGACAAACAGTAGGAGTAGGTGTGATGGTTGACAGTTGCCGTACCTGTAAAAACTGCAACAGCAACCATGAGCAATATTGTGAAGAAGGAATGACCGGAACCTACAATGCACCGGAAAGGGATGGTTCAGGCATGCTCACCATGGGTGGATATTCTGCCGAAATTGTTACGGATGAAAACTATGTGCTGCGGATCAAGGGCGAGGAAAACCTTGCAGGCATTGCGCCGCTGCTTTGCGCAGGTATCACCACCTATTCGCCCCTGCGGTTTGCAGGTGTCAAGGCAGGAATGAAAGTGGCTGTGGTCGGATTGGGTGGACTGGGCCATATGGCAGTGAAATTTGCCGTGGCATTTGGCGCGGAAGTTACTGTCATCAGTACCTCTGCATCTAAGGTTCAGGAAGCTTCCAAATTGGGTGCGCATCATTTTATCCTGGCCAAGGATCCGGCAGTACTCAATGACCATGCATCATCTTTTGATATTGTGCTGAATGCCATTTCAGCCGACCATGATTATACCCAATACCTCAATTTATTGGCACTCAATGGAAAGCTGCTGGTTGTAGGGTTGCCCGAACACCAGCCAAAAGTTTCTCCTTTTGCCCTGATCAAGAACAGGCGAAGCATCATTGGTTCTATGATTGGCAGCATCAAGGAAACCCAGGAGATGCTTGATTTCTGTCATGAACACAAGATTTTTGCAGAAATTGAGACCATTGCCATCTCCCAAATCAATGAGGCGTATGAGCGGATGATCAAGGGTGATATCAAATACAGGTTCGTCATTGACATGTCAACAATCTAACATGCCTAACTTCAACAGAAGAAATTTTCTCACAGCCCTTCCAGCCATCTCGTTGGTAAGGGCTGTTCCTTTTTCTGAAGACATCCCATCGAAAAAAGGAAATCGCTTTCGCTTGAGCCTGAATGCATATTCATTCAATGATATGCTGATGAAGAAAAAAATCAGCAAGGATGAATTGCTAGCATTCTGCGCCAATACTGGTTTTGATGCTGTTGACATGACAGGATATTATTTTTCATCCTATCCTGAAACACCATCTGATGCAGAGCTTTTTGCGTTCAAAAGAAAGGCGCATGCTTTGGGAATTGAAATCAGTGGCACGGGGGTGAGAAATGAATTTTCCTACAGTGATGCCATCTCCTTCAACAAGGAAATGGATACCGTCATGCGCTGGATAGAGGTTGCTGCAAAGATGGGAGCCCCTGTATTGCGCATCTTTACAGCCAAGCAGTACAGTACTGGTGATGAAAGGAAAAGGGTGAATGCGCGTATTGTGCATGCATTGGACAAATGCCTTGAAAAGGCAAAATCCCATGGTGTCATACTGGGCATACAAAACCACAATGACTTTCTGAGAACGGCTGATGAATGCCATGAACTGATAGGGACCCTCAACAGCCAATGGCTGGGATTGGTGGTGGATACTGGTAATTTCATTGCCGCAGACCCTTACGAAGAGATCCGAAAAGCAATGCCGCTGGCCGTTAACTGGCAGGTAAAAGAAAAATTATTGATCAATGGGGTTCAAACGCCCATGGACCTCAAGCGGCTCTGCTCAATCATCCAATCTTCTGATTACAAGGGCAACGTTCCCATAGAAACCCTGGGCATGAATGACCCCTTGAATGAGGTCCCCGTATTTTTTGACAAGGTTAAAAAACACCTTTGGGGGTGAGATCGGCTCCAAATCCCTTATCTTTTGTTAAATTGAATTGCTGACTTGCATTTGATTGGAACACCGCCTATTTTCAAGTACCAATTATGCTTTTTCGCACTATCTTTTTTTATACACTACTCCTGTTTGCCTGCTGCCTTCAAGATGCAGTTGCCCAGGAGAATTTGCTCCCAAAATGTGGATCTGACGTGCTATTGTCCATCCTGCGCAAGGACCCCTCATTTGTACAAAACGAGAAAAATCTCAATACGGCCATCCGAAACAAAATCCTGTTCAAGAAAAATCAGCCCACTGTTGTTTATACCATCCCGGTTGTCTTTCATATTGTAAATTCCAATGCGGCTTCCATCACTGACTTGATGGTCATCAATGCCTTGAAGGAATTGAATGATGCCTTCGCTCACCTTGGTGTTTATGGTGTTGACCCCTTAGGAGCCAATACCATGATTCAATTTTGTCTGGCCAGAACAGATCCCAATGGGGGCCTTACCAGTGGCATTGACAGGGTGAGTTCCTATTATGAAAATGTTGATGTAGACCTTGAAAGCGATAAACTGGGCTACCTGACCAACTGGGATCCTTCAAAATATGCCAATATTTGGGTAGTCAATTCAATTCAAGGAGAAATTCCACCGAGCCCTTTCAATTGCGGCGTTTGGACAAGATCAGGATATGGCGGATATGCCAGTGCGGGCGTTGGTGCTGTGGTCAGCAGTCTGAGCACCCCATTGGTTGCGCACGAGATGGGGCACTATCTTTCCCTTTTGCATACATTTCAGGGAACCAATTGCATCAACAATGATTGTACCACCGATGGAGACCTGGTCTGCGATACTCCTCCAGACAGGAGCACGGCAAGCTCCAACTGTGCCAGCCCAGAGAATTCCTGTAAAACAGATACCATTTCAGGTCCTTTCACAAGGGATGTTCCCGACAATATCTCCAATTTCATGGACTATGGCAGCCCCTGCCCGACAGTCTTTACGCAGGGTCAGGCCGACAGGATGCGTGCATTCCTGGAGTCTTTCAATGGTGGCAGCCTGATTGCAAGCAACAGGTGCAACATCCCTTGCACAGAAAATATTCAAACGAGTTTTGACTGGAACACGAACCCGCATCCCATCATTGGAGACCTGGTTCAATTCAACAACAGCAGTACCGGTGCTACGAACTACAAATGGTATGTGAATGGCGTATTGGTGGACAGTGTTGTTGCATTGAAATATACATTTCCACTGGCCGGAAAATATGAAGTAAAACTAAAGGCATACAATGCAGACAGCAGCTGCTTCGGATCTTATGTTGGCAACGTGATTGTCGACTGTGGTGTTGCTTCAAGGTTCTCCCCAGACAAGAGAATCATTGCATCCGAGACCAGCATTTACAATGACACCGTAAGGTTTGTGAACAAGTCTTATGGTGCCACAGCCTTCAAGTGGTTCGTGAGCGATTATACAGGAGGCAACATCACCATGGTCAGTACAGACAAAGACCTTGCCGTTATGTTTCCAAGAGCAGGGTTTTACCGCGTCAGTCTTGAGTCGACCAACGGAACCTGCACAGAAATGTCCAGGACCTATACGATGAATGTATTGGACCCCAAGCCAGATGGGCTGCTTACCATTTATGATGTGGATTGTTACAAGAATGATAGCATCAGGATTGTTTTCGGCATTTACAATGCCGGGTTCGATACCATCCCAGCCAACATGCCTGTAACATTTTATGACAGTGATCCAGCACTTCCTGGGGCTCAGCAACTCAAGAATACCTTCGTTACGGACAAGCCAATTCTTGGAAGATGTGGTTTAACCTATACGCATATCGTCGCAGCCAACAGGGCAAAACTGGATACGGTATTCGCTGTTTTTGATGCACAAGACACCCTCCTTGAATTGAGCAACGCCAACAACAAGGCCAGCAGGAGAAATTTCCAGTTCAGGATTACGGTTTCACTATCTGATACCACTGTATACACCAACAGTGATTTACAGTTAACAATGAAAAGCACTGGAGACAGCGCCACCAACATCAAATGGACGGCCAAGGCAACAGCAAATTGTACCAACTGCAAGGACCCCATTTTTAGGATCGTGGATTCTACAAGAATCAAAGCATATGGAGAGGGCGGTTTTGGATGTGCTGACTCTGCTTATGCGAATGTAAACGTATTTCCCATCGACATTTTTCTGACCACCAATGCAATCTTGTGTTCAAAAAATGACAGCCTGGTTGCCAGCTCCATCATTTGCCTGGCCAATGGATACAGCAGTCTCAGGCAAAATATTGAAATGCGTTATTTTGATGCTGATACCCTGGCTGGCCCTGCCAACCTCCTGGGAACCGCGACCATACTGAGAACAACTGCTTTCAACAACCTCTGCCTGCTGGTTCGGCACCGCATCAAAATGAGTAAAACAGGAAAAGTATTTGCCTACATCAATGGAGACCTCAGGCAATTTGAATCCAATCTTAACAACAACAGGTCCAACTATAACTATATTCCATTCAGCATTGATGTGCCTGATGACGATATTGATGTTTTCCGCGGGGTACCCACCCAGTTAACGATCATCAATGGCGGGGAAAAGTACAGGACCCTGCTCTGGACACCCTCCAACCAGCTGAGCTGCAGTACCTGCCCAGATCCGGTGCTGAAAGGCAACTCAAATACGCTGTTGAAAGTGGTTGGCGCTTCAGAATACGGCTGCAGGGATTCTGCCACCATCAAGGTGAATGTTTTCTGGCAGAAGCATTTGATTCTACCCAATGTTTTTACGCCAGATGGAGACGGCCTGAATGACAATTTTTATGTGATTGCTGGAAAGGATGTAAAACTGGTAAAACAGTTTCAGATTTTCAACCGTTGGGGGGAGAAAGTTTTTGAAAAAAACAATGGCAGTACCAATGACTATGCCGCTGGATGGAATGGAATGTTTAAAGGAGTCAAAGCGCCAATGGGTACCTATGTATATTTTATTGTGGTAGAATTACAGAATGGTACCAGTGAAACGTACAAAGGAAATATCACACTCATCCGATAACGTGAAAAAAAGACTGACCATATTGTCCTTTGTTTTTCTTGCACTGCAGGCCCATGCACAGGACCCCCATTTCTCGCAATTCTTTTCATCACCCTTGACCCTGAATCCTGCCAATACGGGCAATTTCGCAGGTTTTGCAAGGGTTTCAGTAAACTACAGGAACCAATGGCCTGCCTTTGGTAATGCATATACGACTTCAACAGCTTCCATTGATGGTGCTGTGTTCAAGAAACTCATTCCTGAAGGTGACCGATTGAACCTTGGACTGTTGATGCTGTCGGACCAGTCAGGCAATGGTATCCTGAAAGAAAACCACCTGGGCGTTTCTGCTGCCTATACCAAGGGGCTTGACAGGGTGGGCAATCATTCTATCACTGCAGGATTTCAGGGAAGTTTCAGCAGCATGGGCTTTGACCAGAACAAAGCCAATTTTGAAGATGAAATATCTGCCAGCGGTTTTACATTGCCCTCTTCAGAAGTTTTGCTTTCACGTGATCTTGGAAGGCAATATCTTGATATGCACGCAGGTCTGCTGTACAAAGGTTCTTTTTCTGAGAACGATCTCTTTTATTTAGGTGCATCAGTTTATCACCTGAACACACCTTCATTGGGATTTTCATCGCCCAATTATTTTATACAGCGCAGGTACAATGTGCATGGCGGTGGCTATATCGGTCTCGGTTATGCTACTACAGTTCATGCCAGTTTTCAATACCAGCAGCATTTTAATTACAAGGAATTTGTGTTGGGAGGGGCCATCAGCCAGCTTTTGGTTGATAAACAAAAAACCTATACAGAGCTCTATGCGGGAGCATGGATCAGAAACAACGATGCCATCATCCCTTATCTGGGCATTGAATGGAACAGCCTCAGGGCAGGTTTCTCCTATGACATCAATTATTCAAAACGCAAAGCTGCTTCTGCAATGTACCAAAGTGCAGAAATCTCCCTTAACTGGATCTTCAATATGGAAGAGGGTGCATTGACGGTGAAATGTCCGAAGTTTTAGGTCAATGCTGTTTCAGAAATTTCTTGAAATAGGTTTTCTCATTGTTTGTCACCCGGAGCAGGTAAATGCCATCAGCAGCATTCCCCAATTCAACTGCATGTGATTTTGTTCCATTATTGGTATTGAACTGAACACCATTGTAGATAGTATGCCCTGATATGGAGATGATATCAAACTTCAGTTTTCCAGCTTCCGGATTGAGTTTCAGTTCTAGCCTGTTCTTTACAGGATTTTGGATCAGTGTCAATCCAATGCGACTTGGCTCGTAAGTGTTCACTGCCGTGGTTCCTGATGATGGCAAGAGATAACGGCTGAGCACCGGGATATGATCTGCAGTTGTAGTGGCATAGTTGGCAATCCAATCGTTTACTTCCCTGATCAACCGTACAGAACCATTGATGTAGTCTGCTTCGAGTTCGTTGGAGATGATGACATGGTCAATGAAATCATTATACCCAATCATTGAGTTGTGCCCGGTATTGCTCAGGATCATGCTGATGGCCTTGTACCGGTCTGCATCAGTGGAGTCCTTGACAATATCATCATAAGAAGAGAGTGCAGGATTGACACCCTCAGAAATAGTAGAATCAAGGTCGTCGTTATAATCGCCCAGGATGATGACATTGGCAGCATTAAAACTGGCATCAAGGGTATCTTTCAACTCTTTGGCGCCATCTTTTCTTCTCAGGTGATCGGATGCGGTGCTGCCAGACTTTCCATGGACAAGGATAAAATTCATTTTTTTGGTAGCCGTTCCGTTCACAACATCTGCCTGCAACAAGAAAGGAACACGTCCGCTGGCCCAGTTGGAATTGGCGGCAGTACTGGATTTCAGGAGTCCTCTTGCTGTTGCGTTGGTGATGACTGATTTTCTGTAGGCAAAAGCAATCTTCTGACCAGGCGCATAACTTCCGCTCGAAGTATTGGCTGCATTAGAACAATAATCGGAAACGATAAAGCCATAGCCGGCAGATGATTCAATGAGTGTTTTGAAACGGTTGATGTCTACCACTTCTGAAAATGCATAGATATCAGCATCCAGGCTGTCCATGACGCGTTTGATGTTGGCCTGGGCCAGGTCATCATTGGTTGGTCCCTGACCGGCTGCAGTGCTGCCAAACCAAAGGATATTCCAGTTGACCACATCAAGGGTTGCATTGCGAGAATAGGTGTTTCCGGCAACATCATAATTGACGGCAGTAGATCCAGCGGCGCTGAAACCGATTTTTCCAACAGCAGTGGTTTTATCTGCAACAGGAACATACCTGACATGGATGGTTTTAGTTCCCCCGGCCAATTGTGCTGCGGTAAAGGTGAGACTGGAGGAAAAAGAAAGGTTGTCTCTGGAAATTTGAAAAAGAGCAGGCGCTGTGATGCTCAGGTCTGCACTGGCATTCATCACCTGGAAACGAATGGATTTGGAAACCGTTGGAGTACCCGATACACTGTTGTCAAACTGGCTCAGGGTTGGTGCTTCAAGAAAGACTTTTGCCACCGGTGCTGTTGTCCTGTTTTTGATTTGCACATCATCCAAGGAAACCCTTGCAGCACCGAGCGAAGTGGAGGATGTATACTTAAAAGCAATATAGGTTGATCCGGACTTGAAGGTTGCAAGGTTGATATCCTCTACCCTGGTCCATTTATCGCTGTTCGGCAAGGGTAACATTGCGTCAACAGGTGTCCAAGCTGCAGCACCGGCTGCAGGCCTGGATGATTGATTGCTGGCAACAAGCACCTGTAGCTGCGGGCCAGCATATTTTGTTCTTTCATAAAAAGACATCACAGGGAATTGAAAAAGACTAAGGTCAAGTGCAGGAGAAATCAACCAGTCTTCATTGTCTACCGCGCCCGTTCCTGAAACAAACCCATTGACCTGAACACCATTGGTATTGGCATTGCCAAAAATACTGCAGGCCCACGTGCTATCGCCTTTTACGCTGATTTGAGACCAACCTGAAGGGAGGCCGCCGGCACAATTGTTGAAATCAAAAGAAAATTCAGGGGCTGTGGAAGTGGTGAAACTCCATGTGGCATTGCCTGAAAATCCAGCAAATTTATTGCCTGCAACATCAGCAAAAGCAGTGTTGGCTACCTCAATATAATATTTGGTTGAAAGATTGAGACCTGTAACAGCAATACTGGCAGCAGCACCTGAAACAGCAACAGCTGTGGTAGAAACATCAAAGCTGCTCACAAGGCTGTTGTCGGTAAATTTTTTCAGCGTTATGATGCCCGTTCCTTTTGCAATGGGTTCAGAGAA
This sequence comes from Chitinophagaceae bacterium, assembly GCA_044373365.1. GTDB lineage: Bacteria > Bacteroidota > Bacteroidia > Chitinophagales > Chitinophagaceae > Pollutibacter. Next base: position 73,725 of record JBIPNK010000005.1, read on the forward strand.
ATTGAGCACCAGGCTTGTGCTTGTATTGATGCCAGTGGCATTGTTCGCAGGGCTCAGGGAAGAGAGCGTTGGTGCTGTATTGTCTGCGCCGGCACTGATCGCTTCTATCGAAAAATCATCAATGCCAAGCCCGTCATCAGCACCCGTTGCATTGAAATCAGACCAACGGAGATAAAAAGTTGCCCCGTTTCCTATGTTGAGGCCTGTGATGGTAAAATTGATGGCTGTTGCATTGGCAGCAAGGGTGCCGTCAAGGGCACCTGCAGTTCCTGTTGTGATGGGACCTGTAAAGTCCAGCTGGTCGGCATTGATCCAGGTACCAGTAGCCAGACTGGTGGCATCTGTGCTGTACTGGAAGTCGAGCCTGTCTGCCCTGGCAGTGGCTCCAAGCCTCCATTGTTCGCCGACATAAGCAATCTTGAGAGAAGTGACGGCACCACCAGTGGTATTGGTGAAAGCGACGCCAATGGATGGTATCAAACTTCCTGACTGAACCGTTCCCAATGCCCTGTCATCAGCTGCATCAAGACCAAAGCTATACGTATCTCCAGAAGTGGAGGAACCCGTTCCTGCAGTATAGGTTGCATTGGCGTTCGTTCCGGTCTCCAGCAAAAGCCATCCAGTTGGAAGGGTTGATGCCGTTGCTGTTTTTGCCAGTGTATTGAAGTTTTGCGTGTATGGCGTTGCAGTGAGAGATACTTGCGCATGCAAGGCATTAACAAAAAAAATCACTGTTGCAAATAGGACAGAAAAGGAGGAAGGAAAAAAACGCATGGAAAGGGATTTCTGCGAATATAGAGGGATTTTGAAAACCCTCACCTATTCAACCATCAAGTCAGCATTAATTTTTCGAGCTCCGCCTTCAAATGCCTGGCCGGAACAACCCCTGACTGCCTCCACTTCACAAAACCATTTTGAAAGATGATAAGGGTTGGAACGCCTTGAACCTGATAGTGTTGTGCAATCGATGGGTTTTTGTCAACATCAATTTTAAGGATGGTTGCATGGGTGCCAACAGTGTCTTTGAGCTCTTTCAGGATGGGTGCCATCATTTTACAAGGCCCACACCATTCTGCAAAAAAATCAACCAAAACAGGTTTTGTACCCCCAATGATTTCACCAAAAGTTGAATTATTTGACATGTTGTTTTTGTTTTTTGAACGAACCGAAAATGAGTGCCCCCATCAGGGCAAAATAGGCTGTGCTGTTGATGGGACTCGACGTGATGCTGCAAGTGCCTGAAATGCAGCCGACATATTTCCAGTAAAGGAAACCTGAAATGGCGCCAACGATGATTCCAATGAGGTATAAAAAATTGGATTGAAGGATCGCCTTTGGTTTTATCATGTGAACAATGTTTGATTCAAAATTATCAATCAAAATCAAGACCAAACATGACTTAAGTCACAGAGCGAAAAGTCAGGCTATTGGTTGGCTTGATTGAGCCAGATCAAAGGATTTCTGATCGGCAGATTCCTGATCACCTCATCTTCAGTGGGGGCATGGTCCAGTGATTTCCAGATATTGAACAAACCTTGATCATTCAGTGCAATGGCACCGAAAATCATAAAAGGGTGCGCCACTGGCCAATTGTCCCAGTACATCACATCCTGCTTGAAGGTCCATTTGTTCTTGTCAGCAACAAAAGGATACAAGAATGAAATCCCTTTTTGAATTGACCTGTTGTCTGCTAAAGAAAAATCCCAAACGTTGTTTTGTTTGTCTGAAAGCATTTGACAGAGCATGGCCATGGCATCAAGGTTGAACAGGGAATATCCATATGGTTTTGTTCTGGCAAGCTCCTTTGGAAAGCTGCCATCCAAGGCCATCTGGCCTGGCAAATGCAATGTTGTATAGCGTTGTCTGCAAACATCCAACAAAGAATCGTTTTGGGTGAACCTTGCAAAGCCTGCCACCTGCATGGTCCAGCAGGTGCCATGGTTGTTCAAGGCATTCATCTCATCGATGCCGTATTTGTGGTGCGTAACCCAGTTGAGGTATTTGTCAAACCATGCGCGAAACTGAATATATTCTGCAGGCTTGGCTGACTTGCTTTTTTCAAGAACGATGAGGGCTTGTGACACTTCCATCATCTGGATCATGTCAATGATGCCAATGCCCCTACCAGTAAACCTTCCCTTGATGGCCTGTGCATAAAGCAGATGAGGATTCATCAATGTTGCTGTGTCAATGAACCAAGCCCTTGCATGCTTGAACGCCTGGGCTGCATACTGCTCATTTTTGCTTGTAAGATAGGCTGATGCAAGTGAGCCCATGACCCGGCTGAAGCGAATCATGGCCTTTCGGTGATCAATAAAATTATCGGGATTGGTCATGCCATCCTTTTGCAAATAAGGGCTGTCTGTACTCACAGGATTGGGCCACCAATAATCCCCTTCAGAAAAAAAGTCATGTTTGCCTCCACTGCTCCGAATTGATGTTGAAGCAGTGACGGTGATGGGTTGCTGTTTCATTGCCCAACTTGCTTCCTTTTGAATGTAGGGCAGCAAAACCTTTGCAGCACTGGAAGCGATGTTTAGGCCTAGATTCAAATCCTGTGCTTTAAAGTCCTTAGACAAAAAGACGAGGGTCAAAAACAAGAAAAAATGCTTCTTCGCCATTAACATCTTGAAACTGTATTGTTTCAGGAAAGTTAGTTCAATTTTAAGGCGATTCATCAGTCAACCGCTACAAAACTGAACATCCATTTTACAGGAGCATACCAGGCAGATTTGAATGAAGCAACCGGAGCTTTGATCAATATTGTATTCCAGCCCTTTTTCAGATGGATTTTTGTTGGCGCTCGGTATTCGTATCCTTCATCAACCAATGGGTCTTCGAGTGTTGTTGTTTTTCTGTTGCTATTTTTCCATACAGGTGGGTCAACCGAAACACCGTTTACCCATACCTTGGACCCCCGATCATCCCAACTGCCTATGGGAGGTGCTGGTGCTTGATGGCTCCTTGAGATGTTGTTGAATCCTATCCAGAAGTATTGCTCTGTTTCCTTATCGCTATAGATTTTTCTGTAGGCATACCAAGTGGAATTTTCTGCAGGCGATTGGAGATGGGATGCAATCAGGGGATGCCAAAAATGCCTCAGCCAGATGGTGCCTCCATAAACCTTGGCAGCCCTTTCAAGATTGGTGGTATCCCAATAGGATGGTTGCTCAGGGAGAAACTGGGTAGTTGCGATTCCTTTGTTGTCAAAGGGACCCATTAAATTCCACTCAATACCTGTCTGCTTTGTATAAGGAAAAGGCAAAGACTGAAAATGTATTTTTTTGTGCACCATCATCCGGCATTCAAACTCAGCAAATGCCTCGTATTTGTCCTGGCCAGGCTTGCCCATGTCTGAACTGAACTGGTGGTATCCGCCACCTTTCCAGCAACGTTCTGCAAATGCCAGCATCGCCGGATAAGTAGGACTCATCCGAAGGGCGTCCATTTCATTTTCCAACCGCCTGTCAGGCCAATTGCAAAGTATGCCCCCTAAATGAATGCTGTCGCCCTTGTCCACATCCAACATAGAATGATTGAATGTAGCCACCACGCCTTCGAGGGGGTCAAAATGATTGAGGTACAAATGCCTTGAGTCTAGATTGGGCTCCTTTGTCCAGGGCTTTTTGTTTCCGTTCCACAATTGATGGATGGTGCCGGCAGGCACGGTACCGCCTGGATCCCAGGCAATGAGTTTTTTGCCTTTGGCCAACATCAGGTCAGCGATATCTTTTAGAAAATTTTTATCCTTGTACACCACCTCATCTCCACCAAGATGAAAATAAGGAACATCCACTTCCGCCATGAATTCCTGCAATACCTGCTTAAGGATTGCCTTCCCTTCAGGGCTTTGCATGTCAAAACCGGTTGCGCGTTTGAAGGCAGCACTATGGCCGGGCATGTCAATCTCGGGAATGAATTCAATGTGTCGCGCGCGACAATACTCAACAAGTTCTCTAAGCTCCTGGTAAGTATAGAACTTGCCTTTGTTTCGGATCATAAAAGATGAATCAATGAGCTTGGGGAAAATTTTACTTTCAATGCGCCATGCGATGTCTTCTGTAAGGTGCATGTGGTAGGCATTCAACTTGTACATGGCCATGACATCGAGTTGCTGCTTGATGAGTGGGATTGACTGGTAATTCCTTCCCACATCAAACATATAACCCCGGATGCTGAATGCAGGTTCATCCATGATGGAGCAGATGGCTGTTTGTTTCTTTTGATTGGAGAGCTGCAGCAGGGTTTGTATTCCATTGAAAATACCGTGCGCATTGCTTGCACTGATCTTGATTTGCTTTTCTTCAACAGTTAGGGCATATGCTTCCTTTGCAGGTGTATTGTCCAGGATATGAAAAACAATTGCATTCCCTGGCTTGGCCATCTCTTTGACAACCTCAACTTTTACTCCAAGGTCGAGTAGTTTTTTTTGCAGAAAATTTGCCTCTCGTTCAAAATCCGGAACCGCATTGATGATGTACTTGCATTGGGAAAGATCAAAAAAACCTTTGCCCCAGCTAACCTGTTTTGGTGTGGGTATTAGTGCGGGCTTGTTGGCAGTGACACTGCCTTGTTGATCGACCTGTGCTGTTGAAAAAAAACAACAAAGCAATAGGCAAAAAAGCATCCTGTTTTTTATTTCCATTGTATGGGCTTGAACACAATTTCAGCATATCCATTTCGCTCGTAATAAATTCCAACCGTTTTTTTACCCATCACCACCAGGTCGCTATACGCAGCCCAATCGCGCTTCTTCTCATCAGCAGCCTTGTCAATGACAATGGACTTTGCCCAGGTTCTGCCTTCATCATAACTGATGCGAAGGGTAAGGTTGTCTCTCCTTTTTTCATCTGCAGCATTGCAGGATGCGATGATGGCTTTGCCTTTTTTAAATCCCAGGGTGATGATGGAGCCCTGGCATACAGGGTCTGGAAGTGCCGCATCAAAATAGGCAGTATCCCAGCTGGCACCACCATTGCTGGAATAAGCTAGAATCCTTTGCCTGATATCACCCCGTTGGTTGCGAACACTCATGATCATGCGTCCGTTGGACAACTCAGCCGCCATCGTTTCATTTGAACCTGGGATATCAACGTTGGTGGAAAGCTTAAAGGTTTTTCCATGGTCATCAGAATAAAATCCATGTGCATTGCAGTCTCTGTATTGTGGCTGCGGATCGCCGGCAGTATGGTTTGCGGCAACAAAAATCCTTCCCTTGTAAACTCCTTGTTGGAATTGAAATGCATGCCCAGGTGTGTTGGCATAGGTGCGCCAATCTTCCTTGAACTGATAAGCAGGATTGGCAGTTGGCTGAAAAGGCCTGTGGGCCTGTAATGTAATGTTTACGGCATCAGACCAAGTGTTGCCCTGGTCGGTGGATTTGATGTACCAGACTTCCCTCAATCCTTTTCCCTTCCGCACTTCACCCTCGTGGTTGTTGCCAGTATTGTAAAACAAATACACAACACCCTGAGGATGTTCAGGATCAAGCATGTCAACAACTGGAGCAGGATTCCCCGCCTGTAGCGAAGCATAGTTCACCAGTATCTTAATTGGCGACCAGGTTTTTCCCTTGTCTGTACTGCGTTTCATGACAATGTTGATGTCGCCAAAATCTCCGCTGTTGTTGACCCTTCCTTCGGCAAAGGCAAGCAGGTGCTTGTTCTTCAATGAAATAATGGCAGGAATGCGATAGCTTTTGTGGCCTTCTGTACCACTCGTAAAAACAGCTACCTCCTGGCCAAATGCCAGGTTGACCAAAAGCAGGAGAATGGGAAATAATTTCATGGTGATGGGTTTAATGTCCAAATTGTTTCAAGAGTTGCATGCAGCGCCATTCCTGTCTGGGCAGATGGAAAGGGCCTTTGAACAGATTGCCTTTGGCCGTCTGTGCGATGGATCCATCGCGGTGAAGATAGCCAAACCACTCACCGTGTTGCTTGTCGTTGAATACCATGTAGGCGTATTCATGAACAGTGCGGTGCATTTCTGCATATTTTTCATCCTTTGTCAACAAATAGGCCAACAAGGTTGCGATGATGGTTTCATTGTGGGGCCACCAGAATTTCATGTCTTGCCAATATTCCTGAACAGGCTTGTTGTAAACATCCCTGAAATAAAACAATCCACCGTGCTCATCGTCCCATCCCCGCTTCCACATGTAATCAATCATTCTGCATCCCAGTTCGATCAATCGTTTGTCATTGTTCCTGTGGAGGGCCTCTGCCAAAATAAACCATCCACCTTCTATGGCGTGACCAGGGTTCAGTGTCCTTCCATCAACATGATCGATGATGCTGCCGTCTGGGGCAACCTGCTCCATTACACATTTGATATCGTCTTTTACAAAATAGGTTTCTATTTCATTGATCCAGCCAGTAATCAAATCATCACAGCGTGGATCACCAATATTGTCCCTCAGCTGCTGGGCGGTGTTCATCATGATCATGGGAACGCCTATTCCTCTTGAAGGCCTTGTATTGGTATACTTTGGCTCAAGCATTTCGGGGATGGTTGCGTACTCAATGCATTTGCCAAAAATCCTTCTTGCATTGTTTGCCGCCTCTTCATCTCCACTTGCTCTGGCATATGCCGCGCAGGCAATCACATAAAAAGTTTCAGAGAAAAAATACCTTCTTTTCCTGATGGGCTGTCCTTCTCTTGTTACATGAAAAAACATCCTTCCATCAGTATCAAAACAATGTTTGTTCAGGAAATCATAGCCGAGCTTTGCGCCATCCAGCCATTCCTGTTTTTTTTCAACCGTATTGTACAAGGTGGAAAGTGTCCAGACTGCTCTTCCCTGGATCCATACGGCCTTGTCATCATCAATCAATGAACCATCGGCATCCCGCATGAAAAGGTATCCGCCGTGTTCATGATCAAATGAACGGGGAAACCAAAATGGGATGGTATCCTTCAACAACTGATCTGCATAGAATTGTTGCAGATCATTCAACTCTTCAACGGTGTACTGCATTTGTATTATAGGGTTTAAGAAATATCAATTGGATGATGAGCACGATCACAACCACAAAAGCCAGCATCGCAAAATCCTTTCCAAGGTTTCCTGCATCGGTTGATTTGCCCAGGTAATCGGTAATCAATGCACCTGCAAAAATTCCTGCGGTATTCAAAAATCCATATCCGGTTGCGCGTTGGTTGGGTTGCACAAACTGACAAAGGATGGGCATGTTGTTGGTATCAAACATGCCAAAACCAAAGCCAAACAAGAATGCTGATGCAATGATGTGAAAGACTGTTACGCCATATCCCATCAAGAACAAAGCGGGTATGGTCAGCGCAAGCCCAATGGCTCCGGTATAAATCCTTCCCCTGCTGTTGACCTGGAACCACCTGTCAGAAAGGATTCCACCCACAATGACTCCAAGCAGAGAAGACAATGAAATGGAGATGGTGGTCAATGGCCCGGCAACCGACATGTCAATGTTCAGGTTTTGGGCAATCAGGGTTGGGGCCCAGTTCTTGATGGCCCAACCTGGAAGACTGGGCACAGCAAAGTAGAGCACAATGATCCAAAAAGGAAAAGAACCCAGGAGGGAAGCCAATCCTGAAAAAAAGTTTTTTCCGGGTTGTTGACCAATGGATGCAGCGATGGTTTCCCTTTTTTTATCCTTCAGGAAAAGCACAAGTACCATGGCATAGAGCATCCCAATCAAACCAAACAAAATGAAAGTGTTCTGCCAGGAATAATATTTTGATACAGTGGAACCAAATCCGCCCAAGGCCTGTCCCATGTAAATTCCAGACATGTGGATGCCAACGGCTAGGGACCTTGTTTTGTCGCTGTGAAAATCTGCAATCAGTGATAAACCGGCAGGAATGTAGAGTGCTTCACTGAAGCCCATGACGGCACGCAACACATAAAGCTGGTTGAAGGTTTGGGCATAGCCCATAGAAAAAGTGACGGCAGACCAAACAAACAAACTTCCAATGATCAACCATTTTCTGCTGATGCGATCGGCGATGATGCCAGAGAAAGCACTCATGGCTCCATAGACCCAAAGGAATACAGCCATCAGCCTGCCGAAATTGGTAGCCTGCTTTAGTTCATCAATGTCCATCTGCATGGCTGGTCGCATGGTGGCAATCATCTGCCTGTCCATATAGTTCAGGAGTGCGACACCGAAAAGCAGGGCAACGAGGATCCAGGGGTAGTTTTTGGAATGGCTCATTTTTTGGATTTTAGTTCTGCAGCATAAATGTTCGGGGTTCTCACACCTGCACGAACTTCTCCACCAGGAATCATTACAATACCAGACCAAAGAAATGCATGGGTTGTTACTGGTGTTGGAAATGGCAAGGTGCCAATGGTATTCCAACGATCATATTCAATATCATAGGCCAGTATTGTATTGCTGAATCCCGGATGGGTTGATTGCAGGGCAATCCTTTTTTTGTCGAGTGCTTCAATAGCCAATGCATCTGTTTCCCTGCTTTTTTGAGCAAGCAATGCTTCAACTTTTGAAAAGACTTCCCCCTTGTCACCTCCAAAAAGCAATATCCTGCCTGATGGATCAAAGACACCTGTTCCAGCTGACAATCCATAGGGTAGCGAAGCTCTCAAAGACCATTTCAAGGCATCGATATCAAAGAAATGATTCGAAATATATAAATCACTGATGCCATTTTGTTGTTTGGCACGACCGCCAATGATATAAATGCCCTTCGCATGTTGGCCATTGAAAAAAATACCCACACCATGGCTGACAGGAAATGGAATCGATGGCAATGATGTCCATCCACTTTCAGTATTGTTCAAGTCCAGCAAAAATACTTTGTCAGACACCTGCTTGTCAGTTTCTCCACCAATGAGGTATACCACTGATTTATTTGAGACTGCCATCGCATTGGTCAATGGAATAGGCAGGTCTGGCAAAAATGAGAGAAGGATTGCATCCTTACTGTCAACACGCAAGAGCATCACTTTACTGAGAATACCTTTTTCATTTTCGCCGCCGGCCATCAACAAACCCTGTTCTGTTGAGACAGTTGCTGCATAGCCAAGGTTCATAGGGATCTTCTGTGCAGCAGACAAAGTCAACTTACCTTCTGATGATTTTCTGAACAGAAAAACATCATCAAAATATACCTTCTTGCCCCCTTCCCATGGCAGTTTATCCGGAAAGTTTGTTCCACCTGCAACAATCATATAACCATTGTGGATACCTGCGCTTTGTCCTGCAAGACCTATAGAGGGAATCCCTTTGTTTGCAGGGAATTCTCCAATCTTCTTCCAATTGATCAACTGAGCAGTGATGTGCTGGCTATTTACAGTCAAAATACAAAGTATTGAAATGATGAGAAAACCTCCTGCACGGAACATATCGTACAATCGTTTTATTTTGAACAATACTGATCAAAGTCAATTGCCTTCAGGTCCTCCGTAAATGCGATAAAGTCTTGGTCCGACATGTTTTTCACTGGCAACCTGAATTCGCCACAATCAACAGAGATGGCCTTCATAAAGGCTTTGCCGGTGGCAATTCCACCATACTTGCCCAACAAACGGATCATGTCAATGGATTGCTGCTGCAATGCTCTTGCCTTTTCCATGTTTCCTTGCTTGTAGGCCTCAATCAAATTGAGGTACAAAGGAGCAGCATAATTATACGTGCTTCCAATGGCAGACTTGGTCCCAAGTACCAAAGCAGACAACATGTTCTCATCCCTACCCCACATCATTTCATATTTTCCATTCCCATAATTCAAGCAGGAAAGAAAATCCATAAAATCCTCATGCGTGTACTTGATACCAGCGAAATTATTGGCTCTTCCATCGATCTCTTTTAAAAAATCAATCATGGGAAAATTGACTCCTGTCAATACCGGAATATGGTAATAATAAAAAGGAAGATCCGGAACCACTGATGCAATTTCTACACAGCAATCCGCAAGCATTTTCACGTTGGCGGGCTTGAAATAAAATGGCGCGGTAAATGAGACTGCAAACAACCCCACAGCGTGTGCATGCAAGGCAAGCTCCTTGCAGTCTAGAATACAAGTACCCCCTAAAAACATGATCACTCTAAATTTCTCATCATCAGCTGTACAGGATCCCCAAGCTGAAGCAACTGCCTTTTTTTCTTCCATGGTGAGTGAAACACCTTCCCCAGTTGAGCCACAAATAAAAGCGGCATTCACTCTATTTCGCTTCAACATATTGTAATAACCTGGTATTGCCTCAAGATTTAGGTCTCCATTTCCGTGCATGGGCGTGAATGGTGCTGCAATTAGCCCATCAAAATGCGCATTGTTCATATTAATTATTTAAAGACACCCAGCCAAAATGGCCAGGTGTCAAAATTTTCCTGAAATTAAGCTATTCTAAATTTAGGTTCCTGGATACAACGGATTCTGCACCAATTTTGGATCCTGGTCAAGGGTGGTCCTGTCAATTGGCCACAACAATTTATACTCTTGTGTAGCCTTGTCGAGTACCCCGACCAACGGAAGGTCCTTTCTAAATGCAAGTGGATTACCCGATGCATCCTGCATTCTCCTCAAATCATACCATCTCTTTCCTTCTGCAACAAATTCTTTTGTTCTTTCATCAAAAATAGCAAGCTCATTGGCCTCAAAACTACCATTGGTATATGCTGGAAAAGCCAGTGCGCCATAGGCTCTTTTTCTGACAGCATTGATTTCAATAGATGGGTCTTGTCCTTGCTTGTTTTTGATCTCCGCCAGCAACAGCATGGCCTCTGACCATCTGTAAACCGGTACATCGGAGGCAAAACTCCTGTTGGTTCCATCCATTGTACCCAGGAATTTCCTTAAGTTGACAAATTTATTGGAAGCAATTGGTGCTCTATAAAAATCAAAAAATGTAGCCCTTGCACGAGAATCCTTTGCGGTATCAAATTTGAGGAACAAATCATATTTGTACTCATACCTGATAATAGAACCACCACCAGCAACTTTGAGTGGATCAGATGGAGAGGCGCCGGCCTCTGTTGAAGTCAACGGTGATCCACCCACTGTCACAAAACTTGCCATTGGATCTGTTTGGGCATAAATGAACTGGCCATAGGAATTGGTGGCTTCACCTACCTGATAACGGATGGCAAAGATTATTTCACTGTTACCCTTGTTACCGTAGTTGAAGATGTTGGCAAAACCAGCCACTGCTGAAGATTGCGTCAATGCGGCTTCAGCAGCCACCCTTGCAGCAACAAGATCAGCAGACACATTGCTTGGCGCCTGTCCATCTATCTTGACTTTTGCAGACCAAAGAAATACTTCTGCTTTCAACATGTTCGTGGCAGCCAGCGACCACTGTGCCTTTTGAAACTTAGCAGTATAGTTTCCTGCAAAATTGGTTTCTGATTTTAGCACATCCGCCTTGATGAAATCAAGCGTTTCCTTTTCTGTTTTTGAACGCTCAAGATAGGCCTGTTCAGCGGCTGTTGGTGTATTGGTCAAAACTTTGGGTGTTGATGTCAAGGGAACACGACCGAAGGTTCTATAGAGATGAAAATAATAAAATGCCCTGAGGCCATAAGCCTGTCCCAGATAGTATTTCTTGTCGGCATCAGACAGGTAGGTAGCCTGCTCCACCTGATAGATGAAATTGTTGACCTGGAAAACAGGACCATAAAAGCCTGCCCAACTTGAAATGCCAGGGCTTGACTCGCGCAAATCTTGCCTGATGACAGAAGCAGAATTGAGCGAGGAGGTACCTGTTGCGCCTGTGGCATCTTTGAAAGCCCCTGACCTTAATTCGCCCAATGTGAAGAAGGTGAACTGAAACCCTCTCAATTGATTGTGCAAGCCAATCATGGCGCCATCCACTTGTGCAGTTGTTTTCCAGAAACTTGAACTGGTATAATAATCTTCTGGGGAAAGCTCCAGCTTGTTGCAGGCATTGGTCAGCAACAATAAACCAATCACGGCTATATTGAGTATCGTCTTTTTCATTGTCTAGATTTTGATGGATTAGAATGTGATTTGTGCTCCAAAAATGAATACCCTTGGCAGCGGATAACCACCACTTCCTGCAGCCGCATTGGCAATACTTCCAGATTCAGGAGAATACAATGTAGACTTGCTCATGTATCCCACATTCTGAACAGTTGCAGACAGATTGATGGATTCACTCTTGATCTTTCCTGCCCAACCTGCAGGAAGAGAGTAAACCAGGTTGATTTCACGAAGTGCCAGGTAATCGCCTTTCTGGTAGAACATTTTTGATTCTCTTAGCACATTGTTTTTGTAAAGCTGGTCTGCCCAATAATAGGTGGGATATTTGGCCGAGGTATTCTGAGGTGTATAGGTTTCATAAACATCCTTGACCGTATTGAAAGTACCCTGTGCATTCCCCATGAACCAGGCCCTGGGACCGTCATAGGCAACAAAGCCCAAAGCATAATCAAAACGAGCGCTCAATGACAAATTCTTCCACCTGGCGAAGGAGCTAAAACCGCCAGTCCATCTTGGAACTGTTCTTCCCATATAAACCCTGTCGCGAAAATCAATGGTATCATTCTTGTCAATGTCTGTCCACTTGACATCTCCCACAGCGATAGGGAAGAATCCGGCTTTCTGTGCAGTCGTAAGCGCGTTGTATCGACCAGGACCGAGCAATACCCTGGCACCATTCAAGTCAACCCTGTTGGCATCGGCATCGAGCTGTGCCTGTGTTCTGTAGAGGTCTGCAGGAACATATGCATAGGCAACATTTGGATCCTGCCCTTGCTGCAAACCACCAACCCAGATCAACTGCTTGGTAGCTGGATCGTAGATTTGGACTCCACCTTGCCTGTTGTTCAACAAACCGTTTGAAGGCAACTTCAATATTTTGTTGGCATTGTAGGCACCATTCATGGCAACATCAATCTGCCAGTTCTTGTTTCTTACAACCCTGTAATTCAATTCAAATTCAAGGCCCTTGTTTTGCATGCTTCCATTGTTGGTGGTGAGGCCTGTTATACCAGAGGTTGCAGGAAGAGAGAAAGTAGAAATCTTGTCTCTTGTAATCCTATCATAGTATGCCAATACCAGATCGATTTTACCTAGAATATTTGTTTCTACACCAAATTCAACGGTGGATGATCTTTCCCAAAGCAGGTCAGGAAACTGTGGAGATGAAAACAAATATCCTGCACTGGCATTGTACCTGCCAACACTATATCCTCCCTGAAGTCCGTAGGAACTGATACCACTCACATTTCCGTTCTGACCCCAGCTTGCACGGAGTTTCATGGTTTTGAAAATGGCAGCGTTAAAGAATTTTTCTTTGTGCAAGTTCCAGCCCAGTGAAAGTCCTGGGAAATTTCCCCAACGGTTGTTGATCAGTTTTGAATACCCGTCTCTTCGTACGGTAGCAGTCAAAAGATATTTGGAATCATAATCGTAAGTAGCCCTTCCAAAGAAAGAAAGGATGCGCTGACGATCATGATACGAATCAACAGAAGGTTGAAGATCCTTGTCGCGCTTTACATACTGAAGATCCATGAAATCATCAGAAGGTGCTTGTGCGCCGGATGCTGATACTCCGTAAGAATATATGTCATAATACTCAGCACCACCCATCAGATCAAGGTTATGCTTGTTGCTGAAGCTTGTATTGTAACCTGCTACTGCATTGTAGGTTTGACTGAAGTTCCTTCCAAAAGAAGCCGATGAAGACCTGTTCCTGTTGAAATTTCCGGGACTTTGCAAGAAATCCTTGTTGAAACTTTCGTAAAAGCCTTCGTCATAAAAAAGATTCGCACTTGTCTTCAGCCAAAGGTTGGAGAGAAAATCTATTTTAAGGGCCTGAGACATGGTAAACTTATCGGTATTGTTTCTCCTGATGAACTTGTCATCATTCACCAATGGATTGCCATCACCCAGATCCCTTCCAATCAGCAATTCACCTTTTTCATTTCGGTCCCTCATTGTTGGGGGCGCACCCAATGACCTGGAGAGATAGTTGCCTTCTGTATTGGTCACTGCATCACGCCATTTTGCATCAGCAAAGTTCAGGTTAGATGTAGAGGTAAGCCAGCTCTTCACTTTGTATTCTGAATTCAATACAAATGTATACCGCTTGTAAAATGTATTGATGGGCATACCCTTTTCATCATAAGCACCAAAACCTGCATAATACTTGCCCTTGTCGTTGCCTCCACTCATTGATACATTGTAGTCCTGGGTCAGGCTGCTGGGTCTCAGGGCATATTCTCTGTAGTTGAAATCATTGAAAATCAGGGTATCGGTACCATTGACAGGATCAATCATGGTCTGCCATCCATTGCTCAATTTCTGGCGGTTGGTATTGTCAAGCTTCATGGTGCTCCAAACCCCCAGGGAGTTTATGTTTCCATCAAGCACATTCCCTGCTGCATCCACAAACCTGTTGCCGGTACCGAAAGGACCTGCACTCGTCAATTGTGACAGCCTGGAGGCATCGTAAATACCAGATGTTTTTACAGCAGTCCTAGCCCAGTAGAGGTATTCCCTTGCATTGAGAAACTCAAAAGGCAGGTTCAACTTGTTGATGCCCACTTTAGAGCCCACTGTTATTTTGGATTGACCCGCTTTTCCTTTTTTGGTTGTAATCAGAACAACACCATTGTTGGCCCTTGCGCCATAGATAGCCGTTGCAGAGGCATCCTTTAACACTTCTATTGATTCAATATCTTCCTGGTTGACTTCAGAGAAACCAGCCCTGAGCAATCCGTCCACAATTACGAGCGGTGATCCGGAACCATTGTAATTGGTTCCACCCCTTAATACAATACCTGGAACTGCACCTGGGCGGCCAGATGTTTGCTGTACCCTAAGGCCCGGGATAGTTCCCGCAAGAGCAGAAGCGGGATTGGAACGTACCCCACTTTGCAATACGCGTTGATCCAGCTTGCTGACAGATCCAGTAATTTTCGATTTTTTCTGTGCACCGTAACCAATGACCACCACTTCATCCAGCTTGGATTCGGTTTGCTGCAGAAAAATGGTCAACGGCTTTGTGCCACTCACAACAACCTGCAAATCATCATATCCTGTAGACGAAAAAACCAGGATATCCCCGTCTTTCGCATCAATGGAAAACTGTGCATTTTCATTGGTTTGTGTGCCTTTATTTGATCCCTTGACAATAACAGAAACACCCGAAAGCGGGAGATTGTCTGGTTTTGAAATTACCTTTCCTGTAATCTTCCCTGTTTGACCTAGTGCAATCAAATTCAGGAAGAGACCAAAAAGAATAAATCCAAGCTTCAGTTGTACAGTTTTCATGTAACTTGATTTAATTTTGTATTATGTATGACATAATAAAAGTATAAAAATTTATCCATTTTTCCAAAAATCCGTTAAAAATAACAGTAATTAGATAGTAAAGACCTGTTTTGCAATAACTTTACAGGGATAAAATAGAATTAAGTCAGACATAATATGCCTAAATCAATATTTAAAACCATTGAAACCACTAGCCTGGTGGACAAAGTTGAAGCAAGCATTGTGGAACTTCTTCAAGAACAAAAACTAAAGGTGGGTGACTCCATTCCAAAAGAATTGGAGTTGACTGAAATACTTGGCGTGAGCAGAACAGTGATTCGTGAAGCATTGCTCAGACTTAGGATGATGGGACTGATTGAATCAAAGAAAAAAAAGGGATCAATCATTACAAGCCCTGATATATTTGGGAACCTGAGCAAAAGCATGAACCCCCATATCCTGGACCAGGATACACTCAAAGAAATATTTGAAATCAGGCTGGTGCTTGAAATTGGAATGGCAGAGTTCATTTTCCAAAGGGTCACACAAAAAGACATTGAAGACCTTAAGGCAATTGTAGCAAAAGAGCCTGTTTCCACTGAACAATTTATTTTTGACAGCGAACATGAAATCGAATTTCATGGCAAATTGTATGAAATAACAGGAAACGAAACCCTGAAAAAGTTCCAAAGAATGTTGTTGCCGATATTCAACTATGTGCACAACAGTGGGCTCTTAAAAAAACAAACCAAAATCAAAAAGTTTGTGTCGCACAAAGGATTGGTTGAAATCATGGAAAATGGTTCTCCTGAACTTTTCAGAAATGCCATGAGAAATCATTTGGAAAACCATTTCGCTAGGCTATTTGAATAGCCAATGTATTTCTGTTACGCGTCTTTTGATTGACTTAACAATGACGCACTATTCACATCCAAATACAGTGAAGCCTTTTCATGCTGCCGCAATGCAGTAGAAGGATACAAGGCACTGACAGGACTGTTGATGGTATGGTATACCGCTTCTGCCTTGTTGATGCCGGGCACCACACAAAAAATGGATGCTGCTTTCAACAATGCAGGAATGGTGAGGGTAATGGCCGTTCGGGGAACTTCTTCAAATGATGAAAAACAACCATCATGCACCTGTTGCATCCTGGAAACTTCATCCAGTTCAACAAGTTTTACCATCAGCGGATCATTCAAATCAGCCACATGCGGATCGTTGAAGGCGATATGGGTATTCTCTCCAATACCCATGCAGACCAGGTCTACAGGATTGGCTTCCAGCAATGCGGCATAGCGACTGCATTCTGCTGCAGGATCAGCAGCATTTCCATTGATATAATGCACAGCATGGAAGGTTTTTTTTCCAAAGATGGCCTGCTCCAAAAAATGACCAAACCGCTGTGGTGCATTTTCGCTTAGGCCTACATATTCGTCCATGTGAAAAGCGTTGACCCTGCTCCAGTCAATATCCTGATGACTGGCCAGGTGAAACAGCATTTCATTTTGTGAGGGCGCTGCAGCAAAAATGATGTTGACAAATTGTTTTGCGTTGAGCAATTGTTGGATCTGCGCTGCTGCATCTTTTGCTGCAGTCTTGCCCATCTCTTCTCGTGTAGGATAGACATTGACCTGCAAATGGTCTGCACTAAAGCTTTGTATGGGCGCCATGGTTTGAATTGACTGATGAATTATGAGAGAGGGAGGTGGACCATTTTTCCAGTTCTTGCACTTTCATAGATGGCCAATACAATCTCCACGGCCTTCCTGCCTTCTACCGCATCAACCATTGGCTGGGTATCGGTTTCAATGGCATGGATCATGTCTTCAATCTGCCGCTGATGCCCAACAAAACTAATGTCTGCAGGATTGGAAGCACCGCCGCCATGTGCAAGGGCATTCCCTTTCATGTCTTCATTGAGTTGCCTGTCCTCGTCAGTCATTTCAAGAAACTCCCATTTTGTCAAATTGCTTTCTTGCAACACTGCCGTGCCCACCGTTCCATTGATCTCGATCCGCTTGAGGTCTCCAGGGAAAATGGCGGTAGAACATTCAATATTGCCCATGGCACCACTGGCAAATTTCAAAACAGCAACAACCGTGTCTTCCACTTCAATTCCCTTGTGCCTTCTGTTGCCTGCAAAAGCCTGCACCGCGTCAACCTTTCCCATGTACCACTGCAGGAGGTCAACCGAATGGATGCCCTGGTTCATCAGCGCACCGCCACCATCCAATGCGATGGTTCCCCTCCAGGGATTGGACTTGTAATACGCTTCACTGCGGTGCCATTTTACATAGGCATCGCCCAATACGATATCACCAAATTTTGCAGTATCCATGGCCTTCTTGAGCAGAAGGGCCTGGTCATAAAAACGGGAAGGGAAAATGACACCCACCTTCATTCCTGTCTGCTGGGATGCAGCGATGATGCTATC
Source organism: Chitinophagaceae bacterium (assembly GCA_044373365.1). Lineage (GTDB taxonomy): Bacteria > Bacteroidota > Bacteroidia > Chitinophagales > Chitinophagaceae > Pollutibacter. Next base: position 91,381 of record JBIPNK010000005.1, read on the forward strand.
GCATTTTTCAAGTGTTACCTCCAAAGGTTTCTCCACCAGGCAATGTTTACCTGCCTGAATGCATTGGAGCGTAGGATCCTCATGCGCTCCGGAAGGGGTGCAGATACAAACAATATCAATGGCAGGATCTGCCAACATGTCTTCCAGGCTATGAAAGGCCTTGCAGTGGTGTTGCGATGCGAAAGCCTCCATTTTTTCAACCCCTCGGCTGTGCAATCCAATCAATGTTGCAGTGCCGATGGCGCCTATGGCCTTGGCATGTACATGCGCAATCATTCCAGCGCCAATGATTCCAAATCCAAATTTTCTATCGCTCATCCTTATCTTGATTTATAGATTATTCTCCTTTTTCTTTCAGGGCCAATACAAGCTCCTCAACTTTTTCAGGTACCTGTTTTGTCAACAATCCTGCGCCAATGAATACCAGTGCCGACACCATGGTGGGCAATCCTACTTCCAGGGCCAGGTTGCCAAGATGCAGGTTTTTGGTAATGATGAAAGTTAGTAAGCCGGCCACAATGGAGGCAATCGCTGCTCTCGGACCGCATCGCTTGAAAACAGGCAAGAGCCCGAACAACAAAGGCATTGAAGTTGGTCCGAGCAAGGCTGCAAACCAGTTGACAATCAGCCCCAGCACGCCACCGAAACGCTGGTAGTTCAATGCAATGACCAGCGTTGCCAAGGTAAAAACAAAAGTGGTGACGCGTGCTGTGCGCAAGGCATATTTATCGTTGGTGAATTTTTTGGAAAACACTGGAAGGATGTCTCTTGTGATCACAGCCGCCACCGTATTGACATCAGAAGAAGTCATGCCCATGGTGGCAGCAAACAGGGAGGCGATGACCAATCCAATCATGCCTGTGGGAAGAATTTCCAGCATCAGCCAACCATAGGATTCTGAAGGCACAGTTGCTGCTGGAAGCAGCAGGGGTGCAGCCCACATGGGAAAGAACAAAATCAGGGGCCACAACAAATACAAGACCCCGGAAAGCCAGGCGGCTTTAGATGCCTCTTTTTCTGTGGGCGAAGAAATATAACGGGTAGCCAGGCTCCAGCTGCCTCCATTGTAACTCAGGAAATAAAGAAAGCACATGATGCCAACAAAACCAATGGAATAAGGCTCGTTGAAAAAAGCATGGTGTTCTGGTGGAAGCTGTTTCCAGATACCGGTGATGGAAGCTGTTCCACCCAACCTGTTCACCACCAATACAAACATCACGATACCGCCCAGGACCTGCACGATGAACTGGATAAAATCTGTCACAATCACTCCCCATAACCCGCCAAACGTAACATAGACAAGGGTTACAACGCCTGAAACCATGATGCCTGTTTCCATAGGGATGCCTGCCACTACTTTGAGCAGGATGCCAATCGCTGCCCATTTTGCACCCACATCAAAGACCTTGAGCAATACGCCATTCCATGCCACAACCTGTTGGGTAAGCAGGTTGTACCGAATGCGGAGGTATTCCAGCGGAGACTGGATCTGCAACTGTTTGCGCAACCTGACCCAATACACTGGAAAGATTCCTGCGGCGCCAATGATCACCAACCCTACAGGCAGTGCCCACCAGATAAATATTGTGAACCCGTGCGTGAAGGCAACAGCAGCATAGGCAACAAATACAGCACCGCTATGCCCCGAAACATGGTGAGAAATTCCTGCCAGCCACCAGGGCAGTTTGCCACCCGCAACAAAATAATCTTCTGCATTTTTGCTGCGGTAATAAGACATGATGCCAATCACCAGCATGCTCAGAAAAAACAAGCCGATAACAGCAAGATCGATGGTTTGTAGCTGCATGAAAAAGGCCTAGGCCATTTGATGAATTATGCTTTTAAAGATAAAGCATATCACCTTCGTATCCCGGAAAAAGTTTAGCGGTATCCACCACGTTGAGGTGCTTTTTGGCCACCGCACCAAATACGGACCGGAAGTCTGTTGTCACCGGCAAATCCCTGTTGTCTTCCAGCGAGGCCTTGTCCAATGAACCGATCTTGTGGTATACTTTTCCGCCCTGGACATCATTGCCCAACACAAAAAGACAGCTTGCCCTTCCATGGTCTGTGCCACCGGTTCCATTCTGGTGAACCGTTCTACCAAACTCCGTCATGGTCATCACGGTAACCTCATCCTGGTAACCTGCCATGTCTTTCCAAAACGCTGCAATGCTGTCGGAAAAATCTCTCAGGTTTCTGGCAAAGGATCCGTTGATTGTTCCCTGGTTGAAATGCGTATCCCAACCTCCGGATTCAGCAAAGGCAATTTCCAAGCCGATGTTCATCTTGACCAGCATGGCAATTTGTTTCAATGATTTACCAAGGGGAGAATTGGGATAAATGGCCCCGGGTGCAGGAGTATAATTTTTGACCAGTTTCAGGTCCAGCATTTTCATCGCTTCAAAACTTTCCTTGCCTGATTGCTTCAACAATTGGTTGGAGGTTTGGTCATACAATTGTTCAAAAGAATTTGCTGCCATGTTGCCTGCCAGCGGATTTCCTTTCATCTGTATCATGAACTCCTCCAGGTTGTTGATGGCAAGCGCATCATGATCACCCTGCAAGGCCCTGGGCAGTGCAGCCGTCAGGCTGACGGCACTAAAAGGCGTTGCCTCATGCCCTGTCAGACCAATCGCCCTGTTCAGCCAACCACTGGGCGTGTTCTTGCTGTTGGGCGTTCCCGATTCCATATAATCCTGGGCATCAAAATGGCTTCTTGTCTTGTTAGGACTTCCAACCCCATGCACAACCGCCATACGGCCTTCCGTAAAATAGGGGGAGAGTGAACCCAATGAGGGATGCAGTCCGAATTTTCCATCCAGGTCAAAAAGCTGGCCTTCGGTTTGTGCCGGGCTCATGTAGAGGCTGGGCCTGAGCAACTTCAAATTGGGATCACTGTATGGTGTTACCGCCATCAGTCCATCCATCGCACCCCGTTGAAAAATGCAGACCAGCGTCTTGTTTTTTTTATAGGGAGGAATAATTTTTTTCTCACCTGCAGTTGCTGTGATAAAGGACGGAACACCGCCCAAGCCTGTTGCAAATAGTGCCATGGCACCCGATCTCATAAAAGCTCTTCTGTTGGCCATAGCAAGTATTTATTTTCTTTGGAATTCCGGTGAACCGATGATGATGCCCACCACATGGGCCACTTGTCCTGAAGCCACCACTGCTGCTTCTGGCATTTTCTTTCCATTGCCTTTTCCCTTGCCCATCTTCGTTGCCATCGAATCATCCATCATGTCCTCGGCACCCGACTTGTCTTCCATACCGGTAGGAGGCTGGGTTGAAGCCAATGCCTTGTCCAGCCTGTCTTGTAGCGCTTCGTCGCGTACTAGGCTTGTGAGGCGGCTGATGTTTTCTTTTTGATTTCTGCCAGACAGTAAAATGGCGCTGTAGGTCTGCAATGCATCATCCACACTTTCAGGTTCATGGTTGTTGTTCAACGCAAGGAGGTTCATGCCAACTCCCGGAATGCGCTGTGCAGCGATGGCCAAGCCAAAATTCATCCTGTTCAATAATGAGCCGGTATTGACCCAAAAAGAAGCCTTGTCTGGAAAACCTGTTGGGGCTGCATAACCGTAGAGTTTCTGCCCCATCCTGGTACACCAATCATTGAGCTGGTTGGCATTCCGGAGGTCTGCATTGGTAGCCCTGATGGCACTCACCACCAATTCAAACGGTGATTTTATTTTGCTGCGCAAGACTTCTTTTTTCCAAAACTCCCTGCTGTTGAGCATGGCAATCATTGTCTGTTTGATGTCTCCGCCTGTTTTGGTAAATACATCTGACATGGTGGAAACCAGGGAGGCAGAAGGCGTATCACATACGAACCGTGTCGCAATTTTTTTACAGATGAATTTTGCTGTGGAGGGATGCGTGGCCAACTGGTGCAGCACTTCCAGCCCCTCATTCAATCCGCCATTCGAAGGGTATTTTTTTCCAAGCACGGTTTTCTCTTGCTGGTCATGTCGAACAGCCAAAAACAGAAAATCACCTTCGGTAGTTGCCATCTTTTTACCCAGCTTTGACTGCTGCATTTTTGCCAACCTTTCTCCATACCCATCTTTCATCATGGGCCGGACGGTCCATCCTGTCAAGGCCCTGGCCACTTCGGTTACATCGGCCTGCACATACCCGCCATCAACACCAAGGGTATGCAATTCCATTACTTCCCTGGCATAATTTTCATTCAGCCCGGCCGCCTTCTTCAATTTGCTGTTGGCAGGAAGCATTTTTTTAACACGCTGGTTCATCACATTGTTGTCGCTTCTGCTGCTGGCATTGTCGAGATAATGTAGCATGGCAGGATGTTGGGCCGTAGCCTTGAGCAAGGATTCAAATTTCCCCAAGGTATGCGGACGGATGGCATCTCTTTCATACGTGAGAACATAGGGTTGTGACTGGCCTTTTGTAACGGATACATTGAAGTGATTGAACCAGAAATCTGTCATCACTTCCTGCAGTTGGTTTTCACTGTAAACGGCCCGAATCAACTTTTGGGCAACCAGTTGCCTGTTGAGTTCCTGAGGAGGTTTAAGGCCTTTTTCCTGCATCAACTTCAAAAGGTCTTTCCGATAATCCGCCTTTTCCAATTTGGCCATGGAATCCTTGCTGAGGGTGCCATTTCTTTGCATCATCCGCACTACCTGACCAGCATTGAGGTAGGTGTTGACAATGGTCTCATTGTCCAGCGACAGTGCATCATAGCCCGATAATTTTTTTTCGAGTTCGGTGTCTGGCGCTGCTTGTTCCAATTGCTGTTGCACCCATTTCTCGAGCCCAATGGCCAGCACTTTTTCTACCGCTCCAGGCCTGGCACCAAAGCTCAGCCTTCCCAATAAATGTTCCGCTGCTTCGCGCTCGGTAAGCCCTTCTTTTTTATACGGCATTTGAAGGTGTTGGTCACTGTTGAATTGTTCAACAGTAAAGGCCAGCGATAGGATAATACATAACAACAGGGTATAACGCATGGGACAACAGTTGAAATAATAAGACTGAAGTTACATTGATTGGTTTAATGTAAAACTACCGGATAATTGAAGTAAATGGGTATATGCATTTTTTTGGCTGTTCATTGGCATCTAACGGCATTGATTTGGTGCTTCCTCGACTTGTGGATACTTTTGCAACCATGAATTCAGAGATACCTCATAGCGGATTTACATTCAAGTACATCAAAGAGGACCTTCCTGCCGGGCTTGTCGTTTTCTTGGTTGCATTGCCACTTTGTCTGGGCATTGCCCTCGCATCGGGAGCCCCTCTTTTTTCAGGTATCATTGCCGGCATTGTGGGTGGGATTGTAGTAGCTTTTGTCAGCGGTTCATCGCTCAGTGTGAGTGGACCTGCAGCAGGACTTACGGTCATTGTACTCAACGGCATCGCTCAAGTGGGTAGCTATCCTGCTTTTCTACTGGCCGTAGTCATTGCAGGCCTGTTACAGATTGCCCTGGGTTATTTAAAGGCAGGAACCATTGGCTACTATTTCCCTTCCAGTGTTATCAAAGGAATGTTGGCGGCCATTGGCATCATCCTGCTGATCAAACAGGCACCTGTTGCCATCGGGTACACCAAGGGTGCAGATGCAATTTTTAATGCCGGGGCCGTAACGATTTCAGTGATTTCCCTCTTGATCATGATTGTTTGGGACCTTCCCGCTGTAAAGAAAATCACCCTCTTCAAATGGATACCTGGTGCATTGGTAGCTGTTATCATGGGAACACTGTTGAATGGCTATTTCATGAGTGCCAAACCAGAATGGGCATTGGGTGCAGACATGCTTGTCAAACTCCCTGTTGCAGCGTCTGCCAGTGATTTCATAGGCCAGTTTACCCTGCCTGATTTTGCAGCCCTGTCTAACTATAACGTGTATGTCTTGGCTTTTACCATCGCCATCATTGCAAGCCTTGAAACCCTCCTGTGCATTGAAGCGGCAGACAAACTGGATCCGCACAAAAGAATCACCCCTACCAACAGGGAGCTCAAGGCACAGGGCATTGGCAACCTGATTTCCGGACTCATCGGCGGTCTTCCTTTGACAGCCGTGATTGTAAGGACTTCCGCGAATGTAAATGCTGATGGAAAAACAAAACTGTCTGCCATCATCCATGGTGTTTTTCTTACCGCCAGTGTGGTAGGACTCGCCAGCTTGCTCAACAAAATCCCCTTGGCCTGTCTGGCAGCCGTCTTGCTGGTGGTCGGATACAAACTGACGAAAGTTTCCCTGTTCAAATCCATGTACAAGCTTGGATGGGAACAGTTCCTGCCCTTCATTATCACCATTGTAGCAGTACAGTTCTCTGACCTGTTGAAAGGTATCGCATTGGGTATGCTGGTCTCTATTTTTTACATCCTTCGCGCCAATTATCGCCGCGACTATCATATCCATCAAGACAAAAAAGAAGAAGGATCCAGATACACCATCAGGCTCGCAGAAAATGTAACCTTCATCAACAAGGGAAGCATACTCCGCCAACTAGCTGAAATTCCAGAAGGATCCAGCGTGCACATCGATGGCAGTGGAACCCATTACATCGACCTGGACGTATTGGAGATTATCCACAACTTCAAGGAAATGGCTGCGCTGAAGAACATCCAGCTGGAGTTGACCAAGATCCCGGCTTTCCCCGGTACAGCAGCACCCTGATTCAAAACCCTGGGATTGAACCAGGGTTTTTTTATTCCAATTTTTATTTTTAGGTTTGTCTAAACTTAATTTAGACATGTCTAAATATTCCGTCAGTGAAGAGAACCATATCAAGGCCATTTTTCATTTGCAAAAAGAGGCAGAGAATGTTTCTACGCAGGAGTTGGCAGAAAAACTGAATACAAAGCCTGCGTCGATTACGGACATGATGAAAAAGCTGCAGGCGAAAAAACTGCTGGAATACAAGCCCTATCATGGATTCAGGCTCAGCGAAGTGGGTAACAAGGTCGCCCTGGGCATTGTGAGGCGACACCGACTCTGGGAGTTCTTTCTCTCAGAAAAATTGGGGTTCCCATGGGATGAGGTTCACGATATTGCAGAAGACCTGGAGCATGTGAGCAGCAAAAAACTTATAGATAAACTGGATGCTTTTTTAGGATTGCCCAAGTTTGATCCGCATGGAAATCCAATCCCAGACCAG
>JBIPNK010000167.1:0-7814 GCA_044373365.1 Chitinophagaceae bacterium
CAACGCAGGCCGTGGGATACACCGAGGCACCAAATAGCCCCACTCCCAATACGGGCGTGGTGACCACACTTGCAGGTAGTGGCGACTATGGTTACGCAGATGGCACAGGGACAGGAGCCACATTTGCGATACCATTTGGAGTTGCAGTGCGTTCAGACGAGATAGTTGTCGTTGCGGACACACAGAACAATCGTATCCGACTGATCACTCCCGCGGGTGTAGTCACAACACTTGCGGGTAACGGCGACTATGGTTACGCAGATGGCACAGGGACAGCGGCCATTTTTAATAATCCCGTCGGTGTTGCAGTGCGTTCGGATGGAATAATTGTCGTTGCAGACCAATTCAACCACCGTATCCGACTGGTGACTCCTGAGGGTGTTGTCACAACACTTGCGGGCAGTACGCAAGGGTATCAAGATGGCATAGGATCAGCTGCGAAGTTCAGTTTTCCTACTAACGTTGCACTTCTTCCGAACGGTCTGATTGCTGTTGCGGACACAAATAACAACCGTATCCGCCTCGTGGATTTCACGACGGGTGCTGTCACCACACTCGCAGGCAGCACGGCGGGGTATGCAGATGGCATAGGAGCAGCCGCAAAATTCCAACAACCAGTTGGGGTCACGGTACTTCCCAACGAACTGATTGCTGTCGGAGACGCATACAACAACCGTATCCGACTGGTCAGTCTCGCGGGAGTGGTCACAACGCTTGCGGGCGGCGGCGGCTTCGGTGGCGAGGGCACTTTCGCAGACGGCACAGGATCAAATGCTAGATTCTCCTCTCCATTTGGTATTGCAGTCCTTCCCACGAGTAGTCTGATTGCTGTTACTGATTCAGGGAACAGTCGTATTCGTCTTGTCAGCCCTACGGGTATTGTCACGACACTTGCAGGTGGCGAGCAAGGGTATGCCGACGGCGTCGGGACAGCTGCTAGTTTTCTTGGTCCAGCCTCAGTTGCGGTGATTCCATCAAGCGGTGCTCTCATTGTTGCAGACTCAGCCAACGGCCGTATCCGACTGATCGCAGGAGCCTTCTAATGTAAAAATTGATTTGTCTTCTGCGATGCTGTGTCTGCTTGCGGTCTACTCTACTCCTTCCCGGGGTGCTTCATGTCCTTGAATGCTGCCATTCCGATGTGGCCCACCTTCTTGGCGACCCCCTCTCCGTCCTGCATGATCAGCTCATAGACGACACCCTCGTCGTTCACTCCATAGTTCTTGCCATTGAATTCCACTGGATACATCTCATCGTTGATCGTGCTCTCCGGCTCCTTGGCCGCGAAGAACTCTGTCATGTGAACCTCCAGCTTCTTGGCGTTGTACACCTTGTTGTCCAAGGCGTTCACCGCTGCGAGGAAACGCTTCTTGTGGTCATCCGTCAGCTCCACCTTGGCCTCCGCCGCGACCTTCTTCCACGTCTTCTCCTGCGTGGGGTTCAGCTTCTCCAGGTTGCCCACGAACGAGGCCTTTGGAGCCGCCTTCGCTGCGGCCTTCGCTGCGACCTTCTCTGCCTCCTTAGCCGCCTTCGCTGCAGCCTTCTCTGCCTCCTTGGCGGCTGCCTTAGCCACCTTCTCGGCCTCCTTCGCGGCCTCCTTCTCCTCCTTGGTCATCTTCGGCTTGACCTTGACCTCCTTGACCTCCTTCGGAGCCTCCACTGGCTCCGGAGCGGCAACCGGAACCACCGCCTCCTGCTTGGGCGGCTCGGTGACCTCCTCCTTGATCTCGGGCTCCGCGAGACGCTTCTGCACGTCCTCACGCAGCCGAGCCCACATCTGGTCGCTGATGTGAATCTTGAAGTTGCCCCGCGGCTCGTCGTCCAGCGTGACGTATCCATCCTCCGGATACAGTGCATCCACTAGCGTGACCGCTAGCTTCTTCATGTCCATGTCCTTGATCGGCGTGTAGTCGTTGATGCTGCAGAGTGCGCGGTAGAAGCTGTTGATGATGATGGACGTCATTTTGTTCGTGTGTGGAAGCCGGCAAGATCCTATTTTCTTGCCGATCCGAAATCCATTTTGGACGACCCCACTCCCGGCAAAATGGATCTCTGCGGCTAAAACAAACTAGAGTTCGTCGTTCAAAATGCCTCGCAATCTCACTGGCGGCTCCGGCCACAAGTCTCAGAAGAACTCCGAGGGAAACAAGGCTCGCAACAATCGGCTCAAGGGAGATGCACTGCTCGAAGATATCATCAGCGAAGCTGACACAGACGGTGTCCTCATCGGCAAGGTCGTCCGGCGTCTAGGATGCGGACGTATGGAGATCGCACATTTCAATGACCGCGGAGAGAGTAGCCTGCTTCAGGCACCGCTGCGGGGCGGCATGCGAGGAAAGGGCAAGAAGTCGGTGTGGGTGGACATCGGCAGTCTGGTGATTATTGCCGACACGGAGCTGGGTGGCAAGACGCACGAGATTATCGCAGTCATGACCTCGGAGCAGGTCGCCCGCTACCGCAAGATCAAGCCGGACGCGGATGCACGGCTGTTCATCAAGGATGCCTCGGCCGAAGAGGAAGTCAAGGACGAGATCCTCTTTGAGGAGGATGATGAGGTGAATGTGGACGCTATCTAATCGCAGAAAACCATAATGAAGTTTAGCCTTGCCGGGATATTCACGGCCTTCTTTTTAAGTTTCCTGGCCATCACATCCTATCATCATTCCAAACTTCCTGTCTTGGACCAGGTGCCCAATGTGCCCGGTTTTTTGGTTCCGATTTCCACTGGAAAAGAACGGGTGACGTCAAGTGGCAACCGCGATGCATCCATGTATACCCAACACGTGAGGAGGAAGGCGACTATTGACGGCTTCTGGGCATCTGGACGCGTCATGAAGGAGACCACGCACACCAAGGGATTCACGACGGGTGTGGTGGAGGTCTATTCTCTATCCGACGAGTGTGTTCGGGTCTGCAAGAAGGTGGAGGAGGTGTGTGCGGCGGTCTTGGATGGTGGTCACGTCAAGTCCGAGTATTGTGCAGCCTACGATGGTGGAGATGTGCGGGCGAACTACGAGGTCATTGCAGACGGTGGCAATGCAACCGCAACCAGCTGTCGGGCCGTGTGTGCTGCTGTCCTGGATGGCGGAGATGCTATGGCAGCCTATTGCCAGGTCTACGATGCAAACGAGGGTGCAGGGGTTGTGCTGGACGGTGGGAACGCCGATGCAAATGTGTGTGAAGTATAATAATGTCGGCACAGTGCTTGACGTCACCGATCAAATTCCAGTTACGCAGAGACACTGCATACAACTGGCGGTACGTAAGCCCGATTCTGTATGCCGGAGAGCCGGGTGTGGAGACCGACACAGGTCAGATGAAGATTGGAGACGGCACGCGTTCGTGGAACCAGCTGCCGTATGTCGGGACTGGGACTGGAAGTGGGACTGGCACGGGTTACACAGGCCCCACAGGACCTCCAGGATACGCGGGAACTCCTGTTGCATCCAGCTACGGCTACTCGCTGTCCCTTCCGGTGCAGAACGGGTCCACGACGCTGATTCCGTGGAATGCCACCTACGTCCAATCGGGAACCTATCTGGGTCCGAACGGTTCAGGAGACATCACGAGGATCTACATCACTGAATCCGGAACCTACGAGATGATCACCTCCATTCAGGTTAACAATACGAATCCTACGCCCACCAATGCCTACACATGGCTGAAGATCAATGGTGTGGACGTTCCAGATACCAACGGCGGTCTTCTCATACCTCCAAGTGCTTCTGCAGCCTCGCTGATAGCCGTTCCGTATATGAACGTGCTCAATGCCGGAGACTACGTTGAGTTTGCCATGACAACAGCGTCTGCAAACGTCTTCATCTACGCATTTGACATAGACACCCACGGCTCAGGTCCGGCCGCTCCGTCGGTGATTGTGAACATCAAGAAACTTACGTCTGTTGCCTTCACAGGTCCAGCGGGTCCGGTGTCCACGACTCCGGGTCCCACAGGCGTCACAGGTCCTACAGGATCCTATGCACCTCTTCCGGCAGCCTTGCTGGCCTACACTACGACAGATAGTCAGACACTTCCTGCAGGACAGGATCAGCTGGTTATCTTTGACACGGTTGATAGCACCAACACTGTAGGGACAACCGGCTTTGTCTTGTCAGGAGTCAACTACGTCTTCACAAATACCACCAGTGCAGCTGCACCCGTGTTGTTGGACTGGTATATCAACTTCGCGGGATACACGGGAAGCACGGTAGTCTACACCTATGCGGGACTCTACATTGACGCGTTTACTCCCCCCACCTATCGGCAGGGCGAGATGTATGGGCAGTTTTCAGTTGGAACAGCGGCCTTCGTTGCGTCAACGGCCATCATCAATGTCCCTGCAGGTGCATCGGTGGGTATCTACGTGAACAGCTCAGCTGCATCCACGGTGTCCGGTGGCAACTCGCAGATGACACTTGCACCCCTGACAGGGTTTAACGGTGCAACGGGTGCAATCGGCTACACAGGTCCATCGGGTCCGGTGGGTCCTCGTGGACCGGTTGGATATACCTTTACCGGACCTACGGGCATGACGGGTGCCACGGGTGCCACAGGTATGACGGGTGCTACGGGTCCCACAGGTTGGACGGGCAACACCGGGCCGACTGGAAACACCGGTCCGACGGGTTGGACTGGCCCCACGGGAAACACGGGTCCTACGGGTAATACGGGAGAGACAGGCCCCACCGGCTGGACGGGACCGACAGGTAACACGGGTCCTACCGGCAACACTGGGCAGACCGGTCCGACTGGCTGGACTGGACCGACAGGTAACACGGGTCCTACGGGTAACACGGGACCGACTGGATGGACTGGACCGACTGGAAACACGGGTCCTACGGGTAATACTGGACCGACTGGTAACACGGGTCCCACAGGATGGACCGGTAATACGGGACCCACGGGCAACACGGGACCTACGGGTAACACTGGACCGACAGGTAACACTGGACCCACGGGACCCACGGGCATGACGGGTGCCACAGGAGAAACAGGAGCCACAGGTGCCACAGGAGAAACAGGATCCACGGGCAACACCGGACCGACCGGAAATACCGGACCCACGGGAAACACGGGTCCTACGGGCTGGACAGGTCCCACGGGAAATACTGGTCCGACGGGAAATACCGGACCTACGGGAAATACGGGACCCACGGGTTGGACAGGCAACACGGGACCTACGGGTAACACGGGTCCGACTGGAAATACGGGTCCCACTGGAAATACGGGGCCGACCGGCAATACTGGACCGACAGGTAACACGGGTCCCACTGGACCGACGGGCAACACGGGACCCACGGGCAACACTGGACAGACCGGACCTACGGGCCGGACGGGACCCACGGGCAACACGGGCATGACGGGTGCTACGGGCCCGACAGGATGGACAGGACCCACGGGTAGTGTCGGATACACGGGTCCACAGGGCCCTGCAGGAACTGGACTGTTCCCTACATCGTATCTTGCGAATGGGGTCTTGACCAGCAATATGCCACCGTCGCTTGACACGCTGATCATCCCCTTTGAGGATTCACACGATCCCAATGGATGGCTCACACTTGGAACGTTTCGCCCCAACTTTCCTGGATTTTACATCATCACAGTGTCCGTTCAGTTTGACTCCGGAACGGGCACCCACACGGTTCAATACGTCTCGCTTGACGGATCTGTATTGTATTCCATGACGGTTCCCCAGGACAGTGTGACGGTGGAGGGCACAAAAACAATCTACTTCAACGGCACCACAGATGCCATCTACATAACAGCGACTTCGGCTGGTTCGTTCGTCATAGCGGGCATCAACACCTTTTTCAACGCAGTCATGCTCACAGCTGGACTGGGTCCCACTGGAGGTCAGGGTATTCCAGGTGTGTCGGGAGGCTTGATCATGCAAGTGGATTATTCACCAACAACGACCTATTCCGGAACCACCTTGGCGGGATCTCTCCTCACATTGTTCAACGCGGGACCTCAGACACTCATCAATGTGCCGGCTGGCCTAGCAGATTCGTTGGTTGCGACGTTCAGGATCCCCGCATCCTCCCTACCCGGAACCGTGGCCGTTAGCGGTTTTTGGGACTTGACGCTCTATGCAACCACGAACAACATAGCAAGCCCGCCCACCTATTACTTTGATGTCTACGATGGAGCCACGCTCGTAGAGGATGGGGGCTTGGTAGATGACACTGCAATCGACAATCCCGCTGCAATGCAGCAATATGTCTATTCTCTCTACGTTCCAGCACATACCTATACGACGGATGTCACCATTCAGCTTCATATGTCAACTCCCCCTGGAACAACCGCCACGATCGGAATGCGTGACAATACGATCAGTCACGTCCACACGACACTCGTGTCCGTTGGATCCGTAGGACCCACGGGACCGACAGGTAACACGGGGCCTACAGGATGGACAGGACCCACGGGACCTACGGGCAACACCGGGCCGACAGGTAACACGGGGCCTACAGGATGGACAGGTAACACTGGACCGACCGGTAATACTGGACCGACAGGTAACACGGGTCCTACAGGATGGACAGGACCCACGGGACCTACGGGCAACACCGGGCCGACTGGAGCACCGTCCTTTGTCACGGGACCCACGGGCAACACGGGTCCTACGGGTAACACGGGACCGACTGGAGCACCATCCTTTGTCACGGGATTCACAGGTAACACGGGTCCTACGGGCAATACGGGTCCGACCGGACCAACCGGAGCACCGTCTTTTGTCACGGGACCCACGGGGCCTACTGGACCCACGGGGGCAACCGGAGCAACAGGTGCTACTGGATATCAGGGTGTTGATGGTGCAACCGGAGCTACAGGACCCACGGGGGCAACCGGAGCAACAGGTGCTACTGGATATCAGGGTGTTGATGGTGCAACCGGAGCCACAGGTGCAACCGGACCCACGGGGGCCACAGGAGCTAGGGGAGCCACGGGTATGACGGGTGCCACAGGTGCAACAGGTCCCAGGGGTACGGATGGATTTATCGGCACAACGGGTAACACTGGCGACACAGGTGCAACTGGAGCTACGGGAGCTACAGGTCCGATGGGATATGGCGACACAGGTCCCCAGGGAATTCAAGGAATCCAAGGCACACCCGGAGTTGCAGGTCCACAGGGAACTGCAGGTAACACGGGACCGCAGGGTATTCAGGGAATTCAGGGAGTTCAGGGCGTCACAGGTCCCACGGGTTCCGCATCTACTGTTACAGGTCCTACAGGTGCCGCATCTACAGTAACAGGTCCAACGGGTGCCACGGGTCCCACGGGTTCCGCATCTACTGTTACAGGTCCAACTGGACCGCAAGGAATTCAAGGTGAAGCAGGAACATCCGCCGGACGTGTGTTTTATTTGGATACGGCGGGAGGTGCATATACGGGAACACCCATCGCCGGAACAATAACACTGACACCGAATACAGGAGCACAAACACTCATCACAGACACGGCGAACAATCAAACCGTCTTTATCGCAACATTCTTGTCTGAAGTTGGACTTGTGCCGTCTACGCATATTGAAGAGGGTTTTTGGCTGTTTCACTTGTATACTGTTGGGCAAGTCAACCAGTCGCTTTATATCGATTTGTCGTCTGTGGATGCGGACGGAACAAGCAACAAGACGTTGATTTCCAGTGGTGCTGCTGCTTCGATCGCTGTTATTACAGGTCAGACTATGAGTGCGTTTTCGTTATTTATTCCACCCAACGTAAACTTAGCAGACCTTACGAAACGGCTTATTGTAGATGTATACATTATCACGGGAAGTGGAAACCGAAACATAACCTTAGAGTTCATAG
>JBIPNK010000171.1:0-8127 GCA_044373365.1 Chitinophagaceae bacterium
GCCCTCCAGTACCACGAGGTTCGCTTCAACATCACGCTCAACGATGCGATCAACCTGGCGGCGTACAACGTCACTGGAACCACCACTGCGGTCGGGTCTCTCTCCAAGGCCGGGTCTCTGGCCGCGGCGGCCGCCTCCCTCCCTGCCCCCAAGGACATGGCGCTCTACATCGACTACATCTACCTGGATGTGGAGGAGCGTCGTCGGTTCGCCCAGGAGTCTCATGAGTACCTCATTGAGCAGCTCCAGTTTGAGGGCCAGCAGCAGATCACCTCCGCGTCGGAGCGCATTGACCTCACCCTCAACCACCCCGTCAAGGAGCTCATCTGGGTCTTCCAGGATGCGCGCAAGACGGACTGCTCTCTCCCGGCCGACGGCGGTGGGTTCGTTCAGCAGCCCTACACGCAGCCGTTCAGCTACAATGACATCGTCAACCGCTGCCGCATCCAGATCAACGGCCAGGATCGCTTTGAGGAGCGCTATGGCGACTATTTCTGGAAGGTTCAGCCCTACCAGCACCACACCGGCGGTGCGTATGCGCGGGTGGCACTCGACGTCAGCACGATCATCGCCCGCGCCGACCCCAACCCGATCAACGTCTACTCCTTCGCGATTGCCCCGGAGGAGCACCAGCCGTCGGGCACCTGCAACTTCAGCCGCATTGACAACGCGACCCTCGTGATTGACAGTGTTCGCGGCTCCACCGACAACGGCTCGTACCCCAGCAAGGCCTACCCCTACAACTTCCGCCTCTATGCCGTCAACTACAACATCCTCCGCATCATGAGCGGCATGGGTGGCCTCGCGTATTCTAACTAAAGACTAAATGAAAGTGTTGATGCTGGTGATTTCCAGCGACACCTTTCCAGTCTATGCCCATCAACGTGAGGTCTGGCGGACGTATATGAAGTCCCATCCAGAGGTTGACTGTTACTTCATTCGATATGCCCCGCTCACGTTTGTCCCCCTCCTCTCGCAGGATACGCTTACGCTTCGGGGGTATGAGCGCTATGGGACGATCTTTCAAAAGACGGTTGAGGCCATGCACTTCTTCCTCTCCCGACGGCGCTACGACTATGTCGTTCGGACGAACCTGTCCTCGGTCTGGCACTTTCCGAATCTCCTCAGGTATCTTGCGACAGCCCCCCGAGAGCGAGTCTACGCCGGACAACTGGTGACCCACGAGGCGTCTGGACTTGTGTTTGCCTCAGGCGCCGGGTTCATTTTGAGTTCGGATGTTGCGGACGTGTTTCTTACCCACGCCCATCGTGGACGAACCCTTCAAGACTATGACGATGTCGCAGTTGCCGCGGTTCTCTTGTCCGTTGGGATTGCTCCGCAGAGTCTCCCTCGCGTGGACTTTGTGAGTCTTGCGCACTACGATGACCATCGCGACAAGATTCCTCCGGGGTCCTTTCATTTCCGCATGAAACATCATGAAGGCTATCGTGGAGACCGGATGGAAGAGCCTGCTATGATGCGTCGACTCCTCCGCGAGCATAGTTTCGCACCCTAACATAATGCAGATCCCCCACATCTACTGGTACGTTCTTCTCATCGTCATGATGGAGACGATGGCGATGTCGTGCTTCAAACGAAGCGTTGAGAGCAACGCATGGTTTGCAGTCGGAATTCTCTTTTATGCCATGGTTGGGTTTCTGCTTCGGACGACCTTTAATTCAACCGGAATGGCGATGACGAACGCGCTCTGGTCCGGACTCTCGGTTGTCGCAACGACGGTGGTCGGGACGATGCTCTTCAAGGAGGTGCTCCACCTCCACGACTTCTTTGCGATTGCGATGATTGCGGGAGGCGTTCTGATCCTCAAGGTCACCGATTAACCGGATATCTCCGAATCCGCCCCTGCTCTAGTTGAAACAACCAGACCGGAACTAGCTCGTCCGTCCCCTCATAGGCAATCGCAAACGTCCCTGCGTGGAGGAGACGTTCGACCGCCGCAAAGGTGGACTGGATCTGAATGTCGTCCCAGCCCAGGTCCCCCCGGGGAAAGACGATATACATCATTTTCTATCATACGGTGTGACCGCTGTATTTGGGTTGCACTGACCAATTCCCATGGTCTGCTGAAGCATAATCGGAGCCGGGACTCCCTTTCCGGGGCAGCGCGAGTGGTCGTAGCCCAAAATATGACCCAGTTCGTGGGTCACCATGTACTGCCGGTAGGCTTCTAACCGAAGCCCACTTGGAGGCGCTCCTTCTCCCCACCGCTTCGCATTCAAATGGACCTGACGTCCATGGAATTCGGCGCAGGACAAATGCGAATCGCATCCGATGGCCTTCATCCTAGACGCGGCCGTGAGATGGATGACGACGTGGGCCTTGGACGAGTCCGCCACCCGCGTAAACGTGACGCCACGGGAGAGCCACCCGTCGGGGTCGGCCAGATACACATCAATCTCGTTCGCAAACTGACGGGGGTCGTAGTCCACTCCAGGATCCACGACTGTCGCGTACCGCATTGTCTTCAGAACAGATTTTCACTGCAGACTCCTGAAACGACAAATGCTTCGCAAGGTGTGTTCCCTCGGCCCGGCGGTCAAGAGTCTCTGTGCCTCAGGGTGTATCTATCGCGAGTCCAGTCTCCGTCACCTCGCCTGCCCGGGGTCCACGAAGCTTGACATCTGTGTCGCGCCCTGTGCCCCGATGCCCTGCGGATGCCGGAAAACCGACGTGGTTGTCGTACCGAAGCCAACGCCAACGAATGAAGTGCGGACACTGTAAGAAGAAAAGCCACCTAGAGTTCAAGTGTGGATGTGGTGGTGTCTTCTGTACAGCCTGTCGCACACCGGAAGTGCACGGATGTTCCATCAAGGTCGGGGAGAAAGTCGTCCTCATCAAAGTCGTCGCAGAGAAGGTTACGAAACTCTAGGGGAGCCTCCTGGGGGAGATGCGCCATCGTCCAGTGCATCCATGAGACGGTTCATAAAGAGACGCATGGTCCGGAAGGGAACCTGTGTGCGCTGAAGGACACAGCCAACAGCCTCGCCATTGAGGTTCAGGATTTCAACCTCAAGGAGGGATCCGGGAGCCTGGCGATCTTCCACTTGAATCCTCCATCGCGTGGGAATGTCGGGGTCAGGAAGAATCCTCGCATCCAGGTGCGCCACAAAGCCCTCCAGTGTATCCGAAAGAGCATTGTCAAGGGTCCGCATCGTGATGGACTCTTTTCTCGGCAGAAGCATAATCCGTTTTCATGAACGTTCTGCTTGAAGCTCTGATCGTGGGTCTGGTTCTCCTGCCGCTGTACTGGGCCGCCGAAACCGTGGTGGGGTCGTATGGAAAGTGGGTGACCCTCTTTGTGGCGGGCGCGGCCTTCCACCTTCTCTTTGAAGTGACGGGGCTCAACGCGTACTACGTGAGGACCAAGCGGGTATGAGAAAAACGTCTCCCACCCCTGAGGGACGTTCTCCCATTCCCGCCGCCTATTTATGGTTTTTGGTTTAGTGCTTCATGTCCATCCGCGCCGCCTCCGTCGCACACTCGCGTCCGCAGTAGCCGCCCGTCGCCCGGAGCCCCTCCAGCGAGTCGCCGCACCACGAGCAGTGGTTGTCGCACTCGGTTCCGATGAGATAGGCCTTTCCGCAGCCCTCGCAGCCCTCCCAGTCGTGGAGGCACGACGGGCAGAGCCAGGCGTCGCCGATGCTGTTGCCATACATGGCCTCGTCATCGCCGCAGTCGCCGCAGACCTCGTTCGCCGTGTCGGCCTCCAGGAGGAGCTCCGCGTCGTAGAGCGCCCGCTCCTCCTCCTGCTCCAGCTCGTGGCCGAGGACCTTCATGAGCGTGGTCCACTCCACGTCGCAGCCATCGCAGATGTAGCTGCCCGGCTCCGTCCACTCGGTGAAGCAGCGGCGGTGGCAGAGGCAGCGGGAGCAGTTGAAGTGCGGCGCCAGCTCGCGGCGGGTCGTGAACCCGCGCCAGAGGGACTGGAGCTTGGTGGCCGCCTCGGTCCCGGCGATCTCCTCCAGCTCGCGCACCTTGCTGTACCAGTAGGCGTCCACGCGCCACCGCTTGGGTCCAGACCGGACCTCAGCGTCGAGCGCGAGCCACTCGCCGATGTCAGAGCCGTACTTCCACGGCTCCTCCACCATATCCTGCCAGACGCGCCAGTCGCGCTCGGCCTCCGTCCTCTGGGGCGCCGGAACGGGCACCGCAGACTGAGCCTTCGTGCGGAGCTCCGACACCTCCGAGGCCCAGGCGAGGGCGGAGATGAGAGAGCGTCCGTTGCCACGGAGGGTGTTGAAGTAGGCGTTGACGCACGCGAGCCACTCGGGCTCGGACATGCGGAGGATCGCCGTCTTCCTGTTCTGCTGCTCCTCATACAGCATGTCGCCCCACGGCTTGGTGTTGTCAAAGTCGTTGGCGAGAGAGAGCTCCATTGGATTCGTGTGAGTGTGAGTGAATGTGTAGAGCGGGGGGTACTGTCCTCTTGTCTGCCCCGAACGGATCCGTTTTTGTCACCCCTAGGTCCGACGGGGAAGCTGAGGAGGGGTGCTGATCGGGCTTGACGGTGGAGTCTCCAGGGGGCCCAGCACCTCTGTGATCTCTGCCCAGGCAGGGGAGTAGGGCGCACGGTTGAAGTTGCGATTGTAGGCGTCCACGGTCTTGTTCAGGAGATGGGGAGGAAGACCACTCGGGTAGTAGGCGAGAACAAGCTCACGCGAGGTCTGGGCCCGCTCGTCGTCCTCACTCAGGATGCTGACGTGGCGGTCATAGATGTAGAAGTCAGCCCCGAAGGCGGCGGCCAGGCGGGCCAGGACATCCGTGTGCTGGAACACCTTGTAGACGGAGACCAGTGGGAGCGAGCGAACGCCCAGGGTCCGGGTTCCAATCCGAGTCTCATGCAGAGGCTCTTCGCGGATCTTGGAGTAGCAGGCGGTGTAGGCCCAGATCGGAACCTCAATGTCCTTCCGCGTGATGGCCGTGGCAATCGCAGTCAAGAGGCCGTTGAAGAAGACCTCCTTCCGCGGAACGAGCTCCTCCAGCAGGTGGGCATAGAGCAGGTCTCCGTAGGCTTCATACTTCTCGCGAGCGAGGGCAGTTGACCGGGCAGCCCAGGCAGAGGCAAGCTCAGGGAGGGCAGCAGCCGCAAGGCCATAGGTACGCATCTCATTGGGGGTCGTGGCAGACATTTGTGTAGGACCACGGTCTCTGGGCCGGTCTCGTCCGTTTTCTGGTGACAAAAACGGATCGGTTCCCCACAAACAGAAGGGAGAGTACCCCGAGTCATACACATACCACAGTCACAATGGCCACTCTCTCTGCACTCATCACTGCCGCTATCATCAAGGTCTCCATGACCAACCCCGCCCTGGATCGCGAGGACGGCCCGTCTGCGGACGAGGCGCGTGACGCATTCACGGCGGCGCTCCTTCAGGAGCTGGGACTGAGCACGGGTGCCGCGCACGCACCGGTCTCGGAGCCCACTGGAACGCCCACGAAGGCGAGGAAGGCGGCTGCCCCGGCAGCGCCCAAGAAGGCCAAGAAGGCCAAGACGGAGGAGGACGCGGATGTTGCCGCGCTCACGGCGGCGGTCGCGGAGCTGACGATCGCTCCGGCTGCCGAGGCGCCCAAGCCCAAGAAGGCCAAGGCGCCCAAGAAGGAGGTCAAGACGGAGGTCGCGCCGGAGCCGGTGCCGGTCTCCAACGCCGGTGCCGGGGCTGAGCCGGTGGCGGCCAAGAAGAAGCCGGGCCCCAAGCCCAAGGCGGTCAAGGCCGAGGGGCCGGTCAACGTGGAGAAGCTCACGCCGACCCACAAGAAGCACATCAAGCAGATCGCGGAGGAGCTCAAGGTGGAGCCCCGCGACAAGGAGTTCCTCGCCTACGCGAACGGGATGTCCGCGGAGGAGTGGAGCGGGAAGCCGCTGGATGACCACATCCGGGCGTTCCTGAGGCCGGAGCCGCTGCCGCTCGCGGCTGCCCCGACGGAGTTTGATGTGGTGGAGTTCAAGGGTGTGGAGTACCTTGTGGACCCGGAGACCAAGTTCGTCTACGAGTCCACGGAGGGCACCGTCCGCAACCACCTCGGGGTGGTCGGGCAGATGCAGTTCAAGGACATGGAGTTCTAACACGGGCAGTTAGACGGGGTGATGACGGAAGGCGGATAGGGTGATGCGAATTCACCCAGGGTCCGAGATTCATTGGGAAGCGCACGGGTATCGCGCGCAGCTTGGGCTGCATTGACTTCGGTATACTGACGAACCAGACTTGTATAGGCTCCTGCCCCAGTCTGACGTTTGACGATCCGCGGCACCTCCACGATAAACGTGACGGTGAAGGCGGTGATGCCGGAGTTTTTTGCGTAGACTGTAAAGGTCTGGTTCCCTGTGCGCATCGGGGCTCCTGAGATGCTGCGGGTTGTCCCATCCCAGACCAACCCAACCGGAAGGGCGGACGCGAAATAGACAATCCCAGTCCCGAGGGCCGTAAAGGTGATCGTTGGAATGGGCATGTACTGCCAGACGACATACGTAGACTGGGCCGGAGACACAAAGGTCGGGCCCGTATCTGGGAACGGGAAGGTGATGGTCGTCACGTCGGCACCTGGGTCGATGGTTTGTACGGCATATGAAGAGAAGCGGGAGAAAACGTCAATCCCCGGGAACTCGCTTGTAATTGTCGTTGTCGTCCACCCTGAGTCAATGGGAATATCTGCGGGATGCGAGTAGAGCGTTGCAGTCCCGTCCTCGGGAGTTCGGATAATTTTCCAGTCAGTTTGGTCATACCCAAACACACCAAGACCCCCCGGAGGGCGCAGGTCTAGTGTTGTTCCGTACGTATGCGAGGGCACGGAGGTTAGACTGGACCACGTCAGTCCATCAAATGAATAGCGAATCCGCTGGACGAAGGCGCTTCCGGTCCAGTCGAGTCCCGAGGCAAGCCAAACCCCGCCGCCGTACGCAACTTCATAGGCGTTCATGTTGAATCCCCCCGGTGCAGCGGTCCAGGTGAGGCCCTGGTCTGTCGAGTAGACGATGGTCGTCGCATCAGAGGTATAGGTGTTGTCGGTCGTCGACGAATACAACGAGCTGCCTACGGCCAGCCAGACAGTCCCTTGGTCGAGCGAAAATCGTGCGACTTCGATGAGACCCGAGGGGATTGTCGTCCAGGTTGCCCCGCCATCGGAGGAGCGTGCAATCTGCTGACCGCCGAGAAGGAGGACCCCACTCTGATACGCGAGGTCGACACCTCCGTAGAGATAGGCATCGTAGACCCCTGGGGCCGGGTCCGCATTTCCAGAGCGGTCTTGGACTCCCGCGACTGGTGTTCCTGCGTCCCACGTGGCTCCATCATTGAGACTCTTGAACACGCGCACGGACCGTGTTCCATTGGAGAGGGTCCCCCCAACCCACCACGTTGAGGAACCCGAGTCATACGCCACGCCGGTCATCAACGGACTGAAGGCCGATTGCCCGAGCGACGAGGTCGTATAGCTAGTCCCAGTGGACGACCGCAGAACCAGATCGCTAGACGTCGGAATGAGATACGTATCGACACCGTTCACCCCAATGCGCCCTGCGACGAGTGCATTGCTCGAGAACGCCAGGGTCCAGTTTGACCCGAGGTCGTCGCTTGAATACACCCGGAGGTTCGACTGCTCTTGAAGTTCAATGAGCTGAGCCCGAGTGACAGTGAGATTGTCTGTGTGCATGACTCCGTTGAGCGACCCGTCCACGATCCCGGCGCTTCCGATGAGCGTAAAACAGACATCCCGGGGAAGCGAGGAGGCCAGCGTGCCCGAGAGAAGCCCGGTGATCGGATTGATGCTGAGTCCATAGGGGAATGCATTGGAGAACCGATAGTTGCTCACCGTCAGGGCGCTGAGGCTGTACCCGGTAATCGGAATGGAGACATTTCCTCCCGGAGCCGTTGTTGTCGTATACACTGCAGGCTGAAGGAGAACAGCATCATCGGTGAGGGTGTACGAATACGTATTGCCCCCCGAGGAATAGTTCGTAAACGCCGCGATCGTAACGGTCCCGTCGGCCGATCCCTGTGGGGTTCCGGTGATCAGTCCCGTATTCGCAATCGTAAGCGTCGGAGGGAGATCTCCAGAGGAATAGCGGATGATCGGATTCTCGCTGAAGGTCGTTGCGCTGACTTGGGTGGG